>CAZXGF010000017.1:0-106697 GCA_964640185.1 uncultured Verrucomicrobiota bacterium | reverse complement strand
AGTTTTTTCTTCCGCACGAGTCAATCTCGCCTACCCGCCCCCTATTCCGCCCTGTATACTTGCCCGGAATCGCTATGTAAAGGTGCGAAGAATTCCTTCTTCCTCAGAGCTGAACCGTGGGGTGCGGCCGCGTCTCAGTGCCACGGACGTCAGCTCTCCTGCCCGTGGAACAAACCCCACACTTGCGAGCGACTTATCACGCCCCTTCAGGGCTTGGGCGCTGACCTCGCGCTGCTCTGGGCTGGAATATCGCGCTCTTTCAGGGCTGAAGATTGCTTTCCCGTCGCCTTGCAAGGGCACAGTTAGCAACGCCCAGGGCACCGGTCTAAGAAAAAGGGCGCGTTCTCCGATACTACGCCGTTCCGGGCGCAAGTACATGGATTCGCAAATCGGGTGAAGTATGAATGGTGTCGTGAAAGGAGCTATTTTGACGGGATAATCACGCCATCGGCGTGAACGGGATTGTTCCAGAGACGTGAAGCATCCGGTAAATCACAAGCCCCCGGGCGCCCGGGTCCAAGGCCTTCGCGCCCTTGGCGTCTTGGCGAGAGAAAATGGAAAAAGGGGAGGCCTCTCGCAAAGACGCAAAGCTCGCTAAGAAGAAACCGGATGCAAAGTTAGGGACCGAGCTGTGGCTGACAAACGGCACATGCAACCCGTCCAGGCTTCGGTCTCCCTTTGCGTCCTTGGCGTCTTGGCGAGAGAAAATGGAAAAACCCCGCGAAACGCGGGGTCGCAAAGCCCCGTCCATCCTGTTATCCTGTCGGAGCAATACGTCGCCTCACGACTCCGAAGTTTCCTCAAGGCGAGCTCGACTTTTTTCGTGCTCAAAGTACGCCGGCGTTTCCCTCTCCTCGGGGAGGGGGAAACGGAGACGAGGTCGAGATTCCCGCACGGGCTGGGTACGGGGCCAAGTCTGCCACTGAAATACGGCCGCACCCATTCCAGGCTGCGATGCAAGGACTGTTCGGGAATTTCAGCATCGCTGCACACTGGCCTCAATCTACAAGTCCCGCTGGTAGAGCCTTGAGAACCGAAAGAACGTCTTGCCATGAAAACTGGTGAGTGATAGGATTCCAGAAAACGGGATGGGAGTCTTCTCAACGCTCGGAAAGGAGATGATGAGTTTTGCCTCTGGTATTCTATAACACGATGGCTCGTGGGAAACAAGACTTTGTGCCCCTCAAGGAGGGGGAAGTGCGAATGTACACCTGCGGCCCGACGGTTTACGATTATGCGCACATCGGCAATTTCAGGACGTACATCTTCGAGGACGTTCTGCGCAGATACCTGAAGTACCGGGGCTATCGGGTGATTCAGGTGATGAATATCACCGATGTTGACGACAAGACGATCCGCGATTCTCGGAAACGAGGCATTTCTCTGGCGGAGCATACCGAGAAGTATATCGAGTCGTTCTTTGAGGATATTGATACGCTGCATATCGAGCGTGCGGAGCACTACCCGCGGGCAACGGAGCACGTCGGGGAGATGATAGAAATGGTCTCGGGCCTTCTGAAAAAGCGGTGCGCGTATAAGGGGGAAGATGGCTCAGTCTATTTCCGAATTGACAAGTTCAGCGATTACGGAAAGTTGGCGAACATTTCGCCCGGCCTTCTCCGGCCGGGGACGACGGTGAGAAGCGACGAGTACGACAAGGAATCGGCAGCCGACTTCGCTCTCTGGAAGGCGTGGGATGAAGACGACGGGGATGTCTGTTGGGAAAGCCCCTTCGGCAAGGGGAGGCCTGGGTGGCATATCGAGTGCTCGGCGATGTCAATGAAGTACCTGGGCGAGACTTTTGACATTCACACCGGCGGCGTGGACAACATCTTCCCGCACCACGATAACGAGCTCGCCCAGTCAGAGGCCTACACTGGCAAGCGGTTCGTTCGCTACTGGCTTCACGCGGCGCACCTTATTGTCGAAGGGCAGAAAATGTCCAAATCGCTCGGAAATTTCTACACGCTGCGAGACCTTCTTGGCAAAGGCTACACCGGACGGCAGATAAGGTATCTTCTGATGAGCGGTCATTATCGTCAGCAGCTCAATTTCACCTTCGAGGGTCTGGAATCCGCGAGAAGCGGACTGCAAAGAATTGACGATTTTCTGGCGAGGCTCGAGGAGGCTGATTCGCCGGCGCCGGACGACGATGTGCGGCAGAAAGTGGAAATGGGCAGGGAGGGCTTCACTTCCGCGATGGATGACGACGTCAACGTCTCAGGAGCGCTGGGCAGCCTGTTCGATCTTATCCGCTGGGCGAATCGGCGAATGGACGAGGGCGAGGTCGGCAGAGAGGGCGCTTCGGAGCTGAAATCCTTTTTCGAGGAAGTTGACGTGGTCCTGGGGCTTCTTCCTGAGAAGGTCGAGATTGACCCGGAAGTCCGCCGCCTGGCGCAGGAAAGAGATGAAGCGAGGGCGGAGAAGAACTGGAAGCTCGCCGACGAAATTCGCGACAGAGTCAAGGAGATGGGGTACGTCCTCGAGGATACCGCGAAGGGCGTGCGAATAAAAAAGATTGGCTGAGGCTGGTGTGAAAGGCAAGCTCATAACGTTTGAAGGGCCGGAGGGAAGCGGCAAGTCCACTCAAATGGCGATGCTTCATTCCTACCTTGTCTCGAAGGGATACGATTGCCTGAGCACGCGCGAGCCCGGTGGCACGAGAATGGGGAAGCTCATCAGGGGAATCGTACTGGATGCAGACCAAAAAGAGATCGTTGACAGGGCGGAGCTGTTTTTGATTCTCGCCGACCGGGCGCAGCACACGGCGGAGGTTATTCTTCCCGCCCTCGAGGAAGGCAAGATCGTCCTCTGCGACAGGTACAACGATTCGACCATGGCGTATCAGGGCTACGGAAGAGGGTTGGACCTGTCGCGAACGCGGCGGATGTGCGGTTACGCATCTTTCGGGCTAAACGCGGATTTGACCTTTCTATTGGACGTGGATGTGGCAACCGGGTTCAGCAGGATCAAAGAGAACCGCCGAGCGGTTTCTGGCAAAGAGGCGATGGACAGAATGGAGACGGCGGGAACTGTCTTTCACGAAAAAGTCAGGGCTGGCTATCTGTCGCTGGCGAAGGAGGAATCGCAGAGAATAACCGTCCTCGGTCCCTCCGGGAACGCCGAAGAAGTACACCTCAAAATCGTCAAAATCGTCGAGGCGGTGCTGGAGAATAGATAGAGGTTCTCGCCTGCCGAAGGAAATCGGACGTTCGCAGTCGGCATAGTAGCCGCGACGGATTGTCGGCTGGACAAGGCTTCGAGTGCTGCCCGCCAGATGCGCCGCGGGGCATGCGCTCAGGGAAAAACCTCGCCCTTCTCCTCGGGTTCGTCTTCACTGTCAGCCGCCGCTTCGGGCTTTTCCTCCCCCTCAACAGAAGGTTTTTCCTCCAGTTCCGGCTCAGCAGGGCTTTCGGGGGCCGGCTCTTCAGCGCCAACGGGAGGTTCCGCGGCCTCTGCCGGCGGGGCAGTTTCGGAAGAAGGCTCAGCCGAGGAAGGCTCCTGCGTGCTCTCCTCCGTGGAGGGCTCCTCAAGGGGAAGCGCTTTGTCCGCGAGACCTTCCTCCGTGCCTGAAGGCTCCGGCGCGAGTATTTCAGCCGCAGGTTCCTCAGGTGCGGCCTTTTCCATCTCGACGTCTTCCTCCGCGGCGGGAACCTCTGGCATCGGCACCAGCTCCGGCTCGCCAATTGTGAGCTGGCTTTCAGGAGGCTGCTCTTCAGCGACAGGCGGCATTTCCGTCTCGGCAGGAGGCTCGCCGGTCTCCGTTGGGACAGCGGTTTCAGCGGAGAAAGCCTCAGGCGTGCTTTCCTCGGCGGGAGGCTCCTCAAAGGCAGGCTCCTCTTCCCCGGAACCTTCTTTTACGCTCGAAGGCTCAGGCGGCATTTCCGTCTCGGCAGAAGGCTCGGCGGCATCCGTTGGGACGGCGGTTTCAGCGGAGAAAGCCTCAGGCGTGCTTTCCTCGGCGGGAGGCTCCTCTTCCCCGCGACCTTCTTTTACGCTCGAAGGCTCAGGCGGGATTTCTTCAGGCGGAGGCTGCTGCGAGGGGGGCTCCTCCGGCGTCACGTATGTCTTCTCAACAGGGAACTCAGGCGTGGTCTCTTCAGCCGGAGGCTCCTCTGGCCCCGGCTTTTCCACCTCGACCTCTTGCTCTGCGGCGGGAACCTCCAGTGTTGGCTCTTGCTCCGGCTCGGCAATTGTGAGCTGGCTTTCGGGAGGCTGCTCTTCAGCGACAGGCGGCATTTCCGTCTCGGCAAAAGGCTCGGCGGCATCCGTTGGGACAGCGGTTTCAGCGGAGAAAGCCTCAGGCGTGCTTTCCTCGGCGGGAGGCTCCTCAAAGGCAGGCTCCTCTTCCCCGAAACCTTCTTCTACGCTCGAAGGCTCAGGCGGGATTTCTTCAGGCGGAGGCTGCTGCGAGGGGGGCTCCTCCGGCGTCACGTATGTCTTCTCAACAGGGAACTCAGGCGTGGTCTCTTCAGCAGGAGGTTCCTCTGGCCCCGGCTTTTCCAGCTCGACCTCTTGCTCTGCGGTGGGAACCTCCAGTGTTGGCTCTTGCTCCGGCTCGCCAATTGTGAGCTGGCTCTCAGGCGGCTGCTCTTCGGCGGCAGGCGGCGCCTCGGCCTCCTTTCCAGCTTCAGCAGCTTCTGCCGTGTCATGTGCGGCTTCCACCTCAGCCGGAGAAGACAACTGCTCGACGGCCTGCTCAATATGCTCTTTCATGCCACCTATTGACTCGTCGCCCAAGGACATGGCCTTGACCGCTTCCATCGCCACCTTTTCTTCCGAGAGCCTCAGGTCTCGCTGATAGTCCTTAATGCTCAAAGCGATTTTGCGTCTCTGCTTGTCTATGCGGTCAACTTTGGCGCGGACCTTATCCCCCCTCTTGACGGTGTCCTCTATCTTCTCAAAAGGCTTGTCGGACAACTGGGAAATATGGATGAGGCACTCGATCCCATTCTCGATTGTTGCAAAGACCCCGAAGTCAGCTATCTTTGTGACCTCCGCCTCGACAACCAACCCGACCTGGATGAACTGGTCAATCGTCTCCCAGGGATTCGACTGAAGCTGCTTGAGGCCGAGGGTAATCTTTTTAGCCTCCTGGTCAACTGCAAGCACGAGCGCCTCGGTGATCTCCCCTTTCTTAACCACCTCAGTGGGGTGGTTGATCTTTCTTGTCCAGGACATATCGGAGATATGGATAAGCCCGTCAATTCCTTCCTCCAACTCGACGAAAGCTCCGTAGCTTGTAATGTTGCGGACCCTTCCGCGAATCCGAGAGCCGGGCGGGTACTTTTCTTCGACCACAGACCAGGGGTTGAATTCCGTCTGCTTTATCCCCAGGGAGATTTTCGCCTCGTCCTTTTTGATGTTCAGAACCATGGCCTCGACCTCATCTCCCACGGAGAGGATTTCGGAAGGATGGTTAATCCGCTTAGTCCAGGACATTTCCGAAATGTGGATGAGGCCCTCGACACCTTTTTCTATCTCGAAGAACGCGCCGTACGGAACTATATTGACGATCTTTCCCTTGACTATGGAGCCGACGGGGTACTTCGAGGCGATGTCCTGCCAAGGGTTCGGCGTGGTTTGTTTGAGGCCGAGGGCGATCCTCTGTCTCTCGCGGTCGAAGTCGAGGACCATGACCCTTACCTTCTGGCCGACGGATACCATCTCCGAAGGATGGTTGACCCTTCCCCAGGTCATATCGGTGATATGGAGGAGACCATCCATCCCGTAAAGGTCTATGAACGCCCCGAAATCGGTGATGTTCTTGACCACGCCCTCACGGATCTCACCGATCTCGATCTCGCTGAGGAGCTTCTCGCGGTTGCGAGATCTTTCTTCCTCCAAAAGCTCGCGGCGGGACAGAACGATGTTTTTCCTCTCGGTGTTGATTTTGATGATCTTGTACTCGAGAACCTTTCCCATGTACTCGTCAACATTGCTGACGTGGCGAATGTCAATCTGCGAGGCGGGAAGGAAAGCCTCCATGCCGATATCCACAATCACTCCCCCCCTCACTTTCCGGGTTATCTTGCCCTTGACGACATCCCCTTCCTTACTGCGAAGGATCGTCTCGTCCCATCTCTTCTGTTTTTCCGCTTTTATTCTGGACAGAACGATCATGCCCTCGGCGTCTTCCATGGTCTCCAGATACACATCTACGTCCTCGCCGGCCTTAACAAGCGCCGGGTTGCTGAACTCTGACAGCGGCACGATTCCTTCGGACTTGTACCCGACATCCACGTAAACTCCGTCATTGGTTATCTTGATGATTTTGCCCTTGACGATTGCGCCTTCTTTGATGCCGGCGCATGATTCCTCGTAGAGCTTTCTGAGTTCGTCTCGGGCAAGAGCGTCCGAATCCGAAGCCTCCCTTCCCGATTCTTCTGGCTTTTCCATTAAGTTTGTGGTTTCGTCGGTCATTGAGTTTTAACCCCTCCTTTAATTAAGATGCTGCAATATAGCGTGCTCCTGAGGAGAAAACGGAAGGCTTTTTCCAACCCCCCTGTTTCAGCCGAAGCCGCAGCATACCGCAGGATGCCGAGATATTACGACCATAAGAGGGAAGTGTCAAGAAGTTGTGTGCAAAAAAGTCAGTCCGCCGGAGCCCGCGAACAGGTTTCACCCGAGCTCCCTCTCCTTCACGGTTTCCGCTTCAATGCCCTGAGCTGGTTGAGAGCGAAGCGGAAATCTTCCGGAAGGGGGGCTGTGAATCTCATTTTCTCGGAAGAACGGGGATGGGTTAACTCCAGCTTGTACGAATGAAGCATTTGCCGTGGAAACTCAATTTCCAGCCGGGGCAATGTGCCGCCGGGGCCGTACTGCCTGTCGCCGGCGATGGGATGGCCGATGTGGGACAAGTGCACCCTGATCTGATGTGTCCTCCCTGTAACCGGCTCGATACTCAGGTAGGAGGCGTGAAAGAAGCTCTCCAGAACGCGATAACGAGTGAAGGCGAGCCTGCCTTCGGCTGCGGTCACAGCCATCTTTTTTCTATTCCGCCTGCTGCGTGCGATGTGGGTCTCAATTACGCCGCTTTCCTCCGCAAAGGTCCCTGCGGCAATCGCCCGATATTCCTTATGCACACGGTGGTTCAGAAACTGGTTTGCGAGTTTTTGATGCGTCACATCGTCCTTCGCCGCGACAATGCAGCCGGAAGTGTCCTTATCAAGCCTGTGGACGATGCCCGGCCGGAAAGGATGTCCGGCTGCAGAGAGCTTTTCGCAGTGCCCCAACAACGCGTTGACAAGCGTGTGGGACGGATTGCCCGCTCCCGGATGCACGACGAGACCCGCCGGTTTGTTGACCGCGATAAGGAATCCGTCCTCGTAGAGGATTTCCAGGGGGATGTCTTCCGGCTGGAGCGAAGGTTGCTCCGGAGGCGGCAGAACGACCTCCACAACCTCCCCCTCCTTCACCGGGTGGTGGGCTTTCGCCGGTTGTCCGTTGACCGTCGCAAAGCCCTTTTGAATAAGTTTCTGAGCGTAGGCTCTTGACCTCTCCGGCAGGCAGTCTGTCAGGAACTTATCCAGGCGGAAACCGCGGCTTTTCTCCGGAACAACGAACACAAGATGCTGAGGCTGTGAAGATGACAGCATGTTAGAACCTGCCGACACGCTAATTCAGCAGTGGCGGCTCCAATTGGCCAGACTCCTTTTTCTGTCGCGCGCCCAAAACGTATAATGCCATCTGAAAAAAGTCCTGGCAAGCGCGGAGATGGGTCGGGCGTGGCTGTATTCCGGTGACAAGGAGGGCAGGAAGAGAGAGCTTAACGCAAAGGCGCAAGGTCGCAGAGGGTCAGTGAACAACAGAAGCCGGAGTGTTCCTTTGTGCGATAGGCGCCTCGCGGGCGCCACCCGGCGGGATTGAGATGAAATCGCAGTTCCTGTTCTTAGTGGCCGGGAAGCCGCGGGGCCTGACCTCTGGGGAGCTTTACCACCGGAATGCAGCCGCACTCAGTTGGACACGCTAATTGACATAGGGTCGGCAGTTGCTTATAACGGAAGAATCAGCAAAAAGATGCGGGGCAGGCGAGGCGCTGGGTTGTGAGGTCGGTGTTGTGGAATCTTCGATGCTCGACGTATTTGACGAAAGGAGGAGGCGATGCAACGAATTAGCAGGAGACGGTTTCTCCAGAACTCGGTGGGGAGTGTGATGGGGGCTTATGCGGGCACGCTCGCATTAGGTGCAACGAGGTCGCTTTCGGCGGCCTCGGCAAACGAGAAGATTATTTTCGGTCTGATCGGTTGTGGGGGAAGAGGGAGTTCCCTGCTGCGGACGTTCTCGGAGCGGCGGGACGTGGAGTTCGCCTATCTGTGCGATGTGGACTCGCGTCGAGGAGGCGGGCTGGTGCGGGGTCTGAAATCGAGGCAGGGACGGGCGCCCAAGCGGGTTTCGGACCTGCGGCGAGCTCTCGAAGATAAGGATGTTGACGCGGTCATCGTCGCGACGCCGGACCATTGGCACGGTTTGGCGACGGTGATGGCGTGCCAGGCGGGGAAGGACGTTTACGTGGAGAAACCGCCTTCGCACAACATCTGGGAAGGGCGGAAGATAGTCGAGGCGGCTCGCCGCTACAAGCGTGTGGTTCAGTGCGGAACTCAAAACCGCAGCGCGCCATACGTTCACAAAGCCTTAGAGTACATCAAGAGCGGCAAGCTGGGGAAGATACCGTTTTGCAAGGTCTTCAACCTGAAATCGGGCGGCCCCTTTCACATGGAGCCGGACAGCAAACAGCCGGATGAGATTGACTGGAACACGTGGCTGGGTCCGACGCCGAAACGTCCTTACAACGCGCGCATCCAGCACGGCGGATGGCATGCCTATTGGGATTTCTCCGGAGGAGACATGGCCGACGACGGAATCCATCAGCTCGACATCGCCCGCTGGCTCGTCGGGAAGGATTATCCGAAGGGAGTGCACTGTAGCGGGGGAAATCTCGCTTTCGACGACGACAGGGAGGTTCCCGACACGCAGGCGGTGACGTATGACTTCGATGGGCTGGTGATGACCTTGGAGTTGACGCAATGGGCGCCGTACATGAGTAAGACGCCGGGCAACATCCGCGGCAGCGACAGTTTCCCATACTGGCCGCAGAACGCGACCCGCGTGGAGTTTTATGGGACAAAGGAGCTGATGATAATAGGGCGACACGGCGGGGGATGGCAGGTGTTCACCGGCGGCGGGAAGATTATCGCCCAGGAGTACGGTCGTCCGGGGGATGTTCCGCACAGGGACAATTTTCTGGCGTGCATTCGTAGCCGGAAGCTCCCGAGCGCGGACATCGAGCAGGGGCATCGCAGCGCCATTCTCGTTCACCTGGGAAATATCTGCTGCCGGCTTGGAGGCCGGAAGCTGACGTTCGACGGCAAAACAGAAAGGTTTGTCGGGGACGAGGAGGCGAACCGGCTGCTGAAGCGGAGCTACCGTAAACCGTTTGTGGTGCCGGACGTTGTTTAAGAGTGGCAAAGTCTGAGGCGACACAAATCAAGGCATCTCAGGAGGTCAGTCTCATGCGCAAGGTTCTTTCCTTACTTGTGGTTTTGGTCGTTTGCTGTTGGTTACTGCCCGCGAAGGCGGAGACGCCGCTGAAGGTGTGCCTAATCTCCGGCTCGGCGGAGTACGATTCGGATACATCGCTCACGGCGTTTCAGAAGTATCTCGAGGAGCGTTACAACGCTCGGTCCACGCTGATTAAGGCGCGCGGTTTCGCGAACCTCCCCGGTCTGGAGGCGCTGGACAAGTGTGACGCGGCGCTCTTTTTTACCCGCCGGCTGACGATTGGCGGCGAGCAGTTGGAGCGAGTCAAAAAGTATTGCTTATCGGGCCGTCCGATTGTGGCGGTGCGGACGGCGAGCCACGGCTTTCAGAAGTGGCTCGAGTTCGACAAGCTCGTGCTTGGCGGGAATTACCACGGGCATTTCGGGAATGGCCCGACGATGGAGGCGAGGGTCAATGGCAACGCGAAGGGGCACCCTGTGCTCGACGGCGTCGGCACAATCAGGTCGAGGGCGAGCCTGTACCGGACGGCGCCGCTGGCGGGCGACTGCAAGCTTCTGATGAGCGGTTCGACTCCGGAATCGAAGGGCTCCGAGCCGGTGACGTGGACGCGGCCCTACAAAGGAGGGAGGGTCTTTTACACTTCGCTGGGAGCTCAGCAGGATTTTGAGAACGCGACATTTCTGAGAATGTTGGCGAACGCGCTGTTCTGGGCTGCGGAGCGAGACATGGAGCGGAAGAAACTGCCTCCGGTTGCGCAAAGACCCCGACCGGAAGGGAAGCTCCGCCTGCGGCTGCGAAGCCGGGTGGAGACCTTCAAGGGGAGCGGGGAGTGGAATAAGGTCATCGTAGAGAAGGAGTTTCCGGTCGCCGAGAGCGTGATTCTCATCTGTGACATGTGGGACGAGCATTGGTGCCGCGGGGCGACCCGCCGGTGCGAGGCGATAGCGAAGAAAATGGCGCCGGTGGTCAATGCGGCCCGCGCCAAGGGCGTTGAGATCATCCATTGCCCGTCGGAGACGATGCAGTTTTATGCGGACTGGCCGCAGAGGCGGCGGATGATGCTCGCTCCGCCAGTTCCATTGCCGAAATCGCTCCCGCTTCCGAGTCGCCCGCTGCCGATTGATGCGTCCGACGGCGGTTGTGATACGGGACAGAGGTCTTATCTGGCATGGACACGCCAGAACCCGAATATCGAGATAGGGAAGTACGACGGCATCAGCGACAATGGCAAGGAGGTTTACTACTTCCTCAAGCAGCTCGGTGTCAAGAACCTCATTGTCATGGGCGTCCACACGAATATGTGCGTGCTGGGGAGGTCTTTCGCTATCCGACAGATGACGCGGTGGGGCATCCGCTGCATTCTCGTGCGAGACCTGACGGACACCATGTACGACCCGAAGGACCCTCCCTACGTGAGCCACGACGAGGGGACGGAACTGGTCGTACAGCACATAGAGAAATACTGGGGGCCGTCAATCCTCAGTAGTGAGCTTGTGAAGGGATTGCCGTAGGCGCTCATGGGCCCTCGCAGGAAGGGAGAGCCGAGGAAAAGCCGAAAGCGCGTGGAAAAGGCTGAAGCCCCTGAGCGAGAAGCCCGGCTGAAGCCGGCTGTGAGAGAGGAGTTGGCTCACCCGATGACCACGGGCTGAAGCCCGTGGCTAAGGGTGGTGCCTGCTAAAGGCCGGCAGTAGTGCGGCTCTGGGGCGTTTCAATCCGTTTGAGCAAAAAAAGACTGGCTAAAGCCGGCTACCAGGGAAAAGATGGCGTATCATGACAAGCAGCCGGAGGGAGGAAGAATGCTGAACATCAAGAGACGATTTCTATTTGTTCTGACAACCGCATTGGCGTTGAATGTGGCGTCGAACGTCGGAGTTGCGGCTTCGCCGGAGGAGAAAGCGCGGAGTAACGCGGAGCTCGCCTCGCCAGCGTTCACTGAAATGCACCGCTGGCTGCACGAAGTCGCGCTGCGGAAGATTGACCCGAAGACGAAACTGTTTCGGGCGACGGGCGATTCGTGGAATTACCGTGACACGGCTGCCGACTGCTATCCGTTCGTCGGGTGGGCGGCGTATTTCACGGACCGGGAGGTGTTCGAGGGCCCCGTCCGGGATGTGCTTCACGCGGAGATAAAGCTGTGCTCTCATCACGGCGTAATCCCTGTCAACTACGACTTCCGCACGGGCAAAAAGGAGGTCGGACAATCGTACGATTCCGTGGTTTTCGGGGCGTCGGAATATATGAAGGACGGGCTTGTCGCGGTTGTGGAAGCCGCGGGTCCGGGCGAGTGGCTCGATCGGATGCGAGCAATCACCGATGAGCTGTGGAAGCGGGCGACGATAGAGACGCCGTACGGGAATCTCGTCTCCTCGAACCTCGAGGTGAACGGCGATCACATGCAAGTGTTGATTCGACTCTTCGGGCTGACGGGCGACCCGCGATACCTTGATTACGCGCGCCGCATCGCCGATTACTATCTCGACAATCCGAAATTTCAGCCGCGACATCTCCGCGACCACGGCTGCGAGCTAATCGGAGGGCTTGGATTGCTTCAGGGCGTCGAGTCAACCGTTGCCCCGAAGCAGGAAAGGCGCCACCGCCCTCTGATTAAGAAGATGCTGGATACCATTCTCGAGCGCGGACTCAACTCCGACGGTCTTATGCTCAACACTCTCGCCAACACCCCGGGGCCGCACGACGATAAGTCCCTCTCGGATAACTGGGGATATAATTACGTCGCCTTCTACTGCTACTACCTTGTGACGGGCGACACGAAGTACCGAGACGTCATCCGCAAACCGCTTGTGAATCTCATCAAGCCGAAGTATCATCTCTATCCGTGGGAGGGGAGGAGCATTGACGGGCACGCGGATTCCATCGAGGGGGGGCTTTATCTTCTGAGCGTGGCGCCGGTGGAGGAGGGCGTCAAGTGGGCTGACAGGGAGGTTGCTGACGCTCTCCTCGGCAAGCCGATTCAAGGCACAAGTAAGTTCGAGTGCAACGCGATTCGGACGGTGACGCTCTACGCCCTGAGCAAGACGCAGGGCATCCACGTGGAGAAGTGGCGAGACGACCTCCGCCTCGGAGCGGCGCGCGACGGCGACGGCGTGGTGGTGTTCATGAGCGCAAAACGTCCGTGGGAAGGCAAGGTGATCTTCGATATCGCTCGCCATAAGGTGTGGTTCAATTTCAAGCACGATTGGCCGCGAATCAACTACCTGCCGGAGTATTTCACAGTCGAGCCGGAAAGGGAATACACCGTCAAGCTTGCCTCGGGCAAGACAGGCATTCTCGCCGGGAAGATGCTGCGGCAGGGGCCGGTGGTGCAGCTTGAAGCCGGGGAGGAGTTGGTCGTCAGGATCGAACCGGTTCGGTGAGGTGTGTTGCTGGCCGCGCATTTAGCTTCCAGCTCGGGTTGAAGAGCTACGCGGCACGGCATCGTTTCGGCGATTTTGCCCGGCCGGGCTTTTCGACAACACGTTGGGCTGTTCCCGTTGAAGATACGCCTTGATGTCATGGAGCGTCGGGACACTCCTGGTTTGCCGCAACGCGAAGGGGCCTTTGGCGTCCAGCTTCATCTCCCGGGCTCCGCGCTCCACATCGTACACGAGTCCCGCCGAGGCCCCATAAGCGAGCATCACCATGGAGCGCATGATGTCCGAGAACTGGGCCTGGCGCAGCTTCCTGCGCACCTGGCGCACAGGAGCGCGCGTGCGCCCAGCAGCCACTTCCCGAATTTTGCGGTTGACATCGCTGGGGGGTCTGGCACAATGAAAGTCGTATAGAACCACACGGCGCTTTGCGAAAAGGTAGTCGAGCGTTTGGGGGACATAGCGATGAGCGGGCCGAGACGGGCTGCGCCACTTCTCAGGGACCATCACGTCCACGAATGGATCGTGCACAAGGCGGTTGCTTGCCCACCGACGAACGTCGGTTTTACCAAGCGCGCCGCCTGGCACACCTTCCGTCATTGCCTTGCGACGCACTTGCTCGAAGGGGGGCACGACGTCCGGACGGTCGAGTCCCACGTTCCGCGGGATGGGGCACAAGGACGTGAAAACGATCATGACCTATACCCATCTTCGAGTCAACGGTTCCCGTTGTGGAGTGAACCGTGGCCGCTGCGGAGCGACCCAGTCCTACTGTGCTGTCAAACCTTCACTGGAAGGAATGAAAGCTTGACTGGAGGAATGAACCACCTCCGATGCCCAGTGAACGGCATCGAGAGTCCAATGAACGGGCTCGGCCGCCGAGTGAACGGCTTCCACCGTGGAATGAACCGGCTCCACCGTGGAATGAACGGCTTCCACCGTGGAATGAACGGGCTCCGCCGCGGAATGAACCGGCTCCGCCGTGGAATGAACCGGCTCCGCCGCGGAATGAACGAGTCACTCCAAGGAATGAAAGCTTCACTCCAAGGAATGAACGAGTCACTCCAAGGAGTGAACGCTTCACTGGACGGAATGAAAGACCTACTGGTTGGTGTCGAAAGACGCCTAAGTGACCAAGAACCAGTATGTTAGGACAGATTCTATGCCGATGCGCATAAGATGCCATGATAACGAGCGCCAAGACAGCGCCCCGGTGAGCCGAGCGTTAGGTCCCAGAGAGAGTGCATAACAATGATGACAAATACGAGAGCAAATCAGGAGAGCTGACATGGCGAAGGACAATAGCGGAGCCAACCTCGGTTTCGAGCGGGAATTGTGGAAGGCGGCCGATGCGCTCCGCTCCAACATGGATGCCGCGGAGTACAAGCACGTCGTTCTCGGCCTGATATTTCTCAAGTACATCTCCGACGCTTTCGAAGAGCAGCACGGGAAGCTGGAGGCCGAGCGCTCCCAGGGGGCTGACCCGGAAGACCGGGATGAGTACCGGGCGGTCAACATATTCTGGGTGCCGAAGGAAGCCCGCTGGTCTCACCTCAAGGCGAGCGCCAAGCAGCCCACCATCGGCAAGACCGTTGACGACGCGATGCTCGCCATCGAGCGAGACAACCCTACCCTCAGGGGCGTGCTCCCAAGGAACTATGCTCATCCGCGCCTCGACAAGCAGCGTCTCGGACAGCTCATTGACCTGATCGGTAACATTGGCCTGGGCGACAAGGAGAACCGCTCCAAGGACATCCTCGGACGGGTGTACGAGTACTTCCTCTCCCAGTTCGCCAGTGCCGAGGGCAAGAAGGGCGGCCAGTTTTACACCGCCCGCTGCGTTGTGCGCCTTTTAGTCGAGATGCTCGCTGCGTACAAGGGCCGCGTGTACGACCCGTGCTGCGGATCGGGCGGAATGTTCGTCCAATCGGAGAAGTTTGTTGAAGCTCATGGCGGCAATATCGGCGACGTCAGCATCTACGGCCAGGAGTCGAATCACACCACCTGGCGGCTGGCCAAGATGAACCTGGCCATCCGCGGCATTGACGGCAACCTCGGCAAGGAGCACGGCGACAGCTTTCACCGTGACCTGCACCCCGACCTCAAGGCCGACTACGTCCTGGCCAATCCGCCCTTCAACGACAGCGACTGGCGCGGGGACTTGCTCAAGGACGACAAACGCTGGCAGTACGGCATCCCACCCGCTTCGAACGCCAACTTTGCCTGGGTGCAGCACTTCATCCACCATCTCGCCCCCACGGGCCTTGCGGGCTTTGTCCTGGCCAACGGCTCGATGTCTTCCAATCAGGCCGGCGAGGGCGACATCCGCAAGAACATCATCGAGGCCGACCTGGTGGATTGCATGATCGCACTGCCGGGCCAACTCTTCTACTCCACGCAAATCCCGGTCTGCCTCTGGTTCATTGCCCGCGACAAGAAGAACGGCCGCTTTCGCGATCGCCGTGGCGAAACGTTGTTCATCGATGCGCGAAAAATGGGCACGATGATTGATCGCGTCCACCGCGAACTGACGGAAGACGACATTCGCAAGGTAGCCGACACCTACCATGCCTGGCGCGGGGACCTGCCTGCGCCGGGGCTTCGGCAGGCAGGCAAGGACTGTAAGGCCAAGTACGAGGACGTTGCCGGCTTTTGCAAGTCGGCGACGCTCGATGACATCCGGCACCATAGCCACATCCTTACGCCTGGCCGCTATGTCGGCGCTGCGGAGGTCGAAGAGGACCTGCCTGCGCCGCGGCCGGGAGTGTTTTTCGTCTACGCGATAGCCTGCGAAGGCGGCAGCTATTACATAGGCCATACAGATGATCTCCCCCGGCGATGGCAACAGCATCTGACAGGCAAGGGCGCAGATTGGACGAAGAGACACAGACCCCGATATATTCCGCACTACGAAGAGTTTTCGACCCGTGAGGAGGCCGTTGCCCGCGAAAAACAACTGAAGACTACGTCCGGTCGAAGGTGGCTTAAACAGGCCATCGCGGAGGGTCGCGCGCGGCAGGCAGGCGGCGAGCCGTTCGAGGAGAAGATGGCCCGCCTCACCGGCGAACTCCGCGAGCACAGCACCCGGTCCGAAAAACTCGACAAGCTCATCTGGGCGAACCTGGAGGAGATCGGATATGGCGGATGAAAAGCAGCTTGGCGAGGTCGCGGACATCATCATGGGCCAATCGCCCCCAGGGTCAACCTACAACGAGGTTGGCAATGGCCTGCCATTTTTCCAAGGAGTGAAGGATTTCAATTACCGTCACCCCACCGTCCGAGTGTTCTGTTCTCAACCTTCACGAATCGCTCAACCTGGTGACATTCTGTTGAGTGTTAGAGCTCCTATTGGTCGGGTCAACATCGCAGAATGCGAATGTGCCATCGGACGGGGGCTTTCCATCATTCGCGCAAGGTCAGGAAATGACCAACGTTATATAGAGTTTGTACTGAGATTGAAGGAGTCGAGTTGGGATACTATCGAAGGCAGCGGTTCTGTTTTTGGGAATGCGACACGTAGTGACCTTGAGTCCTTGGTGATTTCTTGGCCTACTCTGCCCGCCGAACGCCAGGCCGTGGCTTGCATCTTAGGGGCGTTGGACGACAAGATTGAGTTGAATCGGCGGATGAACAAGACGTTGGAGGAGATGGCGCGGGCGATCTTCAAGAGCTGGTTCATGGACTTCCTGCCTGTGCGTGCGAAGCAGCGCGCACGCACGCAGACAGGCGACCCCGTCCGCGCCAAGGCCGCGGCCAAGCAACCCCCCGGCCTTAAGCCCGACCTCGCCGCCCTCTTCCCCGACGCCTTCGAGGACTCCGAACTTGGGCAGATTCCGAGGGGGTGGCAGGTGATTGGCTTGAATGAGACCGGTACCTTCCTGAATGGCTTGGCATTGCAGAAATACCCGCCTGCGGGTGGCGATTCGCTCCCTGTTATTAAGATCGCACAACTACGCAAAGGAAGCACCGAGGGTGCAGACAGGGCCAGTGCAGACATCGATTCTGCCTACATCGTGGAAGACGGCGATATTTTGTTCTCCTGGTCTGGTTCTCTCGAATGTGTTATCTGGACCGGCGGACGAGGCGCGTTGAATCAGCACTTGTTCAAGGTGACATCGGATCGCTTTGCCAGGTGGTTCTGTTACCTGTGGATTCAACATCATTTGCCATCATTCCGTTATATTGCGTCGGGCAAGGCAACGACGATGGGACACATCCAACGACACCACCTTACAGAAGCGAAGGGGATTGTCCCGCCGCCACCACTTCTTGCTCGCGCTGATCAGCTCATCCAACCGCTGGTAGAGGCGTTTGTTTCACGGGCGCTTGAATCACGGACTGTCGCCGGCCTGCGCGACACGCTGCTGCCCAAGCTCCTCTCCGGCGAGCTGCGAGTGAAGGACGCGGAGCGGTTCCTTCGAGGAGTGGTCCCATGATCAACCGGCTTAAGTTGCTCAGGAACATCGGGCAGTTCGATTCTGTGGATGGTGCCGCGGATATCCCCCTCGCACGGCTCACGCTCATTTACTCGGAGAACGGCAGGGGCAAGACGACGCTCGCGGCAGTGCTCCGTTCCCTGGCCACGGGCGATCCCATCCCGATCGCGGAGCGAAGACGCCTCGCGGCCCAACATCGTCCCCAAGTCGTCCTCGACTGCAGCGGCGGTCCGCGACCCGCGGTCTTCGAGAACAACGCCTGGAACCGCACGCTGACCGATCTTGTGGTCTTCGACGACGTCTTCATTGATGAGAACGTGCACTCCGGTCTCGCTGTGCACGCGCACCACCGGCAGAACCTGCACGAGCTCATTCTCGGCGCACAGGCAGTGGCTCTGAGTAGGCAGCTTCAGGAGCTGGTGGAGAGAATCGAGAATCACAACCGGGAATTGAGAGCCAAGGAGCGTGCCATCCCGACGGCGGACAGAGGCCCGTTCTCCGTGGATGACTTCTGTGCACTACCTCCACGGCCTGACATTGACCACGCCATCCAGGAGGCGGAACGCGCTCTGGCCGCGGCGAAAGAGCAGGAGGCGATTCGCACTACGCCGGCCTTCGAGCCGCTGAGTCTGCCTGAGTTTGACCTCGCTGCAATCGAGCAGGTTCTCCAGCAAGACCTGGCGGCCCTTGATGCTGCCACACTGGCGCATGTCCAGGCTCATTTGGCGGCCCTGGGTGAAGGTGGCGAGGCGTGGGTGGCCGACGGGATGCGCCGCATCCCGGAGGGGCAGCGCGGCGCAGCCACAGGCACGTGCCCATTCTGCGCACAGGATCTCCAGGGGTCGCCCGTGATCCAGCACTACCGGGCGTATTTCAGGGACGCATACGCTGCTTTGAAGCGCATCGTGTCAGGCGCACTCGGGGAGGTCAACCGCATGCACGGCGGGGATGTGCCAGCGGGATTCGAGCGCGCGGTGAGGGTTGCCGTTGAACGGCGGCAGTTCTGGTCACGATTCTGCGATGTCCCGGAATTCACGCTCGACACGGCCGCCATTGTCCGGGACTGGAGAGGTGCCCGGGAAGCCGTCGTGGCGCAGCTTGGTGCAAAGCAGGCCGCTCCTCTGGAGCCCATGGCGCTTTCGAATGCGACTCGGGCACTCGTGTCGACCTATGAAACTCACCGTGGGACGATCACCACGATCAACGAACGGCTTCAGGAGGCAAACCGCGCGATTGGCGTCGCCAAGGAGCGCGCAGCAGAGGCCGACTCCAGACTGCTCGTCGCCGACGTCGTCCGGCTCAAAGCCGTTAAGGCCCGGCACGCGCCAGAGACCGCCGCGCTCTGCGATGACTACATGCGGGAACGGGCAGCCAAGGCGGCGACCGAGCAACAGCGCGACCAAGCGCGGGCTCAACTGGAACAACACAGGACAACCGTATTCCCGGGGTGCCAAACAGCTATCAACCTCTACCTCTCGAGGTTTAACGCGGGCTTTCGGCTCGACAGCGTGAATTACGCCAATACCCGTGGCGGGCCGACTTGCACGTACAACGTGCTCATCAACAACACGCCAGTGCCAGTCGGCGGAGCTGACCCCGCGCCAGGGGAACCCTCCTTTCGGAATACCCTTAGCTCGGGTGATCGAAACGCTCTGGCCCTGGCCTTCTTCTTCGCGTCGCTCGACCAGGACGCCGCCTTGGCGAACAAAGTCATCGTCATTGACGACCCGATCTCAAGCCTGGACGAACATCGCGTCTCGACGACGGTTCACGAGCTCCGACGCCTTTCTCAACGAGCGGCCCAAGTAATCGTCCTCTCCCATAATAAGCCGTTCTTGTGCCAGCTTTGGGAGGGAGCGGATTCCACGCTACGGATGGCTCTCGAAGTCGCCCGCGACGCGGTAGGTTCCACTCTACGCGAGTGGGACGTAGCTCAGGACTCCATCACCGAACATGACCGCCGCAATACCAGATTGCGTGAGTTTCTCACGAGCGGCGAGCGAGACATGCGAGAGGTGGCTCGGTGCATTCGTCCGCACCTCGAAGCTTTCCTTCGCGTGGCATACCCGGAGCAGTTCCCCCCGGAAACATTGCTCGGCCCTTTCCTCAATGTCTGCGAGCAGAGGGTCGGGACGCCCCACCAGATTTTGGATCATACCGCAAGCCAGGAGCTGCGCGAAATCGTCGAATACGCAAAGGGGTATCACCACGATACGAATCCGGCATGGGAAACTGTGGCAATAAATGATGGTGCGCTGAGAGGATTCGTAGAAAGAGCGTTGAAGTTCGTCCGGAAATGAGCGTATGGGCCAAGCTTTTGCTGAATCCATAGTCGAACGGGCCGCCCTCGCATGGCTGGAGGGCATGGGCTACCTGGTCCTGTCGGGGCCTCAGATCGCCCCCGGCGAGTTGGAGGCCGAGCGCGAGGACTACGGACAGGTCGCGCTGGAACGGCGGTTGCGGCAGGCGCTGCAACGCCTCAATCCGCAGGTGCCGTCCGACGCGTTAGAAGAGGCGTTCCGTAAGCTGACCCGGCCGGCTTCGCCCTCGCTGGTGGCGAACAACCACGTCATCCACAAGTACCTGGTCGAGGGCGTGCCGGTCGAGTATCAGCGTCAGGATGGTTCGATAGGCGGGGACCTCGTCCGCGTCTTGGACTACGAGGAGCCGGAGAACAACGAGTTCCTGGCGGTCAACCAGTTCACGGTTCTGGAGGACCGGCACGAGCGCCGCCCCGACATTGTACTTTTTATCAACGGTCTGCCGCTGGCGGTGATCGAGCTTAAGAACCCAGCCGACGAGCAGGCGGACATCTGGCGGGCGTTCAACCAGCTTCAGACGTACAAGGAGCAGATTCCGTCGTTGTTCGCGTACAACGAGGCGCTGGTGGTGTCCGACGGCGTCCAGGCACGCATTGGCACGCTGACGGCCGACCGCGAGTGGTTTCTCCCATGGCGCACGATCGAGGGAGAGGAACTGGCCGACGCAAGCCTTCCGGGACTGGAGGTAGTGTTGGAGGGGGTGTTCCAGAAGAGCCGATTTCTGGATTTGATCCGCTATTTCATCGTTTTTGAGGACGACGGCGGCGGTGTTCTGGTCAAGAAGATGGGCGGGTACCACCAGTTCCACGCCGTGAATGTGGCGGTGGAAGAGACGGTGAGGGCTTTGCCGGCGGAGACCATGGTGGCAGAGAGGCAGGGAACGTATTTGACCAAACGGCAGCGCAGCGGTGAGCCCGGCGACCGCCGTGTGGGCGTGGTCTGGCATACGCAAGGCGCCGGGAAGAGTTTGACCATGGCGTTCTATGCCGGACGGGTCGTCCTCCACCCGACGATGAAAAACCCGACGCTCGTCGTGATCACGGACCGGAACGACCTGGATGACCAGCTCTTCGGGACCTTCGCGCGCTGCCACGAGCTTCTGCGACAACAGCCGGTTCAGGCGGAGAGCCGCTTCGACCTCCGAAACAAGCTCCAGGTCGCCTCGGGCGGCGTAGTTTTCACGACAATCCAGAAGTTTTTCCCGGAAGAGAAAGGCGATTCGTATCCGGTCCTCTCGGAGCGCCGCAACATCGTCGTGATTGCCGATGAGGCGCACCGCAGCCAGTACGACTTCATTGACGGCTTTGCCCGGCACATGCGAGACGCTCTGCCCAACGCCTCGTTCATTGGCTTCACCGCCACGCCCCTTGAACTGACCGACAGGAACACCCGGGCGGTCTTCGGCGACTACATCAGCATCTACGACATCCAGCGAGCAGTGCAAGATGGCGCCACCGTGCCGATTTATTATGAGAGCCGGCTCGCGAAGCTATCCCTTGACGAAGCGGAGCGGCCGAGGATCGATCCGGAATTCGAGGAAGTCACCGAGGGCGAAGAGGTCGAGCGCAAGGAGAAGCTGAAAACCAAATGGGCTCAGCTCGAAGCAGTCGTGGGGGCGGAGAAGCGCCTCAAGCTGATCGCCGAGGATCTCGTTACCCATTACGAGCGTCGCCTGGAGGCCATGGAAGGGAAGGCGATGGTCGTGTGCATGAGCCGGCGAATCTGCGTCGAGCTGTACAAGGAAATCGTCGCGCTCCGCCCGGACTGGCATCATGATGACGACGACAAGGGCCAAATCAAGGTGGTGATGACGGGCTCGGCGTCCGACCCTCTTGATTGGCAGCCGCACAGCCGCAACAAGGCCCGGCGTGGGGCGCTTGCGGCGCGTTTCCGCGACCCCAATGACCGGTTCAAGGTGGTGATGGTCCGCGACATGTGGCTGACCGGATTTGATGCCCCGAGCCTCCACACGATGTACGTGGATAAGCCGATGCGCGGCCATGGCCTCATGCAGAGCATCGCGCGGGTGAACCGGGTGTTTCGCGACAAGCCCGGCGGGCTTGTGGTGGACTACCTTGGGCTCGCCGACGAGTTGCGGAAGGCACTCGTGACCTACACGGAGAGCGGAGGCGCGGGCAAAACTGCCATCGATCAGGAAGAAGCCGTGGCCGTGATGCTGGAGAAGTACGAGGTCTGCCGCGACCTGTTCCACGGTTTTGACTGGTCCCTATGGGTCACCGGCAAGCCCCAGCAGCGTGTGGGAATCCTTCCTGCGGCGCAGGAGCACATCTTGAATCAGGAGGACGGCAAGGCGAGGCTCCTGCGGGCCGTGACAGAGCTCTCCCAGGCGTTCGCCCTGGCCGTGCCCCATGACGAGGCGATCAGGATTCGCGACGATGTGGGTTTCTTCCAGGCCGTGCGAGCCGTGATGGCCAAGGGCTCACCCGGCGAGCGAAAGACCGATGAGGAACTGGAGCAGGCCATTCGGCAGATCGTTTCGAAGGCAGTGGCCTCGGAAGAAGTCGTGGACATCTTCGCGGCGGCGGGCTTGAGAAAGCCTGACATTTCGATCCTCTCCGACGAGTTCTTAGCCGAAGTCCGCGGCATGCCGCAGCGAAACCTCGCCGTAGAGCTGCTGCGCAAGCTCCTTGACGGGGAAATCAGGTCGCGGGGCCGGAAGAATATTGTCCAGGCCCGATCCTTTGCCGAGATGCTGGAACAGGCTATCCGGCGCTATCAGAGCCGAGCGATCGAGACAGCCCAGGTGATTGAGGAACTGATTGCGCTGGCGAAAGAGATGCGCGAAGCCGACCAGCGCGGCGAACAGCTCGGCTTGTCCGAGGATGAGGTTGCCTTTTACGACGCACTGGAGACGAACGATAGCGCGGTCAAGGTTTTGGGCGATGAGACGCTGCGGGGCATCGCCCGAGAACTCGTAGTGGCAGTGCGTGGCAACGTTACGATCGACTGGATGGTCCGCGAGAACGTGAGGGCTAAGCTACGGGTCATCGTGAAACGCATCCTCAGGAAGCACGGCTATCCGCCCGACAAGCAGGAGAAGGCGACACAGACTGTGTTGGAACAGGCCGAGGTTCTGTCAGAAGTTTGGGCGGCCGCTTGACGCCTGAGGACGGCGAGGCGAGATTGGGCTGAACAAGCATGAGGGCACCTAACAAGGCGCTACACCTGAGCGCGTTCCGTGGCGCTCCTTCGTCGGTCCGCTCGAAGCGGCAGGGGAGCTATTTCGTTCTCCAAAGAGGTACACTCATCAAAGTATCCAAAGAGACAACTGACGACGCAGCGGCACCCTCGCGGCGAGAGCGTGTTCTCGTGCCCCCGCAATCGTTGACGGCGTGGCGGCGGCGTCCACGACGCGAATCGGCGGCCAACCCGCCTTTCAATATTTTATCTGATGCGTGCGGGGAGGCGTTTCCTTCATGACGATTCGGTTTAGCGGGTCGAAGTGCCTTGTCGTGTTCTCGTAATATGACTGGACGCCGAGTTCCACTGCGACGGTTATCATGTATCCGGCGAACGCGTCCTCGACGGGGGTCTCGCGGGTTCGGATGCAGTGGATGTAATTGTCCATGTGCGAAGGGCGCGGCTGTTTTTCGATTCGTAGCGCCTCGATCTCCCGCTCACGCCGCCAGGAGCTCACCGGCACCTTGACCCATTTCCCGTTCAGGCCGGCATTGTCGCATTTCTCTCTAAAGCCTTTGGCGAAAACTCTCTCCGGGGTGACGATGACGCCGTCGGGATGGATGAAGCACGTCGCCTGGTGCCCTCGAATCATCTCCGGCCTGCCCTGCTCGTTGATCATGGTGCCGTCCAGGACGACCATGTGCTGTTTCGGATATTCGATCATGGTGATGTAGGTGTCGTAGATGTCGCGGTCGAATTCCACGTACTGCCCGCCCGCGGAGGTGACGAGCTGCGGGAACTCTCGCCCTATCGGGACCAGCAGGCTGCCGAGCGTGTGGCAGAGGAGGTCGGAAGCCGAGCCGCCGCCGTAGTCGCGGAACTTCCTCCAGCGGAAGAATCGCTCCCTGCTGAACGCTCGCGCCGGCGTCAGTTCGTATTTCGCACCGTGCCAGGTTTCCCAATCGAGGTTCTTGGGGCTGCAATCGGGATCAATCTTGTAGTTCCACTGGCCTTCGCGAGAGTTTCTGCACCAGCTCGCCTCGGTTAGGAGGAGCTTCCCGAGGACGCCCGACTCGACGACTTCCTTTGCCCGCCAGTACTCGTCGAAAGATGCCATCTGATTGCCGACCTGGACGACTCGCTTTTTCTCTTTGGCTGTCTCGTACAGTTCTTTCGCATCGTCAATGTCAATGGTCATGGGCGTTTCGACATAGACATCCTTTCCGGCGTTGCAGGCGTCGAGCGAGATTTTTGCGTGCCAATGCCAGGGCACAGCCGCGATGATGCCGTCCACGTCCGGCTGCGCGAGAAGCTCGCGATAATCATGGAATCCCTTTCCGCCGCAGATTTCTTTCGCCTGCTTGAGTCTCGGCTCGTAGAGGTCGGAGACGGCGGTGACCTGCACGTCGCCTTTATCCTTGGTCCTTTTCACTAATTCTCTGAGATGCGTGCCTCCTCGCCAACCGACGCCGATGATTCCGATGTTAACCCGGTCGTTGGGGGCGCCCCGTGCCGCGGGGAAAGCCTTTTTGCCAAGCATCGGGACGGCAACCCCGGCGAGGACCCCGCCAGCTACCGTTCGCAGAAACTCCCTTCTGTTTGTCTTCTTCTCATTGCTCATCTTCCTGCCCTCCATTTCTTGAATGTTGAATCTATTGAGTACGTTTTATGTAATTTGCCGTCAGAGAGATTCACCGCGGAGAACGCAGAGGTCGCAGAGAGAATGGCATCCGTATCTGAGCTGGGTTTGTCTCTACATTCTTTGCGTGTTTTGCGGTTCAATATCCTTCTGGTATCAATTGCAATGCACAGTATCACGGGTCCGCGAGCGCGCCCAAGCCTACTCCTTATCTTCGGGCGTGAGGAGTTTCTGAGCGAGCTTGTAAGGCGCCGAGTCTGTATTCTTCTCCAATTCGAGGATGCGGCGAGCAATTTGTTTCGCATCGGAGAACTTGTCCGTCGTCGCCAACCTATCCATGCGGATCGCGAGAGCCGGGACGAAATCGGGCTCTTTCTTCAGGACCTCCTCGGCTGTCTCATAGGCCTTCTTCAGGTTCTTGCATTTCAGGGCGTACTCAATGAAAAGCTTTTGCATGGCGAAGTGAGCTTCGTCCAGCCGGCGGTTCTTCAGGAATTCCAGATGGTCTTTTATGGCCTGATCGCCAGCGTCCTCGTGTCCCATCTCGAAAAGGACGCAAGCTGCGGTGTAATAGTTCTTGACACTGCGCCCCCCCTGCAACTCCCGCACGCGGAGGAGATTGAAAAGTGCTTCGCCGTAGCCCTCGCGCCCGATGGCGGCTTTGAAACCAGTGGCGTACTTTTGCAGCCCTTCTTCTCTTGTATCGAAGGTCTGGTATCGGCGGAGGCGCTTCTTTATATCCTCGCCGGTCACCTCCTTTACGGCAGTTACGAGGTTTCTGGAATTGTTGATGCGTTTTTTGCAAGCCCTGTCCAGTATCCTGGCGACGCATTCGATTCCGTGCTTCTCGATGAGGCGTTGGGTCTCAAAAGTTGCGTAGGCGTATCGAGCGCTCTGCAGGCGGTCCTGCGATTCCAGAGGTGTCTTGATACAGAAGTCCGCGCCCATCCAGTAGTAAAGGTTTATTTCCTTCTCGATGTCGGAATACTTGGTATGGTCAAAACCTCTTACGAATTCTTTTGCGGGTTCTTCACCGAAGTGCTTTCGGAGGAGATGGATGGCGATTGCGTTGGCAAAGCCGTCGCTGAACCATCGGAAGTACGGGTCGTACGGTCGCAGCCGATGGAACAGAATAGTCCCCTCTGCGAGCTCGTGGATAAGAACGCCGCGTGTCATACCTCCCAGCCGACGCCCCATCCCAACCAGCGTTGAAAACGCCGAGAATATCTGTTGGATCTCCCCTTCGACAGCGTCGCCACCGCTTACAGGAAGTGCCAACTCCTCAATGATCAGGGGTGGCGCCGAGGTGAAATCCTCGGACTGCTTCTCGGAAACCGACTTTGAGACGCGGGTAAACAAGCCGTATTTGGCCGTGTCGGTCGCCTTATCGTAGGTGAAGTTGGGGAGAGAGCCGCCCTTGCGCAAGTAATCCTTGGTCGTTTCTCTCGTTACCAGATAGAGACGAAATCTGCCCTGTGCGTCCCCAAGACGCACCTTCATATTCAGGAATAGGTAGAAAAGCTCTTTCCACACTTTTCCAAGACTCGCAGCGGGAACGCCCAGAATTCGGGCCACATCCCTCGTGATGTCCGGCCACTTCTTTTCCACGTCCTCCGACGGCTTCTTGCTTTCGGCTTGTTCGGAAAGGAATTTCTTGTAGGAGACGCGAACGAAATCAACCTGTGACGCGAGGGACTTCTCGTAATACAAAGTCGCGCCATCCAGCTTGACAGACTCGAGGTGAAGCGGCTCCCAGGGATCTTTCTGTTGGCCGAGACAGGAGCATGAGAAAACGGTTGCCAGTGTGACTGCGGCAAGTCTTATGGCGCGATTCATCGTTTCATTCCCCGTATGTAAGTGGCCAAAGCGGCCGGGGAGCGTTCTGACCCGATCGAGCTCCGTGATGGTTTATCGTCGTTTCCTTGGTGCTTGGCGCGTCGAGACGAAAACCGACAACGGCCATTTTCGCTGAGAAGTTTACCCCTCTCCGGCGGGCGCTGCAATGAGTTTCCTGATGCTATGGTCCCAGGTTATCTTTCACAGCTCGGTCTCCGCCCAGAACTGGCGAATTTCTTCAGCGTAGTCCTCGGCTATCAATTCCTTCGGCGAATACAGATACCAGCCGGTGGGAAAGAGCGAATAGTATTGCGGGCGGGCGAACCGCGCTCCCAGGAGAGCGATGATTCCGCGATCATTTTCCGTGCGGATGACTCTCCCCGCGGATTGAACGACCCTGTTCATGCCGGGATAAAGATAAGCATATTCGAAGCCGGCGCCGTATCTGTCGTGAAAATATTCTCGCATCAGTTCCTGCTCGAAGTTGTATTTCGGCAAACCGGGGCCGACGATGATGGCGCCGATGAGCATCTCCCCCGGATAGTCAACTCCTTCCGCGAAGATTCCCCCCTGCACCGCCAATATCAGGTGACTCTTGCCAGCATCGGCCAGCTTGGCGAGCAGGTTTGCTCTCTGCCTTTCCGACATGCTTCTCTGCTGTCGGAGGACGACAAAGCCGGGCGGTGAAAGGTACTCGCTGACTGCCCTTAGATATTCGAAGCTCGGGAAGAAGACGAAGTAATTGCCTTTCTTGAGGGAGACGATGTGCTCGATTGTGCGAGCAGCCTGTTCGTAGGAGCGGCGTCGCAGGCGATACGTGGTCGAAAAGCGAGGCACGACTAAGACTTTCCTGTTCTCTCGCGGGAAGGGCGAAGGGAAGGAAACGAGGCGGGTCGCGTCCCTGTCGAAACCGAGAACGTCGCGGAAAAACTCCGGCGGTACGAGCGTCGCCGACATGGCAATAGTGACGTGGAATCCCTCCATCCGCCCACCGAGAAAGCGAGAAGGGTCTTTGCACAATATTTTCAGGATATGCGTGTCGCCTTCCACGTCGCAAATATATGAGAACTCCTCGCCCTGGAACTGGAGGACGTTGTAGAAGGAATTGAAATCGTAGTAGAAGCTCTCGAACGGGTCCTTCGGAATGGAGAGGTGGTGGGTTTTCTTGTAAAGGAAATAGCGAAGCATGACCGACTCGATTTTTTCCTTCTGCTCGTCAAAAAGCGCGAGGTCTATATTGACGGGGAATTGGGGAGCGAGCTCGAATTCCTCCCGTCCATATTCGAGCAGTTGGGAGAAGTATTCGTCCAACGGCTGGAGTGCGCTGCCGATTTCCCGTAACACCGGCTGGTGCGAATCGTTCCCTTGCCGGATGAGTGAGCGGATGTCGCTTCGCCTCAATTCGGGCGAGTAATAATCGCGACCCCGCTGGTAGAGGTTGTGGGCCTCGTCAATAATCAGGATGATGTCGTCGTATTTTTGCTCCTGGAAGAAGCGCCGCAGAAAAACTGTCGGGTTGAAAACGTAGTTGAAGTCGCAGACCACTACGCTTACGTTGAGGGCGACGTCGAGCGAAAGCTCGAAGGGGCACAGCCGCTCCTCGACGGCCCGCGAGTACACCATCTCCGGTTCGATGACTTTTTCCGCCAGGAGGTCCTCGATGGCCGTGGAGGCGGCGAGCTTATCGTAATAGTTCCTTGCGAAGGGGCAGAAGTCGGGGTGGCAGAAGAAGACGTCATTCGCGCACATTTTCTCCTTGGCTCGCAGGCAGATGCAGGAGACGGTTCTCCAACCGCCGATGGCCATGCGGAGAGTCTCGGCGACGATTTTCTGCTGGGTGGTTTTGGGGGTGATGAAAAAGACTCTCATTTTGTTCTCGAGAGCGTACCGGAGAGACGGAAAAATCGCCGCGACGGTCTTCCCGACGCCTGCGGGGGCGGAGATGAGGAGGTTCTTGCGGCGGCTGAGAGACTCCTCGACGGTCTCGATCATCTCGTCCTGATATTTCCTCATTTCGGGGAATGGGAATATAAGCCCCTGGGCGGTTTTCTTCTGCTGAGCCTGCCACTGCTTTCGCTTCTTATGCTCCGCGAGCAGCCCGTGGATTCTGCCGACGATGAGGCGGCGAATTCCGTCCGGGTCGAAATCAACTTCGACTCTTTCCGTCGAGGCATCGTCCAGACCGACAAAGACGAGGTAGCCACTCACCTCCTTCGCGTTTTGGCTTGTCAGGAGAAACATATAGACCTGTAATTGAAGAACGCTGCTCTGGAATCCCCCTTCTTTTATCCGGTCGAGGATGTCCTCGGTGGAGATCACCGATTTGACTTCCTCGACCACGAGGTTTCCTCTCCGCTCGTAAACGCCATCTATCCGGCCTCGGATGATAGCGGTGAAGTTGTCCACGCTCATGCGGTGCTCGATATGGACTTCCCTTCTGTATGAGGCGAGGGATTGCTCCCTCTCGGACTGGTGGTCCTTATGGGCGGCTCTTCCGAGGGAAGCGCGGGCAGGCAAAAGCTCCGGGGCGATAATGGAACCCAACGCGGCGCTCGCGGAGACAAGGTCTCTGACACTGAGATGGATGACCTTTTGCTTGTCGTCAATTCGTATTGCCATAGCTGAGCGATAGGTTATAATTCCGGCCGGTAAATTGGGCGAGAAAAGCGCTGCGCTATATTCTCGTCCGAAGCGCGCTATGCCGATGATACAACTCAAAGGGTGGTGAGAGAAAGCGAAAGATGCAGAACAAAGGAAAAGCTCGTTCAACGCAAGAGGGAGGTTTCTGGAAATGCTGAGATTCGGAAAGCCTGATAGACCTTTCCTGCTTCCTCAATGGTTCTTCGAGGAGACGATAGAGCGCTGGCAGGGTGAAGGGCTGCCCGCGGATGTGGACGTAGGAGATTTCTTCGGTTTCGATAGATATGAGATAATCCCGGTTTGCGTGGGGCTTTTTCCCTCGTTCAAAGTTGAGGTCCTCGAGCAGACCACCGACAAGCGCATCCTCATTGACTCCGACGGCGTGAAGAAGGAGATTGAAGAGCAAGTTATGTCCAAAGTCTCGGCGCTCGTCGCCTCCGGCGGCTACATCCCCTTCGTTGACCACGCCGTCCCGCCGGATGTGCCGTTCGACAATTTTTGCTATTATATGGAGCTGATAAAGAACCTCCGCTGAGGGGCCGTGGGCGCCAGAAACGGGAGGAGAGCATGATGACTGAGTCGGAGTATGAAGAACTGAGCCAAGAGGCAGACGATGCATCGCTTCAGGGAGATAAGGGCACCGCAAGGCGGCTGCTCCAGAAGGGCCTCGAAGACGCGAGAGGAAAAGGGAATCAGGAGTTCCAGAGCTTCTTTTTAGGAGAACTATCCTTCCTGGAGGGCGAGTACGATGCTGCGCTCGCGCACTTTGACAACGCGCTCTCGAAGCATCCCGACCACCTGCTCTTCGTACGATCTTCGGCGGTCGCGCTGCTGCTCCTTGGAAGACACGGTGATGCGATCAAGCGGTTCGACGAGGCGCTTCGTATCAAACCGAAAGACGACAGGCTCCTCAGGGGCAAAGGCGTCGCGCTGGGCCGGCTCGGCAAACATGAGGAGGCGCTGAAATGGTACGATAGGGCTCTTGCGGCGAACCCGGAAGATTGCCACTCGCTGAGGGAGAAGGGGCTGAGCCTGAGCCACTTGCACCGGTACGAGGAAGCCATCCGGTGGTTTGACGGGGCCTTAAATCTCAACCCGAACGACTGGGGATCGCTGAGAGGGAAAGCGGTGGTTCTGGCTAACAGTGGAAGGAACGCCGAAGCCGTGCGATGCTTCGATGAGGCCCTTGCCATCAAGCCGAGGGACTATGAGTTGTTGAGAGATAAAGGGGTGGCGCTTGCCAACTTAGGCATGCACGAGGAGGCCGTGCGGCTGCTCGACGAGGCGCTGGCGATCGCACCGAACGATTCTGAGTCGCTCGCTTACAAGGGAGCAGCCCTGAGCAATCTCGGCAGGCACGGAGAGGCCCTGGACTTGCTCGAGAAGGCGCTGGCGATTAGTCCGAATGACTACATGGCGCTTGCCCATGCCGGTGCAACCCTCATTCGGATGGGCAAAAACCATGAAGCCATCGAGTGGTTGGACAAGGCTCTGGCCATCAACCCCCAAGACTGTATGTCGCTTTCAAACAAAGGCGTGGCCCTGGGCAATCTCGGCGGGCACGAAGAGAGCCTGAAGTGGTTCGACAAAGCACTGGCCATAAATCCGCGCGACTACCGCGCTCTCAGGAACAAGGGTGTGGCGCTCGGTTACCTCGGGAGGTACGAGGAGGCGCTCCAGTGCTTTGAGGACGGCGTTGCCGTGAAGCCCGATTACTCGGAATGTATCAGGGACAAAGGTTCAGCGCTGAGTCGGCTAGGCCGGCATGAGGACGCTATCAAGTCCTTCGACAAGGCGCTCGCGCTCGATCCCAAAGATGCGCAGGGGCTCAGGGAAAAGGCCTTCGCCCTGCATAGCATTGGGGGCAGGGACGAGGCCATCGACGCCATAAAAGCCTCTCTCGACATCAATCCCCGCAGTACCTTCGGCCGGCTTCTCCTTCTCTTCCTACAGGCATCACCGAAACTGGGGGGGGAGGCGGATGACGAGGAGCGCAGGCGCCAGGAGGAAGAAAGGGATAGACAGGTCCTACGGGCGAAGCTTGGAGCCTGGGAAGCCCTCACTGCCAAGTCTGCCCACAGGATAGGAAATCAAACCTTCGGTATACGCGGCTGCCTGCGGGAGCTGTCGTTCATTGAACTTGGACCAGAAGCAAGGAAAGAGATAGAATCCATAGAGGTTTCCGTCGCCAGGATAGAAGCCATCCTGGGCGAGTTCAAGAGGTTCGTGGCTCCCATCAACATTAACCCGCAGCCTTTCGACGCGCGCAATCTCGTGCGGGCGGTTGCCAAGAGGGTTAGCGGCGAGCTAAAGAGCATACGCTTGGAGTGCGATTTCCCTTCGGAGGAACTCATCATTGAAGCCGATAGGCAACTGATGGGAGAGGTTATTGAAGAGCTTCTGATTAACGCATCCAGGGCATTGGAGGGACGGGGCACCATAAGACTCGCCGTCAAGAGGGCTCGCGATGTGCCCGCACACCTCGCGGCCGTCGGGGGCCAGAAGTCTTACGTCATTTTGTCGGTCGAAGATAACGGCCCTGGCATCAAGCCGGAGGACGCCGGGCGCATCTTCGAGCCGTTCTTTTCGACAACTGCTGGGGGCACGGGCCTTGGACTGTCACTTGTCCGGAAGACGCTCGAGGCGCACGGCGGAGTGATCCGGGAAACAGGGACCTATGGGAAGGGCGCGAGGTTCGAGATTTTTCTTCCCTTGAAAGGAGGCGATGGCAATGGCGAAATTCAAGGTTCTCATAGTTGACGACGAGGAAGCTGTACGCGAAGGAATGCGGAAGGCGCTGGAGCGAGAGGGGGCCTATGAGGTGTATCCGGCTGAGTCCCTCGATAGCGCAAAGCAACAGATCGAGAGGCACCAACGTTTCGACGTCATTCTCGTGGACCTCAAGCTGGGGGAGCAGAACGGTGGGGACATCGTGAGATGGTTCACTGGCAAATCCACCATTACGATAATCATCACAGCTTACGGTTCGGTCGAGAACTGCGCGCTATTGATGAAAGCGGGAGCCTACGATTACATAGAGAAAGCAAAGGAGAGGCTCCGCGAAGACGACGTTTACGAGAAGATTCTCGCGTCCATTAGGGCGGGCCTTCAAGAGAGGGCAAAACCTAAGCCGGATGCCGACGACGACTGGATAGACGACAACCTCGCGCGGCTCACGGACCAGTATCCGGGGAAGTACATCGCGATTCTCGATGAGGAGGTCATCGCCGAAGCGCCTACTATGGAGGAGCTGCGAAACAGGTTGGACAACGAATTCCCAATGCAGAACCCGAAAGTCGTTTCCATCCCTGCGATGGATGAGCGAAGTCGTATAAGATGACCTGGCGGAACGTTGGGATAACCCCTCTGACAATAATGAGGTAAGAGCGAATGACTCACACGATTTTCCTTGATGCGCACTCCTACGTTTTCTCCAGGAGGTTTCCATTCGACGTACGCGGCCGCCCCGTGGTAGAACTCCTTCTCCGCGCCCGGGATAAGAGGTGGCTAAGATTCCTCGTGGTCGCTGACACAGGGGCAGATGCGACCCTGATGTCCGAATCAGACGCTGCCCTCCTCGGGATTCCTGATATTACATACAGCGCCGTGGACGTGCAGACCATGACGGGGATTCGGAACGCGTCGTTAACGGCGTATTTTCATCGCATCCGGGCCACAGTCCGCGGCAGTGGTGCGGACTTTCCGATGCTGGTCGGATTCTCGCCCGACGTCGGCACGCGCCTTTTCGGGAGGCCCGATATGCTCAAGCAATTCGTCATCGCGTTTGACTCCGGGGCGACCTATTTTATGAGGGATTGAGGGTCGAATGGCAAGCATCGCATCGCACAGGCTATTGCTCCCCGACCAGCTCGTCGTGGTGGTGTATCTGCTCGGGATAGTCGGGCTGGGAGCGTATTTCCTTCGGCGGAGCGGGACGGTGGAGGGGTTTTCCGTCGGGAGCCGGTCAATGCCCGGCTGGGCGCTGGGATTGTCCATTCTGGGGACATATCTCAGCAGCATTACCTTTCTCGCCTACGCCGGCGACGCCTATCGGACCAACTGGAGCAGGTTCGTGTTCAGCCTGACGATTCCGCTGGTCTGTTTTGTGGCGACCTTCGTTTTCGTTCCGCTCTACCGGCGCAAGCTGAGAATATCCGCCTATCAGTATTTCGAGGAGAGGTTTCGCCCGTGGGCGAGGTCCTACGCAGCCCTGAGCCTCGTGCTTCTCCAGCTCGGTCGCGTGGGGGCGGTGTTGTATTACGTCGCTATTGCTCTCTCCCAATTCGTCGGGATGGATGTGCACCTGATTATCCTATCTCTCGGGGTCGCGGTGACGATATATACGGTTCTGGGCGGGATAGAAGGAGTGGTTTGGACCGACGTGATTCAGGTCTTCGTTTTGCTCGGCGGTGCGTTGGCGTGTGTGGGGATTCTCCTGTTCGAGATGCCGGGGGGCGCGGGGAAAATCTTTTCACTCGGCAGTGCGAGTGGGAAGTTCGGACTCGGGGGCTGGTCGCTGAATCTCGCCCTGCCCACTTTTTCCGTCATTTTCATCTATGGGATTATCGAGAACCTCAAGAACTTCGGTGTTGACCAGAACTACATCCAGCGATACCTCGCCGCCAGGTCGGACAGGGAAGCGAAAAAAGCTCTCTGGACGGGGGGGCTGATATACGTGCCGGTTTCCGCACTGTTCCTTTTCATCGGCACAGCGCTTTTCGCCTACTACTCCCTCCACAGCGGCAAGTTGCCGGCGGAGCTGCAGGACCCGGCGAACGCAGACAGAATCTTTCCCTTTTTTATCGTGACGCAACTGCCGGTAGGGGTCCGGGGGCTGCTAATCGCCGCCATCCTCGCCGCCGCCATGAGCAGCATTGACTCCAGCCTCAACAGTTCCGCCACAGTCTGCGTGATTGACTTTTACAGGCGCTATCTCCGGCGGGAAGCGGGCGACCGACGGGCGCTCCTCGCGATGCGGATTGTGACCGTCGCGCTTGGAATCCTCGGCACCGCTGCGGCGCTTGCGATGACCAAGGCGAAATCCGCTCTTGACCTCTGGTGGCAACTTTCGGCGATTTTCGGTGGCGGAATGCTCGGCCTTTTTCTGCTCGGGTTGCTGGTCAAAAGGGCGGGGCACATCAGCGCGCTTTCAGGGGTTATCGTCAGCATCGCAGTTATCGCCTGGGCGACTTTCGCAAGGGGTTTGCCGGAAGGGTGGGGGTGGCTGGAATGCCCTTTTCATAAACATCTGACAGGGCTGCTCGGGGCAGCGTCTCTACTTGTCGTGGGAGCAGCTCTTTCCGTATTTGTATCGCAGCGTAGAGATGGGAGAACCGTGCCTGACATCAAATCCGCCCACCGGTGAGTTTCGCTCTCAGATAAAATGTTTAGTGAAACCCGTCGGCGGGAGTTGGCACGGGAGATCCTCGTGCTGCTCGCTGACAAAACCTTCTTGGAGGAACACAAATGACCAGAATTATTCTGCTCGTTCTGCTCGCCTGCGCGGTAGTTCCTTGTGTGGCGAGGGCTGAAGACCGAAAGCCGCATTTTAAGGGGGAGCTGATTTTTCAGAAGGTCAAAGACCGCCCCAGGTGTCATGCGGCGACGATTGTGCAGGTTCCCAACGGTGACCTGCTTGCGGCGTGGTACACCGGATCCCGGGAGGCGGCTCGCGATGTGGCGATCCTCTACTCCCGCCGAGCGAATGGTAAAAAGAGCTGGTCCGAGCCGAAGGTCCTCGTGGATACGCCGGACAAGCCCGAGGGCAACCCGGTTCTCTGGTGTGACCCGAAGGGGACGGTCTGGCTTTTCTACGTGATAATGCAGCAGCGAGGATGGACAACGTGCAACATCAAATATCTCAAGTCCGACGATAACGGGCAGACGTGGTCGAAGCCGTTCTGCTTGCGGAAGAAGCTGGGGTGGATGACCGGGACGAAACCCCTCCTGCTGAAAAACGGCGAAATGCTTCTCCCTCTCTACGACGAGGTGAATGTCTCCAGCGTGTTCATGATTACCGGCGATGGCGGAAAGAGCTGGCGGAAGACCGGCCCCATCGAATCGGACCCGGGCAATATTCAGCCGTCCGTCGTTCAGCTCGAGGACGGCTCGCTGCTGTGCTACATGCGAAACTGGCGACCGGGAAAGATGTGGCAATCCACCAGCAGCGATAACGGGCGAACCTGGTCAAAGGCAGTCCCGCACGAGCTGCCCAACTCCGGCTCCAGATTGGATATGGTGAAACTCGAGACCGGCGAGCTGGTCCTGATTTTCAACAACACACCGAGAGGGCGAACTCCGCTGTCCGCGGCGCTCTCCCGCGACGAAGGCCGGACGTGGCCTTCGATCAAAAACCTCGAAACCGCGAGAGGAGAGTATTCCTACCCTGCGGTGATACAGACCCGCGACGGTCTCGTCCACGTCGTTTACACCTATCGCCGAAGGCAGATCAAGCACGTGGAGCTCGACAAAGAATGGCTCTCTTCGCCGGATGAACCTCGCCGCGCGCAATAGACACACATGGTTTTCTCAGACGAGAGGTCCACCAGGTCAATTGCGCTATCTCACTGTCGTGGTGTGAGTCACCGCCGAAATCAGTGGTCTTTTCGGGCGAACTTCCGCCTAATACTCCCGACCGAATCAAAGCCTGAGATGCTGAGCATGCCTCAAGCCTTCTTATTCCCGCCGCGCGGCGGGTTGCCGAACTCGCACAACACGCGCGACTTCTGTACGGAACGAGGGATAGTCCAGAGAAACGGCAACTTCTCGACCTGCTTTTGTCGAACATTCTTCTCGGGCGAGCAACAACTTGCGTTGCATGAGGTTCGCCCTGGTCAGTTATGGTGGAATGGCGCCAAACGGCAGGGAAGCGACCCTAACGGGATTTGAACCCGTGTTGCCGGGATGAAAACCCGGTGTCCTGGGCCAGGCTAGACGATAGGGTCGCTCAATCGGTCTTCCGCGTTGTCAGCTCGCTCTGGGCTCGATTTCGCCACCGCGCCGACGGAAACAACTCTTGATTTCGTTTTATTTTGCTCTGTTGGTAGATGTTCACTTACGCCCATTTGCGAGAGAGACCGCAGTGAATTTTGATATGTGAATCCTTACCATAAAAGCGGGCGTATCCACAAGAGAATTCGCGTGTGGCTGGTAACCCCACAATTTCGGGCGGATAGCCGGCCGAGGCGGAGGAGGCAGGAAGGGAACAGCAGATTAACGCAAAGGCGCAGAGAATAATAAGGTGAGAAGGACACCCCGCGTCTCGCCCTCGGCGGTCGCAGGATGCCACCGGCACAAGGGCTACTCTGCGTCTTATGAGATCCGAACATCAGCCGCCGGTAACTGAGGCCTTACTGTGGCTGGTAACCCCTCGCTTACGGGGGGCTCGGCGTGAAACCGCAGAGTGCGCAGAGCACGCAGAGGGACGTAGCATGGGCATCTTGCCCATGAGTCCCCCACGGGTCCCGCCTCCAGCGGGATGCCACGTGACGCACGGCTGTTCTTTTCGCGCAAGGGCACAGCCCTAACCCGTCGAGGGCAAGGGAACCTCTCGATATCCCCCGCGGAACGCGGGGCGGGACAGGATGCCGGCGATACGTGTGCCTCTCTGCGACTCTGCGCCTTTGCGTTACCCTTCTCTTCTCTTTTTCCCTCCGCCGCCTTCCCGAGCTATCCGCCCAAGACTGAGGCCATATGCCGGTTTGGATGGTCTGTTCCGTGGCGTTGACCAGGCGTACGGTACCTGATAGCCGAAAAACCGCCATCTGGCGGGAAGTTAGGAAGTGGGTCCGCGACTCTCGGCACGAGCGCCTGTTACAGGGGCACGGCCGGGTAGGTAAAAGCTCATAAGTCCCAAACGCCCCCGGCACTGCGTCAAGCCACCCGTGAGATCGGATAACCGCTCAGGGATTTTCAAGGATGCGGTAGAAGCGGCGGGGGGCGAGAGATGGCGGGACGCCCGTCTTCGAGCCGTCGTCTGTCCAGGAGGTTGTCATGTTGCCAGCGGAAACCACGCTATCGTCCGCAAGATGCCAGGCGTGCAGGTCGTCGGAGTAGAGGATGGAATAGGTCTTGCCGCCGAGGGAGCTCCAGGTAAGAGTGGTCTCGTCAGCCTCCGGTCCCGGCTCTACGTCGTTGATGTAATACTCATACGCCCCCATGTCCACGGTGGGGCTTTTTCGTCCGTACATAACCCTGGGCATGCCGGCAATGTCCGTAACGGGGAGGTCAGGGGCGGTGCTATCGCCCGCATCAATGCAGGGCGAATCGGGCAACAGACGAAAGTCCCCGTTCTCCGGATCCACAAACCTGGGATCCTGCGCAATGTTCCCCTCGCCTGCCCCCGTCCAATCCTGAATGCAGGAGTAGGTGGGTACGGCGCTGCCCTGGAGCTGCGGCCCCTCGGGGGCGTCATTATTCCAGATGATGCAGTTAAATATCTCGCCGACGCACCCCTCCAGCCCACCGCCGTACCGATCCGAGGTGTTTCCCTGGATGATATTGTTGGCTACCCGTCCGCTGCATCCGTACAACCCGCCGCCCCAGTAGCCCCAGTTGCCGACGATGAGGTTGTCCGCGATGAGACCGTCACAACTGACGAGGCCGCCTCCGCCGTATTGCGTCGCGGTGTTGCCGGAGATGATGTTCCGCACGATCTCACCGTCGCAAAGGCAGAGCCCACCTCCGCTGTATTCCGCATAATTGTTCTCGATGACGTTGCGCCGGATGGGGCCGTGGGACCCGCCGAGCCCGCCACCGTGGCTGGCCCGGTTGCCCCTGATGATGTTGGCCTGGATGGTCCCGTCACAACCGTAGATCGCACCTCCCGTGTGGGCTTCATTTGCCTCGATGATGTTGTTCTCGATCCGGGTGTTTGTTGCAGCTCTGTCCAGACCGCCGAATATCCCCCCGCCATCTTGGGCGTAGCCGTTGCGCATGGTCAAGCCGGAAAGGACACACGCATCCGTTTCGGTCCCAGCAAAGGAGACAACGGATCCGGATCGGCTTCCATCAACAACCGTCCGCTCCACGGTAGTCCAGTCGTTTGGATCGGAGCCCCGGAGAATGATGTTCTTGCCGAGGAAGTGAAGATTCTCGAAATACGTTCCCGGCTGAATGACGAGTTGGTCACCCTCAAGCGACACCTGGATGGCCTGTTGAATCGTGGGGAAGTCCTGAGGCACCGTTAGAATGCCAGGCTGATCGGAGTGCGTCGGGTCCGTCCCTCGCATGAGCTCGATTCCGTCGGCGAGACCGTCGCCATCCGTGTCAAGGCTGCTCGGATCGACGCCATGGCCCTCTTCGTCCATGTCGGGGACAAGGTCTCCGTCGGTGTCTGGCAAAGAGCCGAATTCGTAACAGCCCATGTCCACAAGGCCGTTTCTGAGACGGCAATTGCCGCCCGCATCGCGGACGGGCCACGCAGCCCAGTAGTAATTGGCTCCGGCATCAATGCAGGGAGAGCCTGCAGAAAGCCTGAGGTCGTTGTCCTGCCAGGTGTCAAGGTCGTCGTCTGGCCCGTCTATGTCCACGAAGACTGGATCATCGGCGATATCGCCGATCCCGCCGGATTCCCGGTCCTGGATGCACGAATAGCGCGGAAGATTGCTGCTGAGAAGTTGCGGACCGGTAGTTGCTTCATTTGCCCATAGGATGCAGTTTATTATAGTTCCCTTGCAGCCTAACAATCCGCCGCCGGTATGGGCTTTGTTGCGTACGATGGTGTTGTTCTGGAGGATTCCCTGGCACTTGCCGATCCCGCCGCCGGACTCGGCGTAGTTGGCGGTAATGATGTTGTCGTGGATGGTCCCGTGGCAGTCCTCGAGACCGCCCCCGGCGACATCAGCGTGGTTTGCCGCGAAGGTGCACCCCCCGATGGTACCGTCACAGGCGAAGGCTCCTCCGCCGTAACCCGCGACGTTCCCGACGACGAGATTCCCGTCTACGATACCGCCGCACCAATAGATGCCTCCTCCGGCTGCGATGGCTTCGTTGCGTTCGATCCTGTTGTTGCGGATTAGACCGTTGCAGCTTGAGATGCCGCCGCCTGAGCGCCGGGCAAAGTTGTCCGTTATGACGTTGTTTTCGATGCACGCTCTGGATCGACCTGGATACCCACCGTATATGCCACCGCCATTCTCAGGGCTCAACCCATTTGTGATGGTGAACCCGGACAGGACGCAAGTGTCGTCCTCGGTGCCCAGGAAGCTGACCGTGGGCCCCGCCTGTCCTCCGTCAATTATCGTCGCCTCAACGACAGTGATATTGAACGGATCAGTGCTCCGCAGGGAAATGTTCTTCCCTCCGAAATTGATGTTCTCGAGGTAGGCGCCTGGCGCGACCGTGACGGTGTCCCCATCGGACGCCGCGTCTATTCCTTGCTGGATGGTTTTGAAGGCTGCGCCCCACGTTTGCCCGCCACCTGAGCTGGCGACAGAGCCGTCAACATACCAATCAGTCGCCGTCCCAAGGGCGGGCTTCGCCAAGAGCAAAAGGAACACTATCCCCGTCAGAACCGTCCTGGCAAACATGATATTGCCTTCTCCATCGCCGCTCAGTTTGTTGCGTAATGGCCTACGGCTGACCGCTCGGGCTCACTCAGAGCGATATGCTCGCGGCACGAGCACCTTCTACAGGGGCACGGGCACGCTTTCGACGATGTTTTCTATGACGTGGTCGGCGGATGTGGCGTGGGGCGCCCGCGGCCCGTAATCGGAGCTTAGAACAACGCGATGCGCGAATGCCGGCACCGCCATGTTCTTAATATCGTCGGGAACGCAGTAATCTCTCCCGTGGGCGAGGGCGTGGGCTTGGGCGAGCTTGTACATGTGAAGGCTTCCTCGGGGGCTGACTCCTACTTCAATAAGGCTCGACTTTCGTGTGGCGGTGACGATGTCCATGATGTAGGCGGTGAGGCTGGAATCCATCCGCACGTCGTCCACGGCGCCCTGAAGCTCGAGGACATCGTGCACCGTGAGGACGGGTTCGATGCTTTCAAGAGGGTCTTGCCCCTTTCGGCTCTGGAGCAGTTTTTCCTCTTCTTCGGGGCGGGGATAGCCGATGGTAATTCTCAACATGAAGCGATCGAGCTGCGAGTCCGGGAGCGGGAAAGTCCCGTAATGCTCGACGGGGTTCTGTGTGGCGATAACGATAAAGGGCTGAGGAAGGGGATAGGTGGCGCTGTCAATGGAGACCTGCCGGTCGTTCATGCACTCCAGCAGGCTGCTCTGGGTCTTGGGCGTGGTGCGGTTGATCTCGTCTGCGAGGACGACGTTGGCAAAAATGGGGCCTTTCTGGAACTCGAAAGTGTTCTCCTTGGGGTTGTAGATGGAGATGCCGAGGATGTCGGAGGGGAGAAGGTCGCTGGTAAACTGTACTCGCTGGAAGGAGCAATCCAGCGATTTTGCAAGGGCGTTGGCGAGGGTCGTCTTCCCTATGCCGGGGATGTCCTCGACGAGGATATGCCCCTTAGCCAGCAGCCCCACAACCACCAACCGGATGACATCGTCTTTGCCAACGATGACTCTGGCGATGTTGTCGCACAGCTTGTCAATTCTTTCGTGAGCGTTTGCGAGAGCTGGCACGCGACTCCCTCCTGGCTTTATCTGCCACCCCTACCCCAACGAAAAGGCTCCCGTCGGATGTCTCTTCTACTTTCCTTGCTTGAACCGAAGTTTGACAGTTAAGAAGACAATAGCGGCACAGCCCACAAACCAGAAGTATCTCATCCACCGGCTATGGATGTCAATGAACTCGGCGTCCTCTCCCTGGAGGGCCATTGCTTTGGAAAGCCAGTTGGTGACTTTGACCACGATCATTGAAAGAAAGACAAAGGCGACACAGAATATGGCGGCTTCAATTAGAAGGCGCCCGATGCGGCCGAGAAAGGTCTGGCCGAACTCTTTTACGACTTTGTACTTTTTCCGGGTGACGATTCCCAGGGCCGCCCTTGCCGGGGAGACATCACCCTCCTCCTCGCTTTCCACGAGCATCCCGCCACACAGGTGGCAGATGCTTCCGCCGAAAAGGTCTTTTTTGCACTTTGGGCAATACATTCTCGATTCACCTCCCTGGCCTATTGAGAAGCAAGGAGCTTGCCACCTAAAGGAAGCGATACCCGCACGGCAAGCACACCTGCTCGGCCCGCACGCGAGGGTACTTGCGGCACGCAGGCGGCCGCAGCGGATATATTCGGCAACGCCCCTTTGAGGTTTTCTTGTCGTAGGCAAAAAACGGGCAGCGGATCATCAGCTTGCAGCATGCGCCGCAGTTGAGGCATTTTCCCACTCGATTCGGGGCTATCGGCAAAAAGCCGGTGATGATTCTTTCGAGTTTTTGCCCCCAGGTGTTTCTTGCCAACTCGTCTCTCACATTTCCGCCGGCGCCGTGGGCGGCCGCGACTCCCTTCCGCCCCGCCCAACAGAGGCTTACTTTTTTGTCCAGCGCCCGGGCAAATTTGAACTAAAAGCCCCCGCTGGAAGTTTGACTTTATACTTTAGACGATAACGGGGCAATCTCCATTTTTTGGAGTGACTACCCGGTGATCATCTATACTCTTTATACTCCCAATGGCGGCAAAAATCAATAGCTGCTTTTTCGTAATGCCTCAGTTACCGGCGGCTGAGGGTGGAACCGCAGAGTGCGCAGAGCACGCAGAGAGGCACACGTATCGCCGGCGTCCTGCCCCGCCCCGCGTTCCGCGGGGGATATCGAGGGGCTCCCGCGCCCTCGACGGGCTCGGGCTGTACCCTTCACGGCAAAAAAAGCCATCCCCCACGTGGCACGGGGCGTCCCGCCCGTCGGGATCATGGGCAAGATGCCCATGCCACGGCGGACGATGATGGCGTCCTTCTCATTCTCCTCTCTGCGACCCTGCGCCTTTGCGTTACTCTTCTCTTCCCTTTTTCTCTCCACCGCCAAGGCGGGGTATCCGCCCGAGACTGAGTCCATACGGTTTTTCCAGGATGCGGCTGCGAAATCGCGGCATATCCGGCGGGCTTCCTTCAATTACATCGCTGTCGTCATTCCGCTGGTTGTGCCGGCCTTTAGCCGGGCTTCTCGAACAAGGGATTCATCCATAACTTGCCACGGAAATACAGCAGCACCCTTTTTTCCACTCACTGCCCGGTTTGCTTTCTGGTAGCAGCTTTTTGCTCCTCGCCCAGGGCCCCCCTGAGAAAGCCCTGGCTTTCCTTGAGCAATCGGAGGGCTTTCCTATATCCGACGCCCCGCCTTGCCATCACCGTTGCGACCTTGACGTTACCTTTCGCCATTTTCAGATAGCTCTCCGCTTCTTCTCTCCGAATTCCGGAGAGGTGGGCTACGATTCTGATTGCCCTTCGGCGAAGCTTTTGGCTTCTGGGGGTGAGGTCCACCATGAGGTTGCCGTAGGTTTTCCCTATCTTGATCATGGCGGCGGTGGTGACCATGTTGAGGACCATTTTCGCTGCCGTGGCAGCTTTCATTCTCGTCGAGCCGGTAAGAACCTCCGGCCCAACCACAACGCTAATTCTCACGTCAACGGCGGGATCGCCTTTCCTCGGCGGATTTGAGCTGAGAAACACAGTTTTGCACCCACTTTTTCTCGCTGCCTCCAGAGCCGTGCGAACGAATCGCGTCTGCCCGCAGGCGGCTATGCCGAAGACGACGTCCCTCCTTGTTAGCCCTCGAGATAGAATTTCCGCCGAACCGTCCCCGTCCTCCGCGCCCTCGACAGCCCTGAAGACAGCTTTTCTCCCCCCGGCAATGATTCCCTGAACGGTGCTGGGCTTCGTGCCGAAGGTTGGGGGACATTCCGCAGCATCGAGCACACCGAGCCGCCCGCTTGTGCCCGCCCCCACGTAAAATAATCCCCCTCCTTCTCTAAAAGCTTGTGCGACGAGAGCCACGGCACGGGCTATTTGGGGAATCGCCTTTCTCACACAGCCAGCGACCTCCGCGTCTTCTCGGTTGATGAGGCGAAGGACCCTCGTCGTCGGAAGCGTGTCTATTTTCGCTGTTTGCGGGTTCTGGGCTTCCGTGAGGAGATGTTGAGGGACGGTGTAATCTCGTTTCATTTCTCTGATTTTATCATGCGAGAGCCATCGCAGGAAGAAATTTGTCCGGCGCCGCCGGGAGGGTGTCTCGATTTCTTGGCATAAGAATTGCTAACCTACGTCACGGCGGGGGCCGTAAAGGCCCACTCCTGCCAGTAAAAGCATTGGAAAAAAAACAATGGGACCCCCACATAGATACTGGCACTAAGGCCCCAAGCCCCCGCTTTTACTATTTTTCCCGCCAATGAATCGTTTTTCACAGCCGCAGCTTCTTGTCTCCGCTGGTCAAAAAACGCTTGCGTGAAATGACCCTTGCAAGGGCCCCCGGTAGCCGAGCGCGCGGAGGTCCAGATTGCGGCTCTCCGAGCCACATCGAACGAGGGGCATTCCGCCTTCACCCGCGTGAAATATCACGCTGGCGCAGCCGAACCGCTCTTTTGTGCGGCGGCAGCGAACTGAGGCAGCCGACATTTTGGGATAGCGCTGTTTCCCCCGCCCCGCGAGGCCGGTCGCACGCGAGGTCCGCGCTTATGCACGGATGTACAGGAAGGGAGTAGGTGTCCGCTACCTCCACTGCAACTTGTGGCGGTTTGTGTGGTAGAACATGCCGAGCAGATGCATGGCCATCATCCAAAGGTACAGGAGGACGAACCAGCGCACGAGCAAGCTGAGAACGAATACATGGATGATGCGGTCCACGTCACGGGCACAATCCAGAGCAAAGAGAACCAGCATGAAGAGGATGCATGTTGCAAGGTAGTTAATTCGGGCGCGGGATATGGAACGGATGAGGGGGAGCGAGCTCACCGCCGAGGCGCGCTGGAAAAAAGCGACGGCGGTCAGGCTCATGGGGTAGTAAACCGAACCAATAACAACGAGGAGGACGAAGGCGCCGTCAAACGCTTGCGGTCCGAAGGCGAAGTAAGCTACTGCGGGGAGATAACTCACGACGGCGGGGGCCAGGAACCGGACGAGGGCATTAACGTTGTCGCCGAGGAAGGTTGAGGGGTCCATTTCGGGCCAGGTGGGAGGTGAGGTGCTGCCTTCAGCAGATTCCTGAACGATGGAGAGGAAATACCTGCAAAGGAATCCACCGAAGAACAGCCAGCAAATGATTTTCAAAACGGGTAGGCGCGCTGCCAAGTCCACGATGGCGAAGAAAATGGCGCCGCCGACCAATATGAAGGGGCCGTGTTTCCGAAGGGGATAGGTGAAGATCGCCGGAAGCCTATCCCAAAAAGAAGGTTCGCGACCGACTATGGCCTCCTCGGTCTGCGTGATGTCCTCGCACCTCTCGCCGCATATGGGGCACGTGGCAATGGAAGGTCCGCGGGCGGCGAACATCTTGACGCACCTTTCACAGAACGCCCGCCCACAGGCCACGCAGCACCAGATAGCCTCGACGTCCGGGTGGTTCCGGCACTTCATCTACAGGACCTCCCGATGCTTTTTCATCCCCCTTACCGACTTGCCGAATTCCTTGGCCGAGAGCCGCTTCAGCCTCGTGACAGGCAATTTCTTTGCCGGAGATATGCACCCCATGCTGCCACGGGAGCCAAGTTCTTTGCCAAGTAGGAGGGAAGCCATGCGCACGGGGCGGGTTGTCGGCAAGGAGTCCGTTCTGACCTCTGCGAGAGCGGGAAGGCACTCAACGGCGTGGCCCGGCGGGGCATTCCCAGAAGCGAGTCAATCCAACGGCTATCGCCAGCGCCGAACATGGACACCACGCCGGTAATAGTGCCTGGGACCGCTGTAGTGGTGGTAGCTGAAGCTCAGGCCGATGCCCGCCGGGTAGTAGTGATAGCCGGGCCAATAACCGTAATCCCAGTCCCACCAGGGGTCGTAAACGACCACGGGCCGCGTACGCACGATTACCCGCCTTCTCGCTACGGCAGGCGGGGCCTCTCGCGTCGAGAGCATGTAGTCAATCACTTCCCCTTGGACGCCTTCCTTTTTCAGATTCTCAACGTCACTCGCCGAGAGCCGAAAGAGCGTTCCCGATTCCCGAATCTCACGAATCACCTCCGAGTTCGGCGCCCCGTCTTTGACCATAGCGACGACGTCTTGCTGGGTCATCGGCACAAGCTCTCCTCGCATCACGACAACCCGCTGCTCTTCGTAACACCCTTGAAGCAAAAGCGCTACGCCAGTGAACACCACCGCCAAAACAGCAAGTCTTAACATCTTCATTTCCATCCTCCCTTTTCAGCCCCGCGGCGGTTGACGACCTGCCGCCGGCCAGACATCTGACTTATCGAGTCATCGCAGTGCACTCGCGCGCACCATCCTTATTATTTTCCTCTTTTTTCGACGTTTTTCAAGAGCAAAACATTCATGTTCGGGTTGAGAAAAGGACGTGGCGCAAATTCTCAGGGCAGGTTGGGCTCCACCTGCGCTTCGTGCGACTCAATGTCTCTCCGGCGAGCGTGTAGTGGCGATACGTGCCGCTTACAGCACCCACGGCCCGCGAGGGCACGCATCTGCTCATTGTTTTGGCTTCTTCTGTGTTCTCGCCGGACGCTGACCTGCCCTTGCCGGGTCGTAGTCGGGATTCGGCGTCGGCATCTGAGCCTTGACCGCCCGGCGCCAGTTAGCCAGCTTCTTGCGCAGCTCGGCAGCCTTTTGCGGCATAGCGGCGGCGAGGTCGGTGCGTTCGCCAACATCCTCCTTGAGGTTGTAAAGCTCGAGGCGGCCGTCCTCAAAAAACTCTATCAACTTGTAGTCGCCGCGACGAATAGCCCCGCAGGGAGTCGCCCCGCCAGGATGGTAGTGTGGGTAATGCCAGTAAATTGCGTCGCGCCGCAGCCGGCCGCTCTGCCGGAGGAGGGGCACGAGGCTTACGCCATCAATGTCCTTTGCGGGAACGTCCTTGACGCCCGCGATTGCGAGGATGGTTGGAAAAAAGTCCACGCTGGTGACCATAGCATCGCAAATGCTGCCCGGTTTGACCACTCCCGGCCACCGGACGATCATCGGCTCGCGGATGCCGCCCTCGTACATCGTTCCCTTGCCTGCCCTGAGAGGCGCGTTGGAGGTGACCCATGCCAGCCCCCCATTGTCGGACATGAAAATGACGACGGTGCGGTCGGCGATTCCGAGGTCGTCGAGCTTCCGCATGACCCGGCCAACGCTGTCATCCACGCTTTGAATCATGGCTGCATAGGTCGGGTTGTTTTGGGCATCGCCCGGCCTCACTTTCGCTTTGTACTTCGCGACCATCTCCGATTTCGCTTGAAGCGGCGTGTGCACCGCATAGTGGGTCAAATAAATGAAAAACGGCTTGTCCTTGTTCTTCTCCATGAAATGCTCCGCTTCCTCGGTGAGGCGGTCTGTGAGGTATTCTCCTCTCTTCCCTGTCGGGATATTCGGGATTCTATATGGATAGAAGTAGCTCGGGGGCTGCCCTCTGTGGTCGCCGCCGAAATTGAGGTCGAAGCCCTGATTCTCCGGATAGAAGCCCTTGCCGCCGAGATGCCACTTGCCGAAGCTGGCAGAAACGTAACCGGCGGGCTTCAGCGCCTCGGCAATGGTCACTTCGTCCAGAGGAAGGTGCTGGTTGAATTTGGGAACGCGGAGCTTCGCCCGGGGGCGCTTGTGTCCCGGAATCCAATCTGTCAGGTGAAGGCGTGCGGGATATTTGCCGGTCATGATGCTCGCCCGTGTCGGAGAGCAAACGGGACACGCCGCGTAAGCATTGCTGAACTTCATTCCCTGCCTGGCGAGCCTGTCGGTGTTGGGCGTCTCGTAGAACTTACTGCCGTAACAAGTCAGGTCTCTCCACCCCAAATCGTCAATGAGAATGAAGACGAAGTTGGGCTTCCGTTCGCCGGAAAGCTTGGCCCAGGCGCTCCCGAAACGCAACAAACATGCGCTGCCGACAGCGCCCAGCACACTGTGCCCCGCTGTCGTGAGAAACTCGCGTCGGTTCATATTTTTCATTCTTATCCCTCCGCATCCAAGCGACCGAAAATCAATTATCGCAGGGTTTTGAATTATTTCGCATAATGCCGGGCGAAGCTTTTACTGTCCTTCCTTTCGTTCTGGCTTATCGTAAAGGACTTTCACCCCTCTTTTCCGGAGTTGTGGAATGAGGTTGTTGATGGAGTCGTCGCTTAGCGGATTCCGTCTCAGGTCAACTACATCTCTCTTCCCGATGCCTGGATTGCTGACAATAGGGCTTATGTCTGATATCTGGTTGTTTGAGAGGCCAAGGTGAACGCGCACTCCCTCCCGTTCCCGAACGGACAATTCCCCATCCCCAATCCTCCGCAGGCTTTGAAGCGGAGAGACGTCCTTTATTCGGTTGTTGTCAAGGTAGAGAAGCCTCAGGTCTGCCAGCATAGCTAAGGTTCTTACATCGCTTATCTGGTTGTCTGCCAGCCATAGCTCGCGAAGTTTACTCATCTCGCCGACGGCGCTGATGTCGCTGATCTGCACATCAAGGAGGTACAGGGTTTGGAGCTTGGTCAGACCCCTGAGATCCGTTACCTCGCCTATCGGGTTGCCCGACAAGGAAAGCACACGCAGGTTAGTCAGTGCGCTCAAAGGGTGGACGTTGCTTATTTCGTTTCCCCCAAAATACAGCTCCTCGAGGTTCGTGAGACCGCTGATAGGGCCTGCGTCGGTTACGCGGTTGCACCCCAGATAGAGCGTGCGCAGGTTGACCAGAGATCGCACAGGCCCTATGTCCCTCAGGTTATGGTCCTGCTGCACCCGTAGGCCCCGGAGGTTGATGAGTTCACTCAGGGGGCTTATGTCGCTTAGCTGGAGGCACTCCAGCCACAGCTCCCGCAGCCTACTCAGCTTGGCCACGGGGCTTATGTCCTCTATATGCTTTCCCCTTAACACCAGCCGTTCCAGATTTGTGCAATGCTCGATGCCGCTTAGGTCCCTGATGGTGCTCTCAAGGGGAACGAACCACGCTAGCTGCTTCAGGTCGGACTCGAAAATCGGACCCTCATGCCATCCGATCCAACTCCTGACAGCAGACTCAAGCTTGGGATCCGGGAACGCTACCTCTTCCCCTTTTTGGTTACGGCATCCCCCGATGGAAATCAGCATGACGAACCACCACAGGCATCCCGTCAAAGTTTTCATCGCTTCATTGCCCCTTCGTAACTGAACCATTCCCTTCGCTCGCAGTCATTATGGGCCCCCTTGGCCCTTGTCAGCTCCAGCGGCGAGCTAACGTCACAATCGCGTCAGAACCCACCGGATTTCCTATCAGCTCAACTCCATGTACCCGTCCCCCGACCTAATTGCCGACGAACCCCCTCGTGTCTCGTCAGGCTGGCTACACCTTTCCTGCGGGCCGACGGTTTCTGCCGGGGCGATTTTGTCTTGCATCGCCGAGGTCCTTGCGGCATCGCTCCGCCAGCTCGTTGAGGCGTTCGACAACCTGCGGGTATTCAGCCGATACATCCTTCGTTTCGCCGATGTCGGCGCGCAGGTCGTAAAGCGTCTCAGGAATCTTTCGCGCGGGCTGGTTCTTCTTCCGCTGGCTCCGCTCGAGGATGAGCTTCCATTTCCCGGAGCGAACCGCCTCCAGATTGTAGCCTCGGTAATAAAAGAAAGCCTCGTGCGGAGTTTTGGCGCCTTTGACGCCGCTCAACAGCGGCCGGATGTCCTTGCCATCAATGATGCGGTCGGTCAGCATCCTCGCGCCGGAAAGCTTGGCAAAGGTGGGGAAAAGGTCCATGCTCGCGGCCATTTCGGAGCAGACGCTCCCGGCGGGGATTTTGCCCGGCCAACGCACGATGCACGGCACACGCATACCGCCTTCGTAGGTCGTGAACTTCCCGCCTCGCAGAGGAAGAGCCGAGCCGCCGTTTTTCCCTTTGCTGAGCCACGGCCCATTGTCGGAGGTGAAAATCACCAGCGTATTCCTGTCGAGACCGAGGCGCCTAATTGTCTCCAGAATCTGCCCCGTGCTCCAGTCAATGCACTCGATAACGTCGCCGTAAAGCCCGCGTTTCGATTTTCCTTTGAAACGCTCGGAAACGTGCAGCGGCACGTGCGGCATAGTGTGGGGCAGGTAGAGGAAAAAGGGGCGATCCTTATTCTCGATGATGAACTTGATTGCTTCCTCGGTGTAGCGCTCAGTCAACGTCGCCTGATTGGCTGGCTCCTCGATGACCTTCTCGTCGCGCATCAGCGGCGTAGGGCGCATGTCATTGCTGTACGGAATGCCGAAATAATGGTCGAAGCCGTGGCGAGTTGGCAGGAACGGCGGCAGATGTCCCAGGTGCCATTTGCCGATGCAGACTGTGGCATAGCCACAGGTCTTCAGCAGCTCCGCAAGCGTGACCTCGTCGGCGTTGATGCCTATCTTCGAGTTCGGAAAAAGGACGTTCGGCAGGCTGACACGCTGTGCATAGCACCCGGTCAAAAGCGCAGCGCGCGATGGCGTACACACGGAAGCTGCGACATAGAAGTCCGTAAGCTTCATCCCCTCCGCGGCCATCTTGTCCAAATGCGGCGTCTTGATGAGCGGCGAGCCGAAACATCCGGCATCCTGGTAGCCCTGGTCATCGGTGAAGATGACGACGAAGTTCGGCCTCTTGCGCGCTGCCGAAGCTGGTGCGCCAAGCAAGCAATCCGGCATCGCGAGAGTTGCCGCACCACCAGCCAGCAGCCCCAGAAAATCGCGGCGGTTCAACCGAGCTCCGCTCGAATTGGAATCCATGTTTATGTCTCTATGTGTCATAATAGCTCTCCCAACCGAGCCGTTCGAGTTCGAAGCTTTCGAAATCCACAACAATTCTACCACGTTTCCTGAGAATTTTACCGACAAACTGTGTCCTGCCGGTAAAGCCTCGGTCTCAAGTGGATACCGAGTTGCGCGAGGGAAGAAGGGAAGAGGAGGTAACGCAGAGGCGCAGAGAAGAGGGGGCTTACCGCAAGAAGTACTGCTGGAGTCAAATGAAGGAACCCGAAGAACAAGTAGTTGTTGCCTGACTCAACAAGGGGCTGAGTATTCCAGAACTCCCCATCATGTAGGTGGCGGCCCCGGTAACCCCTGTGACGGGTGCGGCCGCCTCTCCGTGGCGTGTCCTCACGCCTCGTTTTGAACCTCTCCCGTCGCACGTTGACGCCGTGGATCTGTGCCCTCTGTCCCTCTATCATAGAACGGAAAGGGCCACCGCCTCCTTTTCGCCCGCCCTCGGCGGGCGCCGCAGTTAGCCACCGGCTTTAGTCGGTGGTATCGGATATCGGATACGAGATTCTTCTCGTGACAGCCGGCTTCAGCCCCGCCGAGGCGGGGCTTCTCGAACAAGGGATTCATCCATAACTTGCCACGGAAATACGGCCACACCCCCTGTGACCTTAGAGCTCATGTAAGTGTGTGTGGCGCCCCTTCCAGCACGATGACCTGAGGCGTAAGACCTCGAATAGATGAGTGAAGGAAACCGGAAGATACACAGCCGACCCGCCGATACCGCAGCCGTTAACCTGGAGGGCACAGAATGGTCGCATAACAGATCGAGAAGAATCACTTGACGCCTTGCTTTCATAGATCAGGAATTAGGAACCAAGCTAATCCCTCAGTTACGGGTGAGACAGCGGGACTTTGGGGCAAGAGCCATGCGAAACATCAACACCAGGGTTTTTCGGCGCCGGCTGAGGCTGTACCCTTCAGGGCGAAAAGAACGGCCGTCTCCCATGTGACATCCCGCCAGAGGCGGGACCCGTGGGAATCATGGACAAAATGCCAATGCCACGGCAGGCGACGACGGAGTCTTTTTCATCCTCCTCCCTGCGCCTTTGCGTTACCCTTCTCTTTCCTTTTTCCTTCCCCCGCCTTGGCGCGGTATCCACCCGAGACTGAGACCATAGGAACCGAGGAATTTTTTTCTTGATTTTTGAAGGTGAGACGCTTATAGTGCAAAACACTTCACTGCTCAAGATTCTTCCCTGTGGAGTTGAGATTTTCCCGGGTTAGTCCCCGGATTATTCATATCATCGCTGAAGACCTGAGGACCATCACTATTTCTGAGGATAAAACATGACGGCAATTATTGACACAGCAGCAAGAGAGATTCTGGATTCGCGAGGTAACCCCACTGTCGAGGTGGAGGTGGAGCTATCTTCCGGCGTGGTGGGGAGGGCGGCGGTTCCGTCCGGCGCCTCAACCGGTGAGCACGAGGCGGTAGAGCTGCGGGACGGCAATCCCGACAGGTATCTCGGCAAGGGCGTCACCAAGGCGGTGCAGAATGTAAACGAAGTCATCGCTCCGGCGATCGAGGACATGGACGCGGCGAATCAGGCGGAGCTTGACGAGGTTTTGATTTCACTCGACGGGACGCCGAACAAATCGAACCTGGGTGCGAACGCGATTCTGGGCGTTTCTCTGGCGGCGGCTAAAGCATCCGCCGAGGAAATAGGGATGCCTCTTTACAGGTACGTCGGAGGAGTGAACGCGAAGGTCTTGCCCGTGCCGATGATGAATATCCTCAATGGAGGCAGCCACGCCGATAACAATGTTGACCTGCAGGAGTTCATGATAGTGCCCAAGGGAGCGTCTTGTTTTCGGGAGGCGCTGAGGATGGGCGCGGAGATATTCCACACTCTGAAAAAAGTTCTCAAGGAGAAAAGCTATAGCACATCTGTGGGAGACGAGGGAGGTTTCGCGCCGAACCTGAAATCGAATTCCGAAGCGCTCGATCTCATTGTGGAAGCGATTGGTAAGGCGGGCTACGGGGCGGGGGAGCACGTTTTCATCGCTCTCGATCCCGCGGCGAGCACGTTTTTCGAAGAAGGCAAGTATCGTCTTCTTGCGGAGGAGAAAAAGGAGTACACGCCGGAGGAGATGGTGGAGTTCTACGCCGCTCTTGCCGAGAAATATCCCATCATCTCCATCGAGGACGGTCTCGCCGAGGACGACTGGGAAGGGTGGAAAAAGCTGACCGAGCGGTGCGGAGAGAAGCTCCAGATTGTGGGCGACGATCTGTTTGTCACCAACACTGAGAGGCTGAAAAAGGGGATCGAGATGGGCGTGGCAAACTCCATCCTCATCAAAGTGAATCAGATTGGGACGCTCACGGAGACGCTCAACACCATAGAGATGGCCAAGAAGGCTGGTTATACGTACGTTATCAGCCATCGTTCAGGGGAGACGGAGGACACCACCATCGCGGACCTCGCCGTCGCCACCAGCTCCGGACAGATCAAGACGGGTTCGGTTTGCCGGACAGACCGCGTGGCCAAGTACAATCAGCTCTTACGCATCGAGGAGATGCTCGGCGACATCGCGGTCTATGGCGGGACTATATGAGAAAAAAGAAGAAGAAGCGAAGTAAGCTGACGAAGTTTTACTATCCGGCGAGTTTGATTGCGGTCACCGGGGCGTGCGTCTATCTTCTTGTGCCGGGTTTCCGGGACCTGCAGAGCGTGCGCGCGCGGATAGCGAAGCTGGAGCGTGTCCAGCGGGAGAAGAAAGCGGGGAACCAAGCGCTGAAGAAAGAGATCGCAGGCATGAAGACTTCGGAGGGGATTGAGCGGGCGGCTCGCCGACACCTCCATCTTGCGAGGCCGGACGAAGTCATCGTGCGTTTCCAGCCCCCGGAAGAGGGAAAGTCCAGGGAGAGATAACTTGGAAAAGGTACCCTCGGAAGAGCAAGGCGAGGCGAAGAAGGAGGAGGCGATCAAGAGAGGCGATATCGTCGAGGTGACGGTGAAGCGAATCGCCCCCTTCGGAGCCTTCGTGAAGCTGCCCGATGGAAGGAAGGGGCTGGTCCATATCTCGCAGATTGATGATTCGTACGTCACGAAGATCCAACAGCATTTGAAGGTGGGGGATAACATCAAGGCGAAAGTGGTCGCCATAAGCGAGGATGGCAAGATTGACCTGTCCATAAAACTGGCCAAAAGGCAGCTTTCTCGCAAGAAAAGCAAGCCGAAGCAGGCAAGCAAGCCGCCCAAGCGGGGCAGCGGCTTCAAGTTCACGCCTTTCGAGGAAGAGTTCAAGAAAAACCTCAACATCACGTCGAAGTCGTAACCACCCTGCCGCTCGATGCGGCGAACCCTCGATGGTTCTTTGATAAGGGGGTTTACTGCGCTAAACGCAGTCGCTGAAGGAGGATCATCGCAGCGAAAGGCGAGAAGTCCATCAAAGTACACCATAAGAAAACATAGGAGTTCCGGTACACAATGCTAAAGAAAAGCGAGAAATATAATGTCGCTGTTGTCGGAGCCACCGGCGCCGTCGGTGCGGAGATGATTTCTATTTTGGAGGAGCGGAAGTTTCCGATTGACCGAATCAGGTTGCTCGCGTCGGCTCGGGTTCCGGGGAGGAAGCTGAAGTTTCGCGGTGAGGAGGTTGATGTGGAGGTGCTCGGAGAGGACTCCTTCCACGGGATAGACATCGCGCTGTTCAGTGCGGGTGGGGGCCGAAGCAAGCAGTTTGCTCCGATTGCCGCGAAAGAGGCCGTAGTCGTGGACAATACCAGCGCTTTCCGAATGGACCCGGAAGTGCCTCTGGTGGTGCCGGAGGTTAATCCCGAAGACATCGCCTGGCACAAGGGGATTATCGCTAACCCGAATTGCTCCACGATTCAGATGGTCGTTGCCCTCAAGCCCATCCACGACGTTGCCCGGGTCAAGCGGATAGTCGTGACGACGTTTCAGAGCGTTTCCGGTGCGGGCACCCGCGCAATAGATGAAATGTATCAGGAGACGCGAGCCATCCTCGACGGCAGGAGCTATGAGAGGTCGGTCTTCCCGCATCAGATAGCATTCAACGCCTTACCGCAAATACCTCAGTCCGACGCCTTCGCGGAAAACGCCTACACGCACGAGGAAATGAAAATGGTCAACGAGACCCGCAAGATGTTTCACGACGATTCCATAATGGTCAGTGCCACGTGCGTGCGGATTCCTACCGATAGGAGTCATAGCGAAGCGGTGAACGTCGAGACCGAGAAGAAGATTACCGCCGAGGAGGTGCGGGAGCTGCTTTCCACTGCCGAGGGGGTCGAGGTCGTTGACGACATCGGCAATCAACTCTATCCGCTCGCTACCGAAGCCGCCGGAAGAGACGAAGTGTTCGTGGGACGAATCCGCGAGGACATCTCCTGCCCGCACGGCATAGATATGTGGGTGGTGAGCGATAATCTCAGGAAGGGCGCTGCCCTGAACGCCATTCAGATTGCCGAGCGGCTAATCGCATCGCTGTGAGAATGTCCTTCCGGCGGGGATTGGCAAGCCCGTGGCGCACGACCATCTTTTTCTACCGCAGCATGGCCGTCAATTTCCCCGGCAGCTCGTCTCTGTTATGGTGATTGACCTGAACGATAGCCACGTCCTTCCGCCTCTTGATGCTCTCAATGAAATTCGTGCCTCTCGCGGCGATGGTGCCCAGGACGGTATTTGGAGCGTCGAGGGCTGCGAGCAAAGCCTCGCGGAATGCTTCCGAGAAACACTCCATTTTCCCCACCTCGTCTATGACGATTATCTCGGACGGCGATTTCGGAGTCAGCGCCGGCAGAGCCACCCGCTCGATGTCCTCGACTTCCACTGTATATCGTCCCACTCTGAACTTTCCCCTGGCGCGCACGTGGGCGAGGATTCCCTTTTTCCCGTCGAGGGTGATGATTGAAAAGCCGACTCTGCGTCCGCCTTCCCGTTCTTCTCGCGTGTAGAAGCCTGTGGCAGAGAGGGAGAGTTTCTGAATCGCCTTCTGGATAACTGTGGTCTTGCCGATGCCCGGCGGACCCGTCAGGAAAAGGTTTTTTGCGTCCGTTGTCATTGTCTTGGTGCTGTGGTTGATGAGCTCAGTGACCTATCTGTTTCGACAAGATAACAGGATAGACGGGATTCCTGCCCAGCAGGTTAGAAGTTGATTATCGCTTTCACCACGCCGTCCCTGTAGGTCGAGACCAGCTCGTAGGCGTCGTTCGTCTTTTCCAGAGGGAAGCGGTGGGTGACAGGCGTGCGAACATCAATTCTCGCCGCTTTCACAAGATTGATTGCTTTTTCGAAGCAATGAACCTGCCTTCGGACGAAAACGATGGTCAATTCCTTGCGGCGCATCATGTCGGTGTCGAAGGAGTATTGGGGGGCGCCTCCGGGGATTCCGAGGAGGAGGAATCTACCTCCCGGTCGAAGAATCTCCAGCCCTTGATTGACAGTGTCCTGTTCTCCGGCGCACTCGAACGCTACATCCACTCCCCTGCCATCGGTGGCTTCGAGGATTTCTCGCACGACATCCGTCTCGTTGGGGTCAAAGGAATACGTCGCGCCGAGGCTGGCGGCCATTTCCGCTCGCTCCTTGACGATGTCGGTCGCAAAGGACAGCACGGCTCCTGAGACATTGGCGACTTCCAGGGTCAGAAGACCAATGGGACCCGAGCCGAGAATGGCGACGCTATCGCCCGGCTTGAGCTCGGCGAGTGTGCCCGCGTGTGCGCATATCGAGAGAGGCTCCAGCATCACGCCGTCCTCGAAGGTAAAATCGTCGGGAAGTGGGATGACGTTGGTCTCAGGCATGACCATGCGCTCTTTGAGACATCCCTCAAGGTCACCGGGAAGGGAGAGGAACCGAATGTTCTCGCAGAGATTTTGCCTCCCCTTGAGGCACTCCTCGCATTGTCCGCACGATACCGCAGGCTCGATTGCGACCCGGTCTCCAGGCTTGACTTTTGTCACCGCACTGCCGACCTTTTCCACGACCGCAGAACACTCATGCCCGAGGATCATCGGAAACTCGACCTCGAGGCACCCGGTTTTGCCCTCCTTGTAATTGTGAAGGTCGGAGCCGCAGACTCCCGAAGCGCGAACGTTGAGGAGAACGTCACTATCGTTCTGCATTTTCGGCTCGGGGACCTCGCGGATCTCAAATCTTCGTTTGGCGACGAGGTAAGCTGCCTTCATTACTCCCACAACCAACTAATGCTGCATCTCAATCAAGCCGGACAGCGGTGTTATCAGGAACTCAGTGCCCCGATTCATAAGTTCGGGGACGCATTCTTTTTTTGACATGATAACACGATGGACAGGATTCTCGGAATCCTGTTTTTGCGAAAGGTCAAAAAAGCTTTCGCTTTACCCCAACTTTCCTTGATAGTTGACCAGCATGGGAACAGTCTCCTGTGCGGCCGCTAATCCGCCGATCAAAACAAGGACGGCTGTCGTTACAACTACCTGTGCAGCTCGTCGCAGACTTCTCATTTCATCCCTCCAGTTGAGAAGGTAAGGCGTCCACGCATAATAACCTAAACAATTCAACCTATGGAGAAGGGCGGATTCTATAGTTCCATTCACCATGAAAAGGACACCGCACAAGAGAAAGCGTCTTCATTGCAACATTCGCAAAACGATTGACATTGTCAACTATTGTTGGCAGTCTCGACTCGGTATAGGTCGAGTGTGGGTGTGCGAAACGGTTCCCCTCAGATTACGGGCGCTCGTGTGTCGCGCTGAAAGTATCATGTTTCAGTCTGTCCTATCCGGGCGGAAAGCAAACTCCAAAACGCACAGGGAGAAACGACCGTGAGGAAATTACATAGCGGTGGGAAACTCGTCCTTTGGCTTATACTCGCGGCGTTCATTATTCTCGCCATGCCGGCGACCGACGCTTCCACAGCGGTTTCTACCTCAGTGGCATACAACGTATGCGACTTCGGCGCGGTAGGAAGTGGTGAGACGCTGAATACCAAGGCCATCCAAAAGGCTATTGACGTATGCGCCGATAACGGAGGAGGAACGGTGTTCTTCCCGGCTGGCTCTTTTCTATCCGGAACCCTTTATCTGCACAGCAATGTGACGCTTCATCTTGCGTCGGGCTGTACCCTGCTGGGAAGCAAAGAGTTGAACGACTATCCTCCAACCGCTCCGGCGTTCCGATCCTACACTGACAATTATGCGAACAAAAGCCTGATTTACGGGGAAAGCTTGAGCAATGTTGCCATCGTGGGCGGAGGCGTCATTGACGGGCAGGGAGCATCATTCAAAGGCCCCTACAAGGTTCGGCCAAATCTGATTCGGCTTGTTACCTGCCGGAACGCCACGGTCAAGGACGTTACCCTGAAAAACTCCCCCATGTGGGTACTGCACTACCTTGCATGTGACGATGTGCATGTCCAAGGAATCACGGTGAGGAGCCGCTGCAACCACAACAACGACGGCATAGACATTGACTGTTGCCGCAGAGTCCGCATTTCGGACTGCAACATCTGGTCGGGCGACGATGCTATTGTTCTGAAAAGCACGGCAGCGAGGGCGTCCGAAAACATATCTATCACAAATTGCGTTTTGAGTAGCCTATGTAATGGTATAAAGTTTGGAACCGAATCCAACGGTGGCTTCAAGAACGTCGTTGTCACGGGGTGCTCGCTTTACGACACGAACCTTGCGGGGATCGCTCTCGAAATCGTTGACGGCGGCACGCTTGATAAAGTCGTCGTCTCCGGCATAACCATGAAAAACGTAAGATCACCGATATTTCTGCGATTGGGAGATCGAGGTCGCCCATTCAAGGAGGGTATGGAAAAACCGCCGACCGGTGTCTTCCGCAATGTCACGATAAGCAATATCGAAGCGTCCAGCTCGTCGAAGCTGGGGTGTGTAATCAGTGGTTTGCCGGACCACCGGATCGAAAACGTCACGCTGAGCAACATAAGAATCTCGGTTCCGGGCGGAGGAAACAAAGACGAAGCCAAGAGGGTGGTTGATGAAAAGCCCTCAGCTTATCCCGAATGCACGATGTTCGGTACGCTTCCCGCCTACGGTTTCTATTGCCGTCATGTTCGCGGGTTGAAGCTCAGGAACGTGCAACTGAGATGTGTTAAGCCAGATCTACGTCCCGCACTCGCCTGCGAGGGTGTAGAAGAGATGGAAATTGAAGGACTCGATGCCCAGTGCGCAGAAGACGGGAGCCCGATGGTCCGATTGAGTCAGGTTAAAGACGTATTCATCCATGGCTGCCGCGCCCCTGCCGGGACGGAAACGTTCCTAAGGCTGGAAGGTGAGGCCACGAGGAGGGTTGTGCTTGCCGCAAACGACCTCAGTCGGGCCAAAAAAGCTGTTGAGATGGCGGCCGAGGTTCCAAAGGGAGCGCTCTCGTGGGCAGCGAAGCAACTTGAAAGAATGCCTTGACCGAGAATAGAATGGGAAAACGGTTAGGTAGCGGCTTCGGAGGACGAGATGATGTCGGAGCGTATGAAGGCCGATCTGATGGCATTTATCGGTGGCTGGCTTATTATGACGGCGATTGTTGGCACGGCCAAACGAAGTTTCGCGGGAGAAGCGAACCCTTGGACGGTGGATTTTCGTTACGCCCCGCCCTGGTGGCAGACGTCTATTTGCCTGCCGGACGATTGGCAGAAAACCCTCGTCGCCAAGGACGGTGGGCTTCTCTACGATTACCGGGGCAGGTTTGCTGACTTCAAAACGAAGATCACTGCGGGCTTCCAGGGCGAAACCGAGTGGGTGCGCCAGGAGCTGCTGTCGCCGCGCGTGCCCATCGTCCGGACAATCAAACGCAACGGGCAGGTAGAACTGCTGGAGGAGGCCTTTGCCGTCGCTCCCTCTCTCAGACACAAGGAACCTCCGAACATGGAACGGCCTGTTGTGGAACGGCTGGGTGAGGAAACAGGTCTCGTCGGTTGGGCGTCGCCCAAGGTGGTATGTGATCCAGCGTTTAAGAACATCGCAGTTGGATGGGGTCAACCGATCCGGTATCGCTTCCGAACGGCCGGGTCCGCCGGCTACGCGGTGGTGCTTGGACTCTGCGAGGGTTATCACCAACAAGGAGGCCAACGTCTCCTCGATCTTCAGATAGAGGGCAAGAGACGCAAGACGGTGGACATCGTCGCCGCGAAAGGGCAGAACATGCCCGTGCTGTTTGCGTTCGACGCGCGAGATGAGGACGGCGATGGATGGATCGAAGTTGCAGTTTCCGCTGCCGAGGGCTCGCCGGACGTCAACGCGATCCTGAATGTACTGTGGGTCTTCGAAGGAACCATGGCTCCACCGAAGGACGAGTTGCTGGCCGGGCGCAGCAGCAGGGCTCCGCTGCTCCACGTTGACTGCGGGACAGAGCAGTCTGCGGCCGCTCCGCCCCGGAATGACATGTTGATTCTCAGGCTGCGCAACACGGGGAGCATGGAGGCGAGCGTCACTCCGACGGTGTCTATAGAGAGTGAATTCGCTGTCACTCCAGATAAAGCGAAGACGCGAGTTCTGGTCGGCGCCCAAACCACACTGGTTTCTGCCACTCCTTTCGAGCAAGCTACCCGCTCGAAAGATAAGGTGACGCTGCAATTTCCTGAAGTCAGGATACTGCCGGGCGAGCAGCGCGTTCTCGCGGTCGGCGTCGGCAGAGGAAGAAATGCACCTTTTGTGCCGCAAACCGTTTCCGACGCGGAAGCCTTCCTAAAAAGGGCTGAGCGATACTGGCTGGAGGTGGATCTCCCGTATAAGCACATCGAAGTGCCCGACGCGGGCGTCCAGGCACTGGTAGATTCAGCCATCCGCAACATTTACCAGGCGCGGGAGATAAAGAAAGGGCTACCTGCCTTTCAGGTCGGCCCCACTTGCTACCGTGGTCTGTGGGTCGTAGATGGCTCCTTCCTTATGGAGGCGGTGGCCTACCTGGGAAGGCAAGAGGAAGCTCGCAACGGAATACGATACCTGCTCAGTTTTCAGCGTGACGACGGCGCCTTCATGCTGATAGACGGACACTGGAAGGAGACCGGTATCGCCCTTTGGGCAGTCTCTCGACATGCCCGTCTGGCAGGCGATAAAAACTGGCTGCAGGACGTCTGGCCCAGTGTAGAGCGCGGGTTCGCGTTCATCCAGAAGATGCGAAAAATGGCCTCAGCCGACCCTGCGGCGCCCAACGCCGGTCTGATCCCTGAGGGTTTCAGCGACGGTGGACTCGCCGGAAGGTACCCCGAGTACACGAATGTGTACTGGACGCTCGCAGGGATGCGGTCTGCCGTGGAGGCAGCCCGCTGGCTGGAGAAAAACAGCCAAGCGGACGAGTGGCAGCGTAAGTATAATGATTTCTACGCTACCTTCCGTAGGGCTGCCAAGCGGGACATGCGTACAGACGCGCACGGCAATTGCTTTTTGCCCATTCGCATGCGCGACGATGAGAACGTCGCGCCTCAGAAGGCTCAATGGGCATTTCTTCACGCGGTCTTTCCCGGAAAAGTGTTCGTCGCCGATGACCCGCTGGTCCGTGGAAATATGGCCATGCTTCAGTCCGTCGAGCGGGAGGGACTCGTCTATGGCACAGGCTGGTTGTCGGAGGGGATATGGAATTATTTCGGCTCGTTTTACGCACACGCCTGGTTATGGATTGGTGATGGGCAGAAAGCCGCGCGCACGTTGTATGCCTTTGCGAACCACGCCTCGCCCCTGTTGTGCTGGCGCGAAGAACAAATGCCTCTCGGGAAAGGACAGCAGGTCTGTGGAGATATGCCTCACAACTGGGCCAGTGCCGAGTTCATCCGCCTCGTCCGGCACCTGCTTGTGTTGGAGCGCGGCAACGAGTTGCACCTGTTTGAGGGACTGCCGGCCAAGTGGATACGGCCCGGGGCGGTGGCCAGGCTGCGAGGGATTCTGACGGAGTTCGGGCCCATGTCCCTGGACCTGCATGTCGCTGATGACGGCTCCTCGGCCCATCTGAAACTGAACCCGCCGCGCCAAACCGTGCCCGCTCGCATCGTGCTGCACCTCGAACGATGGTCTGGCCGCAAAGGAACTATCGAGTTGCCCACCAAGGGCTCGCTTGAGAAGCAGATCAGACTGGACCCTTTGGCGTCGCCGTAGAAGCGCCTGATTTACGTCGCCACACGCTACCGGAAAAGAGTCAAAATCCGCCTGCCGGGCCGAGGGCTCCAGAAAAAGGAGCAGTTGCCGCGCGTTTCTGGACAAGGGGCTGTAATTGGCCAATGAATACGTTGAGGCGATGGAAGGGAAGACCGATGCTTGCTCTCGCACTCACAAGCCTGCTCTTTGCAGCGCCGCTTGCGGGAGAAATTGGGCCGGCCAACCTCCCGAAGCGGGAACCTCAATCCGTCCGCCAGGGTGAGTCTTTCGATCTTGCTTCCGACAGAGAGAAAGTCCACATCTGGGGAAGGGGAAGGGAGCCTGCGAGGGTCTATTTTGACGAGTTTCTTCCCGCTCTTTTTGAGCGAACCCTCATCCTGGACAATCTGGACCTTGAAGGCGGAGCGCTTGAGTGGATCTTCACGGGCGAACGAGGTGGGTTCACAGTCAGGGTCGAGGACTCGGCAGTCCGTGTCCTCCAGCGTTTTTACGATTCCTTCGGGTTGAACGAACTCAAAGGCGGGAATGTCCGAGCCTCGCGCCATCCCGAGAAACGCTGGGTTGAGTCCGCAGAGACCCGGAAAGGCCGCTTACGGGCGCTAACCGTCAAGCTGGATCACCGTCTTGGCCTGTCTGTTGCCGTTAACGGCCGCGAGGTTCTGCGCCAGGTCTGCTTGTTCGACGTGAGCCGACACCAACTTCGGCTCGCAAAGGATAAGGGAAAAGCACGAGGAAGACTTGTCAAGCCCGAGCAAAGGTTAGCCGTGGTTAGGATTTACCCGGAACGCAAGCACCAGAAAATTCTTGGATTCGGGGGAATTGCCACTCCTATGGCTTATGCTCGGCTGAGCCAGGAGGGAAAGCGGCGTTGGTGGGAAATCGTCTGCGAGTACAACCTCCTGATCCAAAGGGAGTACCCCATCGGCACACGCCTCGATGGCGATATGCGCAATTGGGACCGACTCGAAGACGCGACACCTCACTACTACGGCGACAATTTTCCCAATGGTGAGATCAGCGACTTCAGTTACTTGAAGACGCTGCGCCGCTTGGGCGGCCGGGTGTTGTTCGAGTTCTGGGAACTGCCGTCTTGGGCGAAGCGCGATTGGAAAGATAGTAAAGGAAAGCTCCACCATGGTGTTGCCGATCCGGGGCTTTTCGCGCGCGCCGTCGTCCGCTACTGCCAGGCCTCACAGGAGAAGAGCGGCGCGCCGCCCGATATTGTCGGGATCCAGAACGAGAAAGCCCAGCCGCCCGATGTGTGGCACAAGATGGCGCTTACCCTGAGACAAGAGCTTGACCGCGCGGGATTCAAGTCCGTGAGAATTCACATGAGCGACGCCGGGAGCCTGGCCGAAGGGGTCCACCGGGCCCAGGCGTTCCTACGCTCCGAAGCCGCGTGGGATGCAATTGACTATGCGGCAGCCCACATGTACGATTACCAGAACTCGTTCACCAATCCCGACGGCTACGATGCTTTGCTCCTCAAGTGGAAAAAGCTCGTGGCCGGCAAGCCTTTCCTATCCACGGAACTGTGTGTCAACTCCTCGCGCTACCAGTGGCCGACATATCGGCTTGCTTTTGTCATGGGCGAGCTCTATCACAAGAACTTTGCAATCGCCGACGCCTCGGCGGTTCTTTACTGTTGGGTTCTGCTGAATGTGGTCCAGCCGTCTTACGGCTGGACGCGATCGCTCTTTGTCCCTGACAACTCGCACGGATTCGTGCCGGCGCCGTCCAGCTATCAGCTCCGCGTCTATGGCGCTTACAGCCGCCGGATTCGCGAAGGGATGGTACGCCTCGGAACCGAATCGTCTGCCCGGGACCTTCTGGCTTCGGCATTTGCCGGCCAGGGCGGAGCAATAACTATCGTTCTGCTCAACCGCTCGACATCCCCACAGCGGGTATGCGTGGAAGGCGCCGGCGTCGCTTTCCGCGAGATGGAGGTCGTTGATCCTTATCGAGAAAATGAGGTGCGTCCCGCCCCTGCGCCGCGAAGCGACGGCGTAACGGAGGCGCTTGTTGGTCCCGGTGCGATACTCACCATGTCAACCGTCCCCCTCGGAAAGATTCCTGAGGGCTTCGACGCTGCGAGGTAGCGCGCTTTGTACTATTGGCAGCATGTGAAAGGAAAGGAATCGCTCAATGACAGCAAGAAAACTGATCTCGGTGCTCGCCGTCGCTTTAGCGATGGCGATCTTCGGCTCCGTCCCGGCGCGGGGCGCGGACACAGTTTCCGTCCGCGTCAATCGTAACAATGTCGTTATGGACAACCGCTCGCTACAACTCGCTTACGACCTTTCTAAGGGCAAATTCTCGGTCACGGTTCGCGGATTGGGGACAGTCCTGCGAGAAGGAGAGGCTGCCGTTACGGTCGCCGCTCGACGCATCTCCTCGGCCGATGAGGCTTACGCCACCAGGCGCGTCATCACGGAGCCGCGGGGCGAGGCCCGAGTCGTTAAGGTTGTCCACCGTTCCGACAGCCTGCCCACAATGGTTGTGGCTTTCGAGATGTCACCTCGTCGCTCGCCGGGCGCCAAGCCCCAACCGGAGCAAGTCGGATGGTCCGTGGCAATCGAGGGACAGTCCGTCGAGCCGCTTGTTACCTGCACCCTTGTGGCCGGCGAGGGCGCCTTCGCCTGTCGCCCGAGCTTGCCTCCCGGTTCCCAGGACAACGTTCTGCCCACCGCAATCGGCCATCCCGAGAGCGGGCTTTACACCGGCTTCTTTGACAAGAAAAATGATTTCGCCGTGGAGCTCCAGGGCAAGAAAGTCACGGTCTCTGCCGGTCGGGCTTCCGGCCCGGGTCGCAACTTTTCCTGCGTTGTCCGGGGCGGCTCCGACGCGCTTCTTTGCTATCCGGATTTCCTGAAGCGATTTCGGAATCTTCCTTACTACAAGCCCTTCTCCCATAAGCCCTGGCCGCGAGGCATCGCTGGCTACTGCTCCTGGTATTTCTATTACACCAAGGTCTCCGAACAAGATATGCTGAAAGAGACCGATTGGATGGCTGAAAATCTGAAAGCGTACGGCCTCGAGTACGTCCTCATGGACGATGGCTGGCAGACCGAGGTCTGGACGAAACCCAACGAAAAGTTCCCTCACGGTCTCAAATGGCTCAACGACCATATACATCAAGAAGGACTCAAAGCCGCGCTGTGGCTTACTCCTTTTGCCCTCAGCAGCGAGGAGATTCTGAAGAAGCACCCCGACTGGTTCGTCAAGGACGCTAACGGCAAATACGTTGGCACGTTCAAGGGGAAGTATTGTATTGACCCCACTCATCCGGGCGTTCTTGCCTATTTGCGCGAAATGACGCGGACCCTCAAGGAATGGGGCTATGATTACCTCAAGCTCGATGGCCTCCCGGCAGCCGAAGCGAACTTCGCCAAGCACGGGAGGCGGCTTCATAACCCGGACATCTCGGCTCCCGAGGCTCTCCGCCGTGGCCTTCATGTCATCCGCGACGAGTTCGGCTGGGAAAGAATTATCAACGGTTGCTGGGGGACGCCTACGGATGCAATTGGAATCGTCAATGCCAGTCGCATCGGGGGCGATGTGGGAGCGCCGAGATGGGCACATGTCCTCGGGAACACAAGGCAGATGTCTCAATGGATGTACGTCCACAATATCGCATGGGTGAACGATCCGGACTGTTCCTGCGTGCGTCCTCCCTTGACCCCGGACCAGGCCAGAGCGAGGGTCAGTGCCTTCGCCCTTACCGGCGGCGTTTTCCTCGGAAGCGACCAGATGTTCTCTTTGCCGCAAGACCGGGTGGAGGTGCTCCGCCGCGCTCTGCCGGTCGCAGAAATCTGGCCTCGCGACATGTGGTCTAAGCCGCACGTCACCATCTGGGACCTCAAAGTTCAAAAGCCAATTGCCTCCTGGGACGTGGTTGGCCTCTTCAACTGGGGAAATAAGAACGCGACAGCGACCTTGACCTTCGAGGAGATCGGGCTTTCCCCAGAGCAGCGATACGTGCTTTTCGATTATTGGCGGGAGGATTTCATCGGCCCCGTCCGGGGAACGTATAGCTGTGAATTGACGCCGACTTCATGCCGCGTTCTTTCCGTTCATGCCCTGAAGGAACATCCCTTCCTGATTTCCACCTCGCGGCACGTTACTCAGGGAGCGGTGGACTTGGTTGATGTGAAGTGGGATGCCGCTTCGAAAACGCTGCTCGGGCGATCGCTCGTGGTGAAGGACGACCCTTACACACTCCGTATCGTCATGCCTCCGGAACCGGTCGCGTACCGCTTCTTGTCGGCATCTGCGGGCGAGGCCTCAGTTAGCTCTGAGGTCCACACCCCCTGGCTCAGCGTCACTTTCCTCCCGTCTGAGGCGGGCGAGGTAGGTTGGCAGGTGGCTTTCGAGCCCGCTCCTGCTGCCAAAGTCGCGCTGTCCCCACCGCGCGGTCTATCTCCGACCTCTATCGGTCGGCGGGAGGTTGAACTTTCGTGGGAGAATGTGCCGGAGGGAGCGGTAGGATGCACCGTGTTCCGAAACGAGAAACCCATCGCTACGGTGCCCCGTCCGGTCTATCGCGACGCCGGATTGAAGCCGGATACAACTTATCGCTACCGGATCGCGGCTGTGGATTGGTCAGGTCGCACCTATCCGTCGCGGCAATCCGTGGAGGTGAGAACCAAAACCCCACCCCCAAGGCCGCCTCTCCCTGAAGTGGCGCTCGGCGAACTGAAGCCGATCAAAGCTAAGCAGGGGTGGGGGACTCTCCAGACCAACACGAACTGCACCGGCAAACCCATCACAGTTGAGGGCGAAGTTTTCGAGAGAGGATTGGGCACCCATGCCGATTCGGAGCTCGTGTACAAGCTCGTGCCACGCTTCGCCCGCTTTGTGGCGGTGTGCGGGTTGGACAATTCCGCCGGTTCCAACGGCAGCATACGCTTCACTGTGCTGGTTGACGGCGAAAAGCTTTTTCAAAGCCCCATTATCACCGCCGGCGAGCGAAAGGCTTATGTGGACGTCCCCATCGAAGGCGGCAAACAACTCACTCTCCTCGTTGATGATGCCGGCGATGGAATAGATTTCGACCATGCGGATTGGGCTGAAGCGGGATTCATATCCCAGAAAAAAGAGTAACCGGAAAAGCAAATCCATCTACCGGATTGGAGGTCGCCAATGAAGAAAATCTTAATCCTTTTGGGCGTGGCTGCGACGACCTTTCTTTGGAGCGGGACCTCTCTCGCACAGTGCAAGGTCGAGAAAGTCAATTACCGCGGCTGGCGGGCGTTGAAACTGTCCAATGACATCGTCGAACTGTATGTTGTTCCCGATATCGGAGGCCGGATCGTCCAGTTTGCCTTCGAAGGGCACAATTACCTCTTCGTCAACGATAAGCTGGCCGGGAAGGTGTTGCCCTACACGGAAGGGAAATGGAACAACTACGGCGGCGACAAGCTGTGGCCTGCGCCGCAGGGATGGGATGGACCCGACCAATGGCCGGGCCCGGGCGACCCTATCCTGGACGGGGGGCGTTTCTCCTGTGCTATCCTTCGCTCGGAGGGAAAGGAAGTCTCCATCCGCCTCACCAGCCCTCCCGATCGAGAGCGAACCGGCATCCAATTCTCACGCGTCATAAGTTTGAAAGCCGCCCAGTCAAAAGTCTTCCTCGAAAGCACAATGGCCAACGTAACCGACCGCAAAGTCTCCTGGGGTATTTGGTCTGTGACGCAGATTGATGCCTCAAACCCTGATGGCGAAGGATACAACGACCAGCTCGATTTCTACTGTGCCCTGAACCCGCGAAGCCTTTTCCGGAATAAATACTGCGTTCTATATGGCCTGGCCAACAATTTCGCCTGGATGCCGGATTACCGGCGAAACCTCTTTCGCGGCCACTACAACTACCTCGTCGGCAAAGCGGGAATTGACTCGCCCGGCGGGTGGCTGGCTTCCGTTGATGGGACAACCGGCTACGTTCTCCTGCAAGAATATGAGTATTTCCCCGGCAAAGAATATCCCGACGACTGCTCTGTCGAATTCTGGATTAACGGCGCCGGCAGTTATATCGCCGCAAAGAAACTGACCGAAGCCGAGCCCGACCCTGAAAAGACCCCCCGTCTTCTCGAGATGGAAATTCTCAGTCCTCTCGTTTCGCTTGGCCCCGGGCAATCCTACACTTTCAAGACCGAGTGGAAGGCGCTCAAAGGTGGCTTTCCTGCCCTAATGAGAGAAGTCGGCGGCCCGGGACATTAGCCTCCGCTCGCGGGGAATACATAGATGAGTAGCGGAGCAAAGTCGAGCCCATAATACGTTCTGCGTAATGATTCCGGAATCAGGTTGCCTGCGCCGACAGTTCTCGCGCCCGGCTCGACGTACGACACCCGAACTTTCGTGGGTCGTTGATGTCTGATACAATAAGAGGTCGTCAGCGTTTTCACGCCTGCCGAGCTTTTCAGCAGGCTCGTGCAGCGACCATAGAATCAGAGGGGGGAGCTCAAGATGCGAAAGACACTGGGCGCAATCATCGCTGCCCTGTGCGGGTGCCTCTGCCAGGCGGGCATGGGAGAAACGTGGTATGTCAACGGCTCGGCGCCGGAATCGGGCAACGGGCAGTCGTGGGAAACAGCCTTCAAGAAAATCCAGGACGGGATAGACGCCGCGTCCGACGGCGACGCCGTGATTGTCGCTGTGGGAACATATCAAGAGCACATCCTTTTCCATGGCAAGAACGTCAGACTCACGAGCACCGATCCGCTTGACCCCGCCGTAGTTGCCCAAACTGCGATTGTCGTCAAGAAAGGCGGCCCCGTCGTTACCTTCACCGGCGGGGAGGGGGAAAGTTGTGTGCTGTCCGGGTTTACAATTCGGGGCGGCAGTGCACCATGCGGCGGTGGAATCTGCGGTGGGACCTGGTTTGAGCGCACGCATGCCACCATCCGGAACAACATTATTACGCAAAATCTTGCTGAGTCAGGCGCCGGAATCGCCTTCTGCGACGGTCTTATCGCGAACAACACGGTCTCCGGGAACACAGGAAAAGGCAGTCTCCCGAGCGGCGGCGGACTGTTGCTGTGCAATGGCGCAATCAGGAATAATATGATCGCGGGCAACTCTGTTTCAGGAGACTTCGCGTGCGGCGGCGGACTTGCTTACTGCGACAACATGATTGAGGAAAACGCCATCTCCGGAAATTCGGCGACGGGAAGCGGCGCCAACGGCGGGGGCCTGGGACGGTGCCACAGCCTGATCCAAGATAACGTAATCAGCGGAAACTCGACCGAAGGGGACGGCGGCGGGGTGTTCGATTGCGACTTCACGATCCAGAGTAACACCATTTCCGACAATCTTTCCAACCGCTGGGGCGGCGGACTCGCAGAGTGTGGAGGGACGATCGAAAACAATACGATCTCCGGCAATTCCGCTCTATTCGGCGGGGGACTCGCCACCTGCCATGATACGATCCAGAACAATATCATCTCTCGCAACTCCGCCGATGCCGGCGGTGGGCTACTGCTGTGTGCTGCCACAGTCCAGAACAATCTCATCTGCGCGAACTCAGGCGGCGATGTAGGCGGCGGATTGTACAGTTGCAATGGGACGCTCCAGAACAACGTCATTTCGGGAAACACCGCTATATGGGGCGCCGGGCTTGCGCTTTGTCATCGCGTAATCCGGAACAACACCATCGTGGGCAACTCAGCTATATGGTACGGTGGGGGACTCGGTGAGTGCGAAGGCACGATCCAAAACAACATCATCTGGGGAAACAACCCGGGCGGCTCAGGGGGAGAGCTTCATCAATCGAGCATTCCATCTTTCTCTTGCATTGAGGGCTGGGCCGGAGGGACGGTCAGTGGGAACATTTCCGAGGACCCGAGATTCGTGAACCCGGCCGGGCCCGACGGGGAACCCGAGACGTACGAGGACAACGATTATCGCCTCTCGCGTGATTCGCCGTGCATTGACGCGGGCGACAACGATGCGTCGGGCTTGCCTGAGACCGACATCGCCGGTAACCGGAGAATCGTGTACGGCGGAAGAGGAAAGACCACAAGGGTAGATATGGGAGCCTATGAATACTACATAAACGAGATTGAAGTGGATGGCGAGGGGACAGTGACTCTCACCTGGAGCAGTCTGTCGGCAAGGGCGTACTCGGTCTATTGTTCGAGCGACGTGATGACGTGGGAATCTGTAGCGGAATACATTCCTTCGGACGGCGACACCGTTACGAGGTGGGTTGACACCACGGCGCCGCTCCTGTCCGGCGAAGTGCGCAGGAGATTTTACAGGGTCAAAGAAAATCAAAAGGGCATCGGTGCGCTCTCGGATTTATCGCCGTTCCTCAATCGCCAATAGGCTGCGGTCTGTGCCTTCATACGGGTCAGAGGATCACTCTCGCGACTCGTCCTCACAATATCGTAATTCGCTAAAGAAACCGAAGGTCGAAGAAATCGCCGTTCTTCCGTTTTTGCGTCCGTCTGCTATATTGGTGATACCGTTGCACACTGGAATCACCCCATATCCACAACTTTCAGCCGGATGGAAATGAAAGGGGGTTGCCGGCTATGAAGGGCTGCGGAAAGTCCGACCCGCGAAGCGATGAAGCCTTGGTCGAGGTAGCCAATGAGGGGGACGTGTCGGCATTCGAGGCGATTTATTATCGCTACCGGGATTGGGTGGTGAGGCTGGCGTACAGATTCACGGGTGACCGCGACGACGCGTTGGATGTCCTTCAGGACACTTTCGCCTACCTTCTCAGGAAGTTTCCGAGGTTTCGCCTGACCGCAAAGATGACAACGTTTCTGTACCCCGTTGTGAGGAATCTCTCCATTTCGCGCCAGCGAAAGAGAAGGCGATACGTTTTCGATGATGAAATCCTGCATGAAGCAGCCGCCCCGGCAAAAGAGCGCTGTGCTTCCAGGGAGGAGCTTGCCGCTGCCCTGGGGGCGTTGCCGGAAAAGCAGCGAGAGGTGTTGCTAATGCGGTTTGTGGATGAGATGAGTCTTCAGGAGATTGCCGAGGCACTCCGCATCCCCCTCGGAACAGTGAAATCAAGGCTGCATAACGCCTTGAAAACGCTGCGGAACGACGAGCGGACAAGAACATATTTCCTCGAGTGAGCCAAAAAAGGTCACTGCGAGCAGAGGTCTCTTCCAACATTGGCGCGCCGAAAAAAGCAGTACGAATGAACTTTTCGAGCCTCCTGCGTGCTTAACCTTTTGGAGATAGAAACATGATTGGCGAGAACGAAAATCAGAAGAACGAGCCGGAACTCGAGGCGCCAAAGGGACTTGTCGAGGACGTTGCCGCGCTCTACGGGGCGGAGGTGCCCGTGCCGGCAGAGGTGGACGAGGCGATTGTTGTCATGGCGCGTCGGCGGCTCACCCCGCGGAGGCGGCCTCGACTGGTGCTTCGCTGGGCGTTCGCAGGAGCGGCAGCCAGTGCGGCAGCCCTTCTACTTGCCGTCTGGATTCTGGGTGGACCGGAACGACCCAGGCGCGCTTCGAGTCGCAGCGCTCATGTGAGCATAAAGGAGGATTTCGACGGAAACGGGCGGGTGGACATCCTCGACGCGTTTGCCCTGGCCCGGCAGGTCGAGTCAGCCCGCACGCTCAAAGATAAATGGGACATGAATGGCGATGGGATTGTTGACCGAGCAGACGTTGACAGGATCGCCATGGCCGCGGTGAGTCTGAAGAGAGGAACATAACGGTGAAAATCTTGCAGGGAGTGGTTTTCGTGTGCGTATTATTCGCGGTGCACGTTCAGGCGCAGGAAACGCGGCTGGACGAGCCGGAAGCGCAGGCGCCGGTACGCTTTGAGGCGGTTGACGTTTACATGGATTCCAAGGATGAGCCGCTGGCAGCGTACCAGTTCGAATTCGCGGCGGAAACGGGCGAGATTAAGATCGTTGGCATTGAGGGGGGAGAGCACCCCGCGTTCAAAGAACCGCCCTATTACGATCCGGCAGCCCTCAGCAAAGATAGAATCATCATCGCCGCGTTCAACACGGGGAAAGACTTGCCTGCGGGTAAGACGCGGGTTGCGAGGTTCCACGTGCAAGTAATGGGCGAAGCGGACCCTGAATACGTCGTCAAACTTGACGTCGCGGCGTCGGTGGAGGGAAAGAGAATTCCAGCCACTATGACATTGGCGAAAGGAGAGCCAAAATGAAGAGGACAACGAGCGGAATATTGATAGGGTGGGCGCTGTTGTGCTTAGCCTGTTTGGTAGGCTGCGGAAAAGCTCGCGAGGAGGCTGTGTCCTGGTCGTCCCCTGACGAGAAGGAGGAAGAGAGTGCGGAGGCACGATACGAGGCCTTGCATGCGCCCGTCAAGTATGGTCCGAGGCTGACGTGGGAATATAAGGAACATGACGAGGTCCGGGTGGCGGGCCGAAAAGCCGGGTTAGCACCGCCCGGTTCTCCACCTTCAACTCCCGGTTCTCCACCTTCAATTCCCGGTTCCCTGCCATCTCCGGATGAAGAACTCTGGGTCATTGCCAGGCCGGAGGCCGCTGCGACGGAGCAGGAAGATGAGGGAGATTTCCCCGGCAGCGGCGCGCTCATGGCCAAGCTGCCTGAGACCGAGAAGGAAGTGCCGGTCCCCCTGAAGCATACGGACGTCAAAGCCAGTATCAGCGGGTACATCGCAACCGTCGAAGTCACGCAGAAATTCCACAATCCGTACGATGAAAAGATCGAGGCGAAGTATGTGTTCCCCCTGCCTCAGAACGCAGCCATCAACGAATTCATCATGACGATCGGCGACCGCCGCATCCGCGGCATCATCCGCGAGCGAGAAGAAGCCGAGCGCATCTATGAAGAGGCGAAGCGGCAGGGCTACGTGGCATCGCTTCTGACGCAGGAACGCCCGAACATCTTTACGCAGTCGGTCGCCAACATCGAGCCGGGGAAGGAGATTGATGTCAACATTAAGTATTTTCACACCCTGACGTATGTTGACGGCTGGTATGAGTACGATTTCCCGATGGTGGTGGGCCCGCGGTTCAACCCGCCGGGTTACACGGAAGGCGTCGGCGCCGTGGCGCGCGGGAAGCCTGGTATCTCCGGGCAGAAAACCGAAGTGCAGTATCTTCGCCCCGGCGAGCGAAGCGGGCACGACATCTCCCTCGCGGTCAATATCAATGCGGGCGTTCCAATCGAGAAGGTCCTCAGCACGAGCCACGTCATCGCCATGAATCACAGTTCGTCTGAAAACGTGAACGTGAAGCTCAGCCCGTTGGACAGCATTCCGAACAAGGACTTCGTCCTGCGGTACAAGGTGGCGGGCAAGGTGATCAAGTCGGCGCTGCTTGCTCATCGGGATAAGCGAGGCGGTTTTTTCACTCTGATGCTCTACCCGCCGGACGGCCTTTCGTCGCTTGGGCGAAAACCGATGGAGATGATTTTCGTTCTGGACTGTTCCGGCAGCATGAGCGGTCAGCCGATTGCCAAAGCGAAAACCGCCGTGGAACGAGCGCTGAGGAGGTTAGAAGCCGACGACACCTTCCAGATCATTCGGTTTTCGAACAATGCATCGCAGCTCGGCCCGGCTCCTATACCGGCGACCTCGGCAAACGTGCGGCGGGGACTTGCATACGTGCGTTCCCTCCACGGCAGCGGCGGCACGATGATGATCGAGGGAATCAAGGCAGCCCTCGATTTCGCCCACGACCCCCGGAGGTTGCGATTTGTCGCTTTCCTGACGGACGGTTACATCGGCAATGAGAGACAGATTCTCGGCGAGGTTCAGAAGCGCCTCGGCGAGTCCCGAATCTTCAGTTTCGGCGTCGGCTCCTCGCCCAACCGGTACTTACTGGATCGCATGGCGAAACTGGGCAAAGGCGCCGTAGCTTACGTGGGGCTCGACGATAGCGCGGGGCAAGTCATGGACATGTTCTTCGAGCGAGTCAGCCACCCTGCCATGACCGACATTGCGGTTGACTGGGGCGGCATGCAGGTTTCCGAAGTCTATCCCAAAAGGATACGCGACCTGTTCGTAGGGCGACCTGTGACCCTGACCGGGAAATTCAGCGGCGCCGGCAGCGCGACAGTTCGAGTCAGAGGTAAGGTCGGCGATGAAACTCGCGAAATCGCTCTGGCCGTGAACTCGGACGATACCTCGGCGGGCCATAAGGGCATTCCCTCCGTCTGGGCGAGGATGAAGATTGCAGACCTTGCCGACCGAGCAACATACGACCGCGACAGCGAATTGCCGGAGCAGATCAAGCAGGTTGCACTCGAGTACGGATTGATGTCAGCCTACACAGCCTTTGTGGCAGTGGATTCGTTGACCCGTACCGCTGGCGAATACGGCACAACCGTTGCCGTCCCCGTCCCAGTGCCCGAAGGCGTGCGCTATGAGACCACGGTTCAAGAGTAAGCGCGGGATTTTCTCCCGCACAATTTGCCCTTCCTTGAGAGGGAAGCCGAAAAGCCGCCACGCCTGAAAAACTCCTTATCCCCTCATTTCGCCGAGCTGCTTTCATCTCGAAACCGGAGTTGTATTCGCGCGTAGCGCAACGTCCGCGGTTGATGGCCGCTTCCGAAAAGGTCAATGACGTTTGATGGGCGAGAGCCGCCGCGTTCCGCGGCTGTGAAGAAAGTCGTGAAAGGATGTTTCAGCGGGAGTGTAATTGGCTTCGCTCCTCTTCTCGGTAGAATTTGCAGTATTCTGTTCTCGGAAAGAGTCTTTCCTTTTGCGTCTCTGCCCCCGCAGTAGTAAATCACGAAGAGCCTCCCATCGTCCGTGGCGTGAAAGCGCGCGTTGCCCGGAATCTCGCCGGATGCTCCTTCACCCCCTTTGACGAGCGTGGAACGGCGGACCACTTCCCCTCGTCTGAGAACAGCGTACTCTAAAGAGGTAGTGATTTTCTTTTCGGGAAAAAACTTATCCCGCAGAAGAGCCGATTGAACCGGCATCTTGAGGTAAAGAACGTGAGCCGCTCCTTTCGAGTCCAGCCAGAGATCGAGGTTTCGGATATAGCCCGCAGTGGAATCAAGGTTGTCCAATTCCAGCGGCTTGGCAAATTCTGTGCGGCTGACGTCCGGGCTCCATGTGTAGAAGAGCCGCCGGAAAACGTAATCCCATTCTCGCCCCGTCTTCTCCCGCTTATACGCACGCCACTCCGCGTTTGGCTCCACGATGTCGCCGATAGCGAGCACATGGGCAGCCCGGTCCCGAAGGGCGACTTGCGCATAGCACGCCCGGATAGGAAATCGGATTCTTCCCTGCTTACTCCATTTTCCGTTTCCTTCGAGGAAAGCCCACCATTGCTCGCCGGTCCGGGAATGAATGTTGAGCAAAAGAATCTCTGCGCGAACCGCATCCGAAGCGATGCCTCGGTAGGAGTGGTCTGTGAAACTGGCTTCCCCTTCCCAATGGGCAGGCAGCGTTCTCGGCGGCAGTTGAGGGTTGCTGGCAGAGAACTCAACAAGGTGCGGGTCGCAGCGGCCGTAATATGTTCCCGGTGGAGTGAGCGAAGGATTCGTGGAGAGAAAAAGCCTACCATCCGAAAAAGCCACCAGCGGGCATGGTTCTCGCTCCCGGAAAGCGTCCGGCGTGTACAGCAGTCGCCAGCCGTTCTGATTTCGCCCAAAGAGCTGCCAGCGAGTGTTGCACAGCTTCGGAACGTCCTTGCCGGTTTCCATGGCGCTCACAAAGACGTTGTTTCCCCAGCGAACCAGCAGCGGCGCCCCATAACACCACAGCGGCCCCGCTCCGTTCCCGGGCGGCGCATACGTGCAGACCACCTCCTCTACTTCGACCAGAGGCCCGCGCAGCTCCTCCGCCGGCACGTTGAGAAGAGTGCAGCAGGCGCCCCCCACAATCAACGCAGCTCTGGGTATCCATTTCGAGTTCGACTTATTCCTCATGCTCATCTCCACATGTGTACACGACCTACGATTAGAAAAGGTTTCTCTGTCCGTTAAAAAAACGTAACTATTCAGGTAGCATAGCCGTTGAGAATAGGGATTTCAAGGGAGGCAGAAAAAAAGTTTAGCAGGCGTTCTCCCATCTCGGTAAGTTATTCCACGGAGGAAATCAACGGAGTTCTGCGCCCCCTCTTTCATTTGGGTCGGTCCGAAAGGTTCCCCTGGCCGGCCCTCAAGCCGCCGCCGCTTTCACGGTGCGGTGTCACATCTTTCGCGGAGGACTTCCTCGACCATTTCCAGCGGAACTTCATCGGAGAGGAAAACGTCGCCGAGGTCCCTTGCGAGGACGAATCGTATCTTCTCGCCGACGGTTTTCTTATCGAAGCGCATCCTTGCGATGATTTGCTCGGCGCCCAAATTGGCGAAAGTCACGGGCAAACCGGCGCTTTTCAGCAGGGAGACAATCCTATCGGTGTCGCTCTCGGAAAGGTTGCTCAGCCTCGAGGAAATGTCCGCGGCGCAAGCCATCCCGACGGAAACAGCCTCTCCGTGACGATAGGTGTCGTAATCGGTGAGGGCTTCGAGGCTGTGGGCGACGGTATGTCCGAAATTGAGGATAGCTCGTAATCCGGACTCTTCTCTTTCGTCGGCGCCGACGATATGCCCTTTTATCTCGCAGGAGATGGCGATGGCCTTTTCTACCGCTGAGGGTTTCAGCGACAGGATGTCCTCGTAATTCCCTTCTAAGAAGGAAAAGAAATCGGTGTCGCGGATGACGCCGTACTTGATGACTTCGGCGAAGCCCGATTTCAGTTCCCTTTCGGGAAGAGTCCGAAGAAACTTTGGGTCTATGAGGACGAGGGAGGGCTGGTGAAAGGCGCCGACGAGGTTCTTCCCTTCCGGGAGATTGACGCCGACTTTGCCGCCCACGCTCGCGTCCACCTGAGCGAGGAGGGTTGTGGGAACCTGCACGAAACGTATTCCTCGCATATATGTCGCCGCGGCGAAACCTGCAACATCTCCGACAAGACCGCCGCCGAGCGACACGACAAATGACTTCCTGTCCAGACCGAACGACAACATGTCATGGTAAAGACACTCGACCGTATCGAGCGTCTTATTCTCCTCACCGGCGGGGATGGTGAGCAGCTTGACGTCGAAGCGTGCATCGGTGAGGTTGTCGAGAACCTGAGAGCCATAGAAACGCCCCACGTTTGTATCTGTGACAATCACGCCCTTCCGGCCAAAAAAGAGGTATGCCAGCGCGACGCCAATCTTCTCGGCGCACCCTTCTTCGATGAAGATGTCATACCCTCTTTCGTGGAGCGGAACTGTTATTTTTCCCATAACGAAAAAGTTCCGATTGCCCTGTGACTGTGGGAGCCTGCCCCCACTTTCCATCACTGATGATATAAGCTGGGGCCGGCTGTGTCAATCGGAACGGTTCCGCGAAGCAAGCAGTCCCCTGGGGTGCGGCTGTATTTTCGTGGCAAGTTATGGATGAATCCCTTGTTCGAGAAGCCCCGCCTCGGCGGGGCTGAAGCCGGCTCTCAGGAGAAGAATCCCATGTCCGATACCACCGACTGAAGCCGGTGGCTAAGTCCGGCGCCCGCTGAGGGAAGGTGAAAAGGAAGCCGTGGCGCGTTCCGTTGTACAATAGAGCGACAGACTGGACGGATGGACGGCGTCAACGTGGCCCGGGAGGGGTTCAAAACGATGCGTCGAGGCAAGCAAAGGACGAAGAGAGCTTCACGCAAAGACGCCAAGACGCAAAGGAGGGGCGAGGCGATTACGTCGCCCTTACAGGGCTTATCGTTCTCCAGTCCGCACTTTTTCTCAGGGCGTTGCCCTGAGCTTTGTTAAGTCCGCCCTTACAGGGCGACCCGAAATCACCGCCTAAGCCCTGAAAGGGCGCGATATTCAAGCCCAGGGCAACGCCCTGGGGATAGCGCGTGATGAAATCGCAAAGCCCCGAAGCGGCGTGATAAGTCGCTGGCAAATGTGGGGTTCGTTCCAAGGACACGAGAGGGGACCTCTGTGTGACGGAGACGCGGCCACACCCTTCGAGCACGGCGAAAAAGCTGAAAGGGGATTGAAATGCCGCGTTATGCAACCGCAATAACTGGAGCAGCCGGCGAACATTTTGTCGCGTTGCTTCTTTTGGCTGAAGATGGATGATGGCCAAAAGTACAAAGAGAGTTGGGAACAGCTAAAGGAGAAATTGAATCCGACTCCCATTTGTTAAAAGAGTGAATCAGAATCTTATGGCGAGCCGGGCCAACGGCAGACGCTTCGACAGCACAACCCCCGCGGAGCCGAGGCGAATGTGGAGAGGGCGAGTATTATATGTCGCCTCGTTATCACTATCTCTCTTCCGCGGACGGGCCGAAGCGAGATAGGTAGCGGGAGTAGGCCCGGGTGATGTAGCTCGCCTCAAAAGCGTTCGCGGCGTTGGCGTGCGAGGAGGCGTAGCGGCTGGATTTGGTGTCTGCTTTCAAGCACTTCGCAAAAACAGACGCTTTCTTAAACTCACGCCTTGCCGTTTCTTCATCGCCCTTTTGAAGCGCCCGATGAACGCGGATGATGTGGTTGAAGAAATGAACGGTGCTCTCGGCGTAAGCGAACAGCGCTTCGTCCTCCTCGACGCGTGCGCGATGCCTCGGTGAAAGTCGCATTCTCATCACATTGTCAATCTGCTGGCGGCATTTCTCTATCGCGGCAACTGTCTCCAGGACATCGGGGCCATCATCCGTCACGAAATGCTGTGCTTCGTATTTCAGATGCTTCGTCGGGAAAAGCTCCTTGTCGTCGGCAGAAAGCCGCCGGGCGAGGTTGTACTTCCACATGGTGATGTTCGCCATGCCTTTCTCAAGGGTCTCGTAGAACGCGCGCATAGGCTCGGTTGCGGGGCCATATCTCTTCGCGTAATAATCTCGCCAGAGTTCCTCAACGTTGAGGCTTGGATTCCACAGCATCTTGGCGAACTGATAATTGGTGAGGGATTTCGTGCCCCAATTCGCAACGCTGACGTGCATGTAGTGCATGTGCCGCGCGCCGGTGCGATAGAAGTATGGAATGTCGTGTGCCATGACGTGCATGAAGGGAATCGGCAGATTCTTGTGAGCGGACACATTGTAATATTCGCCGATGCAGAGCTGCCCGCGGTAGTGGCGCTCGGGGTCAATAGCCCATCCGAAATAATGTTTTTGGTAGCGGGCGTTCAGCTCGGTGCACAACGGAGAGTCGAACACGTGGACGTAGCAGCGAACGATGGGGAAGAACGTCGCGATGCAGTCGTCGTAATCGAAGTCATTCGTGAGAGGTCGCGTCGGCGGGGCGACCACGTCGGCGTAGGCAAGGAAGAAGACCTTGACGTTGCGCCCGAGTCTGCCCTCGTCTCTGGCTTTCTCGATTTCCCTCCTGAGACGATGCACGAGGAGGAGGTTGCGGTCGGTGTTTGAACCGAGGGCGCGGCATTTCTCGCAGGTACACCACTTCCCACCGTCGAGCATCCAGAAATTGATGCTGTCGGTCCAGGACCATTGCCCGTCAATGAGGTCCTGAACGATATTCTTGACGAACTCCGTCACCGCGCTTTCATTCGAGGTGCAGAAATTATCGCCGGCGTCGTGGCCCACCCTGAAACTGCGTTTTCCGCCCTGAAGCCCGAACCATTCGGGATGGACCTCGCTGTAGCTCAGGACGCCGTCCTTGTTCACATCGCCGCGGTACTCCCCCGCCGGATAAGGGTCCGCCGGCTTGTTCTCGTCTCCCTGAAAGGCCGGATAATCGTAGGGATAGGCGTGCTTCGGATTGAGGAATCGCCACTGAATCTGGTGCCCGCCGCAGGTCAGGTGGAGGCCGAGCTTTTTCATGGTGGGCTTGTCGGAGTTCTCCACGCACCAAAAGTTCATCTTGTTGCGCGCCATCCACAGAAGGAACTCCGGCGTGCCCCGGTTCTCCCACGCCCAGAAGCCGCGAGTCCTGAAGGCGGGCTTCTCGGAGATGCCGAGGAGAGGTAGCCGGTCAAGGTCCCGGGAAGGAACCTCCTCGTTGACCTCGCCCGGGCCGAGCCAACCCACGCCAAGCCGCTCGAGGAAATCATAGACTGCGTAAAGGGTCCCGACTCTATCCGTGCCGCTGAGGAAAAGAATGCTTCTGCCGTCAGTCTTCACTATCTTGATGCGGAACCCTTCCGGGGCCGGGTCCCGCAATGAGCTCAGCTCGGTTGCGTAACGGCGGGCGAGCTTGTTGGAATCGGGATTTCCCACAACGATGATGTCGCCTGCCGGTGGACCGTCATCGTCGAGAATGGGAAACCGCCTGTTCGCGGCGATTCGGTCGAGGTAATGCTGGAGTTCCGTCGCGGCGAAACACTCGGTGCAAACAGTGTCATCGCGGAGGTCGGAATCGAGCCAGTTGACATTCACCTCGTCGTTCGCCGCCTTAAAAGCAGAGGAGTAGCTCCCGAAATTCACCACAATGGGGATGGACGCCTTCCGTGGAGACTGCTCCGCGTGCCCCGCGACAGCATGGAAAAAGAAAAAGAGCGCGAAAACCAGCAGCTTTTTCATCGGTGTTGCCTCCGCTCTGTTTTGCGTGTGATGCTCCCCTCCGTGAGGAAGCCTCATCGGCTGCGTTCGCCATAGAGGATAACAGGCCAGCCGCACAGTGGCAATCACGATCGAGGTAATCCGGAGGTTGTAAAGATAAAAGGCTGTCAGGAGACCGAAGCTCGGGTAAGGCTGGCGTGGTTGACGGCTGCGCTCTCCATGGCCTTGTCTTGGCCGCTGCCGTTAGCCTGCTGGCACTGCTAAATCTTCGCGGCGCCGCCCGGACCCCGAAGGAGAGAGACCATTTCCCCAACGGCTCTGTCGAGGCCGACGAAGATGGCGCGGGATATGATAGTGTGACCGATGTTGACCTCTTCCAGTCCAGGGACTTTGTACATTCCGCCGACGTTGAGGTAGTCGAGTCCGTGTCCGGCGTTGACCCTCAGCCCCGATTTGAGAGCCAGTTCCGCCCCGTCAATGAGAACCTGAAGCTCCCGCAACTGCGACTCCTCGTCGGGAGCGTTTGAATACCTCCCTGTGTGCAACTCGATGAACTGGGCGCCTGCGTCCGCAGAGGCTTTAATCTGCTTCGCCTCGGGGTCAATGAAAAGGCTGACAAGGATTTCGGCATCTCGCAGCTTTCGGACGGTCTGGGAAATCGCCTTGAGATTTCCGGCGACGTCAAGTCCCCCCTCAGTGGTAACTTCCTGTCGCTTCTCGGGCACGAGGGTGCATTGGTCGGGCTTGACTTCGAGAGCGATGTTGACGATCTCCTCCGCGTTTGCCATTTCGAGATTGAGCTTTGTGCGAACCGTCTGGCGTAACACCCAGATGTCCCTATCCTGAATGTGCCTTCTGTCCTCCCGCAGATGGACGGTGACACATCTCGCCCCTGCAAGCTCGCACACCGCCGCCGCCCACACCGGGTCGGGCTCGACCGTCTTGCGAGCCTCCCGAACCGTCGCGACATGATCTACATTGACTCCCAGCTTAATCATTTCTCATAACCCATATAAGATGTGAAAGCTTTATCAAAAACCCATTTTGATATAGCATTTCCAAAAAGGTCTGTCAACGGCTGCGGCGGCAGCGGGTGCGACCGTATTTACCGAACACCGGAAGCGGCGGCGGGAACCCGCTTGTAGCACGGGCGTCTCGCCCGTGGAAAATCATGGGCAAGATGCCAATGCCACGTTCACAAGATGCCGGCGGTACTGCCGGTGCGCCGGTAACCGAGAGGTGCGCGGCCCGGGGGAGCGGAAAACGGGGACCTCTCACGCCGCGGAACTACAGCCGCACGCCGCGAGAACGTAAACGGGAGGAGAGGAAAGGATGGACTGTTCAGATAAGCGCCGTAAGGGCGGTCGTCACCGGCCGGGTAAGGCATCCGCCGGGGCGGCCGCAGCGGGTCGTGAGGAGCTGAAAAGCGCGAGGGCCCTCGCTCTGCGAGTTCTTTCCTCGGCCCGTGGCTGGGGTGAAAAGGGCGGTCGCGGGACGGCTGCGGAGATTCTCTCGGAAGCCCTGCTTGCCTCAGACCTTTCGAGGCGGGACGAAGCGCTGGCGACGGAGCTGGTGTACAGCACCTTGCGGAGACGGTTGACCCTCGATTGGATTGTCGAGAAGTTCTCGGGAGTGCGGGTGAGAAGAATTGAGCCCCGCCTGCTGGCCATCCTCCGTCTCGGCGTTCTGCAACTTGTGTACATGCGGAGTGTGCCAGCGTATGCGGCAGTGGACGAGTCAGTGAAACTGGCGCTCGCCGCTGTCGGAAAGAAGGCGGCCGGTTTTGCCAACTCCGTGCTTCGGAAGGTCGCTGCCCAGGCATCGGCGATTCCTTTCCCCGCTCGTGAGAAAGGAGCTGTCGAGCACATCTCCATTGTCCACTCGCATCCACAGTGGCTCGTCCGGCGGTGGGTGGAGCGCTTCGGAGAGGAGATGACGGCCTCGCTGTGCATTGCTGATAATACGCCCCCGCCCATAACCGCGAGAGTAAATATCCTCAGAACGTCCAGGGAAACGCTCGTGAAAAAGATGGCGGAGGAGGGAGTGGAGGTGAGCTTGCCCGAAGAAGGTCAGATGGTCGAGTTCGTCAGTTGCCCCAAACGATTGCCAAAACTTGCCTCCTTTCAGGAGGGTTTGTTTTATATCCAGGACGTTTCCGCGACGATTCCGGGGAGAATGTTGGCGCCGCTTGAGGGTGAAATGGTGCTCGATTTGTGCAGTGCGCCGGGAGGGAAAGCCACCCATATCGCCGAGCTGATGCGTAACCGGGGGCTGGTGCTCGCCTGCGACAGGGACGAGCGCAAGATGCCGCTGCTGCGAGAGAATGTCGAGAGGTTGGGCACGAGCATCGTTCGACCGCTCGTAGGCGATGGGACGAAAATTGACGCCGTGTTCAAAGCGGATTTCGACCGGGCGCTGGTTGACGCGCCGTGTTCCAACACGGGCGTGCTCAGGCGGAGAATAGAAGCGCGATGGCGGTTGAAGGAGGGAGATTTCAAAAGGCTGCGAACCGTCCAACTTGACCTGCTGCGAGGCGCGGGCAGGGTCCTGAGACGAGGAGGAGTCCTCGTGTACAGCACGTGCAGCATAGAGCGAGAGGAAAATCGGGACGTGGTCGAACAATTCCTGAAGGAGCGGGAAGATTTTGAGCTGGAAGATGAAAAAGCATTCTTTCAAAAAGTGGGGGGCGGTGACGGAGGTTATGCAGCGAAGATGGTAAGGCGGTGAGCTCTCCTCCGCGAGAGGCTGCCCGCATTTCACGCTCCCCGAAGAGTGGACGACGACCTCGCAATACGCCTATTCGCCCGCAGCCGGCGTTTTCTTGGCCGGCTCTTTCGGCTCCTCCTCGGAGCCTGCGGGTTTCGCCGGTTCAGTGGAAGGCGGCGCAACCTGCTCGTTCGAGGGTTTCTCTTTCTCAGGCTCTGGCGCCGCCTCCTGCGGAGGCTTTTCGGGCTCCTTTTTCTCCGACGGGGCAGCGGGCGAAATCTTTTTCTCTTCTTTCGGTTGCTCGGGTTTCTTCTCTTCCTTCTTCTCAGGTTTCTCCAAAGGCTGGGGCTCTTGAGGCCTGGCAGGAGTGGTTTCCGAAGGAATTGTCGCCTCGGTTGGCTTTTGCTCCGCAGGTTTGGTTTCAGCCTTTGGAGCAGCGGCAGCGGGCTTCTTGGCAGGAGGCTTCTTTTCAGCGGGCTTAGCCGCCGGGATAACGGGCTTAGCCATTTTGATGGTTAAGGTGTAATCCCCCGGACCGATCCTCGCGGGAGGGGCGCCCGCCTCTTGCGGGAACCGTTTCGTGCCGTTCCTCTCGACGGTGACCGCTTCGGTTTTTCCCTTCTTGTCGGTTCTGGTGACCTCGAACCTGGAAAGCGTGTTGTTGGTGATGGAAGAGAAATCACGGGAGACCACAAGGCCGCGGGGTTTGCTGGCCACGCTCCCTTTTAAGCTGATCTTAGTGAAACTACTACCGGCGCCGTTCGACTTGATGTAGAAATCGGTGTCATATCTGCCCTGATACTTGCCAGTCACGGAAACATCGAACTCGGCTTTCCCGCCCGGTTCGAGGGTCTGTTTGGCGATGTCGCGAACGACCTGGAATCTGGAATCGTAGATTCGGATTTTTTCGATTTTCAGGTCCGCCGTCCCCACATTCTCGCAGGTGAAGGTTTTTTTTTCGGTTTTTCCGACGGTTATGGTTCCGAAATTCCAGGTTGGGGGGGTCACGCGGAGCCTCGCCCGGCCCTTCTCAAAAACCTCCCCTTTCATCGTGAAAGGCACAATCTTTTTCTCATCCGACGAGGATGAAAAAAAGTAAGCGTACTGCTGGATTCGCCCCACAATTCCTTTGGAATCGAATGTAAGCTCGATTTCCAACTTCTTTTGGGGCTGGATTTCGGTGTCATGCAGGCTCGGCTTGACGGAAAAGCTCTCCGGCAGCTCGATCTTCTCGATATTCACGGGCTGGTCTCCGGAGTTTGTTAGCACAATTTTCTGGGTCTTCGTCTGTTCCTGCTCAATACTGCCGAAATCCCAGACCAGCCGGCTGAGGCTAAGCTGTGGCCCCGCAGCCGAAACATAGCTGCATAAAACAGCCACCGTGAGCGCCGTCAGCGCAAAAGCTATCTGACAAAAGGGACTTTTTGACACTTTCATCTCCTATTTCTTAGCACTCATTTTATTGAAAACGACCGTGAACACCATGAGAGCAACGCCTCCCAGAATGACGTACAGCTTGTTCCTGCCGACCCAACCTGAAATCCCCGGCTGCCTGTATTCGGTAACGGAGGCAGATTTCTCCTCCTTGTCCTGGCTCTCGGACTCTTCGCTGCCCTTTTCAGTAACGGCTTCGGAAGTGGCCCCTTCGTCCTCCTGGATTATCTCGTCCCCGGAGTCCCCGGCAGGGGGTGTATCTTCGATGAATGTAGGCGAGACTGGTCGAACAGCCGCCGGCCCCACCGGCCGTGTCGGTTGCCCGCCGCCGGCGACCGTCTTGGCACGGTCCCTTGTCATCGCCATGGCCCCGTGAGGCGGCGCCGCACCGGGAGCGGGAGACATTGTCATTGATGGTGCGCCGGCGCCCGGCGTTGTCATCACGCCGGTCTGTTCGGGAGGCGTCCAGGGCTTCTTGACAACGCCGCGTCCAGCACAGCGGGGACACATCTCCTTCTTCAGGGTAAAGGTGCTTTTATCCGAACTGCCGCCCCCCGAGCTCGCTCCGAACCCACCGCATTCAGAGCATATTTCGTATCCGGGGGGAATGCGGAGAGTTCTGAATCCTTTGCCGCCGCAAATGGTGCACGGTCGTGGTCTTTCTGAGCCGCCCTCCCGGAGACTGCTGGAACTCATGACGACCCCGGTGCCGGAGCATTCGGGGCACTGGATTTTGACAACTTGGACTTGAGGTTTTGCGGCGGCTGCCGTTGGAGAAACCGCCGCCGGGGCCCCGGCGGCGACAGGGGCAGTCGGCGGGACTCCTGATGGCGCCCCTTTCAACGCCGCGATACACTTATTGCGATAGCCGGCGTCGTACTTGACGCACCTCTCGAAGAGCTGGCGAGCGGCGTCCCGCTTACCTTTGCTGAACAGCAGAACTCCCGCTTGGTAGTAACCCTCCGCTTCCATGCCCTGGGGTGTCAGGTAAAACGAAACCACCTGGCTCCTGGCGAAAAACTGGTCGCCGTAGTCGGTCGTCAGCTTCAGCCTTCCTGACGCGGCGGCGGACACCTTCCCGACAAACACCTGGCCATTGTTGAGCACGATGATGTCTGCGAAACCCGGCAGCGTCAAGACCGCCCCAACCCATAACACAACGCTGAACGCCAAACCTCTCTTCATTGTTTCACCTCCTGCACGCAAACCCTCGTCGAGCCTACAGCGTGCGACCGGTTCTTGCGACTACATCGGCGCCTTCAACCGACGCTGACAGACTTCTCGCAGTCAGCGTGCGCCATTATGGTAATATATATCACTCAATTTCTTCTGAGTCAATGGGCATTTGCGGCGAAAGCTGTTTTTTCAAGGGAACTCGGCGCCGCAAGAGCATTCTCCTTCGATGTCCGTTGGGGCAAAGCGTCTCAACAGCCTCCCGAGCCCGCTTTATCCCGGATTCTGTCGAGCAAAAAAGTGTCGCGTAGCGAGCGTGGCTGAGAGTGGAACGGCACAGTCCGCATAGCGCGCAGAGGCGCCCTTGTACCGCCGGCATCTTGACCCGCGTCCCGCGAGGGTCTCCCCTGCCCCCGCAGAGGGCGAGACGCCCTCAGGACTGCGCCGCCATGGCCAGGCGCCGTCATGTAGATGGCATCTCTGAGTTCCCATGGGAATCATGGGCAGGATGCCCATGCCACGGCAGGTGAGTACCGGGTCCTTCTCATCTTCTTCTCTGCGACTCTGCGTCACGCTCCTCTTCCCTTCTTCCCTCCCCCGCCCAGGCGGGGGACCCGCCCCGGACTGAGTTATTAGGAGAAAGTCAAAAAAAGCGTTGACAAGGTTACTGCTTTAGTGTATCCAAACGACAAAGGGGGGGGCTGCGCTTGCCTTACTGGTTGAGGCCGTTGGAACCGTGAGCACAACCCTTTGAGGATTGGAGTGTTCGATGATTGCGCCACCGCATGCTGCGCTTTGCATTGCGCGCCCGCGACGGCGGGTGAGCACATCTCTCCTGGGCGAAGCTGTTTGGCTCCGCCCTCGCCTCACGCCAAGATTATCTCCTTGTAAGTTCTCGGGTCAAGTTGTCAGCTTGTCACCACTCATTCAACCCACTCAAGAAAGGAGAAACCATGAAAAAGACGCTGCTTTTCGTCCTCGTTGCCCTGCTGCTGGTGCCGTCGGCGTTTTGCACAACTAACTTGCTGAGGCTTCAGAGAGCGGGCGCACCAGGGGGCCCGTGGGAAGAGGTGCCTGCGAACACGCTTCCCGTCACAGCGGAGGGTGCGCTTCAGGACACCTTTGAAACGCCCACCGGGTTCTATCGGATGCGTATCGAGCCCAGTGGGGAATGGGGCTTTCCCCTCAACGTTCCGATGGAGGATGTCGCCCCCCTCGCTCTGGATATCGCGACGAAGTTCCTTGAAGAGATGCAGGACATAGCCGGGGACAATGCCTGGCAGAACGTGATGCTTGGACCCATAGCCTCTCCTATTTACGGTGGAGATCTCCTGCTTCACTCCCCTCTCGGTGGAGAGGTCAACCCCGCCTTCATAGAGTTCAAGCTCTATCCCATCCCGAAGCCGCATCCAGACCCGGATCCGGGACCGTATCTGGTTTGTCGGGACCGGGGGTTCATTCTGGTGTCTCTCACGGAGAATGATTCTCCCGTGCTTGATTTCGCTACCGAGGGACTCACCCGTACGGAATGCCTCCGGAAACAGGCGAACTCATCAGCGGTTAGGATCGTCCGTTACGACGACAGCTTTATGGTTGCCGAGGACCAAAATGGGCGGATGCTTGCGCGTACCGGCCCCATGCCGGTTCACTACCCGGATGATAGCCTGGAGTACTGCAACAAGGAGTTCGAGGGCTTCGCGGATGAGGCGGGGGAAGAAGCCCCCGAGCCACCGGACTTCAAGATCCAGCCTTACGAAAGTTATCAGGCGTTCAAGAATGACTATGCCAAGTCTAAATTCTTCCAGGAGGCACGGAGGCGCACACAGGAAGAAGCAGCCAGTGAGTGGGACGTCTTCCTGGGGCGGTTCCCAGAGGCTATCAATGTGCCGGTAAAGCAGCAGACTCTGGTCTTGAAGGGTCTGAAGGTCGAAGAATTTTCGCTGGAAGACCCCAGGCTTGCCACTATCCAAATTCAGCGAGAAGGCCTGCTTGTGACCGGCATCCAGGTGGGGAGCAGCATGCTGCACGTCATGTTTGTTGATGGCAGCGAGGCTGAGTACATTCTGGTAGTGGAGCAGCCGGGCGTACTCTCTGCGGAGCAGCCTACGGGCTGGAGCTCCTGGACCTACTATTGGGCAGGCAATTGGGGGAATCAGAGACGCTACGATCAGGAGTGGGGCGGCAGTTGCTGGAGCGGATGCGGAGCAACCGCCTGGGCCATGCTGTACGGCTGGTTTGATAATAAGGGTTACGCCAACTGCATTGACGGCACGGCGCCCCTGTACAACAACAACGCAGTGAGGGACTGCATCTGGTACATTGTGCCTCGGATCGGCACCTATTGCGCCGGGAGCTCAGGCGCCACCAATCCCTGGAACATGTACAAAGGATACAAATGGGCGCAGCACCGCGGCTGCGGATACTCGGTCTCCTGGTACTGGACCTTACCGTGCTTTTCCTCAAGCTCTGCCCGGCACAGAGCGAGGGACTCGATCAGGGATCTTGCCAGACCCGCGATCATTGGCATCGGCTGCACGGGAGCCCACTATCCCCTGGCATACGGTTACGCGTGGAAGAAATACACATGGGCGGGCATTACGTGGTCTTACAGCCAATGGTTCAAGTGCAACATGGGGTGGGGCGGCAGCAGCCCGCAATGGAAGAAGGCCAAGGTCTGGTACGGACAGAAGAACAACTTCTGGTAGGAACACACCTGCCGCAAGGGCTTGACGTGGGCTGACAAACGCCACGCACAAAGGGTGGTCAGCGCGCATCGCCCTGGGAAAGATTGATTGAAGGAAGCCCCGAGAGTCCATCGAAGGATACCCCCGGGGCTTCTTCTTTTGTGCGCAGGTTTGCTGGAGCGACGCCATCCTGCCGGACGCTTTGCGGTGAACACTCCCTACACAGACCGGAAGGCCGGCACAGCCATCCCGCCGAAATCACTGGAATTGAGCGGGAGCATGAAGTAATCTTCTGGGCCGAATCCGGGAGACGGTGAGAGCGAAAGAAGACTGTCGGCCATGCTATGGAGGCAAGAGGAGATGAAGGAGAGAGGAAAGCCACGCGGGAAAGACGATGCGGGACATTCCCGACGCGAGTTCTTGCAGATGGCGGGCGTGGGGGCGGTAGGCCCGCTGCTGATTTTATCGGCGAAGAATGAGGCGAGGAGGAAAGGTTCGAAGAGGATGTCGAAGATGAAAATTGAACGGCTCGAGATTTTTCCGGTGCGGTATCCGACAATCGGATACTTCAAGTTCTTCGTGGGGCCGCCGGGGACACCGGCGGGGCGACCTGCGGTGCTGGTGAAGGTCACGGCTAATGACGGCACCGTCGGTTGGGGGGAGAGCGTGCCGATTCCGAAATGGAGCTACGAGACGTTGGAGTCGGCTGCGAGCACTATTGAGAATTACTTGAAGCCGGTGCTGCTGGGGCGCGACCCGTTCGACCTTCTCGGCGCGCACGGGGCGATGAATAATGCAATCGCCCCCTCGTTCTCGACGGGGGCGCCCATCACCAAGTCGGGGATTGATATGGCGCTTCACGACCTCGCCGGGAAAGCTTCCGGGCTTTCGCTGGCACAGCGCTGGGGCTGCCCCACCGGAGGGAAAATCACGCTGAGCTGGACCCTCAATCCGCGAACGCTCGACGAGACGGAGAAGTTGATCGAGGAGGGGAAAAGACGAGGTTACAGCAATTTCAATGTGAAGGTTGCCCCTGACCCGGCTTTTGATATGGAATTGTGTAGGATTGTCAAGAAAAGCGTGCCAGACGGTTTTCTCTGGGCGGACGCCAACGGTGGATATGACCCGGCGACGGCTCTTGAGATTGCCCCGAAGCTTGCGGACATCGGAGTGCCTGTGCTGGAGCAGCCGCTGCCGTCGAATCGGCTCGCCGGATACCGTGAGCTGAAGCGGCAGGGAGCGCTGCCCATCATTATGGATGAAGGGGTGGTCTCGCCGGCGGACCTGGTGGAGTTCATTCGCCTGGACCTCCTCGACGGGGTGGCGATGAAGCCTGCGAGGTGCGGCGGCCTTCTTCCGGCGAGGAGGGAGGTGGAGCTTCTGAAGGACGCGGGACTTATGTTCTTAGGGAGCGGGCTGACGGACCCGGGTATCTCTCTCGCGGCGAGCTTAGCTCTCTACGGCGCCTACGGACTGCGCTTTCCGGCGGCGCTCAATGGGCCGCAGTTTTTGGCGAAGAGCGTTTTGAAAAGGCCGTTCAAGCCGGTGAACGGAGAGCTCCCCGTGCCGACCGGACCGGGACTTGGAGTTGAAGTGGATGAGGAAAAAGTCAAGGCGCTCGTCACGGAAAGCCGGACGACGCGAGCTTCCGCTTAGACTCGCACAAGACCGAACTTACTGGTAGCCACGGCATCCTGCCCCGCGTTTCGCGGGGCTGGAAGCTGCTTCTACCTTTGTGCTACTGCCATAGGAAGGAGGAAGAAATCATGTCGGATAAAAAGCTCAATAGACGAGAATTCCTTTCCAAGACTGCTGCGGGGGCGGGGGGCCTTGCGTTAGCTTCCGTGGCGTCCCACTCGCGAAAAGTTTTGGGCGCCAACGACCGAATTACCATCGGAGTTATCGGATGCGGCGGGCGGGGGCAATACCTGATGGGCGAGGCGAACAAGCAAAGAGAAAAACGTAATGTCCATCTAATCGCCCTCTGCGATGTGTGGCGGCTCAATCGCGAGCGCGCCGCCGCAAAGCTGAAAAGCTGGACGGGAACGACTCCCAGGACTTTTTCTCGATACCGCGATGTGCTGGCTCTGAAGGATGTGGATGCGGTCCTCATCGCCACGCCCGATTTTCAGCACAGCAGGATTCTCGCGGACGCGGCTCGTGCGGGGAAGGATGCGTATTGCGAGAAGCCGATGGCCAGCAATATGAGGGACGCGAGGGATGCTCTCCACGCGGTGCTCGATAACAAGCGAGTCGTGCAGGTCGGCACCCAGCGCCGCAGCGATGGCAGGTTCAAAGGCGGCGCGGAGCTTGTCCAATCGGGAGTGCTCGGCACGATCAGCGAGGTCGTTACAGGCTGGAACGATTGCAGCCCACGCTGGGCGAGACCGTATCACGACGTCAAGAAGGAGGACGTGGACTGGGACGCGTACCTCATGGACCTTCCGAAACGTGCCTTCGACCCGCAACGCTTTCGCCGCTGGCATCTTTACAAAGATTTCACAGTGGGCACGCCGGGGCTTCTCGGTGCTCACGTGATTGACGTGGCTCACTGGTTCATGGACGATTATTTCGCCAGGAGCTGTGTGGCCCTCGGCGGCGTCTATGTCTGGAAGGATGGCAGAGAGCACGCCGACACTATCGAGTGCCTCTGGGAATATCCGAAAGGATTCCTGCTGAGATACCAGACGCGACTCGGAAATAATAAACCCATGCCGGAAGCGGCGTTCTATGGCAGCCACGGGACATTCGACACATCGTCGTGGAAGGCGACTGGCCAAGGCGGCGGCACGGGGAAATTGAAGGAGGAAATTGCCGTCAAGCCCAAGCAGGGCGAAAATCATATGGAAAACTGGGTGCAGTGCCTCCGAAGCAGGAAGACTCCAAATGCCGACATCCGCGCCGGGTACGCTCATTCCGTGGCGTCAATTATGGCGTTTCTGGCGTGGGAATCCGGGCGACGCCAGCTTTATGACCCGGAAAAGGAAGAAATCAAGGAAGGGTAGGGTGCGGGAATGGACCAACCGCAAAGAGCCGTCTGGGGTTTGGGGTCTGGGGGATGGGGCATGGAACCCCGAAACCCGAAGCCCCAAACCCGAACTTCTCTGCCCTCTTTGCGGTCTCCGCGGTGAACTTATAGCACAAGGAGGACTGGGAATGAAGCGTTGGTCGGTCGCGTTTACTGTGGTTTGTGTATTTTGTGTGTTGGCGGCAGTTTCGTCGGCAACGGAAAAGGAAAAGCCCCCCGCATTCCGGTTCGAGAAAGCGGAAGGCAAATTCCTTCACCTGCTCGAGGGCGAGAAGCCCGTTCTTACTTACAACTACGGGGGAGCGTTGAAGAAGGGCGTCCCCGAGGACTGGCGGCGATCGTGCTATATCCATCCCGTGTATGGGCTTGATGGAGAGGTGCTGACGGACGATTTTCCCGCGGACCATCTCCATCATCGCGGGCTATGCTGGGTCTGGCCGCGGGTAATTGTCGGCGACAAAGAGTACGATTTGTGGACCCTTCAGGGAGCGGAACAGAAGTTCGAGCGGTGGCTCGGCGAAAAGGCTGCTCGCCGATTTGCTGCATTCGGCGCGGCGAACGGCTGGTACGTCGGAGAGAAAAAGATCGTAGAAGAGACTGTTCGCGTTCGCGTCTTTCGCGCGAGCGAGAAGGGGCGGGCGATTGACGTCGAACTCAAGCTGGAGGCGACTAAGGAGCCGGTGACAATCTCTGGCCGCTCGCCAGTGAAAGGTTACGGCGGGTTCAGTTTCCGCTTCGCGCCTCGCAAGGAAACCGTCCTGACAACGCCCGCCGGAAAGGAGGCGGAGGACACTAACCTGAAGCATTTTCCCTGGGCGGACCTCTCGGCGAAGTTCGCTGGAAAAGACTCTTTCTCGGGCGTGGCGATTTTCGATGACGCCAGAAACCCCGGATTCCCCAACGGCTGGACGCTTCGCCATTACGGATTTCTGGGCGTGGCATGGCCGGGACTTGAGCTTTACACCCTCAAGCCGGGCGAGCCGCTGACGCTCAGATACCGCGTCTGGGTCCATCGCGCTGGTGCGGATGGATTATAAAATACTCTGCGTCTCTGCGCCTTTGCGTCAAATATATCAGAGTATGAAACGCAGAGACGCAAAGGCGCAGAGAAAGAAGGAGGACGATTTCGATGAAAAAGCACGATGAAAAAGGGAGCAGTACTTCGGCCGCGATCGGGCGAAGGGAGTTTCTTGCTTCGCTTCCCGGTATTCCTCTCGGCATTGAGATTGCGATGAGTCAGGCTGGGGCAGCGCCTTCGGCGGCGCCGGACAAGCTGCCATCACCCGGGCCGGGCCATAAGGCCGTACCAAAAATGAAAGCGGCCTTCGTTCGCAGGAAGGAGGATTACGGCTTCTGGTGGCCGGGCGCCGGCTACGACGGTGTCGCAGCGCACAAGAATTATACGGAACAAATCCGCAAAGCTGCCACGGACATCGGCATTGACATGGAGATTCAGGGGCCGGTGATTTACAACATGGCGCAGGCCGCCCAGTTCGCCTCCAGCCTCAAGGAGCAAAACTGCGACGGGGCGCTGGTTGTCCTTCTCGACCGCCAGCAGCACGCGTGGCCGACGGCGGCGAAGGTCGCCGAGACCGGCATCCCCACGGTCATCTTCGCCCCTATCGGTACGGCGTTCACGACCAACGTCAAGCCGCTGGCGAGGAAGCCGGGGGTTTTCGTCATCTCCTCGCTCGATTTCGACGCAGTCAAGTACGGGATGAAAATGATTAAGGCGGCAAAGCAGATGCGGGAGAGCCGTGTGGTCATTCTCAGAGGAAAGCAGGAAAAGGAGGGGGTGGTCGAGAACCTCGGCACAAAACTGACAACGCTCCCCGTCCAAACCTTCGTCCGACTCTATCGCGACACCGGCGTGACCGACGCGGTAAAAGATATAGCGAGGGATTACTCGAGCCGCGCGAAGAAAATCGTCGAGCCTTCGCCGCAGGATATGTTGGAAGCCGCGAAGACTTATGTTGTCTCCCGCCGCATTCTCAAGGAGCACAACGGCGACGCTATCACCATGGATTGCCTCGGACCATCGAGCAGAAGAGAAATTCCCGTGCCGTGCCTGGCGTGGTCGAAGCTCAACGACGAGGGAATCTCCGCCGGCTGCGAGGCTGACCTCTACCCGACGCTGACATTGATGCTGGTGAGGTATCTCTTCGACAGACCGGGCTTTCAGCAGGACCCCGTTCCGGAGACCGTTCTGAACGCCCTGATTGGGTCACACTGCGTCTGCGCGACGAGGCTGGATGGTTTTTCAAAAGCTCCGGCGCCGTTCAATCTCAGGTCGCATCATTCGGACCTCGGAGTGACCGTCCGCCCCATCTGGCGGAAAGGGCAGAGAATCACGATTGCTCGCCTCATGGGGCCGGACACGATGCTCATCTGCTCAGGCACCGTGCTCCACAACGTCTGGAGCCCGCCTGCCGGGGGATGCCGCACAGCGGTCGCGTTCAAGTTGGACGGCGTTTCTGACATGACACAGTTCCCCGGTTTCCATCAGATATTCTTCTACGGTGAGCATGCCCGAGACCTGAGAGACTACTGCCAGATGTTCGGCATTCAACCCATCGAGGTTTCTTGAACCGCAGAGTACGCGGAGAACGCAGAGGCAAGCAAAAAACCTTGTGCTGAGCTAAAATGGTCTGTGCGGCGGTCCCCGCGCCGTTCGCGGTATCTGCGGTAAATAATGGGAGAGGCAAAATGCGAAAGAAATTGAGTCGAAGGGAGTTTCTGCGTCGGGCAGGGTACGCGGCGGGAACGCTGGCGAGTGGACGAGCTCTCGCGCAGACCGGAGTTGAGACCGTGCCTCGTCCTGCGTCGGCGGCAAAGGGTCCCGCTGTTCGCTCGAGGAGCGCGACGAAGCCCTTGCTGAAGGTGAAGATGCTCGGCGAAGATGGGAAGCCGATGCCCCAAGGAAGATTGCGGACGCTGTATGCGGCGGACCTGCATTTCGAGCCAATTCGGAGACAGAGTAAAATCCTCGGGGACGGGAGCGTGGAAATACAAACACCGAAAGGGCCGACGGCGCTCCACGCGAAGATAGAGGTGCCGGGATTTGGCGACGTCTGGGTCATCGCGGACAATAGCGGCAAGGGATACGAGCAGCGCTCCGAGCCTGTGGATTTCGTCAGGGAGGCTGCGGAAAGTCGCCTGCGGGATGTGAAGAAGCTCCGGAATTCGCACCAGACGGTCCGGTTTTCTCCAGAGTGTCGTGCGCATGAGCAGGCGGCGACGGAGTTTCTCGAACTGGCGGCGAAACCGGGCGAAAAGCACGCGGCGAAGTGGAATCTCACGGCGCTCCCTCACGCCCTGTGGGCGGGGGAACTTGCAATCGTTGAGCTCTCGCGGCACAACATCGCGCGACGGCGGAAACGAGAGGATTATCTCTTCGGCTGCAACGCCTTCGCCTATCACGGCGACACGCCGTATGCCCGCCATTTCAGGGAGGTGCTCAACTTTGCGACTCTGCCCTTCTATCTCGCTTCGCTCGAGCGTCAGGAGGGGAAGCCGAATTATCGCAAGGTGGACCGCATTCTCGAATGGTGCGAAACGGTGGGAATCACTCCGAAGGGACATCCGCTCTGGTGGGGGCATCAGGCGGGAATACCGGCATGGCTGAAGGGCGCCGATTGGGCGGCAGCGCAGAAGCAGTGTGCGCGAGTCGTCGGGCGGAGCGTCGAGCGATACCGAGGGCAAATCAACATCTGGGACATCATCAACGAGGCGCACGATTGGGCCAACGGCCTGAGCTTGACGCAGGAGCAGGAGGTCGAGATAACCCGCATCTGCGCCGATACCGCTCGCTCGAAGAATCCCGACGCAAAACTCATCGTGAACAACTGCTGCCCATTCGGCGAGTACGCGGCTGCCGGGCACGTCCACTTGGGCCCGGTTTATGAGAAGGTTTTCACGCCGCTGTCATATCTTGACGCGGTGATGGAGGCGAAGGTTGACTTCGACATCGTGGGGGTGCAGATTTATTTCCCGTCGAGGGATATGTTCTCCATCAGCAAATTGCTGGACGAGTACGCCCGGTTCGGAAAGCCTGTGAACATCACGGAACTTGGCGTGCGGACGAGCTCCGCATCCGGCTCTGGCGTAAAACCGCGAGCCGAGTGGCACATGCCCTGGTGCGAGAAAGTCCAGGCGGATTGGGTGGAATGGTTCTACACTATGTGTTATGCGAGACCGGAGATTACGGCAATCACATGGTGGGATTTCAAGGACCCGGCGTTCATTCCGACATCCGGTTTTCTTCGAGACGACGAAACGCCCAGGGAGAGCTTCTTCCGCCTGAAGGCTCTGGAGCAGTCATGCGGATTCGAGTTCCCCCTCCGAAAGTAGAGCGACTGCGCTGATTAGACGCAAGGAGAAGAGCTGATGAAAACGTGCGTGCTGTGGTCTTTTTGTATTTTGACGGCGGGGATTCTCTCCGTTTGTCGCGGTGAGACGCCGTTTGAGAAAGTCGTTCTCGATAGGGAGTTTCGGGCAGAAGGGTGCGCGATTGCGGACATCAACCGCGATGGAAAGCCCGACATCGTCGCGGGAGATTCGTGGTACGAGGCGCCGAACTGGAAAAGACACGTGTTTCGGACAGTCGGCAAGATTCGCTCGTACAGAGACCTTCGGTACGATTACCCGGACGATGTCAACGGGGACGGATGGGTGGACATTTTCTCCGTCCGGTTCGACAGGAACGTCGTCTGGTTCGAGAATCCGAGAGGGAAGGAAGGGCGATGGGTCGAGCGGAAGATAGCGGAGTTCCAGCTATGCGAGGGCGTTTTCTACGGAGACCTCGATGGCGATGGGAAAGGGGATTTCGTGGGGCCGCTTCATCCGCCGGCGCTCTGCTGGTACGAGAGAACAGCGGACGCGAACGCCCCGTGGACGCGGCGAGAGATCGGCCCTCGCGGCGGTGACAGACACGGCATAGGCATAGGCGACGTGAATCGCGATGGGCGGAATGACCTCCTGACGAAGGAAGGCTGGTACGAGGCGCCGCCGGACCCGCGAAAGGGAGAGTGGAAGTTCCACGAGATCCGTCTTGGGGATTGCTTCGTCATCTACGCCTACGATGTGGACGGCGACGGAGATAACGACCTCATCAGCAGCTCGCCTCACAACTATGGAATCTGGTGGTGGGAGCAGACGACGACGGCGGTCGAGATACGCAACGGCGGTCGCCCGAAGCGCCTCGAGAAAACAATGTGGCTGAAGCATCTCATTGACAAAAGCTTTTCGCAGGCGCACGCCTTGGCATTAGCTGACCTCGATGGCGACGGAGACAAAGATCTCGTTAGCGGGAAACGATATTATGCTCACGATGGGCATGACCCGGGGGCGGAGGAGACAGTGGTTCTGCTGTGGTTCGAGCTTCAGCGTGACAACGGAAAGGTGCGCTGGACACGCCATCAGATTGACGACGATTCCGGCGTGGGATATCAGATCTCTGTTGGCGACATAGACGGCGACCGCAATCCCGACATCGTGACCTCGAATAAGAAAGGCGTGTTCCTTTTCAGGAACAGGCTGTCCCGGCGGGAAGCAAGGCTTTTCGACCGAGGGCTTAAGCCATTTTCGCCAGTGCCCCCGCGCGATTAGGACGCTGCAAGCCGCCCCGCCCTTCTCATCTGGGGATTGAAGCAGACGTAGAGAACGTCAACGATGGTGTTGACGATCACGAAGATAGCCGCTCCAACGAGAACCGTCCCCAGTATGACCGGATAGTCCATGCTCATGATTCCGGTCATCGCATATCGTCCCAAGCCGTCCCAACCGAAAATCGTCTCAGTCAGCACCGAGCCGTTCAGGTAGCTGCCGAAATCGAGTCCGATGATGGTGATGATGGGAATGAGGGAGTTTTTCAGGGAGTGTTTCAGGACGACAGCGGCTTCCGAAAGCCCCTTCGCGCGGGCGGTCCTCACATAGTCTGCGGAAAGAACCTCGAGCATACTGGAACGGGTGATGCGGGCGATGTAGCACGCGGAACGTGTCCCGAGGGTGAGGGCTGGCAGAACAAGGCAAGCCAGGGACTGATTCCACGTACCCGATGCGGGCAACAATTTGAGCTTGTATGAGACGAAGAATATCAGCAGAAGGCCGAGCCAGTAAACCGGCGTGGATATGCCGAGAACGGAGACGAAAGTTGTGGCTCTGTCGGCGAAGGTGTCCCTGAAGGTTGCCGCCACGACGCCGAAAAGAATGCCAAGCACCACGCCGAAAAATGCGGCTGTGAAAGCAAGCATAAGGGTGTTGGGGAATTTCCGGGCGATTGTTTTTCCGACAGGCTCGCCGGTGATGTACGAGACACCCAGGTCGCCCCTGCAAGCAAGCGAGACATAGCCGAAAAATTGGCTGAAGAACGGCCTGTCGAGGCCGAGCGATTCCCTGATTCTCGCTTTCGTCTCCTCAGAAGCTTGCTCGCCGACAATAACCTCCACGGGGTCGCCGGGGACGCTTTTCACCAAGACGAACGTCACAAAAGCAACGCCGAGGAGAGTCACGATGGCGGTGAACACTCTTCTTGCAAGGTATAGAGTCAATTGACGAGTCTCCGTGACCGAGCTCGGTCGAGTCAGCAGACTTTGCCCCGCCTATCGCTTTTTCGATTGCCGAATGAAGACATCTGCCAGCTTGTTGGCGTTGTATATCGGGTACATTTTCCATCCCCTGACCCAGGGCTGCCGAACGACGTATTCCCGACGATGCCACAGAAAAACCCACGGCGCCTCCTCGACGATCAATCGCTCGGTCCTCGTGCAGAGCCGGCGCCTCTCTGCCTGCGATGATGCGGCGTCGAGAGCATCCAGAAGTCGGTCAACCTCCTCGTTCTTGAAGCGGACGCGGTTGCCCTCCGATGGCGTGTGAGACGAGTAGAAGCACGGCCGCAGGAAGTTTTGAGCCTCGGGATAATCAGCCGACCAGGAAAGGTAGAAGATGTCCGGCTCCCCCTTGTTGATCGCCTGCTTGTAAGCGGTCCACAACCGCTTCTTCAGCGAAACCCTTATCCCGACCTGCGAAAGATCGTGCTCTATTCCGGCCGCGACATTTTCCGCTTCTTTCTCTGCCCGCACGAAGAAATTGACCTCTCGATTGAAATCGAATTTCGTTTGCCTCAAAAGGGCGAGAGCTTTCTGCGGCGAGTAGTCGTACCGCGGAAGCGAGTCGTTCTGGCGAAGCGGCGTCCGCCCGGATAGCGGAGCAACGGGGCCGACCGCCGGGACGGCTTGCCCCTCGAGCACAGTGCGGATGATTCTTTTCCTATCAATCGCGTGGTTGAATGCCCGCCTCACCAGCGGGTTGTCGAACGGCGGTCTCCAGCAGTTGAAGCCGAGGTAGTGGATGTTCAGGCCGGTTTGCGAGAGAATGAGCGGCTTCCATTCAGGGTCGTTATTGAATCTCGGGAAAAACGCGGCGGGGATTTCCAGCACGTCAATCCCGCCGTTCTCGAATTCAACCACAGCCGTGAAGTCCTGAGGGATTATCCGGTAGGTGATTCCCTCGAGGAGAGGCTTGCCCTCGAAATAATAGGGGTTGGCGGTCGTGCGAATCACTTCGTTTCGACGCCATTCGGAAAGGACGAAGGGACCGGCGCTCACTATCTCTTTTTTCAGTTTTCCGTCGGATTTCTCGACGTTTTTTCTGGAAACGACATAGCCGGTTGGCGTTGCGAGAAGGCTCAAAAACGTGGAATAGGGCCGGGCGAGCCTGATGCGGAGCGTGTGCCGGTCAACCGCTTCCACTCCCACACTCGAAGAACGGGCAGAGCGCGGGTCATAGTCCTTCGCGCCGGCGATCATCCCGAAGAGCGTCCGACGGGGAGACAGCGTCCGAGGATCGAGAATCCTTTTCAGCGAGTAGGCTATGTCTTCGGCCGTGCAGCGAGAGCCGTCGCTGAACCGAGCGTTTTTCCTGACGTGAAAGAGGTACGTCAGATTATCGGAGGACACTTCCCATTTCTCGGCAAGGTCGGGTTGGAGCTGGTTCTTCTCGTCGAAACGGACCAGTCCGCTGAACAGTCTCGCGGCGACCGTTCCGCCGGAGACGTCCACAATATAAGCGGGGTCGAGCGTCGAGACATCACCCCTCAACCTCATCACCAGCACATTGGAAATATCTCGCTTTTCCCCACACCCAGACACCGCAAGAAACGACAGCGCTATCAACAGAACAGCCAGGCGCCTCCCGCCAGCTCGCAACGATGTGCGACCGCAAATCGGAAACAGCAACCACCTGTCGTGAAGACTCTCGTGTCTCACGTCATCAACCTCCGCGAGGGAAATGGATTCACATCAAGGATACAAGCGGAAGAAGCGAGCCGTCAACCCGATTTAGTCGCCACCCGTAATCCCTCCGTCTCGGGCGGATAGCCGGCCGAGGCGGAGGAGGCAAGAAGGGAACAGCAGATTAACGCAAAGGCGCAGAGAATAAGGTGAGAAGGACACCCCGCCATGGTGGGGCTGTCGTTCCGTGGGCGTCTCGCGCTTGATTGCCAGGTGCAGCTCAGTGTTGCCGTCTATGTAACGCTGCCCCGCCATGGCGGGGCGGCAGTCCCGAGGGCGTCTCGCCCTCGGCGGGGGACCCGTGGGAAAGATCATGGGCAAGATGCCCATGCCACGGCAGGCGACCACCGAGTCCTCCTCATCTTCCTCTCTGCGCCTTGGCGTCTTTGCGTTAAGCTTTCCCTTCTTTCTTCGGCACCGAAACCGAGCCGCGCCCCTCGCAAAATCCGGCTTGACACGGAGGTACGTTTCGATTTAGGCTATAAGCGGTTGTTTTATGTGTTTTCGAGGGAGACCGGAGGGATTTCCGGTAGAAAAAGGACTGCGGCTCGCTCGGGGAAGGAGAACACCTAAAGGTGGACGCAGAAACCGGGCGTCCTCCTCAGGAGGACTGTTCCGGGTCCACGCCTTCCCCAGAGCCTGCTAAGACGGGCTGTCGTTTTGCAGAATAACCCAGTCCTGTAAAGGTTCGTTACAGTTAAGCAAATGCCAATCGGTTCAAGTTCGCTCAACGAAAACGTTCTCGTCCTCAACCGGCTGTGGCAGGCAGTGAACATCTGCACGGCACGGAGGGCTATCTGTATGCTTTTCCAGGGGCACGCCAACGCCGTCCTTCAGGAAAACGGCTCTTTCGAGACCTTTGCTTACGAGGATTGGCGAGACTTCTCCGTCGCCACCGACGGAGCGTTCAGCTTCGTTCACGGCATCAACTACAGGATAGCCATCCCTCCCATCATCCTTCTGGCATTCTATGACGAGATGCCCCACAAAGACGTCAAGTTCACCCGCGAGAACATCTACGAGAGAGACAAGAACACCTGCCAGTACTGCGGAAAGACCGTTGATAGAAGTCAGCTCAACCTCGACCATGTCATCCCTCGCCATCTCGGCGGAAAGACCACCTGGGACAATATCGTCTGTAGCTGCAAAAAGTGCAACACCAGAAAAGCGAACCGCACGCCCCAGCAGGCGAGAATGTCTCTCATCCGAAAACCAAAAAAAACGGTCTGGCGCCCATACCTCGATTTCAATCTCGATAGAGTTCCACATGAGGTCTGGAAACATTTCATTGACATGTCCTACTGGAACGTCGAACTGGGCGAGGAGGAAGACAGCGACGGCGCCAAGATCATAGGTCACGGCTCTTCTTTGAAGAAGCGTGAATCGGGCGTCCGCGCGAAGCCGTAACTCTCTGGCCGTGGTGACAAGCGGTAGGATTCGGCACGACGGGACCGGTAGGCGGGAAGAAAGCTGACACCCGACTGAAAGCGGAATCTGGAAAGACCGACCGGATTCCTTATCGCTTTGGCGGAGGCGGCAATGTTTGTTGTATCGCCTGCTTGGGAGATGAACTGGTTTCCGGTCAGCCAGGATTGTTGCCCTGTGGGATGATACACTTTGTGCTCCGCCGGCGAACAACCCGGCTACGGATCGGGCGCAATGGACTGCGGGAGCCGATATTCATCCCGGGCGTGGCCGATTCGTCCGAACACAAACGCCGACCACGCCCGGAACGATAGTGACCGACCAATCCCGCATCACCACGATTCCATGCGGCAACCAGCACAATCTGCTCGCCTTAAGGCATCGGCGGGAAAACATCATAAGGAGCGGTCACTTGCACGCGACTGGACACCCACTCGACAGGAATACAGAAAAACGGTTCCTCGCCGTCATCGGGGAAGCCATCCTTGTTCACATCTTGGTTGTGGAGGCCTGGGACGCCGTCCATCGCGCAGAAAAATCCCAGCGTGCCGGTCTTTACCATGGTGTTTGCGCCAGTGCACTCTGCCGTTCCACTGTACACCCAGAGGTATTGGACTTCGCCGCGTGCCTTCGGACCCAGCGACTGCCCAAAGTGGGCGTAAATGGTGAAGCCGTAAGAATCGCGGCCCGTTCTGACGAAGGTCCCAACGCCATCACCCCCAGAGTCAGCGTCCGGGAAAGGCCAACCCGAATCCGGAGGCAGCTCCAAAGCCCACATTGGGTTAACCCCCCTACACCAATAGACTAACCTCCGGCCGGTGAGGTCCAGTGGGGTTAGGGTCTCCGTGGTCAGGAGCGTTTCCACCCCCGGCGGTTGATCCCAGGCCAAAATCCAGGCTCCTGCGATGGAAGGCCTCCATGACCGCCAACCGCGGGCCGTACGCCAGGGAGCTGCGATGACCACAGCTATGACCCCGACGAGCGCCAACAACGCGATGATTCTTTTCCTGCTCATCATCTTTTCTCCTTTCTGGTTTGATTCGGTTTGGTTGACTTACCTTGCTAACCTGGCTCCACCTCCGGGCATTTGTCTCCGGGGTCCACCTCCTTTCCGTTGCGCCAGTTCGTGTGCCAGGCTCGTGAGGGCCGCAGCCTGAGAAGCTATGGCGGCAAGTCCTTCGTCCCATGTTGTTCGGGACGACATAGTTTGTTCTTCTTGTTCTTCGGCCTGGCCTGCGGTACAATAGCAGCGTCATCGTCGCGTGCGCGCAGACCGGGCGCTCGGACGGTGCCGGGCCGGTGAGTGCTCTGCTTGGCTGCGATGGCTCACCGGCCGCTTCGTTAGAGTTGTCAGTAATCAGTCGGTCGGACTCGCTAACGAGCCCGCCGTCATCCCGGTTCTTGTTTTGGCTGCCCCGAAACCGCGCGTGCTCTTTTGAACAGATCCTTGAGTTCGGATGGAATCCAGGGTTTCCGTTCCAGTTCGGTATAGGCTTCATCCAGTCTCTTGGAGGAGTGCTGTGTAATCTTGTGCTGGTGAAACACGAGAGCACTGGCAATGGCGGCATAGTAAATGGCGGTGGCTGCGGCCTGTTTAGCCTCTGACTCACCACGGCGGACCAACTCCTTGGAATAGTCTTTCAGCGTCTTGATGACGGCCAGATCCGTCCTGGAACCCAGAAGAAGGTCATTCATCGTTTGACTGGCGGCGGCAAGGACCTTATCGGAGGGCCAGTTGAGAACGGCAGGCAGGGAATCAGGCATGGCGGGGTCAAGGGGCAGGTCGCTGGACAGCATGTCCCGGAGGACTTGGGCGGGCGTTCGACCGGCGCCGGGATTGCCCTTGCAATTGCTGTCCCGCACACCAATTGCCAATAGGCGGGCAAGGCGCTCGGGGGTCTGTCCGTAGGTCGTTTGCTCTTTCACGTGTCGAACTCTCGATCTCGCCGGGAACCGCGCTGGGTCTCCGGCGAAGTCTCGCTGTTATGCTCCTCGAAATTGTGGTCCCGGTAACCGGGGGCGCCATCACCCCCTCCACTAATATATACACGGGTTTAATCACGATCCTGCGCGCCTCCCGAAAAAAACTTTCATAAAGTGGCGAATCTCCTCATAGACTTCGGCATCGGAATCCACAAGTTGCCGGACGTGGCGCCTAAGAATAGCCTGGAAACGGCGCTTCACAGTGACGATCATATTGGAGGCCTTCGCCCTGTTCGATATGCGATACTTCTCGCAGAGGTGCGCGAGCGAAGGGGATTCCGTGTTACCCATGATGGGCTGGAGGACCCTTTCCCGAAACACTTCCCAATGCGCGGACTTGCCCGTTTCGCGACATTCTCCCGCGACGTCAGCGAGCACTTGATCCAGAAGCGCCGATGCCCAGGCATAGTCAAAGACCTCTACGGGCGTGGCGTAGTGGACGGGTTCGGGGACGCTTAGCCCATCGCTCCCCTCCAGGCGTACCAGGCCACCCTCGGGCATGCGCTGCTTGGCTACCTCGGCGCGGTGAACGTTGGCCGCATATCGGCTCAAGGCCTTGAGCCGAGAAATGTGCGAAACCGCCCCTTAGTACGGTCGGCCTGCTGAACGAGGCGCCCGCGCAGCACGACATCGCAAAGAAAGCCCTGCGTCAGGTCTTTTGCCGCCTCCTTGTCATGGCCCTTGCACCGGAGATAACAATAGACGGGCGTCCAATACTTCCCCAGCAGTTCCCTCAGGGCCGCGCGCCGCCTCGGCTCGTCGTGGGACCGCGCATCGAATATCTCTGTCCAATGCGTGGTATGGAACGCCCCGCTCGATTGGCCCGCCGTTGTCTTATCACCGCGTTTCGACATTCGTCTTTTTCTCGTGTGCGAAAAACCCTTTTTCTACCAGCTCAGCTTTGTTAGAGAGGGACCTGACCTCAAAGAAATCAAAGGATGCATCTATTTCCGGAGCTGTTATATCCGTGCCGTTTTTGGCAAAGAGGCCGACCCGTCTAACCGATCCATCGCCCCATACGACGCCACGTTGAAAAAGCCCCGTCGAATCGTGTTCTGGGTATCTTGTCGCAAGGAATGTTTTGCCGTCGAGGCTTGTGGAGAATGTGAAGCGATTCCCTCGCTTCGTGACGCGAAGCCACAATCTCTCCAGTTCCGGATGCGCGAGAAAATGCACGAACGAAAAGCGGCCTTCGGTCTCGATGCCAACAGTAAACACAGGTGCGTCAGACATAGTGCTCCACTGGAAGACAAACTTCAGATAGTTGTCGTCATCGTTGTAGCAAATCAGGCCCGCCTGATTCCAGTGAGCCACAGGCTTGAAAGATGATAGACATGTCGTAAGTTGAAAATCTTTACCCGCTGCCGAAGGACAGTCTGTGAGGAATAGATTTTCATAATCCGTATTGGTTCCGCAGAACGCGCCTTCCTGAGTGGTAATCGTAAGGGCGCCCGGGTCTTTCGTTAACGAGGAGTGTGACGGGTCGGGGTTGAGTATCTTCCAACCGAGACTCAGCTCACCGCCAAAGCCGTCGTAGGCCAACACGTTGCCCTCCCCTCGGCCCTTGGCAACGGTGTCAGCATTAACCTCAGCCTTCGCCGCTGGCTTGTCAGCCGCTGGCGCCGGCCCGGACAGGGATTCGGTCGGCGAAGAGCCCGGCTGTCTGCGCGCACGTTCCGTGCCGAGGACGCGCCGCCAAATCTCGAACTCTTTATTGCGCAGCGCCTCCGCCTCGTTTGTCTTACCTCCCTCCTCGATAACAAAGGCCAGATTGTCCATCGCCCAGAGCGTATCCGGGTGCTCGTCACCATGCACGCCCTGTCGAATCTCAAGGCTTCGCCTGTTCATCGCCTCCGCCTCATCGAGCTTACCTCCCCTCCAGAGCGTGACCGCGAGACGGTTTATCGCTTTGAGTGTGTCGAGGTGCTTCTCCCCCCGGATGCGTCGTTGAATCTCGAGCAATTCCCTGCGCAACGCCTCCGCCTCGTCCAGCTTGCCTCTTTCCTCGAAAACAGCGGCCAGTCTGGTCGTTGACCCGAGCGTCTCCCGGTGCTCCTCCCCCAGGACGCGTCGGCAAATCTCGAGTCTTTCCCTGTCCAACTTCTCCACCTCGCCGAATTTCCCTCTTTTCAAAAGGGTGACCCGCAGATCGCTCATGGATTTGAGTGTATCCGTGTGCTCCTCTCCCAGGACGCGGCGCCGGACCTCGAGGATCTGTCTGTGGATAGCCTCCGCTCCATCGAGATTGCCCGTGTGCCACCGCGTAACCGCCAAGATCTCCATCGCCCCCAGCGTATCCGGGTGGTGCTCGCCGAGGGCGCGGCGGCGGATCTCGAGAGCGCGGGAGAACTGCATCTCGGCTGCGTCAAGTTGGTTGAGAAGGACGAATACATTGCCGGTCTCCATTCGAACGGCCGCCTCGATCTCCGGCCGGTTAGCGAACTCGCTCCCAACGTCCCTGACAGCCCGATCCAGCGCTTGGGGACTTGAAGTGCCCCGTCCCCACGGATGCGGCGTAATAATGGTGTTTCGCAGGAACCCGAGGACTGCCTTCGCCTTGTCGGCTTCCTTCTGAAGACTATCGCGCGCCCGCTCCGTCTCGACCAGGCGCCCTCGGGCCAACTTTTCAGCCGCGATAGCCTTGGTGCGTTCCTGGGCGACGCGAAGGTAAGCAAACACGGCCATACCGATAAGCGAAGCGAGAACCAAACAGGCAATGGCTACAGGCACCCGGTATTTCCTGATGCGTTTGCGGAGGAAGTAGGCGGTGGTCGGCGGCCTGGCGCTCAGCGGCTCGCCGGTAAGGTAGTTTTCGATGTCTTGGGCCATAGCGCCGGCGTACGAGTAGCGGCCCTTCGGGTCGTGGGACAGTGCCTTAAGAAGCAGTGCCTCCAGCTCCCGGTCCACACTTTTAGTGACCTCGCGCGGGCGTTTGACCTCCTCCTCGGCGATGCGACGCAGAACCTCATAACGTGTGCCGGACAGACCGTGGGGTAACTCCTTCGTGAGCAACTGGAACAGGATAACACCCAGGCTGTACACATCTGTCCGGGTGTCAATTTGCTCCACATGTCCAGCCGCCTGCTCCGGCGACATGTATGCTGGTGTCCCCCCCGCCCCACCGTCCGTGGATATACCCAGGACCGAATCCCTTTCCAGCAACCCCTTGGCCAGCCCGAAATCCAGGACGTGCGGCTGCCCGTCCGCAGTCACGAGAATGTTCGATGGCTTCAGGTCACGGTGGATGACCCCACGCTCGTGGGCATGTTGGACTGCCTCGCAGACTGTCCGCATCAGCTCCAGGATTTGCCGTTGTGGCAGACGCTGACCTTTGACATAGTCGTCAAGCGCCGTGCCATCCACCAGTTCCATGGCGTAGTATCGAACGCCCTGATGCAGGCCGCTGTCGAAAATCTGGGCGATATTGGGGTGTTGCAAGCGGGCGGTCAGCTCCACCTCTCGCTCGAAACGAGCGAGGGCCTTTTCCGCAGCAAACGCTCCTCTCGCCAAGAGCTTCAGAGCAACTTGACGCTGGGTGCTCAATTGCACGGCACGCCAGACCGTTCCCATTCCCCCTTGCCCCAAATGCCCGGTGACCTCGTAGCCCTCAAGTTGCGGCGTAGCACCTGACCAGCCGGCATCTTCTTCGGCTCCAGGCCCACTGATCGGAGGCATCTGGCTGTCAGATCCAGGTCTAACCATCGCAATACCTCCTTCGCGGACATGCCCATACACTCGGAAATATGGGTCAGCACTCCCCCAAACTGCAGAATTTGAGCCGGATGACATCAGCGCAGCTAACTTCCATACTATGAGTTTACTCAGTTCAGGCTATAGGTCAAGAGCCAAAGCGCTTCTTGCGCCCGGCCCCTGAGCAGCACATGGATGAACGAAGTGGCGATACCGTCTCGGGTCCAATCGTCCTCTCAGACCGATTCCGAAACATCCCTCGAATGGAAGATTCACGGAACCCAAGTCGAGCGATTAGCGTCTGACAGTCGCGCCGCACAGCTATGGTTGAGAAGTCGGGGAGTAAGCGAGAGAGTCGGAATCCCGGTCTTCGAGCGGCAGCAAACTCTGACCCGAAGAAGACGATAACGGGTCCCTTCTCCTACATGGCGAGGATGCAACCTCCCACCAGAATAAGCACATTTTAAGCAGAAAAGTCCGTTCCGCCCGTTTTGCGCAAGGTGCGCGTTGGCAATCGCAAGCAATATCGTCGCTTACAAACACGGTTGGACTGTCTTGCCCACGTAACTTGACCCGAACGGCGTAACCTAACCCGGCTGACGCCGCCTTGGGCCCACTACCTCTCACTTTTAGAATTCACGCGCCGCATAGTTTCGTTTCTTGATGATAGTAACCTGTGCTCACATTATTGCCATTTTCGAGATCTCCGGTTCTGTGCTCGCGTGAGGTTGAATGATTGGTGAATACAGAGTGGCACCTTCGTTTAGAAACGAGATCAGCCGAAGCGTTTGTGCGAAGGCTGACGTAATGAGCATTCCAGTATGCCAGCGGGAGCCTGGCGAGAAAGAAACGACCCCGCCGGGAGGGCGGGGCCGTTTGTCTTTACGCTCGCTGCGAGATCATTCCGCGCGGACGCGATAGAATGCGCCGGAGCCGGACATCAGAATCGGCGGGGAGCTGGTGCCTGTGAGCGGACCAGCCAGTTCATGCCAGGTGAGCATGTCAAAGCTGCCCTCGATGTAGTAGGTCTCGGTACCGAACACGCTCCACGTGACACTCAGGTTGCCCGCAGCGATACCGACCGACAGGATGACTCCCTTCGGCGGCGGAGGCACCGGCTTCGGGTCGCCGGAGACCATGATGTTGTCAATGGCCCACCACCAGTCCCACGTGGCTTCGTAGAAGTGCCACCTGAGC
>CAZXGF010000016.1:0-107063 GCA_964640185.1 uncultured Verrucomicrobiota bacterium | reverse complement strand
CTGCGACGCGGAACAAACAAACCAAGGGCGAGTTCTCTACCACTTAAACGTAGCCACACCCAACGCAACCGCACCCTTGAAAATCCGCAACTTTGGGGTTATACTGTGCGAGTAGAGAGGGTTGGTGAGCATGTTGCTCGGCTGCGCTTCGAAAGTTGCGACCGTGGGCTAAATGTTCGAGCAACCCAGGTTCAGAACCGAGGTCACTATGGGAGGTCACCGCAAGAAAAAATCTCGTGTGCTTCGGCTGACAAGCTGGGGCAAGGCGTTGCTGTTGTTTTCTGGGGTGATCCTTTTTGCGGCACTGACGACGGGCAGAAACGTCATCTACCTCGTCTTCTCCCTCATGGTGAGCTTCATGCTCGTCTCGTCGGTTGTGGCGACTATCAGTCTGCATCGCCTGCGGTTTGCCCGCCTCATCCCCCAGCACATTTTTTCCGGCAGACCTTTTGTTGTACAAACGACGGTCACCAACGATAAGAAATTGTTTTCTTCCTTCTCCCTGATGGTCAGCAACATCTTCAACCAGAGGGAGTTGAAAGGGCGGTACGTCCCGAAGCTCCCCGCGGAATCATCCGTTTGCGTCGCCCATAAGTACCTCATCGAGAGGCGAGGCAGGCACACCTTTCACGGCATCAGGGTCGCGACGACCTATCCGGTCGAGCTGTTTCTCAAGGGGTATGTGGCGACGCAGCCCGAGACAATCGTCGTTTACCCCCGCATCGTCAAGCTCAATCTCCATTTCCTCCGGGACATCATCTCCGAGATAGAAGATCAGGTTAATAGGCCCGGATTGGGCACGGACCTCTATGGCTTCAGAAAGTATCAGAACGATGATGATTCGCGATTCATCAACTGGAAGCTCTCCGCGAAGACGCGAGACCTCGTGGTCACCAAGTATTGCCGTGAGGAGAATCTCAAGGTGTGCGTCGTGTTCGACAACCTCCTCCACAGGATAGACGAGTCCTCGAGGGAAAAGTTCGAATCGGCTGTCACTCTTGCGGCCTCCCTTTGTTCGTTTTTCATAGACAGGGGGTACAAGGTGAAGCTGGTGTCCGGGGATAAGGGAATCCCTTACGGCGAAGGGGACGAGCAGCTCTACGAAATCCTCGAGCATCTCGCTTTAATCGAGCCCAAGACTGGGGAGGAGGCGTCCACTGATTTCTACTCGCCGGGAATTATGGAATCGGGCATCGGCCTGCTTGTGTACTGCGAGGAAAAACCCCGCGACATCGGGAATTTCTCCCACGTTTTCGATGGCGCAAAGACGGGGGGAATGTGAGTGGAAGCGAGCCGTCTTAACATGTGGTTGAAAATCTTGACGTTCGCCATGGTGTTTCTTGGGGTTGTTGCTATATTGCTGACCGGCTACTTTCCTGCGCCCCAGCCCCTTATCGTCATCCCAGTTCTTGTGGTCGGCTTTTTCTTGTGGGAAAGTAAAATTCATAGCGGGACATCCGCTTTTGGGTCAGCGGAGCACGCCATTGGCCCTTCGGAGCGTGAGCACTCGCCCGGCCGGCTCTTCCGCCACCGAGCTTACTCCGCCGCCTGGTACATTCTTACGTTTATCTTTCTGGCGTGGTGTTGCTACGACCTTTTCTCAGAAGTTTTTCCTGGGGAGGATGTCACTGTTCGCATTCCCATGACGGCGATGCGACTTTCAATTTTCCTCCAGATTTTCAAGGTGTATAACGCCAAGGCCGACAGAGACTACGTTCACATGTTCGTTCTGAGCTTCTTCCAGTTCGTGTCTTGCGCCGGTGTGTCTGTGGAGTTATATGTTCTTCCGCTGGTCCTGCTCTACCTTGTTGTTGCGATGTGGGCATTGACGTTATTCCATTTCCGCAAGCAATTGAAGGCCCCAGAAGCCGTCGTCTCGGCGCCAGTAGTCGCCCCCGCCGGAAAGGGACGCAGCGGGCGGCTGTTGACGAGGGGCTTTTTCACGGGGACGTTGCTGGCATCGGGGATCGTGGCGCTCCTCACAGCGGTGATATTCATTTCCTTCCCCCGCTCAGCGACCTCCGACAGTCCCCTCAGTTTCCAGACCTTCTTCGGCAGTCTCGGAAGAAGACTCTCGTCGGGTCTATCGGATTATGTTGACCTCAACATCGCGGGAATCATCAACCGAGACCCTCGGCCGGTCATGAGGGTGGCTTTTCCCACGCTCCAGAATCCCCCTCACACGGTTTTATGGCGCTGGGCGGCCATGCATCGCTACGACGCCAAGAGAAAGAGATGGCGGAGACCGGACTTCAGCTACGCGAGCATGCGTGCGAAACCGAGCCCAACGGTTGATATGCCCGCGAACATCTTCATCCGGAAATCGCGCCGCTTTTTCGTCGCCGCTTCGGATTCCGAGAAGTACAACTCCATCGAGGACGTCCGGAAAGACCCCGAACTCGTCCCGCAGCAGTACACCCTCTTTTACACGTATTCCAAGGCGCCGATTTTCTCGGCTTTCACTCCCCCTGTAGCCGTAGAAGCCGATGTCAGCAACATCGCCGGCAATGTGGATGACTCCTACTATTGCCGGCACCGCTTCGGAGGGAGGCTGACTTACACGGTCTTTTCTCGTATTCCGCGGTGGATTATCAGCCGTCCCACGGCTCCTCGCACAATGGAGAGCCCGCCTGACCTCGATGAAGAGAAGAGAAGGCTGTACACGCGCCTCCCACGAGAGCTGAATCATCGGTTTGGGGAGCTTGCAAAGCAGGTCACTGGCGGCGTCTCGAGCGACTACAAGAAGGCGCAGGCTGTCCGAAACTACTTGAGCATGCACTGCCAATACTCACTCGACCTCACGCAGAGGCCCGGACGAAGAGGCCCCCTATACGACTTCCTCTTTGCAAACAAACCGGGGCATTGCGAGTACTTCGCGTCGGCTATGGTCATTCTTATGAGGGAACTGGGAGTTCCCAGCCGTCTCGCTTACGGATATTCCACGGGGAGGTGGGACCCCGAAAGAAAAACGTTTCTTGTGCGCCGCTTGGATGCTCATGCCTGGGCTGAGGTCTTTGTCAGGGGAAGGGGATGGACGCACTTCGACCCCACTCCGGTCCTCCCCGAGCACGAGAGACCGGAGACTTTCTTCTCCATTCTCCTCACCCCGTTGACAAACCTTTTCCGCGTTTGTGAAAACCAATGGGCCGAGGGCGTCATCGGGTACAGCAGGTTCAGGCAAAAAGCCGCTTTTCGGTTCGTGGTTGCCGGAGGGGAAAAGGTTTATCGTTCGATAAAGCAATGCGCTCTCTCCGCAAGCTTCGCTGTCTCGCGTGTCCTCGGTAGAGTGACAAGCAGCGTCTTGTTTCGCACACTTCTGGCCGTCGGCGCCATCGCACTGCTTGGGGCACTCGCTGCGGCCATCGTGCGGCTCAGGCGAGGCGCCGGGTCCCGTCTTCTTTCCGGTGGGCGGCAGCCCGGCCGCCGCGCCCGTCTCAGGGTCAAGTTCTACGAAAAGATGCTCCGCCTTCTCAGACAGAGAGGCATGACCAAACAACCCGCCGATACACCACTCGAATTCGCCGATAGGGTCGCTGCCAGCAGACAGCCCCTTTCCGATGTGCGAATCGTGACCGACCTCTACTACTTCGTCCGATTCGGCAACGGCAAACTCACTCCCGAACAGTCCCGCACTATCCAGTCCGTCCTCCAGCGTCTGAGCCGCCCCCTTCCCGGGGAAAGCGGGCGAGATTGAACGCCAGATTCTTTGAACCTTTTTCTCTCAATATGGCACACATAGGTGATGAATGAGGCCGAGATAGTCGCTGCGATGATGGGCGGAGACCCCGCTGCTGTGGAGGAACTGGTCCGTCTCTACGGGAACAGGCTGCTTCGGTCTGCCTACCTCTTGTGCGGCAACGAGACCGACGCCGAAGACCTGGTTCAGAACACCCTTATTCTGGCTGTACGGTCTGCCCGCCGGTTCCGCGGCAAATCCGCCCTTTACACCTGGCTCCACGGCATACTCCTGAACCTGACCCGCCACTATCATCGAAAGCGAAAGCGAATCATCTACACCGACGAACCGCCGGACCAACAGATTCCCCGTCCCTCCAATCCAGACCGTCTCGACGCACAAGCCGCCTCGTCCCTTCTCGCCGACGCCATCCAGCGCCTCTCCCCCCCGCACCGCGAAGTCATCGTCCTGCGCTACTATGAAAGCATGAAAATCGCCGAAATCGCCCGGCACATCGGCCTAACCAAAGGTACCGTAAAGTCCCGCCTCCATTACGCCACAAGACGCCTTCGCGAGCTGATTCCACAGGAATTGAACCTTTTCCGTCCTACTGGCACATACGATAGGAGAAACTCATGAACTGCAAGCGTTGTCAGAACTTACTCCACGAATATCTGGACGAATCGCTTCCTTCGAGGAAACGGACCTCCATTGAGGAACATCTGCAAACCTGTGATGACTGCCGCCAGGCCCTCGCCAGCGAGCAAGATTTCGCTCGGTCACTCTCCGGACTATTTCGCCGGGAGACCGACTCGCTGACGCTCAGCCCGGCAATTCAGCACAACGTTCTGGAGGCCCTCCACTCCGGCGCCCCCTCGCCTAAAACTCACAAATCTTGCACAAGCCTCTTATTACGCCCCGCCCTGGCTCTCGCCGCCGCCGCCTGTCTGACCGTCGCAGCCATAATCGCATTCCGCGGCCAAAAACCTCAGCTTGTCCAGCAGAGCACGCCCGCCGTGCCTCATCCCAAATCCTACATCATGTGCATGGCTACGACTTACGCGGATGACTCAAAAACCGATTGGATAGAGCGACGGATGATCGTCGTAACCCGAAACGGAGGTGAGGGATACCTCAACATCATAGCCCGTAAACCGTCAAAACCGGATCAAACCAATCAAAATGAAAGGGAGGAAAAATCATGAAGAGAATCGCATGGATTGCCGTTGTCGCATTGGGAGTCTTGGTTGTCGCAAACGGTATCACAACCGAAGTCCCTGATACCAAAGCACCCGGGGGATACGGAGGCGCCGTCGCGGAAAGAGCTAAACAGCCGGAGCCCGAAGCGCCTGCGGCCTTCGCAGGCGGAGTGTCCCAAGCTGCACGTACGCCAGAAGCTCCACCGCGCACCGGCCAAACACCCCCGACCTTCGGAGGCTTTGCAGCCACCAGTAGAACAACCGGCCGCCGCACCACCACACCGACCCCCGCCCCTGCCAGCAGACGAGCCATGGGGTTCGCAGCTACCACTCCGCGGTCACAGACGCCGGGCGCCTCGGGGGCCAAGGTACCCAGGAAGCCGCTCGAATTCAGACTGCGCAACGTCGAGACTGGCGCGACGTACGGACCTTTTCCCCTGAAGCAAGGCGTGAACATCGCGATTGGCGACGAGGCCTACCAGATCGAGGTGGTCGAGGGATTCGAGGAGGTCAAGGAGCTAAGAACGCGCGAGCAGAGCGCACTCGAAGGAAAACTCCGCCGCACTATCCTGCCGGAGATGAGGTTCGAGGAAGCCCAGTTGACGGAGGCGCTTGATTATCTTTCCAGGGAGGCTGACGTCAATATCGTAATCGTTGATCGGGTGCGTAAGGCGGCCCCCAGGATTGACCTTCGCCTGAGAAACGTCCCCCTCTATGACGCCATCCGCTACGTCACAGAAGTTGTCGGCATTTACTTCAGGATTGACGACCACGCAGTCGTCATTACAGATAGACCCACATCGTCACGAGTCGGAAGATGATCCCCATCTCAGTGCATCAATTCGCAAATACGGTGAGATGTAATGCCGTTCTGAAAGGAGCTGTTTTGATGAGATAACAGGATAGATGGGATTGTTCCAGAGACGTGAAGCATCCAGTAAATCACAGGCCGGCACAGGCCAAAAACGTTTCACAGGGATAGGCAGGATTCCCAGAATCCTCTCCATCCTGTTATCCTCTTGCAAAGATACCTGACTCTCGTAGGACCCTGTATATCCTGTTATCCTGTCAAAAAAAATCCTGACAGGTTTCACAGGATTAGGAGGAGATCTTAGACAGGATTTACACGATTGACTGGATAGTCCGGATATAATCCGGTACATCCTGTTATCCCGTCCAAAGAATTCCTAACAGAATGGGCAGACGTCCACATTCTTCTTCTGTGCGCATTTTCGAATCCCGCAGAACGGCGGCCCGACGTCAGCCCCCGGGCAAGCTTTTACCCACTGCAACGTACCCGCACGCTGTCAAGCCCCTCCAACCCATTCCCATTCCGAAATTCCGTTGACTCGCCAACTACGGCTTTGCTATCCTGAGCCCAGCGCAGGTGAAGATCAGATGAAGTACCCGGGAACTGTGAAGCGGCAGAACTCCCTCCTGACGATGCCGGACACATTCGAGGAAGTAGCCGACGGGCGTGAGTGCGAGGCAATTCACGTCGAGGACGCGATCTTCCTTCTCCCGGGGCCGCTCGACCGCGAGCCGCTGAACCGAATCGAGGACCTGGCCAACCGCTCCATAAACGAGCACCGTAGCACCGTGGAAGGGCTCGCACGATGAACGATGAACGACAACAGAGAGATGACTTGGAAACAAGGAACCGGATTCCCGAAATGGTGCGCGAGATTCGCGAGCGCCTTCGCCTGATCTACGGCCCCAGGCTCGAAAAGCTGGTCCTCTACGGTTCCCACGCCAGAGGCGAAGCGAAACCGGGCTCCGACCTCGACCTCATGGTCGTCCTTGAGGACTTCCAAGATGCCGAGGAGGAGCTGATGCGTATGGCCCCCGTCGCCTCAGAACTCTCCCTCAAGTACGACGTAGTCGTTTCCTTCCTCGTGATTCGCACAGGGGATTTCAGGAACCGCAACACACCATTGCTCATGAACATTCGGCGAGAGGCTCTCTCCCTATGACCCCGGAGATTGACGCCCTCATTCGATTGCCAGACCAAAGCGCGGACGCCCGAGCGCCCTCACCGTTTCCCCGCAACCGCCGAACCACGAGCATGATACGTTCAGCACATAAACCTCCCATTGTCAGAGGCCCTCACGATTTACCTTGACTGCCCCGCGCCGGATTGGTAATCTTAAACGGTCCAACCGAGAGGAAGGGAAAGTGTGCAAAGGAACCTGCGGGATCGAGCCGAAGATACGCTCGCTAGTCACCCACCAGACGACCCGGCCTGCGAGTACCCTGGACCGATCTTGGTCCTGGCGGGGCCGGGCACCGGAAAGACCCGCTCCCTCGCGAAAAGAATCAAGTTCCTAATCGAGAGCGAACAGATAAAGGCCGACCCTGAGGAGATCAGCGCAATCACATTCACTCGTGGGGCCGGCGCGGAGCTTTGCCAGCGGCTGAGCAATGACGCGGAGCAGGAAACCTACGTCGCCCCTGAACGCCAGCCAAGCTGGATCCGCACGATGCACAGCCTCGGAAATGAGGTCATAGACAGATGCCGCCAAAAAGTCGGACTCCGCAAGGGATTCAGGCTTGTTGCCAGCGGCACCGCCACCCAAATAATCGCGGCGGACGCGGCATCCCTGCTCGGCCTGCAAAGAGCGCTGGCGAAACAAGTGCTGCACTGTAGGCAGTTAGGGGATTGCCAGCCAATAAGGAGCGACAAGTGTGACGTGTGCTCCGAGTACAAGAGGCTCCTGCGAGGGCAAAACGCGATCGATTACGACGACCAAATCTACCTCGCCGTCGAGGCCCTGCGGAACCCTGGCTGCAACGATGTGCGCGCGGACCTTCAGAAGCACGCCACCTACCTCCTCGTTGACGAATACCAGGACATCAACACGGCTCAGTACAACCTGATAAGGCTCCTCTCCCATGGCCAAGAAGAAGGTCTCTTCGCTGTTGGCGACGACGACCAAAGCATCTACAGCTTCCGAGGCGGCTCACCAAAACTTATACTGAGCTTCCAGACCGATTTCGGCGAACACGCCAAGGTGCGCGAGCTAAACGAATGCCATAGGTGCCCCCCCTCGATCCTGAACGGTGCCCTCAGCCTTATCGCCAAAAACAGCTCCCATAGGCGACGCAAACCCAACCTGGGCAGCATTGTCAAGAAGGACAAAAAGATACTGGTCTCTAACTCTCCAAGCGCGGTGCGGCAAGCGCGCTCCATCGCCGCCCAGGCCAAGAAGCTGAGTCAGTCCCACGAAGTGATGGTCCTCACCCCATCCATGAAACGCGCTGCACTTGTCAAGAACGAGCTGCGAAAACAGCGCGTAGCCTATGAGTGCAACGTCGACGTCGAAAAGACCGGTCTGTTTCTCCTCGATCGCATGAAGGACTGGCTTCAGGATACGGAGAATGACCTGGCCCTGCGCCTATGCATCGAAAAGATTCTGCAGAACCGCGACCTGCCCATTCCGTTGGAGAAGGAAGGCAACAAGGAGCTCCTGCTGGCCAATGTGAGCCAGCTATGGCAAGCCGCCGCGGAACGCAAAACCTCCTTGTACGCCGCCCTGCGCGAGGCCTCTCACAAGTCGGAATGCCTCGCCGACGTCCTGAAACTGCTCGAGTCGGTGAAGCGCTCCGCCCACCCGCACGACTACCTCGCAAACGCCACCCGAGCACTGCGCCCCTGGGCCAGCACCAAGGGCTTGTTCCCCGAAATTGCCGAATGGGTGCACGACGCACGCGCGCGGTCCCTCACCGGCGGCAACCCCGTCAGGATCCTGACGATCCAGAAAGCCAAGGGCCTCACTACCGATTACGTTTTCGTCATCGGGCTGGAGCAGGGCACGTTCCCAAAGATCGGGGAAGGGGCCGAAAAGGAAAGAGAGCAAAGAAGGATGATGTATGTCGCAATGACGCGAGCCCGGAGAGCCCTGTACCTCTCCCACGCCCGCTCGGGCCCCCGCGATATCTGCCCTTACGCCCTGAAGACCGCGGACTCCGCAAACGACCACAGGGGCGGTTTCCTACCTTCCCAATTTCTGGATGAGATCGATAAGGCTTTTACTGAGGAACGCGGATGGCGGCATCCTCTGCCAAAGGACCATCACATGGCATAGCCGCCGACCCGCCTCGCCGGCGCGTCGGCCTTACACTCCGCGTGCATAATCCCCGAGACCACCGCAAAGTCACGGACACCAGCTTATTGACAAAAGACAAGATTTGTGATATCATATGCCCAAAACTCAGCTAGAAGCGCGATACTAATCAGGGCAGTGGAACGAAACACGCATTCCAGTATGCCCTCTCGTCGAGAGACTACTGGAAACTACTCGAATTTTAGGCCCTTTTCGGGGTTAAAGGGAGAGCCGGAATCGGCAGTCCGAAATCTGAAATCCAAAATCCCGGGCGTCCTGTTATGCTCTCGGAGCAAATACGTCAGCGAACTTAGGAATCGGAACGCTAAGACGAGACGTCCGGTCGGTTCTTCGCGCGGTCTCCCCGAGTATTGGGTCGAAAAGCCAAGGCCTTACGGTTCATTCCGACGTGACTCTATAAAAGCGGCGGCGTTGCTCGGAAAGGTCGTCTCCCTGCCAGGTCGTTTCGACAGTCGGCCAGTCGGCGCCGGGGACCGGCTGCCACGTTCCTTCGAGAATGTCGTCGGAGAACTCGACGGTATAGAGTCCCTGCCCGAAACTTTCCCAGGAAAGGGTGACTGAGCCGAGGGGGCCCACAGCGGCGGAAATGACTCGGGGAGGACGCTTCTCCCCGCTGACCCTCACGTCGTCAACAGCCCACCAGTAGTCCCAGGTTGTGTTGTAGAAGTGCCATCGGAATTTGACTGTCTTCCCGTCGGCGAGGGATGAGATGTCAAACCATTTCGGTATGGCGGAGAAATCATCCCCGCCGGTGCGGTCTCGCGTAAACAAGTTCACCCATTCGGACCACGATTTCGTCTTCTCGTCGTACAACGAAATATCGAAGTCGGTGGTCTGGAGGTCGCCGTCGGGGTCGGTCTCATAGATATTGATGGCGCCGAGAAACTGCACCGCAACGCAGATGTACCTGGTGCAGTCAATCTGGGGGGAGAGAAGCTCCTCGTCCAGCTGGACTCCGCCGGCAAAGTCGCCATTGGAAATCATGTAGCCGGAAGCGAAGCCGGGGAAGTCCGGCCCCGGTTCATCCTCCGCGAGAGGTTCCCCGCCTGTGTTCCACAGCCGCCATGCGCCTTGCGGCTCAGCGCTTCCGTTGACGATGCCCCATTTTCCGAGTGTTACAACCTCGTCGGACGTGGCGTACCTGTCGAAATCGTCCGCAAAAATCACTTGCCTCTTCGGGGGAGACCAGCCGAACGCTATTCCGAAGGAGTCTGCGCTGCTCACGCCGGCGGCGGCGCGGATTCGCAGCGTGTGAACGCCTTCGGAGGACATGAACGGGGGAATGTCCATCTGATATGTCCGCCAAGTATCCTCGCCACCGGTGTTGAAAGAGAACTTTCCGGCGGGCAAATCGTCCCAGAAGAAGTCATAGGTTGCCTCGTCAGAACTTGCTGCTCGCAGGTCGGCTATTTTGATATATCCTGCTTGCGGGAGGTCGAAGCTGAATCGCCACCAGTCTCCTTCCGCGGCGCCGCAGATGAAGTGGCCGGCGTCATCGAAAGCCGTTATGTCCACGGCGTCTCCCGGGCGGTAGGCGTTGGTCGCGTCGGTATTATGGAAGAAATAGTCGTTGCCGCCCGATATGTCGTCGCTGCTCGGGGCGGGGAATCCGGTGCGGCCCTCTCCGCCGGGGAAAAGTCCCCGTCCGTAATCGTAATCCTCGAACTCGATTCGGCGCATGATGACCGACGCCGGTCCAGCGGCTCCAGATTCGGCGAGCTCGCTCTCGACTCCGGATGCGTTCTCCACTGTGACCTTGTATCGGTAAGCGGGCCCCTCCTCGACATCGCCGTCATCGAAAAACGCCTCTGCGAGCAACCCGGATATATCCTCATACGCCTCACCGTTGATGCTCCGATAGACGTGGTAGCCCACGACGCCTTCATCCAGCACGGGCGACCATCGCAGGTGTCCGAGGAGAGTCATTTCCAGACGGAGGTTTCTGGTGGGGGGAAGTTTTGCATAGAGGGAATCTTCTCCGCGAATTCGCTGATCGCTCACGTCCCCATAGGAAAGCGAGCCCTGAAAGGAGAGCGTTCCGGAATGGTCGCGTGGAATAGCAATGGTATAGGCAAGCTGCATCTCCGCGATTTCGCCGGGGCCGAAGCTCCACGTGATTTGTCCCGGAACGGCGATGTCTCCTCCGGCCGCATTTACGAGGCTTGCTTGCTCGGGAACAAGCTCGGTGACGGTCAGCGAATCAGGGGGAGGCGGCTCGTGGATTTCGACGGAAAGGACGATGCTAACCGTTCCACCGGGAGTATAGAAGAGCGGGACGAGCTCCCTCGTACAAGCGAGTGGGGCATCAAGCCCGTAAACTTCCAGCTCGACGATTGAGGCGAACTCCGCAATGCCCCCTGGCTTTCCGTAGATTCTCAGCCCCAGCGCCCGCACCCTATCAAAGGTGAGCGTATAGCGCGAGTAATTGGGTCGTGCGGCGTAATAATCCTCGGAATCGTAAGGAGGTGTTATTGTCACGTTCGGAGTCTGAAGCCATGTCTCGCCGTCGGTCGTATATTGCACGGTGAGAAACGTCCACCACCCGCCATCAAGGTAATTCTTGCCCATGGTATAAACAACTGTGTCCGGGTAAACGGGGTCGCTCCAAAGGTAGCCATACCAGTCCTCTTCCGCGGGATTAGCTCCGTCGAAGCTATCGTATCCTTTCTCGTGGACGATTCCATTTCGGATGACGTCGAGGTCTTTTTGGCCGCTTCCCGTTGGATGCGGAATTGCGGCAATCGGCAGCGCGTCAGGATACATGGCAAGATTCTCTATGGGCGTGCCGGAAGCGGCGGTTGATGTCGGCCCGTCGCCGTAGTCGTTCACGCCGACGACGCGGTAATAATACGCGTGGTAGGGCTTGAGGTCGGGGTCGGCGTCAACGTAGGATGCGGTCGTAATGCCGGAGGCGATGACACTCTCGCCGGCAGCCGGGGCGGTGCTTCTCAAGACGTTATAGCTTGTGGCGTCGTTATTCGGTCGCCAGGACAGCTCAACCCCGCCGAAGGCGGGGTCGCCCCCTGCCGCCGAAAGACCTTCGGTCACCCCGGGCGGCTCTCTGTTCACCACAGTGACTCGGACGGTGTCAGATTTCGGGCCGTGAAAGCCCATGACCATGAGGCGAAAAGTGAATACCGTATTCGCCGGAACATCTTCCACGAGAAAAGTCGGATTAGGCGTGTCCGCGCCGGCGAGAGACACCTGCGGTTCGTCGCCCAATGTGATTTGTTCCCACGAATGTTCCTCTGCGTTGAGTGAGTTTTCGCCGTGGAGGGTGACTGGCGTGCTCTCCTCCTGACGGAGGTCGGGCCCCGCGTCCGCGACGACGATGTTCGCCGCCTGGTCGCCATAGACCTCCAGCTCGGCAATGGAAGTGAAGTCGGCGTTTCCGCCCGGCTCCCCGAAGATGCGAACGCTGATGCCCTGACACCTCTCAAATGTCAAAAGGAATCTCATATAGTCGCATCGCCCATCCAGCCCATATTGAAAATTATAGTCGGGCGAGATGGTCAGCCCTTCGACCTCCATCCAGTTTTCTCCGTCAGGGGTGTACTGGACGGTCAGGCTGCTCCACCACCCGCCATCCCTGAAGTTTTTTCCCTCGTAGTAAACGATGGTGTCGAAGTAGCGAGGTTGCTCCCACAGGTAGCCGTACGAGTCCTCACTCTCCGTAACCCCGCCGTGATAGCTGTCGTAACTCTCCTGCGTCACTCCGTCGCGTATGACCTCGATGTCCTTGGAGCCTGTGCCCGTGGGGCTGATGATCCGGGCCATGGGGAGCGCGTCGGCATCCAGGGCCAGATTGCGGCACGCCACAAAGCCGACCGGCTCCGAAGGCGGACCCAACCCGAATCCATTCGCTGCGGCTACCTTGTAAAAGTAGATGCTCCCCTCCTCTAACCAATCATCTTCGTATCCCGCCAGGGGAATGCTCGGCGCGACTTTCACGTAATCGCTCTGGGGGGCGCCCTCTGCTCGATAGACGGCGTAGCTGGCAGCATCCGGATGAGCCGCCCACTCCACGACTGCTCTCAAAGCCCGTTCCGCTTCACCGGGCAGGACGGTCAAACCCTCCGGCGGCGTCGCGGGAGGTTTTGAGATGTTGACCTTGACCTCAATCCGGTCTGTGTCGGAGCCAAGGGGGCCGCTGGCTGTCAGTTCGAAAGTCAGAACGGCTGCCGTCGGCACTGGCGGAGCCATGAACGTGGTCACCGCTTCGGCCGGAGATGCAAGTGTGACCTGCGGTTCGTCGCTTAATCTGAGCTGTGCCCAGGAGAAAGAGTCGGCGTTCACCGAGCCGCGCCCGTCGAGCGTGACAGTGCTTCCCTCCAACACCGATTGGTTGAGCCCAGCAAGGGCGATGACTTCCGTCTCTGAGTAGATTTCGAACTCGAGGTCATCTACGAGATAACTTTTCGTGAGGTCGTCGTGGGATATGAAACGCAGGGTATCTATCGCCCCCTGGCCCTCCACCTCAATCCATATTCCGCTGTCAACCGTTGGGACGAAGTCTGCGGTTTCAGAAAAAACGGGGGAAGATTGCAGTTCCCCGCTTATCGTCAATCCCGAAGCCGAGTACTCGAGGAAATCGGGTTCATTGTCTCTCACGAAAACCCTCGTCACTCGGACGGTGGGATTGAACTGAATGACCGATGTCCCCTGGGCGAAGATGAAGCGATTCGTTGCATCGAGCGAATGGTCAGAAAACGGCGACTCGCCTGTGGAGGTAATCAGCGGGGAAGTTCGCCCTTCGGTACCCCAGGTCAGTGAGACTTCTTTGTCGCTGCCGTAGTCCCGTGGCAAGGGCGTTTCCGCGTAAGGGCAGTCGCTGAAGGTCAGTATCTTGGAGGCGCCGAACAAATCAGGGCAGAAGTTGATGGCTGCAAAAAGGATCGCAGCTCCCGCAATCAGGGAGGCTCGCCCCATGAGCAAAAACCGAGGTGGAGTGAAGATGGGCGTTTCTCGTAAGTTCATGGTGATGCGTAGCCTTCTGTCGCCTCCCTTATAGCTCTCGAAATCGCAATCGTCGTTGGCAACATGCAGATTCAGTTTCACCGAACGAACGGGGCCAAAGAGGCGATTCTGCAAGCTCCTCCCTGCATCTTATATAATACCCTATTTTTGAGCTGTCGGCTACCTCGGAAAGGGGTGTGGCGTATGGCCTCAGTCTTGGGGGGATACCGGAGGAAAGAAGGGAAAAGGAGAACAACGCAAAGGCGCAGGGTCGCAGAGAGAAGCATCAGAAGGACTCCGTCGTCGCCTGCCGTAGCATGGGCATCTTGCCCATGAGTGTTCACGGGCGGGACGCCCGTGCCACGAGGACGCCTCGTCAGATCCGAGCGCCAGGCTATCATTTTGCCTTGAGAGGACACAGAGCCGAAAGCTGGCCATACGGGAAAACGGAGCCACCCCCAGGGTTGTCAGCCGCGAGTGGGGCCGTCCTCTCCGTTCATCGGAGATAGGCAAATACTCCCTCCGAGCTCTATGCGCTCTATGCGGGGACTTCATCTCCCCCTGAGACCGAGGGATTACCGCGTGGCTGCACCTCGGAAGGGAAAAAGACGCTATCAGCCTGAGTATCGTCGCCGGAATCGTCTCATTTCATCATCTCCGGGAGAAAAGGGTCTTTCTGCTCCTTCATCCATTCCCTGAGCTGCGTTCGCAGCCCGACGAGAATGCGGTTGCACGAAGGTTCTCCGGCGAGATTGTTCAGCTCGTATGGGTCAGTTCTCAAATCATAAAGTTCCTCCCTCGGGCGAAATCTGAAGGAGCGTACGCGGGCGGCGACTTTCGGGTCGGTGGCGGCTTTCTTGAGGATGGATTTCCACGTGGGGCTGTTCATGGCGTTGTTTTGGAACGCGAGATCCGGACGGAAGTTGTAGATATACTTGTAACGGCGGGCTCGGATGGCACGGCTTGGGACTCTCGGTTTTCTGGCATGGTCGGTATGGGAAGCGAAAATCACATCTCGAAACATCTTTTTTTCGCCTCGCAGAACCGGGACAAAGCTGCGGCCGTCAATGCCTTTTGGGATGGGTGAGCCCGCGATGTCGAGGCAGGTCGGCAAGATGTCAATGAAGCTGAGCATGGAATCGCATACAGAAGCTGGTTTGACGACGCCCGGCCAGCGCACGATGAAGGGCATGTTGATTCCGGCATCGTAAAGGGTGGTCTTCGCGAAAGGGAATGGCATGCCGTTGTCGCTGGTGAAGAAAATGACGGTATTGTTCTCTTTGCCCTGGTCTCGAAGGGCTTTCAGGACAAGACCGACCCCCCGGTCCATCCGGCGAATCGCATCATAGTATTGGGCGAGCTCGATGCGGGTTTCCGGCGTGTCGAAAAGGAAAGGCGGGATGAGAACCTTCCGCGAGTCGTGAGGGTTGGGAACCTCCGCTGCCCTTCCCTTCCCGACGCCTTTTCTTGGGAAGGGACGATGCGGGTCGGCGTAGCAGGCCATGAGGAAAAAGGGCTTGTCGTTGGTCTTCTTGAGGAATTTTTCGACCTCGGCGGCGTATTTGTCAACGTCGCGCCCGAATCCAAGCTCGCCGACGCCCACGAGCACGTCAAATGGGAACTGGCTCAACGGAGATACGTGCACTTTGCCGATGATGCCCGTGCGGTAGCCCCCCTTTGACATCAGCTCAGGAAGCGTGTGAACGCCCGGTTTGATGCTCCGAAAGCCGTATGCTCCACTTCGGTGCGGATAAAGGCCGGTGAGCAGCGCAGAGCGGCTCGGCGTGCAGATGGCGGTGGGAATGAAAGCGTTCGTCAGACGCATGCCCTCGCGAGCGAGTGAGTCGAGGTTTGGCGTCGTGCAAAACTTGTTCCCATAGCAGCCGAGGTCCAGCTTGCCCTGGTCGTCGGAGACGATGATGACGATGTTCGGGCGAGGGGCTTTCTCGATGGACCTGCCGCGACTGAGCTTCAGCGCAAAAGGCACGGCGAGTCCCCCTTTCAAAAAGGCTCGCCTCGATAAGGTTGGACGCGCTGTCATGATATGTTTTCCTCCAACAGATGCGTTCAGTTTGAACAACCGCTCCGCAGCCCGGTCGCCGCGGGGCGCCAATTATACTCCGAATCACGGATGCGCCAACTCGAACCGACAGGGGCGGGAAATCATCAGGCTGCAATTTTCGGGTTGCACGCCTGAATTCATCGGGTTAGGCCGTATTTGCGCGGCATAATTCGGATGAATCCTCTGGTCGAGAAGCCCGGCTGAAGCCGGCTCCTCAGAGAAAGCATGGTGTGTCTGATACCACCGACTGAAGCCGGTGGCTAAGGGTGCTGCCGGCTCAAGCCCGGCAAAAATCCAAGCCCGATGCTCTGCATTATAGGACAAGGTCGCTGGCTCGACGCAGGTATCGCGCCTCGGCCACGTGCCGGAAGAGCGAAAGAAGACAAGCTGGCAGGCCACGGAGACGCGGCCAGACGCAATTCATCATGCTTTTACCCAACACGGCGCGCTTTTGCTATAATTTTGCTATAATATTGAGGAGTGCAAGACATTGCCGCTCGAAAGCATCGTGGCATTCGGCGGTCATCTGTTCGGTGCAAGAGAGGAGAGATTTTTGGGCAAAGCTCTGCTGGGGAAGCTCAGACGCGGATTGAAAAAGACCAGAGACCGTCTGAGTTCCGGCATCGTCAGGATTCTCACCGGGAAGGGTAAGATTGACGAGGAGCTCCTCGAACAACTCGAAGCCACGTTCCTCCAAACGGACATGGGCGTGAAAATGACAACACGCCTGATGGAATCGGTGCGGGAGGTTTACAAGAGCGAGAGGGGACTCGATAAGAACGCACTTCTGGGAAGGCTTCGGGAGGATGTCGCCTGCGCGCTCGGGTCGGAAAGCGTCCCGCTGAGCGTTTCCGCGTCGCCTCCAACTGTGATTCTCGTCGTCGGCGTGAACGGGACAGGGAAAACCACGACCATTGCTAAGCTGGCAAAGAGTCTCACCGATGATGGTAAGAAAGTCCTTGTGGCTGCGTGTGACACTTTCCGAGCCGCCGCCATTGACCAGCTCGTTATCCTCGCCGAGCGAGCCGGCGCCTCCATCGTCAAACACCAGCACGGCGCAGACGCCGCAGCCGTGGCTTTCGACGCCGCCGAAGCCTCCACAGCGAGGGGGATGGACTTCCTAATCATAGACACCGCCGGAAGGCTCCACACGAAAGTCAATCTCATGGAGGAGATGAAAAAGGTGCAGCGTGTCGTCGGCAAGAAAATGCCCGGCGCCCCGCACGAAGTGCTGCTGGTTCTCGACGCGACGACCGGCCAGAACGCGCTCCAGCAGGCAAGGATGTTCCACGAGGCGCTCGGTTTGACGGGAATCGTTATGGCGAAACTCGACGGGACAGCCAAGGGCGGCATTCTCCTTGCCATTGAGGAGGAGCTTGACATCCCGATAAAGTTCGTTGGCATCGGAGAGAATCTCGACGACCTCGAGCCCTTTGTTCCGTCCGATTTCGCACAGGCACTTTTCGGCTAATAACTGAAAATGCTCCGCGTCTCTTCGCCTCTGGGTTGAACAGTATCAGAGGATGAAACGCAGAGACGCAAAGGTGCAGAGTGGGGCAGAGTGGCCCCGGCGGAGGAAGCTTAGTACACGCGTTCCCCAATACGGTGACGTGTAATGCTGTGCGAAAGGAGTTTCTTTGACAAGATCAACAGGATTGAGAACATCCCGTCCATCCTGTTATCCCGTCAAAAAAAATGCGTGACGGAATTTATGAACCAGAGCACTTAGGCGCCGGCGGCGCGTTCATGGAAGGAACAAGACCGATGACGGCCCTTGACGAGAAATTCATGCGAGTTGCCCTTCGCCTCGCCGCAAGGGGCAAGGGCACGAGCAGCCCCAATCCTCGCGTCGGGACAGTCGTTGTGAAGGACGGCGTTATCGTCGGGAGAGGTTGGCACAAACGACCGGGCGAGGCTCATGCCGAAGTTATTGCTCTTCGCGGCGCCGGTGAATCCGCCGCCGGTTCGACGCTTTACGTGACGCTCGAGCCGTGTTCGACGTACGGGCGGACTCCCCCGTGCACGGATAGAATCGTTGCGGCGGGCGTCAAACGAGTCGTCGTCGGGGCGACTGACCCGTGGCCAGCCCACCGTGGGCGCGGACTGCGCATGCTCAGAAAAAAGGGGATAGAAGTCAGCCGAGGCATTCTCCGAACCGAAGCCGAAAGGCTCAATGAGGGATTCAACAAGTATATCGCGACGGGTCTTCCCCTCGTGACCGCCAAAGCCGCCGTGAGCCTCGACGGGAAAATCGCCACCTCGACCGGAGAATCGAAATGGATTTCCAATGAGCTTTCCCGCCGGCACGCCCACCGTATGCGAAACGAGAGCGACGCCATAATGGTCGGCATCGGCACCGTGAGACAGGATGATCCCTCGCTCACTGTCCGAGGAAAATTCCGGGAGATACACACACCCCGGAGAGTCGTAGTTGACTCCTCGGCATCCATAGAGCTGACCTGCAAGCTGCTCTCCGGTATGGCAGCTCGGACGACCATCATCGCCACGACACGTCTCGCCGCTGAAGCTAAACTGGAAGCCATCACCTCCACCGGGGCGGAGATTGTGCTGTGCCGTGAAAAGGAAGGCAAGGTCAGCCTCCGCGACCTTGTGAGAAGGCTCGCCAAACGGGGGATTCTTTATGTCCTTCTCGAGGGCGGGAGCAGGCTCATCACATCCGCCCTTGAAGCCGGCATCGTAGATAAGGTAGCATTTTTCTATGCGCCAAAGATCATCGGGGGCTCGGAGGCTCGTTCCGTCGTCGAGGGCAAAGGGGCGAGATATATGAAGGACACTCTGGCGGTGACCGATATATCCATCAGGCGGTTCGGAAATGACATTTTCGTCGAAGGGTACATCGGCGCAACTAAGTAGGTGGGTCCGCAAATACGGTGACGTATAATGGTGCTGCGAAAGGAGCTATTTTGACGGGATAACAGGATAGACGGGATAGTTCCAGGCATGTGCGCCATCCAGTAAATCACAGGCCCAGGGCCGCTGGGTGAAAGATCACGAAGGGCAAGCAGTTGACGGAGAAGTTGTTGGAGGCCTTGCAGCCCGGTCATGGCTGGGCCGAAACAAGTTGGGTCATCGTCCAGCCCCGCGTGCCGCGGCGTTGAGCGGGTTGTTGTGGCGGCTCAGGAGATACAACTCGCTAACAATGTCGTCGCCACCGGCAAGCCAGTATGTCAGCGGGAAGTTGAGGTAAAGCGAAAGCTCAAGAACGCTTCGCAAGGATAAACAGGATTCTAAGAATCATGTGCATCCTGTTATCCTGTCAGAGGAAGAATACGTCGGCGAATTTATGAATGGGAGCACTAAGTAGATGGGTTCGCAAATACGGTGACGTATAATGATGTGTAAAAGCAGCTTCCCTAACAGGATGGACGGGAAATCGCGGATTGCGGATTGCAGATTGCGGAATGGGGAATCCGAAATCCGAAATGCCACCCATCCTGTTATCCCCTCGAAAAGTAATCTGTTGATGAGGAAAGGCGAATGTTCACCGGAATAGTCGAAGAAGTTGGAAAGGTCGTCTCCCTCGAAAAGTCGGGGGCAGGGGGGCGCATCATGGTTCAGGCGAGAAAGGTCATTGAGGGGACGGTTCTGGGCGACAGCATCCTTGTCAATGGGGCGTGTTTGACGGTGTCGTCAATCTCTGGGGATGAAGTCGAGATGGACCTCCTCGGCGAAACTTTGTCCAGGACAAACCTCGATAGGCTCCGCCCCGGGGATATTGTGAACTTGGAGAGGAGCCTGACCCCGCAGTCCCGCCTCGGCGGACATTTTGTCCTCGGACACGTGGACGGGACGGGGATAATCACTCGCTTTGAAAGAGGAGGTGAGGATTTGGTCCTGGAGGTCGAGGCGACCCCGGAAATCGTTGCAAAACTCTCGTCGAAAGGCTCCGTGGCCGTGGAGGGCATAAGCCTGACTGTCGTATCCATCGCGGGGCGTCGCTTCACGGTGCACATAATCCCCCACACGTTGAACGCCACGAACCTTCGGGCGAGGAAGCCGGGTGAAAAGGTGAACATCGAGATTGATATCTTCGCCCGATATTTGCATGACTTTCTCTCGAGGCAGGGCAAACTTCCGGGAGTTTCGGAAGAGCGGATTCGGCGCGCTGGCTTCAACCGAGGGGCATGAGAAAATCTGGACAGGATGAACAGGATAGGGAAAGCCCGCTCCATTCGGTTGTCCAGTCGGAAGAAATCAATGGGCGTTCGTGATCGAGGATGAGTTTCCCAATATCACAATTTTATCCGCTTCTGCTGGTTGTGTGGGGGATCGTGTTTTGGTGCAGGTCGAAAGTTTTCAGGGCAACTCTGTTGATTTCCTTGGGGCTGCACGCCGTCTTTCTTGTCCGGGTCAGCGGATGGGGGATTGACCGCGCACAACCGGAAAAGCTCATCTCCTTCACCTTCGTGCAGGGAGGAGATGAAACCGAAAAGGCTCCTTCCCACGAGAAAATCGGTCCCTCTCCGGAGGTTCCCGACATCGCACGAGAAACACCGCCGAAAGATTCCGAAGCAGAGCGTGAAAAGAACTCCCCCGAGAAAGAAAAGGTCGCCCCGCCAGAAGATTCCCGCGTGGAGGGTGACCTCCCAAGAATCGAGGATAAATCTCTTTTGGATTTCTCGGCGCATCCGCTCGCGGAGAGTTATCGTCGGCAATTGCAGCGGCTGATCGCTCAGTATCAAAAGGCTCCGCCGGAAGTCCTCAAGGAGGGTTTTGAAGGGAGAGTCAAGGTATGGTTCAACCTCTCACGCGACGGCGCGCTGAACCAGCCGGTCTTCGCGGACGCCAAAATCCGCTCCACCCATGACGTCGTCAACCGCGCGGCTATGGAGAGCGTCGCAGCCGCCGCGAAACACTTTCCCGCTTTCCCAAAGGGAGTCAAGCGAGCGGAAATATGGTTTCACGTCTATGTTGATTACAGCAACGTGAGATTTCCCGGCGATTAAACCTGTGAAGAGGAATCGTGCCTCCGCGTTCCCTCACCATGAAAAAGAGATCCGCCATCCGAAAAGGGATTTACATTCTCTTCGCTCTTCTTCTCCTTCCATCATGTGTCGCGGTCGCCTACTCGACGCTCCGGCAGATAATCCATTCCGGCGATTTCCGGCAGACCATCGCCTTCTTTTTGATAGGATTCGCATCCTATCTCACCTTTTTTCTCGCTTTTCGCAAACCGGTCCGCGCTTACATCGTCGGGCACGAGCTGACCCACGCTCTGTGGGTGTTTCTGTTCAGGGGAAAAGTCCGCGAGATTCGCCTCTCAAAGCGAGGGGGACAAATAAAAGCGACAAAGAGCAACACCCTCATCGCGCTCGCCCCCTATTTCTTCCCCCTGTACACCATCGCCCTGATGGCGGCTTACTCTCTTCTCTCTATATGGATCAATTTCGGCAATTATTACCGCCTCGTCGTCGCTGCCATAGGGTTCACGTGGTCATTTCACCTTTTGCTGAACATCTTCATCATTCAACGCGGGCAGGAAGACCTGAGAATCTCCGGCAGCTTCTTCTCGCTGGTCATAATCATTCTTTTCAATGTGATTGTTTTCGGGCTGATAATGTGCTTCGTTTCCGAAGGGATAACTCTCAAGGGCTACCTTTCGGGATTGACGAAGGACGTCGCGAGGTTCTATACAGCGATATTTCGTGTTGTGAATTCCGACAGTTGGCGGCGTTGAAGCCTGCCCGAATTTCGCCGGCCTTGTTAAGGTTCAGGACGGTGGCAGTGCGTGGTCTCCGGGCGGGCGTGATAGCCGCAGATTGCGGGAAGGCGTCGTTCGCGGGGGCAGAAAATGGCTGATCGGTTGCCCGGGATTGGCGGTGGCATCGCAACTGGACAGTCAGCAAAAAAGTAACTGAAAAGAAGAGAAGGCGGAAATGGGGGAACATAGAACAGCGGCTCCCCTAATCACCGGCACAAGCATCAAGATTGGGGCCCCAGAGGCCCATTGGCATTAGCTGATTTTACCCTGGTAGGTTTGTGTTGACAAAACTGTGAATCTTATGTATATTATCAACATTGATTTAGGCCCTATTGAAATTAGATATTGTCAACAGAAGGAGGCTCGGCCATGATCGGTGAACGTTTGCGCCACGCCCGGTTGCTGGCGGGTTTGACTCAGGAGCAGGTCGTCTCGCGACTATCTGAACTTGGCGTTGGCCTTACGAAGGCTGGTCTGTCGAAGTACGAACGCGGCGGGAGCAGCCCGAATGCCGCTCTCCTTGTCAATCTGGCCCGGGTGCTTGGTGTGAGGTCGGACTACTTCCTGAAAGAGCCAAAAGTCACAGTCGAGTGGCTTGGTTTCCGGAAGCTCGCCGCTCTCGGCAAAAGGCGCCAGGAGCGAATCAAGGCCCTGGCGCATGAGATTGTAGAAAAGCAAGTCTGGCTTCAGAAAAAGCTGTACCCACACAGCATCTCTCGCTTTCCAAGACCCGCAGAAGTGCGTACTTCAGACGGCGCGGAAGTCGCGGCGGAAAGGCTGCGGAAATCGTGGAAGCTGGGTGAGTCGCGCATTGAAAGCGTGGTTGAGACCATCGAGGACCGCGATGGCATCGTCGTGGAGTGCACCGAAGATGAAAAGGAGTTCCATGGCCTTTCCGGTCGGGCGAACAAACGATACCCGGTCATAGTGGTGAGCGGCACAGCGGCGGACGACCGGTGCCGATTCAACCTCGCGCATGAGCTCGGGCACTTGGTCATGGAGTGCAAGGGCGTGGAGGAAAACGAACGCGAAAAGCTTGCCCACCGTTTTGCCGGTGCATTCCTCGTGCCCCCAGGTGTGGCAAAGCGCGAGCTTGGCGACCATCGCCGCAGGGTGACTTTCCAGGAACTGGCGCTTCTCAAGCAAAAGCATGGCCTAAGCATGCAAGCGTGGATGCGCAGGGCGCTCGACCTGGGCATCATTAGCGCGGGGCATTTCCGAACCCTCTGCATCCAATTCAGCGCCCACGGCTGGCGGCAAAGGGAACCCGTTGAGTTTGCCGGCCGAGAACATCCTACAAGGCTGCGGCAAATGACCTTGCGAGCACTCGCCGAGGGTCTGATTACTCCAGAAAAAGCTGAACAGTTCTTTCCGGGCCGCGCGGAGGGAATCGAAGAGCAAGGGACTAAGCGGCCGCCCCTTTACCTGTCGGCCCTGGAAGTCATGAAACTGGCCAAGCCGGCTCGCGAGATAATCCTCGGCGAGGCCGCGGCGCTGGCGGAAAAACAGTACAGGACCAATCGGGAGTTGACGGACTTTGACGCATTTGGCGAGAAAGACCTCTATGACGAATCCGAGTAGGGGCGAAGTGTGGTGGGTGGATTTTGACCCGAAAGTTGGCGCGGAGATTAAAAAGAGGCGTCCGGCGGTTGTCGTCAACGTTGCCGGCGTCGGTCGGCTTCCGCTTCGTATCGTGGTTCCAATAACGAACTGGAGGGAGGATTACAACAGGAAGCCATGGCTGGTGTATCTCGCCCCGACCGCTCGTAACGGCTTGCGCAAAGAATCTACGGCGGACTGCTTTCAAGTGAAATCCGTGGCTTTGGCGCGATTCAAGAGTAAAATCGGATATCTCACGACGACGCAACTCGATGAGATCGCCGCAGCGATAGCAATTTGTGTGGGCTTTGCCTGAACTTAGCCGGCCTGACCAGACGGGAGTTGACTTCTGCCTGTTCGTCGAACGCTTGCCTTGGCTGTTAGGTCTCCCCTTGGAAATCGCAGGCGGTTGTTGGCAATGCCCTGGGCGCTCTGGGCTTATGTTCGCCGCCTTGTCGCAGGCGCCCAAAAAAGAGATAAAAGCACAAAAATGGACCCTGAAAGGCGCACGCGCCACAACCAGGGGGTGCTGGCAGCAACGCGCTGCTCTGAGATTGTATCATGATAGGTGCCGCAGGCATTCGGAATGAGGTTTTCTCCATTATCGTGGCCGTCCTCCTTTTTCCCTCGGGAGCACTGTCGGTCGAGCTGCACGTTTACCTCAATAATGCGGACCGTGTCTCCGCCAAGGAGCTGAGCCTCGACGAAGGTTCTCTCTCCATTCTGACTCCACGTTGCGGGCGGTTGGTCATCGAGCGTTCCGCCGTGAAGGGCATTTCCCGCAGCACCGAGCGTGGCGGAGAGATTTTACAGTTCACCGGTGAAAGCGATGTGCTCCACAATCTCAACGGCGACCGCCTCTCCGGGCGGGTAGAGCAGATAAAGGACGACGTTATCTCCATCAAAACATTTTTCGCCGAGGACAAAATGGTCAAGGTGGAGGTGAGGCAGCTCGATTATCTTGTTTTCGCCTCCGAGAAGAAAGGGCAACCCATAAGCAAAGCGGACAGGGTGCGGGTCATCTTCGCCAATGGCGATGTCGTTTCCGGAAAGATGGTGGGCTTCGAGTTCGGACAGTTCATTCTCGACCCCCCCTATTGCGAAAAAGTGAGGTTTGGCGTCAACGCCTTCCGGTCGGTGCACAACGCAAAGCTTTCGAGGGAGTTTTTCGCGGGAGGGGTTGCCGAAGCGCTCATGGATGTCCTCGGGAAGTCCGCTGCAACCGGAAGCATCTACGAGCAGGTCTATTCTTCGCTCGTCAACTCGTTTCTAAAGGACGACGATAGGAGAGGAGCTCTCCTTGTGTTCCGAAGAGCCTCCTCCTACATCAGGAACCAACACGCCTTCCAGGTTATCGGCGATCAGTTTCTCGCTGCCAATATGTACGAGGCCGCCGTAGAAGCCTATGAGAAGATGTTGGAAAAATCCCCCACGTCCTATTATCCTTACACGAAACTTTTCACCGCTTACCTGAAAATGGGCAGGCTCGAGGAAGCCGCGGAGATATACGAGCAGATGCTTTCCGCCCCGACGGTCAACCTCCCTGCGTACGGAATAAGCATCGGCAAGGCCAGGATGGACCTGAGCGATGTGTACATCAAGAGGAAAGATTTTGACAGGGCAGCGGAGCAGCTTCGCCGGGTCATCGTCAGTCCTATCGAACAAGAAAACGTCCGTACCGCAGCCCTTTCGAAGCTCGTCGGACTTTTCAAGGGGCAGGGCAAGATGGAGACGCTCCTGGCGAGATACAACGCCGAGCTCGCACGCAACGACAAGCTCCTCGGCGAAAGCTACCTCGAGATGGTGAAAAGCCATGTCAACGAGGGAAGAATGATGAAAGCCAAGAGCTACGTCGAGAGGCTGAAGCATCTCGGTTTGACGAAATACGCCGAAAAGGCGAGGCAATTCTTGACAAGTGATGAGTAACCGCCGAGCGCACAGAGATGAAAAACGTTTGGCGTGACTCTGCGTCTCAGCCACGCCCAGGCGTGGTTGAAAAAACATAAGAATAGCGAACGCAGCGACGCAAAGCGAGCAGGAGCCGATTTCTGATGTCGGATTGCGGGGTGCAGATTTGGTTCCCCTATGGGAGCGGCCCCCGATTGGGGGGGTTAGCATTCCGAAATCCCAAATCCGCAATCCCAAATCCGGAGGGAGGATACGAGTGCAAGAGCAGATGCCAGAGGCAAACGACAATCGGGCGAGCTCCGCAGGCCCACTGACCCGCAGTGATGTGGAAGCGGTGGATAGGCTGAAGGAGGCTTACCGGACGCTCAACAACGAAGTGGCAAAGGTCATCGTGGGGCAGACCGCGGTCATCGAAGAACTCCTTATCGCGTTATTCTGCCGGGGGCATTGTCTTCTGGTGGGCGTGCCGGGTCTTGCCAAAACACTCATGGTCCGCACCCTTGCCCGAGCTCTCGACCTCGTTTTCAAGCGAATCCAGTTCACACCCGACCTCATGCCCGCAGACATCACCGGAACCGACATCATCCAGGAAGACCCCGAAACCGGACAGCGTAGGTTCGTCTTCCTGAAAGGCCCCGTCTTCTCAAACATTCTCCTCGCGGACGAGATCAACCGAACGCCTCCCAAGACTCAGGCTGCCCTCCTCGAAGCCATGCAGGAGCACCAGGTCACCGCCTCCGGGAGGCTCTATAAGTTGGACGAGCCTTTCCTGGTACTCGGCACACAGAATCCCATCGAGCAGGAGGGAACCTATCCGCTCCCGGAGGCTCAGCTCGACCGGTTCATGTTCAACGTAAACGTGGACTACCCGAGCGAGGAGGAGGAATTGGAAATCGTCCAGACAACAACAACCTCCTTTATGCCCGAGATAAAGCCGGTCCTTACGGGTCAGGACATCATCGAGCTTCAGCGGATTGTCCTGCGGACGCCCGTCCCGGACCACGTGTACAAGTATGCCCTCAAGCTCGCCCGCAGCACGAGACCGCGAAGGCAAGGAACGCCCGATTACATAGATACCTGGGTGAGTTGGGGAGCCGGGCCGAGAGCCACTCAGTACCTCATCCTGGGAGCAAAGGCGAGGGCGGTCCTTCATGGAAGATATTGCGCCGTTACCGAAGATATCGGCGCCATCGCACATCCGGTCATGCGGCATCGCATCGTCACCAACTTCAACGCGGAGTCGGAAGGCATAGACCAGGACCACATCATCGAGCGGCTACTGAAATCCATCCCCGCCGGAAAAGAGGAGAAGCCGCTGAAAGTGTAGGCGTGCCCAAGACAGCGTCTTCATCAAGGCGATCACATGAGCCGCTTTGGTCCCTGTGCTGTGCTTTCCCAAGTGCCCCTTTCCCCGGCTCAATTCGTCGTTCCAAGCACGCCGCGGAGACGCGGCCACATCCCCCTGCACCGTCAACGTTGATTCGCACGACGCCATTTGCTACCTTCATAGAAAAGGAGAAAACTACATCGGGAGAGGAATCATGAATAAGGGAAGAGCATTCGCTTGGTTTATCGGGGCGGTTTTGGCTGTTATTCTCGTTAGTGTCGGGTGGAAAGTGCGTGCGGCTGCGGCTGTTTCGGGGTTGCAATCCGCCGCGCCGCCAGTGAAGACAGGTCTCACGGTCAAGGTTGGACCAGGAACGCAATTCACAATCGGCGGTTTCGACATCTCCGGCGCCGCCGATGTTCCGGGCGTTTTGGAGAGGCTCAAACGAGAGCTCCCTCGCATGAGAGCCGCCGGCGTCACGAGCCACGAGACTTACGTGCGCTGGAACCTGGTGGAGACTTCCCCCGGGGAGTTCGATTTCTCGCTTTACGACCAAATCGTGCAGCTCGACGAATCCTTCGGAATCAAGTGGGTTCCGTTTATCATCATCGGACCCGCTTACGCGACACCCGATTGGTTCTACAACAGCAAAGATTCTGTTAGGTACATCTGTCTCGAGCACGGCGAGGAAAGTTCCATCGAGTCCCTCTGGAATCCGCACCTCCGCGGGCATATTTCACGGTTCATCAAGGAATTCGCCGCACATTACGAGCCGAAGGGGGTTGTCGAATCAGTTCTATTGGGCATAACCGGCAATTTCGGGGAAGCCATCTATCCGGCGACGTCCGGGGAGGGTTGGACTTCGCAGACGCACGGCAAATACCATTCCCACCCGGGCTACTGGGCGGGTGACCGGTACGCCATCGCGAGCTTCCAGACCTGGCTGAAAAACAAGTACCGCGGCATCGCTCCCCTCAACCGAGAATGGAAAACCAACTATCGCCAGTTTACCAAGATCAAGACGTTCCTTCAAAAGGACGCTCCCTCCACGCGAGCGTGGTTGGACATGCTCGCCTGGTACAAGGGGAGCATGAACGATTGGGCTGCTTTCTGGATGAAGACCACTCGCAAGCATTTCCTCGATACCGACATTTACCTCTGCACCGGAGGCGACGCCAATGCGATGCACGGTTCGGATTTCGGCGACCAGTGCAAGATTGCCGCTTCCGTGAACGCTGGGGTCAGAATCACCAACGAGGGGAGTTCCTACGTCAATAACTTCTCTCTGACGCGATGGGTGGCGTCTGGGGGAAAACTGTACGGCGCCTACTACGGATTCGAGCCGGCTGGCGGGGTCAGCGCCAAGGCGGTCGCCGCTCGCTGCTACAACGCGACGGCTTCCGGCGCCAGGCAGCTCCATTATTATTTCGGAAACATCTTCGGCGGGAAGCAAGCGGAGGGAAATTGGAAGAAGGCCGCTCATTTCTTGTGCAAGAGGAGGCCGAAGGTCGAGGTCGCCCTTTTCTACCCGCAAACCGACATCCAACTGCACGGGCAGAACTTCTTGCGCTACGCGAGGCGGCTGAGAGACTTTTTCGATTTCGACTTTCTCAGCGAGGACATGATCCGCGATGGCGGGCTGAAACATTACAAAGTGCTTATCCTCGCTGGCGGACGCACCGCCGAGATAACAACCCTCCGGCGGATAAGGGCGTGGTGCCTCTGGGAGGGGGGAGTTGTCATGGCATCCAAGAGCAGCGGCCCTATGGTGACCGTCGAGGGAGACGACACGCTCTACCGGCGAATCCTTGAAACAGACGGGGCGATAGTGGATGAAGGGCCGAGAGCGGGCTACTTCGCTTTCGCGGCCAAAACCCTCGCGAACCTGCCAGCCCTTTCACGCGACACGAGAGAGATCATCGCGCTCGATGCCAAAACGGAGAATCTCTTCTGGACGCTTTTCAACGATGGCGAAATCCTCATCCTGAATCAGAACCCCAAGGATGTCACATGGGGTTTCACGTGCGCGGGGAAATATCGAAGGCCGACGATACCAGCTTACGGCATCTGGTCGTCACGAACAGGGGCTACTTCCCGCCCGTAAGGATGGGCTGCTGAGTTAGCTGAGCGACAATGCCCCTTTCCGGCTTTCAGGGTGAGACTTTTCGTAAGCGTCCGGTGAACGTCCTTTGCGTCTTCGCGCGTTTGCGAGAGATCTCCTCTCTGCCCTTTCTCTCGCCAAGACGCCAAGACGCTAAACATCTGCGCTATCTGATGTTATGGATGGCGCTGGGGGTACGGGCCATCGCCAGTCTGCTCGAAGCAACGGTTGAGCGAATCGTCCAATCAGCCCCCTGCTCTCAGGGCCTTCTCTGCCTCTTCGGGAAGCTGGATGCGAACGAAGTACGATTCAGGGTACAGATAATCCTCACCCGATTCATCCAGGACCCGAATGTATCCGTCCCTGGCAGCCTCCTCATCGGGGATGATCTGGTAAACCTTGCGCTTTTCAAGGTCCTCGCAGTCATCGTTCCTCACGCAGAGCGCGAACTGCTTGAGTGTTGGTTGTGCTGTCATGGTTTTAGTCGAGGAACCTCTTGCTCTTGATTTTCTTCCGGCCGGTCCCGTGAGCCTCGTACCAGTGGACTTCTGCCATTCTGATGTTTCCGCTCGCGAGTCGCACGCGCGCGATGCCCTTGAGCTTCCTCCAACGGCCGGAGCCGAACTGGTTCGCTCAGGAGCTGAAAGTGCATGCCGGCATTCTAACCAGTACCGGGGATTCTGCCAATTCTGCTGAACAATCATTATATAGCCTGCGTAAAGCGCTAAAGGCAGGCTGTCTGCTTCTGTGTAGCAACACTGGCGACACAGAGCTTGATTCGCATAAGTTCTGTCCAATCTATCTGCGCGGCTCCTCTCGGAGTCCGAGTCGCTTCTCGATGAGCCGCACAAGCGACTCCTTGAGCTCTTTGTGACGGGGGACAGAAGCTTGCCTTCCGGTCGCCGGATTGGCGTAGATGTCGTGGGGACTTCCATGCCGCTTCAGGTAGCACCGGCGAGCGAGAAGGAACCGAATGGACTCAGCGTGTCTCACAGGTCCACCGGGACTTCGATTGTCTTGGCGCCGGCGTGTGCCAGCTCCGAGGTTTCGCACATCATTCGATATGCGTCCGCGACATTCTCCTGAAGCTCCTCGAGGGTCTTGCCCCGACTAAACACTCCCGGAACCTCGCGCAACCTCCCAACGTACCAGCCATCGTCTTCCCAGTACTCAAGCGTGAAAAAACGTCTCACGTTATCCTCCTGGGCATGGATTCTGGGCAACGCTCATACGGCGACTGCGATGTGGTGCTCCCTCTGAAAAATGGCAGCACAGTTTCCACAAAGCGGTAAAGGAACCCTGTTTCTTTGTGCATAAGAACACTCGCGAGACTGAGCTTGGTCCACGTAAGTTCTGTCCAATCAGAGTCCTACGGCTTTCCGGTCCTCCGAACGGTTCGGATTTTGCCTCACTTTTGCTCGTGAGGTCTTCGATCGCATGCTTTATTGTCGCCCGCCGTTGAAGCCTGTCAAGGCATTTTCTGCCGACAATTCCCCGGTAAATACCGCCCCCAGCGTCCTACGTCCCCGTCCATCCACCTCTTTGCGTCTTCGCGCCTTTGCGAGAGGTCTCTTTTCCCCGCTTCGCGTGGCGTTCATTCACGCCTTGAACTTCGGGACCATCGTCGCGCCGTACTTCTTCACGAGGTCTCGCAATTTCCTCTCCATCTCCCGGCGGAGCGTGAAGTGGCCCGGGTCGTCAATGAGGTTACGCATCTCGTGAGGGTCCTCCCGGAGGTCGTAAAGCTCGTTGAGGTCGAAGATGCCGTGATACCAGCAATACTTGTACCTCTCGGTGCGTGCTCCAAGAACCGTCGGCGTCTGGACGAAAGGTCGCTCCCAGAAATACTCGTAGAGGATGGCATCACGCCAGGGGACGTTCTCGCGTCGCGCCACGAGGAGGAAGGATTCGCCCTGAACGGTTTTCGGAATGGGAAGACCGGCGGCATCGAGGATGGTCGGGGCGATGTCAATGTTGAGCACGAGTCGCCGACTTCTCCGTCCGCCGGGCACGATTTCGGGGCAGTGGACTATCATGGGAACTTTGATTGATTCCTCGTACATGCACCGCTTGTCAATGAGACCGTGCTCCCCGTGAAGGAAGCCGTTGTCGCTCATGAAGATGATAAGAGTGGAATCGAGGATTCCGAGTTGCTCAAGCGCCCGCAAAAGGGCGCCGACGCTGTCATCAACCGCGAGCATCGTGCGATGGTAGTCAATGATGAACTGGTCGAAGTCCGTGCTGTCGTGGTACATGTAATCCACGCCGTGCCAGCTATGGCGCTGCCTTCGCACCCAGAGAGGCTTGCCGCTGTAATTCTCGGGGGTGTTGGCCATGGAGGGCGGATGAGGAACTTTCACGTCGGAGAAGGCATCGTTGTGTCTGGGCGCGGGAATGAACGAGGCGTGCACAGCTTTGTGGGACATGTAGAGGAAGAAGGGCTTGTCCCTTTTCTTTTTGAGCCAGTTGAGGCAGTAGTCTGTGATGAGGTCGGTGACGTAGCCTTCGCGGCGGATTCTCCGCCCGTCCACGTTGAACGTCGGGTTGACGTATGTGCCCTGACCCCGGAAGCTTACCCAGTGGTCGAAGCCGGGACGCGGCTTGTCGGTGCTGCCGCCCATGTGCCATTTGCCGACGAAGGCAGTTTCGTATCCCCCCTTCTGCAACTCGACGGGGAAAGTCCTTGTCCCCGCCGGAAGGAGCGTTGCGTTGTCGAGGACGCCGTGCATGTGCGCGTATTGTCCGCTGAGAATAGAGGCGCGGCTGGGCGAGCACAGCGATGTCGTCACGAAGGCGTTCTCGAACAGCACTCCGTTGCTGACCATGCGGTCGAGGTTGGGGGTCCTGAGGAACGGATGTCCCATACAGCTCATTGAATCGAACCGCATGTCGTCAATGAGAATGAACACGATGTTGCGCTTCTTCCGGACAGCCTCCGCCGCGGAGCCGGATAGATTTCGCGTCAGCGGCAGAGCCACGGTTGCGGCTCCGACACCTTTGAGAAAGGTTCGTCGGGTGAGGTTCTTGGGTGAGCTCATTTTCATTTCACGACCTCCATAAGAAAGGATGAGTTATCACGAAACACAAAAAGCGCCCGAAGAGCAAGCCGTCCGCGAATCGGAAACCGCTCGTCACATATTTCCCTGCAATTCCCATCGCCAGTTGGCTCGGTTAATCTCCTGACGGCTGGCGCCCAGGGCGCGAAATATCTCCCGAGACATGAGGCGGTTTCCTCTCGGTTTCATGTGGACGCCATCAATAGTCCAGAGGTTTTTCTCGGTGCGCTTCTCGACATAAAGGGACATGAAAGCCTTGTTCAAATCGCACAGAAGAAGCTTTTTCTCTTTCGCCAGTCGCCTCAGAAAATCGTTGTACGTGGCGAGCTTCTGATTCTCGGGGCTTTTGGGGTTTTCGTAGATTGGGGTGGCAGTGAGGAGAAGAATATTGATTTCGGCGGCCTTGCAGCGGTCAATTATCTTGGTCATGTTCTCCTTGTAGTCGGGCAGGGACACGCCTCGCTTGCCGTGCCAGACGTCGTTGACCCCGCAGGAAATGCTGACCCAACTCGGGTGGCGGTCAATCACGTCCCTCTGAAGGCGGGCGAGCATGTCGTTCGACTTGTGCCCGCTGATTCCAGCGTTGATGACCTTAACCGGGTGCCCGGTAACGTCGCACGCCAGCTTGAACAGCGTGATATACCCCTCGGTGCTCGTCCCCGCCTGAGTGATGCTGTCGCCCAGGAAGACGATTGTGTCGCCGTCCTTCAGCAAAAATCCCTTCTGCGCCGCCAAACAGCTCGATGCGACCATCAGCGCCAGCGCAATGGCGAAAAACTGAATCTCCAAACAAAATTCCCGATTTCTCATGGTTATGACCCTCATTGGTTATCGTTCTTCAGACAGGCGAAAAAGGTGTGATACCGAACTCTTATGCCCATGATACTCAAGGCTCGCGGAAAGTCAATCGGTTCCATCACAGGGGGTGCGGCCGCGTCTCCGTGGCGTGCCCTCACGCCTCGTTTTGAACCTCTCCCGTCGCACGTTGACGCCGTGGGTCTGTGCCCTCTGTCCCTCTATCATAGAAAGGAAAGGGCCACCGCCTCCTTTTCGCCCGCCCTCGGCGGGCGCCCCAGTTAGCCACCGGCTTTAGTCGGTGGTATCGGATACGAGATTCTTCTCGTGACAGCCGGCTTCAGCCCCGCCGAGGCGGGGCTTCTCGACCAAAGGATTCATCCGAAGTATGCCACGCAAATACGGCCGCAGCCATCACAGGAGTTTCCCCGGAAACGGTGAGGGTGACGTTGCAACCTACTGGTAGCGAGGTAGAAATTGAAGATGGCAAATGTGAAGGTCCCTTTTTTGCGAAAAAAAATGGGGAAACTGCATGATTAAAAAGAAGACCTCCCGGGGTAGAAGTTGTCCGGCAAAAAAAGTCATAATCCGTATGGCCTCAATCTCAGGCGGATACCCCGCCTTGGCGATGGAGAGAAAAAGGGAAGAGAAGGGTAACGCAAAGTCGCTGAGTCGCTGAGAGAAGGATGAGAAAGAGTCCGTCGTCGCCTGCCGTGGCATGGGCATCTCGCCCATGATCCCGACGGGTCCCGCCTCCAGCGGGATGCCACGTGGGGGATGGCTTTTTTTGGCGTGAAGGGTACAGCCCGAGCCCGCCGAGGGCGAAGGAGCCCCTCGATATTCCCGGCGGAACGCGGGGCGGGACAGGACGCCGGCGATACGTGTGCTTCTCTGCGTGCTCTGCGCACTGTGCGGTTTCACCCCGAGCCACCCGTAAGTGAGGGGTTACAAGAAACCGCTTGTTGACATAGTGCGTTCTATGTTATTCTTCAAGACGTGATAGGATGAACGGCGTGGGAAGTGCGAAATTTTGGCACTAATGTCACGGAAGCCAGAAAATCATGGTTCATCGCCTCAGACACCGTGTTTGTAACTACCTTTCCGAAGGCGAGTAACCTTCATTATGGCGGCGTAGCTCAGTTGGTTAGAGCAGAGGAATCATAATCCTCGTGTCCGGGGTTCGAGTCCCTGCGCCGCTACCAGCGCGACCCCTCTGAATCAGGCAGTTGGATCCACATCTCGAATCATAGGTCAACCCCAAGAAAAAGTTCTGTGCCCAGTTTGCGCCCGGCTCGCCCGCAAAAACCTTGACATAATCCGCATGTCCGTATTCAGTGCGACTGTGTTTTGGACAAGAGAGGTTGAAGGCAGGCCACGTTCGAGAGTACATAGTATAGAAGAAGACGAGACGTGAATCGGAAGCGCCCGGGCAAGCGGATTCCCGAACGCACAATACAGCTCGAGGTGGGCCCCCTCAGGGGCAGGCTGAACTGCGCAGTTAAACAGCAATGGATAGCTGAGCCTTTCCAGTAGCGGTTCACCGGGGACGATTTATCGAAAGTGCTGGGGAGACTCTTGCAACCACGGGAGAGGGAGCTCCTCTGTGCATGAAGCGAAAAGTCTAACTTTGCGTGAAACAACACATTAGGAAGGGGGAGAAAAGGGAAATGGGAGGAGGAGGATTCGAACCTCCGAAGGACTGTGCCAGCAGATTTACAGTCTGCCCCCTTTGGCCGCTTGGGTATCCTCCCAGGCATCCGCACCCGTGGCATCGAAGGGTAAGGCGCATGTTGACGAACAAGGCAAAGCTGGCGATGGGAGTCGAACCCGCAACCTGCTGATTACAAATCAGCTGCTCTACCGTTGAGCTACGCCAGCCCTTTCTTTGGAGAACCTTGCGGGCTATCCCCAACTACACCTGACTTTATCAAAGCCGGACGGCTAATGTCAACCAAAACTTCGCCTCGGCAGTATGGCCTCAGTCTCGGGGGGAGACCCCGCCTTGGCGGGGGAGGGAGGAAGGGAAAAGGAGCGTAACGCAGAGGCACAGAGTCGCAGAGAGGAGCATGAGACGGACTCCGTCGTCGCCTGTCGGGCCAAGGCCATCTTGCTCACGATGCCCAGGGGAGTTCCGTGTTGCCACCCATGTAACGCCGCCGTCTCGGCGGCAGTCCTGAGGGCGTCTCGCCCTCAGCGGGGGCAGGATGCCGCCGAGACAGCCGGCAAGATGCCGGTGGTACAAGACCGGCTCCGGGTCGTCCGCGGGCTGTGCGGTTCCAGCCTCAGCCGCCCGTAACTGAGGCATTACCTTCACACGGGCTTTTTTTCTTACATTGTCGGATAAGTTATGGCGCTTTTCCGAAACGGAGCACACTTTCCACCGGGAGGAAGAGAGGAGGATACTGAAACATCCCACCCTGATTCGAAGACTCTGCCAGGCCAGAGTCAAGCAGCTCAAGGCCGCTCGTCACGTGCTGGCCGCCAGTCCGGTCATCATCCGCAAGCAATGCGGTCGGCCCGGTTGCCATTGCCAGCGGGGAGAGAAGCACCCCGGCCACTACATCACATACAAGGAGAAGGGGAAGACCCGTACCGTGTACGTGCCTTTGGACTTAGTCGAGGAGGTGAAAGGATGGATAGAGGAACACCGTCGGCTCAAGCGTCTGACTCGAGAAATCTCGCAGTTGGCCATCGGCCGGGTCAGGACCCACGTCCACGCTCGCAAACGCCCTGCGGGAAGATCGTAGGCCTGGGTGGCGCCATCGGCGCCATTCGGGACTTCTGGCTCCGCCTTCAATGCCCAGCTCGACCAATTGCCGGACACGCGTTTTGCGCCTCACAAATGCTTTGGCCGAGTCCGCGATGTCCTTTTGTTCGCCGGAGTTGCTCCGCGGACCGAAAAACAGACAAACGAGCCTGATTCGTGTTAATATCCCACAGGCGCCGGGGATAAGCCCGGAGACGGCGCAATCGCTGCGGGTAAGCCTCGCTTCCCAACAAGCCGGGCTGAAGCGTGGGAGAACGTTACGCACAGGCACTCAAAGCCATCACGTCAAAGCAGAAGGAGGCCAGAGATGAAAAGGTTACTTACACAGGCATCGGTTTTCTTGTCGGCAGTTTTTGCCCTCTGCGTCGTCCACGCGCAAGTTGATGTGGGCGATGTGATCCACAAGCCCTATCTGGTAGTTACGGGGGTTGAGTCTCGCTCTATTTCCTACGAGAATCGCGCGGGCGAGAAAGGAGCCGGCGGTAAAGCAGCCAGCAATCTCGGCGTCGGACGAAAGGGCTCGCCTGCCGTGGACATTGCGGCGGGTACGACCTTCGAGCTGTGTGATATAAAGGGACCGGCGGTTATTCGGCACATCTGGATGACGACTCGCGGCGAACCGGTCAATCTCCGCAGCCTTGTCATTCGCGCCTATTGGGACGGACAGGAATACCCGAGCATCGAATGCCCCCTGGGCGACTTCATGGGGATTGCTCACGGGCGGGTCGTCGCGTATCAAACTGCGGTTCATTCGGTCGGCGAGAGGGCGGGAATGAACATTTGGCTGCCCATGCCTTTCGCAAAGAGGGCGCGAATGACTATGACCAACGACGCTAAAAAAGGATCCGTCCTCTTTTATCAGATTGATTACACCATCAACGAGAAACTGCCGGAGAGTTTCGGCAGGCTCCACGTTCTGTTCCGACGAGAGAACCCGACAACGCTGAAGAAAGATTTCGAGCTTCTGCCTCGCCGCAGGGGGGCGGGCAGATTCATCGGCTCGGTCATCGGCATTCACGCTCTCTCCGGCAACTGGTGGGGCGAGGGAGAGATCAAAGTTTACCTGGACGGCGACAAGAAATTCCCCACCATCTGCGGAACGGGAAGTGAGGATTATATTGGGCTTTCGTGGGGAGTTCAGCAGACGCCTTTCCGCTATAACGGATGCAGCTTGAACAAGGACGGCTACGTTTGCATGTATCGCTGGCATCTCCCCGACCCCATTTACTGGAAAAACGATTGCCGCGTTACCATTCAGCAGATCGGCTGGCGTAACGGTTTGTACGAAAGGCAGGATGACTGGTCCTGTGCCAGCTTTTGGTATGAGCCTATCCCCAGCGAGAAGCTTCCGGCGATGGCGGGTCCCAAGGAACGGACAGCCGACATCGTTCCGCCTCCCAAGAAAGAGAAACCTTGAGGGAGCGCACTTGGAGGTCGGATGGCCGCTGTGTTTGATTCGCGGCGGATATGTTCGCTTGCTAACTACACGCGTTCGCAAGTACCGTAACGTATAGTGCGGGGGGAAGGAAATCCTTTGACAGGATAACCCCGCCTCCGGCGGGGCATCGTTCGAGGAATGTGAGGTATCCAGTAAATCGGAACCCCCGTGGGGCACTCTGAAAAACCAGGAAGAACAAGCAATTGGCTGACAAGTTGTCGCAGAGCTCGCACTCCCCTACCCCGGCGAGGTCGAAGGAGATACCGTCATTGTGGAACTGAAGTCCGTGAGGCCCCTGGTCAGTCCTCATGAGATATAGCTTGTCAATTATCTCGTGGCCACCCCGCGAGACGCGGGGTTATCCGGTCAAAAAAAATACGTGGCCGAATTTATGAGCCAGAGCACTAAGCTTTGCTCACCTCGGCGGCTATGTTTCATTCACGGAGTATTGCTGACAGAACTTGGCCGATGACTGAATTGCCCGCGGGCAGAGGAAAGCAAACGAGGAAGGATGGCAAGCCATTTTCATCGGCGGGAAGGAGGTAGAATGAAAAAGCACCTGAAGTTCGTACTGTACCTGGCAGGCATCGCTCTGGTAGCTGTTCTTATCTTCAATTTGAGGAAGACGGGAGGTTACGACAATGCGCCCGCGCTCAAGAAGATGGTCACGAACGAATTCCTGGGCGTCAAGTTGTTGGACATTTTTCTCGGGGTGCTGGGTTTGGCGTTCGTGGGAATAGCGTGGGGATACGTCGCCTCTCTCGTCAAGGGCAGAGGCGAGGAAAAGCCCGGCGAGCTCGCCGCGGAGGTCCCCGAAGCCACCGATTCCGCGGAGAAGCTGCCGCGAAAAAAGCTTGCACTCGAGAAAGTTCTGGGCGCGACCGGCTCCCGCATCTTCAGCGCCCTGGTGATCACGATTTTCATTCTCGTGGTCGTGGGGCTGCTTGGTATGGTGGTCTTTTTGCTCTTTCCCCAGAAACTGCCATTCCTCCAGGACCTATTCGCAGGTAGTTGACAATGCTGAGCGCAGGGGAGAGCCTCGGCTGACCCGTTTCTAAAAAGGCAGGAAGAAAAGGACGCCTCAGCAGGGAGCGGCTGGCATGTGGCCGCTACTACTGGGTTGGCGAATCGGGGAAGTCTCCGACATACTCTAACTTGGCGACTTCGTCGGCTCTCTTGAATGGAATAGCCTTGACGTGGGTATCGCCGAAGAGCATGTTGGAGCAGGAGACGTGCCTGTCGAAAGCAAGGCAATCCATCTGGCTGACGGCGCCGGAGTTCTTATACCAGAAGACTCCGTCATTTGGTCGCTGCTCCTCGCACATCAACATAACCCGGGTGAGCCACCTGCCAATCCGGTCGCGGTTGCGGTTGTTGTAGGCGAGGTTTTGAGAATAGCTGTAGTTGCGGATTTCTCGGTTTCTGTCGCCGGGGCACTTGTACACCGCGTAACTCTGAAGGTAAGGCCAGAGCAGACCCTGCCTGATCTGCTGTCTTGTGGCGCCGCCGCTGCTGATATTGCCGCCGGCGTCGTAGGTGATCCAGGAGGTGCGAATATAGGCCATTGTGTCGCCTTCCCACCCCGGTTGCGGCGGAAACCAGCCATCGTAGTCGTTTGTGTACTGCGCGTACGCAAGGCCAAACTGCCGCAAATTCTGCATACACTGCGCCTCCTGCCCCTTCTCCTTGCCGCTCTGGATGGCGGGAAGAAGAAGAGCCATGAGAATGGACAGTATTGCCATAACCACCAGAAGCTCGATGAGAGTGAAGCCGACGCAAATCAGCCTATTGGAGAGCCAGCGATTCAACCTGTTGACAAAATGCGTCTTTCCGCAAGACCTCTCGAAACGATGATTTAAGTCCAACATCTCACTATCTCCTAAATCATGACTGCAAGCCGATGCAAACTCGGCGCCTTAAAACCTATTTTATTATACCTTTGCCCCGCCGCCCGGTCAATAAGAATAATCAATATCTCGTAATGCCTTACTTACGGGCGGCTGAGGGTGGAATCGCACAGCCCGCGGACCACCCGGAGCCGGCCTTGTACCGCCGGCATCTTGTCCCGCGTTCCGCGGGAGGGCATCCTGCCCCCGCCGAGGGCGAGACGCCCTCAGGACTGCCGCCGAGACGGCGGCGTTACATGGCTGGCAACACGGAACTCCTTTGGGGATCATGGGCAAGATGCCCATGCCACGCCAGGTGACGACGGAGTCTTTCTCATCCTGCTGTCGGCGACTCCGCGCCTTTGCGTTACCCTATTCTTCCCTTTTTCCCTCCCCCGCCAAGGCGGGGTTTCCGCCCCAGACTGAGGCGTTACAATGTGTCGGCACTGCACCAGCGCGCCGGGGCGGCTTTGCCCGGCCGCTCGGCCCTCGTCGCCCTCACCGGTCACTCCTGCTCTGCCGCCGATTTTTTGAGGTCCGCCATACTCCGAATCAGGGTGAACCTGTCGTATCGGCATTCGGGGCATTCGCTTGTGCCAACTTCCTCCGGCCCGTATTCGGTGGTAACCTGCTGCACGATGTAAGGGAAGATTGCACCGCAATTGTCGCACCGAACGGCGCGATACGCAGTTTTCTTTCCGCAATACTTGCACTTATAGGGGGGGCGTCTGCCTGCGATGATTCTCTGGGGGAAAGGCTCCTTCTTGCATGCTGGGTTGGTGCACATCAGAACAGCGGTGTAGCCTCTGCCTTTTTCTTCATCAGGTTTACTCCGCGTCACGGCGTAGTACGAGGCTACGCCGATGATACCCAACAGAAGAACAAGCACGACGATTGCTTTTAAGGTTGATCCCATAGCAAAACTCTTTTGAAATCGCTCGAGTTGCCTTTCGTATCAGCAACAGTTCTCTGGTTTATGCTGGATGCCCGAACTCTTATCAGCGAGGCATCGCACGAAGCAAAACATACCATCGCCACGCCAAACTCCGCAAGGTTTTTTTTCTCCGCAGAATCGCCCGAGGCATCCTCACCTTTCCCGTCGCCTCCTCAATCGCTCCGTGGCGTTGGTAACCGACCGCGCGAATACGTCCAGGCTTTCGACACTCCCGGCAGAAGAGCGATTTAAGCCGGTGGAGGCTCGATATTGACCATGAGAATGCAATCATTGGGGCAAACTTCCGCGCACAAGCCGCATCCGACGCATTTGTCATTGACCACGAACTCGTCCAGTTTTCTATCAATTGCGTCGTAGATGCAAACTCTCTGGCAAATTCCGCAGCCAACGCCACACCCGCAGACAAGGCAGCGGCTGCCCTCTTTTATAGCTTCCTCTTTCGTCAAGCCAGGCGCCGTTTCCCCAAAAGAGCCGAGTAGCTCCTCGGCTGCAAGTGTTCGCGGCGAGACACGTTCCTTTCGCTCGAATCCTCGGTTCAGCACGGCGATGGAGTCAACGACCTCGGGCGCCTCCTCCTCTTCCTCCACCGCTGGAAGGGCGCCGGAGAGGAAAGCAGCGATTGATTTTGCCGCAGTCTTCCCGTCCCTGATAGCTTCGATGACCTTCCCCGGGCCGCGGGTCGCATCCCCCCCGCCGAAGACCTTTTCGTTCGTCGTACTATGAAAACGGTCAACAACAATGAGCCCGCCACGGGTCTCGATGCCCGCTCCTTCAGGGAGAAAGGATAGGTCCGGAGATTCTCCGAGCGCCGCGATGACCGTGTCTGCCTCGAGAATGAACCGGCTGGCTTTTGCGGGCTGCGGCTTTCTTCGACCATCCGAACCGCTCTCGCCAAGAAACATATTCTCGCATTCGACCGCGCTGACGTGTCCGTTCTCGCCGAGGATTAGCGTCGGCCTGACGAGATACATGATTTTGACGCCTTCCGCTTCCGCCTCGCGGACTCGATGCGGCTCTGCGGGCATTTCGCCTGCCGTGCGGCGATAGAGGATGTAAGTCTCCTCGGCGCCGAGGCGTGCGGCTGTCCTCGCCGCGTCCAGAGCGCTGTCCCCGCCTCCAATCACCACGACCCTTCTTCCCCGCCCCTGGCGGGGCCTTTCTCCCTCAACGTTGACCATTTTGAGGAACGGAATGGCCCCCACCACACCCTGAAGTTCCTCTCCCGGCACGCCGAGGGTTTGCTCCTTGTAGGCGCCGGTGGCGATGAAGACCGCCCCGAAGCCGCCCCGCAGAATGTCGTCGAACGGGATGTCTTTCCCCACGGTTGTGCCGAGCCTGAACTCGACGCCCATTTTCCGGATTGCCTCTATCTCGCGGCTCACAATCTCCCTCGGCAGTCTGAAAGCCGGAATCCCCGCCACGAGCATTCCCCCCGCGGCGGGCAGCGAATCGAAAACCACGACGCCGTAACCTTCTCTGACGAGGTCGCAGGCGGCGGCAAGCCCGGCGGGCCCGGCTCCAACGACAGCTACCTTTTTTTCTTTCCGAGGCGCTTCGTTCTCGGCGGGCGCCGTGTTTTTTTCCGAATGGCTACTTTTGCCCCACTCCAGAGCGGCTCGCTTCAACTGGGCGATGGCGATTGGCTGGTCAATCAACGAGCGAGTGCATTTTTCCCGACACAGTCGCCCGCAGACCCGTGAGGTCGTCTCCGGAAGAGGGTTTTTGGAGCGGATGATCTCAGCGGCTTCCGCGAAACGACCGGCGGCAATCATATTGACGTATCCCTGCACGCCCGTATTGATTGGGCAGGCCGATTCGCAGGGGGCGATTTTCCGAACGATCCTGGCTTTGACTTTCTGCCGGCGGTCAACGCTTCTCCCATCCAGAATTCGCGAGCAGAGTTTTCCCCGAAAATCATCGAGCGTGGCGTACCCTTTTCTTTCCATGAAGGATTCAAGTCCCCGCGTCAGCTCACCAATGATCTCGTATCCGTTCATGACGATGGCGGTGCAGGTCTGGACGGCTGTCGCTCCCGCGAGAATATACTTGACCACGTCCTCCCCCGAGCTGACCCCGCCGGAAGCGCTGATATCCATTTTCACCTGCGGCGACACCTCGCTTATCCAGCGGAGGGGGTACTGGATCGCCCACGGCCCGCCGTGGCCGGCATAGGCGCCGTGCATGATAGGGGATTCGGTCTCAAGGTCAATTTCGATGCCGGTCATCCGATTGAAGATTGTTACGCCGTCAACCCCCGTTCTTTCCAGTTCCCTTACGATACTTACAGGAGACGTGAGCTGCGGGCTGAGCTTGGCGATAATCGGGATGCCAACGCTTTCCCGGACAATGCGGACGGCGTTCAGAATGCTCTTTTCGATTTCACCGCCGTAGAAGGTTATCGAGCCGTGGGGACATGAAACGTTCAGCTCGAGGGCGTCGGCCCCCGCCTCCTCCATCATCTTGGAGTAGCTCTCCCACGCTGACTCGGTAATGCACGCCACGCTGACAATGAGAGGGATGCCGACTTTGCTCTTGATGCGGCGAACCTCCTCGGCGTGCTCTTCCGGTCCCCATTCGCTGGCTTGCTCGTAGGAATAGAGCGTGAAGGCGCGATGCCGGTCGAGGTTGTGCCGAAGCACCTTGAACCGGGGAGTCGGCGAAGTCCGGCTCACTTCAACCTCGAAGAGAGATTTCATGACCGCGGCGCCGGCGCCGTTTTCCTCCGCTCGCTGGATTCTCTCTGCGTCCTTAGTAATCCCCGCCGAACCCGCGATGATAGGCGACCGCAGCGTCAACCCAACATATCTCGTCGTGATGTCCGTCATTGAATTCTCCGTTGAAATTGGCCACCAAGAAAAGGGCGTTACTGGAATGTATGCCGGACCATATCACCTGGCTCCTTCGCATTTCAACTGGATTCTCCGCGGAGGGGTAACGCCTCAGTCTCGGGTGGCATAGCGACACTTGCTTGCGAAAGCGGTGCGAAAGCACAGACAGCGGGATTTTTCAGCCCCGGGGTCGAGCAGTATCCTTCAGGGCGGAAACAACAGCCCTCCCCCCACGCGGCATCCCGCTGGAGGCGGAACCCGTGGGGAAGATCATGGGCAAGATGCCCATGCCACGGCACTCGAAGACGGGGTCCCTCTCATCTCCATCTCCGCGCCTTTGCGTTACCTTCTTTCTGCTTTCTTCCCTCCCCCGCCTGGGCGAGGCTGTCTCAAGGATGTCTCGACCCCGATTCCGGGTCATACCCTGCGTAACCCGGCGGGATTACCGCCCCCGCATCGTTTCGCCAATCGGCCAGCGCCTTCTTCAGTTCCGCGACCTTCCCCGGCATCCCCTTTGCCAGATTCCTCCTCTCGCCGATGTCGTCAGCGAGATTGTAAAGCTCGCTCTCGCCGGTATCGAAGAACTCGAGGAGTTTCCAGTCGCCCTGGCGGATGGCCCCCGATGAGCGTCCCCCGAGGAAGTGCGGCTTCGGCAAGGGATAGTGCCAGTACAAGGCGTCCCGTTGAACCTTCGCCGCGGATTTCCTCAGCATCGGCATCATCGAGACGCCGTCGAGACGCTGGCGCGGGTCGGGCTTGATACCGGCAGCCTCACAGAAGGTGGGATAGAAATCAATGTTGCCTGTCGGCGTCCTACAGACCGTCCCGGCAGGGACGACGCCAGGATAGCGAACGAGCAGCGGCACGCGTATCCCCCCCTCATAAAGAGTGGATTTGCCCGCTCGCAGCGGGGCGTTGCTGGTTACGCGAGATTCTCCGCCATTGTCACCGGTGAATACAACGAGCGTATTCCCCGTCAGAGCGAGGGCTGCCAATTTCCTCGAAATCATGCCGACGCCGCTGTCAATCGCCTCCAGTTGAGCCGCCAGATGCGGGTTGTTCGACTTAGCCCGCTGGTCTTCGAGCGCGGCGGCCCCGCGACCCTTCGGGCTCTTGCCGGCGCCGGGCTTCTTCCGATACTTTTCGACAAGGTCGGGTCGGCCGCTCAGCGTGGTGTGAACGGCATAGTGACTGAGATAAAGAAAAAACGGCTCGTCCTTGTGGCGCTCGACGAAGTCCACCGCCTCGAGGTTCATCCGGTCAATGAGATGCTCTTTTCCGGGCAGCCGCTTTTTGATTTCATGGTTGAAGTGATATGGATAAAAGTAGCTGCCGCCGCCGATGCCTCGGTTCTCGGAGACAATCGTCTCATCAAAGCCGTGCTTGGACGGAGGAAACTCTTCCGCGCCGTGGTTGGCGTAACCGGTAAGATGCCACTTGCCGATGATACCGGTCGCGTAACCCGCGCTCTTGAGCATCTCGGCTATCGTCGTGTAGTTCGTCGAGAGGTGATTTTTATCGTTGGGGCGAAGATAGTCGGTAATGCGGACTCTCGCGGGGTATTGCCCCGTCATCAGGGCTGCCCGATAGGGAGAACACACAGGGGCGGCGGCGTAAGCATCGGTGAACCGCACGCCTTCTTTCGCCAACTTGTCGAGGTTGGGCGTTTCGTTGAACGTGTTGCCGTAACAGCCCAATTCGCTCCAGCCCAGGTCGTCCGCCAGGATGAAGATAATGTTCGGCTTTTTCCGGTTAGCTCCCGAGGCAGCCAACGGCCGCGACATTGCCAAACCTGCCGCGCCGAGTCCCACGAATTTCAGGAAATCGCGTCTCGTTCCGCTTTTCATGGCGCCCTCTCCTTCACAGCGCCGTACCGAAATCTTTTTGTCCCGGACTGGTCTCTCCGACACGGCGGTTTTCTGAATTCGGGCATCGCAGCGAGTTCTTTCAACCTGTCTTAGGCCGGCGCCACCAGGCGTTCCTGCGGGGCACGTTGGGCGCCACGTCCAACTCGCCTTCCCATTGCCTCAAAAGCTCCCTGTGCTCCGTAACCACGGCTGCGTACTCGGGTCTCTTGGCGAGGTTACTTTTCTCCTCGGGGTCGGCTTTCATGTCGAACAACGCCTCGACCGGGTCGGCGCGGTAGGTGATGTACTTGTATCGCGGCGTTCGCAGCATTCGCCCCGAGTCGCCATTAACTTCGGTTACAATATAGCGGCGCCATTTGAGGTGCTTGCCCTCCAACACGGGCCGGAGGCTCCTGCCCCGCATGTTTTTCGGAGGCTCAACGCCCGCATAGTCGCACAACGTCGGCATGACGTCGAGCCCGCTGACCAGGTGCGTCGTGTCGGCCTTGCCCGCAGGGATATGGCCCGGCCACGCGAGTATCATCCGAACCCTCGATGCCTCATCGTAAGGGCTGGACTTCCTGACCATCTGGTGGTGCGCCAAACCCTCGCCGTGATCGGAGGTGAACAGGAGCAAGGTGTTCTTTTCCTGGCCGGTCTCGCGCAGTGCCCGCAGGATGCGCCCGACCTCGCCGTTGACCATCTCGATGTGGCGGTAGTAGCTCCATAGATAGTACCGCCAGTGGTCCTCCGTCCAATTGCCCTTTGCGGGCTCATTGCTGGCGCGGGTCTTTTTGAGCATGGCGGGCTCATCCGGGTCGAAGCTGAAGTTCTTCGGCAGAGCCGGGAGCTTGCCGACAAGTTTCGGATAACGGAGGGTCTCGGGGACCTCGGTGTTCAGTCGCAGCCATTCACAGATGTCGTGCGGCTGTAAGAAGGAAGCGACCATCAGGAACGGCTTTTGCGTGCGGTGTCCTCGCAGGAAAGCCTCGCAGGCACGACTGACCGCCGGGTCGCAGAGATTGCCTTGCCCGCCGATTCCCGTATGCAGGACGCGGAAGCCCGGAATGGAAGCCGTGTACGAGGCGGGGAGGTGCCACTTGCCCGCGTAAACGGTCTCATAGCTCGCCTTCTCACTCAGCCACTGTCCAAGATTCGGGATGCCGGGTCGGACGGGTTTGCCGTTTACGTAAACACCCGTCTCGCTGGAGGTGCGCCCAGTGAAGATAGAACTTCTCGCCGGGCTGCACAAGGGATTGGCGCTGTGGGAAAGTTGGAAGCTCGTGCCGCCCCGGACAAGCCCGTCCATCGCGGGCGTTTTCACGTGGCAACATCCTGCCTCCGCGATGGTGTCGAAGTGCTGCTGGTCGGTGATTATCAGTAGAATGTTGGGCCGCTCTCGCCTGACCGCTTGCGAAGTGGACTCGGCTCCGACGCCGGCCGCAAGAGCAACCGCCGCTGCGCCGCCGAGTTTTACAAATGCCCGGCGGTTCATGCCCGCCGGTCGCTTACTCTCAGTTGTGTCACGGGCTGTCATCTCATTTCTCCTTTCTCGCACGCGACCGTCGCCGCCACCGGACCTTGTTCTCGGCTTGCGGGTCGAGAATATAAACTCGGCTGAGGGTTGCGGCCAACACCAGTCGGCGAGCATCGTCCAGCCAGTAGTCGTATGGCAGCATGCCTTGTCCCAGTTGAGAAAACCGATGCAACTTCAGCGGCTTACCGCTGCGCTCGATTGTTTCCTGCCCCCGGTAAGTTATACGATGGCCCGGGCGGTGTACGCTCAGCCCCTCCAGCACGTCGAAGGCGGGCGATTCGCCTCTTCTGAGCGGCCATCGCTGCAACGCCTCAAAAAGACACCAGTCCGCGGTAGTCTGCGCCGAGACGGTCATCTCCCGTGCGCGACCGTTGATTGTGCGGACGACTCGCTCGTCCCGGCATCGGCCTTGCTCTTGGACAACCAAACCTTCTCGCTCCTTGCCGTTGGATTCAAAAAAGCGGCTGGTGAGCGACCATTTCTGCGGTGAGGCGAGGCGGTCGTTTCGGCACTCGATTCGCGCCCGCAGCTCGTGCACGATGTCGCCGACGTGCACCACCCGTTGTCGAACGTTTAAGGTGAAGAATTGCTCTGCCGCCCCCGCCACGCGTTCGATTCGGATGACGCCTGGGTTCGAGTTGCCCCTATCCGTGAATCCGTGGCAGGTCCAGATTCGGTACGTATGAACCCAGTTCCCGTCGGGGCTGACCCGTTCGGGTGCAGGGGGCCAGTCGGTCAGGGCTCGTATCCTGTCCAGCACCGAGGGATTCAGGGGCTCTCCGACAACGGCCATGGCTTTCCTCCTTTTTCGCTGAGCGCTCTGATTCATAAGCTCGCGGACGTATTCTTTTTTTGACGAGATAGCAGGATGGACGGGATTCTCGGAATCCTGTCAATCGTGTCAAAGAAGCGCCTTTAACGCAACACTATACGTCGCCGCATTGGGGTACTCATGCACTGAGCAGGCGTTATGCGGTCTTCGCGGTCCTTTTGCGTCCTTCTTTCTTTCGTTTATTCGCCGAATCGGGCTTGGCCTCAGGATCATAACCGGGGTTCGGCTTGCTCGGCACCGGCGCCCCTACCGACTTACGCCACTCTACGAGCCGTCGGTGTAACTGTCGAGCCTTTTCCGGCATGACTTTGGCGAGGTCGTGCTTCTCGCCGATGTCGTCCCTCAAGTTATAAAGCTCCAGCCGGTTGTCTTCAAAGAACTCAATGAGTTTGAGGTCACCCTGGCGTATCGCGCCTGCCGGGGTGGTCCTCCAGGTTCCATGACCTCCTTCAAGATAACACGGGAAATGCCAGAAGATGGCGTCCCTTTTTAACGTACCGCTCTGCTTCAAAAGCCGCACAAGGCTCTCTCCATCCAGAATTTGTCTGGGTCTCTTCTGAGCTCCTGCCATCTCCAGAAACGTCCGGTAAAAATCAATGCCCACTACCGGCGTATTACAAACGCTGCCGGGTCTCGCTTCGCCCGGCCAGCGGACAATCATCGGCACACGAATGCCGCCCTCGTACAACATCCCCTTGCCGCCGCGAAGCGGCGAGTTGGAGGTTATCTCCTGTCCCTCAATCCCGAGCGCGCGGTAACCTCCCACGCCGCCGTTGTCGGAAAAGAAAAGGACAACGGTGTTGTCGGCGAGCTTCAGTTCGTCCAGTTTCGCCATGATTCGGCCCACGCCCCGGTCTGTGCTCTCGATCATCGCCGCGTAGGTGGGATTGTGCTGCCCGCCGCTGCCCTTTTTGTTCCTGTATTTCTCGATAAGCGCTTTCTTGGCCTGAAGCGGTGTATGAACGGCATAATGTGGGAGGTAAAGAAAAAATGGCTTCTCCCGGTTCCTCTCGATAAACCTCGTCGCCTCGTCCGTCAGACGGTCGGTCAGGTATTCCCCTTTCGGACCGTCCTCGAGCTTTGGGTTCTTGTAAGGGCTGAAATAGCTTGCGGGATGTCCGGCACGATAGCCGGCAACGTTCACATCAAAGCCCTGCCCTACCGGCCCCAGCTCCGGGTCATCGCCGAGATGCCACTTGCCGATGCTTGCGCTGACATACCCCGCCGGCTTGAGCGCTTCAGCGATGGTCACAAAGCTGGAAGCGAGCTTTGTCTCGTTCGGGATCGGGACCAACTTGCGAAACTTCGCCGGACCGCGCTGCGAGGAGCCGACCGTGTACACACCGTGGCGCGGAGTATATTGGCCCGACAGAATGCACGCCCGCGTCGGCGCACAGTTAGGCGCGTTTGTGTAAGCGTCGGTGAAAACGATGCCCTGTCCGGCAAGCCTGTCAATGCTCGGGGTCTCGTAATATCGGCTGCCCATGAAACCCACATCCTTCCACCCCATATCGTCAATGAGAATGAAAACGAAATTCGGTTTTGGTTTTGACGAGCCGGACGCAGGCACAAACCGAGGCACTACCAGCCCTGCCGCCCCCAGCCAGATGGTCTTTAGAAAATCACGACGCGTGCCCATAAGTGTAGTCACGCTCCTTTCGCCTTTTTGCAGTGATTTGATTTTCTATGTCACAGGTCTTTCGCGCCGGTCAGCGGCTCTTGCTGAGGACAGGAAAAAGAACATCTCGTCAGCACTGTGCGGCTTGCGACGTTTGAAGGTTGTTCTGCCTGTGTTGAAAAGAAAGCTCGCTGCGGTTTCAAACTTTTTGCCCACCTCGTTCGTCTTTACTCTTGTGGGCGAAGATGTCAAGGGCAAAAGTATGGGAGCCGTAATGCCTCAGCTATGGGTGGCTGAACGTGGAACCGCGAAGTTGGCAGACCGCGCAGAGGCGCCTTGCGTAACGGCGGCATCTTGCCGGTTGTATCGGGGGTTTCTCCGCTTCAGTGCGCTGGCTTGTCCAGTAAAGGGTGGTCTGGCTACGCAAGATTTGCATTGTGGCGACAAGAAGCGGCGCGCAAGTTTTGCACACCGTCTGCGGTGTAATTCGTTGCCATAGAGTATGTGATAAATTCGGCTGGAACATTGCATTCCGTCTTCCCGTAAAGTCAATCAATTCAACCTTGGTCCTATTTTGAAAGGAGGAAGAGATGGTAAATAGAATTATCTTGGCTCTGGTGCTCACGGGTTCGCTGGTGGGAACTCTGGGTCTCGTAGCAGAGGAAACAGGTGGGCGGCCCCAGGCAGCGACGCGTGCCGGTGCAGGAACCGTGCCGCAAAGACCTCGGGATTTTCGTCGCGGCGAGGGACCGCTCCCGCTATTTCAGACGCTGGACGAGTTCAAGAAAGCCTATGAAGAGGACGATAAGGAAAAGATGGGGCAACTGCTCAAGGATATGAACCAGATGAGGCAAAGGCTGCAAGGGGGCATGGGCATGCCCGGCAGACGTATGGGGCCCGGTCAAGGTCGGCCTATGCGAGGCGGGGCTGGCACATCGTCCTTCGAAAGTTCGACAATGCCCAAGACAGAGGCGGAGAAGAAAATCTTGAGTGTCCTTGAGGATATGGACAAGAACCAGCGGAGAGGGATGATGAACGTCCCTGTGGAGGATGGCAGGCTGCTTCGCCTGCTGACGGAGGCTGTCGGCGCCAAGCACGTCGTCGAGATCGGCACCTCCAACGGATACTCGGGCATTTGGTTTTGCTTAGCATTGAGGACCACAGGCGGGAAGTTGACTACCCACGAAATTGATGCCCGGCGGGCTTCGCTCGCGCGCGAGAACTTCAAACGAGCGGGCGTTGACAAGATTGTCACGCTCGTCGAGGGCGACGCCCACAAGACGGTCACGAAGCTGAAAGGGCCGATTGACGTCCTCTTTCTTGACGCGGACAAGGAAGGTTACATTGACTACCTCAATAAGCTTCTGCCGCTGGTGCGGCCGGGCGGGCTGGTCGTCGCCCACAACATGAATCCACGACAGGCAGACCCGAGATACGTCAAGGCCATCACTACCAATCCGGACCTGGAGACGATCTTCCTGCACATGCAGGCCGCAGGCGTCGGAGTAACGCTCAAAAAACGTTAATCTTGGCCGAACGCCCTCGATTCGCATGGAGCTTTTCCGTCAAGCTCAAATCTCGGGGGATATGGAGCCGGAGTATATGAGTTCGCAAACATGGTGAGATACAGTCTTGTGTGACCACGCCGACAGCGTGGCTTTGACAGGATGAAGAGGATGGAGCTGAAGTCCGTGAGGCGGGTCGCTTTGGCTTATGAGATATAGCTCGTCAATCACGCGCGGCTTGCGGCGGGGTGAACGGAAAGTTGGTGTAAAGGGAAAGCTTTTTTGACCTTGGCGCCCGTGCCGTCTTGACGAGAGAAAATGGAAAAAAGGGGAGGCCTCTCGCAGGGAGGCAAAGTCCGGTTCATCCTGTTATCCGGTCAAGAAAAAATCCGTGACCGAGTTCAAGAACCACGGCACTAAGTGCTTTGCTTCATAAGTTCGGTGACGTATCCTTTTTTGACGGGATAACAGGATGCCTGGAATTTCGGACTTCCGATTTCGGATTTCGCAATCCGGAATCTGCACTCCGCAATGGACGAGTTGTATCTCATGAGCAGACAGAACAACCCGCCTGACGGTAGAAGCGGCTTCCAGCCGCTTGTCCTCGCGGCAAGATGCCGCGTCTACTAACGGACTCCCGCTGCACGATGACCGTATCTCCTTCGACCCAGCCATGACCGCGCGGGAAGGTCTCGAGCAACATCTCCGCCAATTCCTTGCCCTTCGTGGTCTTTCACCCAGCGGCCAGCCGGCTTGTGATTTACTGGATGCTTCACGCCTCTGGGACAATCCCGTTCACGCCGATGGCGTGATTATCCCGTCAAAATAGCTCCTTTCACGACACCATTCATACTTCACCCGATTTGCGAATCCATGTACTAAGTTGTGCCGGGCCGGAAGAAATAGGCTGGCGCCTGAGCGGAGCACCGAACGAGCGTCAGAATAAAAAGAAAAGGCCGGCTGGGGGGACAGCCGGCCTTGGCCAGGGGGGGGTATCTGGCTAATTGTTACCTGGGCTGGGTAAGAGTATTCTTATGGTAGTTCCCTCTTTGCTTGATGTTAGGATGTTGATACTTCCAGAGTTTCTCTCGATTTTTTCTCTTGAAATGGAAAGTCCGAGGCCTGCGGAGGCTCCGTCCGCCTCCGTTGTGTAAAAGGGGTCAAACACATGCCCGATTTGATCCGGCGGTATCCCCGGACCCGAATCCTGGACCTCGACCGCCGCGAAGCAGCGTCCCGGGTGCTTGCGAAGAAAATCCTCTTCCTCAGGTGTGGAACCGCGGAGAGGATGGTCGCCGTCAACGGCGTAAGCGGCAATTCGAAGGTTTCCTCCATCGGAATTAATGACGTGAACCGAGTTAAGAAGGAGATTGAGGAGCGTCTGAAGAACATCGTCAGGGTCGGCAAAGACGTCAAGGTCATCTGCCGGGCGTTCGACCTGAAATCGGATGTTATTAACGTGAACCTGAGGCCCGATGAGGGTCTCGACACTATCGAGGGTGCGGGAAAGAGGGAAGGGCTGAGGGCGATGTCCGTTGGACCGGGTAGCTTCAAGGAGGTCTTTGGCCATTTCCGCACAACGAATTGTCTCTTCCTTAATGATGGCAAGGTAACGAGCGGTTTCTGGCGGGAGTGAAGTCTCCTCTCCATCTCTCTTGACCCTGCCGAGCATCATCTCCGCGTAGCCCAGAATCGCAGTCAGGGGACTCTTCATCTCATGGATGATTCCGGCCGAGAGCCAGCCGACGTCTGCGAGCCGACTCAGGTCACCGATTTCCTTTTGCATAACAGTCAGGGTCTTTTTCAGGGTGTCTCTTTCTTGCAGAACCTCCAGCGACTGCGTTCTTTTCTGGTACGCCTTATCAACAGTTAATCGCAGGTCAGGGAGGTCGAACGGCTTTGTTAAGTAGCCGTATGCTCCAAAGGTTATGGACTCCTTAGCGGTCTGGAGGCTGGCGTAGCCGGTCAACATGACCACCTCAATTGTCGGATCCTTTTGCTTGATACGCGCCAGGGCCTCGATTCCGCTCAGGCCGGGCATCCGAATGTCGAGGACGACCACGCCTACGCCGCCCCCATTAATGATCTCAAGCCCGTCTTCGGCGCTTTCGGCGACGACACACTCGTAACGCCTCGTCAGCGCGAACCTCACGGACTCGCGTGAGGAGCGTCTGTCGTCAACAATCAAAACTTTCGATTTGCCGTTCCCTTCCACACTTCTTAATTCCCTATACGCTAAAAGCGAACTATTCTCTATTTGCATCTGTCAAAACCTGTAAGAAAGCCCTCCTCCAACGATTGTAATGAGGCTGTCGTAGCTGCCGTCAACGCTGAAAAACGGCGTTCCGACATCGCTGTTGACGTTTCTTTCCTCCGAAATAACGAATGTGCAGGCGAGGTCAAGGCTCAGTTTGCCGAGGTCCTTGCCGGCGCCGAAAGCGACAACGTGAAGATTATTTCTTGGAATGCCCGGCTCATACGTGCGGTCCGGGATGGGCGACTCGGCATATCCGTAACCCGCCCTCAGCTTCCACCCTTTGTCCAAAGCATACTGTGCGCCGACCGAATACAGCAAAACGTCATCCCAATCTCTCGGCGAAACCTCCTGCGGAATAAGCGGAGGGGAAAAGGAGACCGTCACATTATTGAACCTTGACCATTCCAGCCAGTCAACGTCGAGCTCGAGAGTGAGCCTTTCAATCGGCCGCCACGCCAGCCCTGTTTTGACCATGCTGGGAAGGTGCATCTCGAGCGAACTGTCAACCGAAAACAGGTCGGGGCTCGTCGTCAGCGAGCCGGAGAGGTCGAGGTCCGCTTTGCTGCGGTACGAGACGCCGAAGGACAATCGCTCCGATAGAAGGTAGAGCAGCGCCGCGTTCCAGCCCCATGCGTTGCCGTTCGCTCCTACGGATGTGCCGACATCCATTCCAGGGGGACCCGGCTGGGGCAGCATCGCGGAGGGTACATATCTGTCAAAGGTCACATCCCCCCTATAGAAGTCCACACCCGCGGCTATAGAAAGGCCATCCGTCAGTTTGTAAGCGACGTTAGGATTGACCATTATGAGATTAAGCTTTGAGTATGGCGCGGCGTACCGGGCGAAGCTCTTTGCGCCCCAATCGGTTCCCAGTCCGAACGGCGAGTTGACCGAGACACCGGTGGCAAATCGGCTGTTCGGGGCGTTCGCAGAAAAGTAGAAGTGCGGGATCAAAAATGTATCGCTGGCGGTCTCTTTTTCTCCCATGGGACTCTCGTACTCAAGGTCCATCAGCACGGCGTTGTTCCCCAGGGTGAACTCCCACGGCTCCAAATGAACCATGCCAGCCGGATTGTAATAAACCGTGGAGGCGTCCTGCGGGCGGGCAACTACGGCATCCGCCTGCGCCTGGGCCGAGACAGACTGGTCGGGATTGTAGAAACCTGTTGCCTCGCACAAACGCGTGCCCGGAGCTACCAACAACAACGCTGATACAAGAATAATAACATTTCGCCTCATCATCACCACCTCTCCGAATAACAGAGCCAGATTTCAGTTTGGCTGTACAGTTTGCAAAAGGTGTGCCAACAACGGACAGGCGCCCTCACAACAACGCCTTGCCCCCTGATGCTGACCGCAAACGCAGGGAGAAATGGGGATCGAAGGTTCTGTTGTGCGCAAAGGAGCCGCTGTCCCACCCCCGAGCCGTGAACAAAAAAGTACAATAAAACCTTGACATAAGCAACTCAGTGTGTTCTAATTTGTATAGCTTTTGGAGCGTGGTATGCTAACTGTTTCCTACTTGTGGAGAGTTGAGAACACTTTTGTCCACAACAAGCATCCTCATAAGCTACGCAGGTTATCCCTACACTTTCAACAGCCTCATGCCGGATAATGGGCTGGCGAATCTTGCTGGGGCGCTGTTGCGCGCAGGACATGAGACTCTGGTCCTAGACTACGGCACCGTCGAAAACGTCGCGGCGATGTTTCCGCGAGAGCTCGCTCCTTTGGCGAGGTCGGCGTTTGCATCGGCGATGGCGAAACTTAGTGCTGGCAAAGCCCTGACGCAAGATAATCTGAAAGCCCTGTCGGCGTTGGATGCAAAGCTGCGAGAGGTGTCCGAGAAACACCGCCGACAAATTGCCGAACAGATTTGTAACCGTGTGGAGGAAATGAGGCCGGATTTCCTCGGGTTCAAACTGTGGAACGGAGACGGATTCTTCGGCAGCGTCGAGATAGCGGAGATGGTGAGGGCCCGGCACAAAAATGTGAAGCTCTTTGCCGGGGGGCCACATATAGATATTTTCCGGGAGAACATATTCCGGGCTACAGAGGTCTTCGACGCTCTGGCCTACGGCGAAGGAGAAGAAACCATCGTGCAGTTGGCCGAGTTTGCCCAGGGCAAGCGGCGAATCGAGGAGGTGGATAACGCCATCTTCAAGCGAGATGGCAAGGTCGCGGTGACTCGTTCCAAGAGAATTGACGATTTGGACACTTTGCCCTTCCCCTGCTACGCCGAGTCGGTCTATCCCGCTATGAACGGCGACAGCAAAATGAAAGTCATCGTGCTCGACGAGAGCCGTGGCTGTCCCTTCCGCTGCCACTTCTGCATACATCCGATTAAGAGCGGTGCGACATCGAGGAGAAAGTCTGCACAGCGCGTCGTCGAGGAAATGGGTAAAATCATCCGGGACGTGGGGAGCGGGGCTTTTCGCTACGCAGGCTCGAGCACGCCGGCCCACCTGGCAAAGCGCATAGCCGATTTGATCACTATGAGGGGGATGAAAGTCCTATACAGCACGTTCGGCAATGCGGCGAACGCCGGACCCGATTGCTTCACCGACCTGAGTCGTTCCGGCTGCACCTCCATCTTTATTGGAATCGAGTCGGGAAGCGAGGAGATTCTGCGCCGGAGCATGGGGAAAAAAGTGAAGCCAGATAAGATTGCGGAGGTCATCGGACAATCGAAGAGCGCGGGAATCTTTACCGTTGGAAGCATCATTTTCCCTGCTCCCTTTGAGAACGAGGAGAGCGAACGGGCGACGATAGAGTTTCTGCGGGAGGTCAGGCCAGACTCGGTAGTCGTTCAGTTTCCGATTATCTATCCGGGGACCGAATGGGCGGTCAATCCCGAAAGGTTCGGCATCTCTTTTGACGAGATGGAGTACGTGGACACGGCAATGACCTATAAGGCAAAACCCCTTTTGCCTTCAGAGTTCTGGGATGACCTGCCATTTTCGATGAACGGCAAGGATTTCAGCACCATCCGCCGGGAAACGGCGAGGCTTACCTGGAAACTCGAAAGAGACGGCATTCTCACGTCGGTTTCTGACGACCTCGTTTTGATAGCGAACCTTGCGGGATATGAAGGAAAAGAGAAGGAGTTCAGGGATCTTACTCAAGCGGCGTTCGTTTGTGGAAAGGTGGACTGGATAGGCGAAGTAGTAACCGAAGTCAATAGACAAGCGGGAAAAGAAAGAGCCGAACTTGACGATATCCGGGTTGCAAAACCCGTTTGAAGAGATTTCAAAAAGATAGAAAAATGAAGCGGCAGGAGGGGGCGCGTGGATGGCAAATTTTAGGAGCCCACATGGACGCTTCAACAAGAGTAGTGATAACCGGTGTAGGGGCCATTGCACCAAACGGAGCCGAGACGACAACCTTCTGGAATTCGGTGCTCAATGGGGTATCAGGGGTCAGAAAGATTCGTTCGTTCGATGTCTCCGGGTACCCGTGCCACATAGGGGGTGAGGCCATTGACCTCAAGCCAGAAGAATTCGTGGACGGCCGTACCCTCCGCCGCACAGGGAGGACGGTGCATCTGGCCGTTGCCTCGGTTCGCCTCGCCTTGCAAGATGGCAAATTGGAGGAAGGGCTGAGCAACGGAGCGGATGGCGCTGTCATTTACGGAGTCGGTTGCCCGGCAATTGATGTCATAGCGGAGGACGTAGATCTTTTCCTCAAAGAAGGCGTGAACAGAATTGCACCGCACAAGCTTTCGGCCGAAGACACATACTCGGTGGCAATGGCCATCAACAAGCTGGTTGGCACGACAAAAATGGCAGTGGTGATAGCCAGCGGCTGCACAGCAGGGTTGAACGCGATCGGTCTTGCCGTGGAAAGGATAAGAAGCGGGCAAGCGAAGACCGTTGTCTGCGGCAGCGCAGACGCCCCGCTATCTCCTTTCTCCTACGCGGTATTCTGCGCTTCGGGCATAATGAGTAAACGCAACTCCGAGCCCGAAAAGGCGAGCCGGCCTTTTGACTTGGAGAGAGATGGCGGGGTTGTCTCGGAAGGCGCGGGCGCGCTCATTCTCGACTCATTGGAGAACGCTTTGGCCAGAGGGGCGCCGATCTACGGTGAGGTTTTCGGCTTCGGATGTGTCAACGAGGAAAATCACGGCAATCGCAGGCGAACCGAAGCCGTGGCCCGAGAAGCCTTCGCGAGATGCATGGTGGCGGCGATGACCGACGCCAAAGTTTCACCGGAGGACGTTGACTACATCTCCGCCCACGCTCCCTCCGACAAACACTTCGACCGGATAGAGACCGAAGCAATCAAGCTTGTTTTCGGGCATAGGGCTTATCGTGTCCCCATCAGTTCGATTAAGTCGTGCATAGGTAACCCAATCGCGGCCGCTGGAGTCCTCCAAACAATAGCTACGCTGCTATCCATAAGGGAGGGGAAGATACCCCCAACGATCAATTACGAACACCCGGATCCTGCTTGCGATTTGGACTACGTCCCCAACAAGTGGCGATACGGCCATATTGACGTCGCGCTGGTCAACTCCCACGGCCTGGGTGGGACATATTCCTCCCTCGTGCTTGGGAGGTACGATGGCCCCGGTTCAAGGAATGGATCACTGAACCAAATAGCGAGGCCTGCAGGCAATGCCGCGAGTGAACACGTGAAGAAGGCTAACTGAAGCGAGGCTTAGAATGCTTCTCTGGGAAAGGGTACTGTTTCTGCTGTCGGTGGGCACGATTGCTTCCCTGGGCGTGCTTGTTCTTCTCAGGGGCCGTAGAGATCTGATCCGCATCACTTTTAGCGTGTTCCTGTTCTCCGTGGCCGCCTTAAGTATGGCTGTTTACGCCATTAGGACGACCGCAAGCGGGCCGCTGGTGAATATATCTGCAAAACTCGCCGTGTTGGACATAATCGGCAGATTGTCCTTCGCTATTGGCGGGCTGAATTGCGGAGCACTATGGGCCTTCACTCAGGTCTTCCCTCGAGTGGGTAAGCACCGGCACGTGAGAAAGAATTTGATGACGAGCTACGGGATTGGACTCGTCGCATCCTTGACCGCCCTCACGCCGTGGTTCTGGAAAGGCGTTCGCATTATCGGAGGAGAGTTCGAACCGCTTCTCGGATGGGGCGCAGTTCTATGGGCCGGGCTCTTGCTTACCGCGATCGGAGCCGCCATGGTCAACCTGATAACAAATTATCGCATCCTTCCCAAGGGCCATTCCAAAAACCAGGTTCGATATACCTTTCTGGCCTTTTCGGTTCTGGCCCTCCCGGCGGCTATATTCAGCATCCTTCTTCCCTCCGTGGGCGTGGTGGGCTACGTGTCGTTGGTGCCGTTCTTCGGCAGCATTACAGCCCTGATGATTACTTACGCGGTTGTAAGGCATAGGCTCATGGATTTGGGGATTGTCTATCGAACAGCGACCATAGGGGCACTCATGGTAATCCTTCTGGCCGCTGCTCTACTCGGCGCACAGTTTTTCTTGGATAGTCTGTTGAAGTTTCCTGCGCCGGCGTCAACTCTCATCGCCGCAGCGATTGTGGCGGCTGGATTCCAACCGCTGAAGGAGCGTGTAACCTCGCTGACCGACAGATACGTTTTCAAAGGAAGATATGACTATCGCAAGGTGATACTGAAGTTTGGCAAGAAGGTGAGCCGGATACTGGATCTGACAGCCTTGGAGAAGTGCGTCGTGGAAGAGACGGTGCAGACGATGCGGTCCGACAATGGGCTAATTCTGGTCGCCGACGCCAAGCTGGAGGATTATCGAACGGAGTACGCCGTTTTTCCCGGGGCCCACTTGGTCATGGACAGGGTCCTCACGCCCGGGAACAAGCTGCTTGAGGAGTTGAAGCGCAGCAAAAAAGTCATCGTAGAACAGGAAGTCAGGAGGACCCAGCCGGAGAGGCTGGCAGGCCCAATTCTGGAAGAAATGGCATGGCTCCGCTCCGCCATCGTAATTCCTTTGACCTCCAAAGACAAGTTGCTGGGAATCCTCTCTCTCGGCGAGAAGAGGTCAGCGGACATTTATTCGGCTGAGGACGTCAGTCTTCTCACCGTCCTGGCCAACCAGGTCGCGTCATCCCTGGAGAACTCACGCTTGTTCAACGAGATTCTCCTCGTCAAGAAGCACCAGGACAAAATCCTGCAGAATCTTCGCTCAGGGGTGATTACCGTTGACCAGGACAGCAGGATAAAGTCCGTGAACCGGCCCGCTGCAGAAATTCTCAACCGCCCCGGCAGGGCTTTCCTACAGCGAGATGTAGCCGTGCTCGGGAAGGACCTCAGCAGGTTAGTCATCAAGCGATTGCAGGAGGGCTTCGGGCATTTCAAAGGTGAGCTCCACGCCCAAGTGAAGGGAAGGGGAAGCGTTCCGTTGGGCGTCGTCGCGACAACCATGACCGGAGAGAGCCGGGCCCGCCAGGTGCTCCTTGTTTTTGACGACCTTTCGGAGGTCAAACTGCTCCAGGAAAGAATAAGACGCGCCGACAGACTCGCCGTGGTCGGGACTTTCGCGGCAGGCATGGCGCACGAGATAAAGAATCCTTTAGTTCCCATCAAGACCTTCTCGCAACTTCTGCCGGAGATGTTCGACGACGGTGAGTTTCGCAACAAGTTCTCGGTTCTCGTCCTGAAAGAGGTGGACAGGATCAACCAGATCATTGAGAAGCTCTTGAATTTTGCCAGGCCCACCAAGCCCGTTCTCGGGCCGTGCGACATGCACGAGCTGATAGACGAAGTTCTTCTTCTCCTCGAGGAGGAAGTAAAGAAGAAGAAAATCGAGGTGCGTAAGGAATATGCAAAAGAGCGGAGCCCAATAAGAGTGGACAGGCAGCAGATCAAGCAAGTACTCTTGAACCTGTTGCTGAACGCCGTTCAAGCCGTGCGAAACAACGGGCGAATAGAAGTCTCCACCGCCTTCGTATGGGAAAGGGGAGATAACGGGGACGGGCGGCGCCCCAAAAGGACAAAATGGGATGGGGACACGAAGAGTCGCGGAGATAACAATGTCAAGAGATTTCAGATCAGGGTCTCAGATACCGGCTGCGGCATCTCCGACGATGACCTGAAGCACTTGTTCGATCCGTTTTTTACCACCAAGCCAGAAGGTACGGGGCTGGGGCTGGCGGTCTCCCACGCGATTGTGGGGGAACATAGCGGTACCTTAGACGCGGAAAGCACACTGGGCCAGGGAGCCGTTTTCACAGTTAAGCTTCCGGCGACCAACGAGTTGTGAGGCGGAAAAAATGAATATTGTGGTCGTCGCTTCTCGGAGCAGAGCTACGTTCACTTCGCTCCAGGAAATGCTGGGGGAAGATTTCGATGTTCAGTTCGCGCAGAGTCTTCCACAGGTTTTCGAGGCCTTGGCGAAAAGGCCTACCGATTTAGTTTTCGTTGATACCCGGTTAAGCGACTGCGAGGGAACCGAGGCCATCCGGGAAATCACGTCCGTTTTTCCGGAAACATGCCTGATCTATCTTGCGCCGGGCGAAGAGAGCCGCGCCTCTGCCGTTTCGGAGCAACAAGGCGTTTACGCATGCCTCCGGAAACCCCTTGACCGGCAAATAGCACGCTTTTTGGCGGAGAAAGCCATCGAAAAAAGAAAGCTTTCGAGAAGGGTCGAGTATCTCCGATCCTTCGCGGAGAGAATCCCCGACGAGAGTTTTGCTCGCCCGGGCGACAGCTTGCCCACGGAATACCGTGGGAAGGCCCCCGCGTCTCTCGGAAAAGGGATGGTCAGAAAGCTCTTGAGGTCGGTCAGCGCGGTAACGGACCTCAAGGAGCTTCTTGGGAAGTTTGCCGACTCCGTCAGGGAGCTTTTCGGCAGCAATAACGTTGCGATATTCATCTGGGATTCGGACAAAGGGAGGTATCTCGCGGGAACATGGCAAGGCGTGGGAGAGGAGCTCGCAGAGGTATGCTCCTTCAGCAACAGGCTGGGGATAGTCAGATGGCTGATAGAGCATCAGCAGTTTCTCACCAGGGACAAGCTTAGAAACGTTTTCCCCCGTGAACCGAGGGATGTCGCTGTCGAAGTAAGTACAGACATGGATACGCTCAGGGCTGAGGTTGTCATGCCTCTGCTCGAGAGGGGCAACCTTATCGGTTTCCTGACTCTCGGCAAGAAGATGACCGGAAAGAGATATTACGAGGAAGACCTTGAGCTCCTGGCGGTCATCGGCGATTGCGCCTCCGGCGCCATCAGCACTTCTCTCGCCCACAGAGAGCTTTCGATCAAGAAGGCCAGGGCCGAGGCGATTCTCAACAACATCGCTTGTGGCATCGTCGCCGTGGATGCCGAGGCGAGGATTACCAGTATGAACTACTTCGCCGAAAGCACCTTTGATGTTGGCTCGGGGGAGCTTATCGGGAAAAGCGTTCAGAAGCTCGGATCGGTACTGGCGGACATGGTCCTCAGAACTATCAAGGATGACCAGCCAGTGGCGAACCGGCCCTACCGAGACGGGGCTACAGGACGGGTTTTCGCCATAACTACCTGTAGAATGTACGACGAAAGGTCCAATCCTGTCGGCGCCATTCTCTTCTTCACGACGCTTCCGGAGACGGTGCCGCTCGTTTCGCCAGGCGCCGGCGGAGAAGGCTTGCGCGAGTTCGTCGGGCTTGAAGGTGAGATGTTCGCGGCCTTTTCTGCCCACATTGCCGATAAGATCAAAAACCCCCTTGCCTCGATAAAGACCTTCTCACAACTTCTGCCCGAGAAGTTCGATGACCAGGAGTTTCGACAGAAGTTCTCCGGCATCGTGGGAAAAGCCGTTGAGCGCATCAATTCGCTCGCGGACGGCCTCACGTCTTACGCGGAGACCGCGCCCCTCGACCTGTCGCCGACCAACATCGCTGCGGTGGTTGACAACGCCGTGGCCGCTCTGCGCAAGAGCCTCGGCGACAGGAAACTTCGCGTGGTCGCGCCCGGCCCCGACAAGCCAGGGACGGTCCTGGTTGATGGACGACTTATGCGCTCAGCCTTTCTAAATGTTTTGAAAAACAGCGTCGAGTCCACCCCGCCCAACGGAACGATTACCGTCTCGATCAAGGAGGTTGCGGCGAGGGCACTTCGCAAGGCGAGAGATGGGAACGCCTCCCGCGTCCTCCTCGACAGCACGGAGATAACCGGGGGTGACGGGACCGTCCCCGACGATGAAATATTCGTCGAGACTGAGTTCCGGGATTCCGGTAAAGGCATACCTGAGGCGAAGATGGGGGAGGTCGGAGCGCCATTCTTCACGACGAGAGGCGAGAACCTGGGACTCGGGCTCGCGATCACTCGAAAGATCGTCGGCAGACATCACGGAAGAATCGAGATAGAAAGCAAACAAGGCAAAGGAACAACTGTCTGGATAATCCTGCCGCGAGAACAAAACACGCCGTGAACGGGAGTTCCGCGGAAGATTTCCGATGGGGATACTCGCAACCAAAAAGCCCGCCGAGAGGACATGCGAGCTTGCGTTCAGGCAGTGAAGGAAGGAGAAAGAAACTATGGAGTGCGTTCTGATCGTTGACGACGATGAGGGGGCGCGCGAGTCACTGAGAATCGCCCTCAGGGACCGCTATGACATCGCGCTGACGGCCAGCGGGGAAGATGGTCTGGCGCTCCTGAAGCGGCGACATGTGGACGTGGTATTGCTCGACATTCTCATGCCCGGACTGGACGGGTTAGCAGTTCTCAAAGAGATTCGGAAGCAGCACAAAAACGTTGAGACGATTATGGTCTCCGCGACCACCTGCGTGCAGAAGGCAATTGACGCCATGAAGCTCGGCGCCTACAACTACATCGTCAAGCCTTTCGACGTGAGCGAGCTACGAATGATTGTCGAGCAGGCCGCCCGCAGCAAGAGGCTCCAAGCCGAAGTCAGCTACCTGCGAAGCCAGGTTAACCTCAACCGGAGTTCCGATAGGATTATAGGCTCATCCGCGGGGATGTTGAGCGTCATCCAGAAAATCGAACAGGTCGCCGATTCCCGGGCATCCGTTCTCATAACAGGCGAAAGCGGCACGGGCAAGGAGCTTGTCGCCAGGCGACTGCACTTTCAGAGCTCGCGGCGAAACAATCCCTTCGTGGCGCTTCATTGCGCCACCATACCGGAGACGCTCCTCGAGAGCGAACTGTTCGGCCACGTCAGAGGCGCCTTCACAAACGCCATTGCCGACCGCGATGGAAAGTTTAAGCTTGCCGACAAAGGCACCCTTTTTCTCGACGAGATCGGGGAGATGAGTCCACGAGTCCAGGCGAAGGCCCTGAGAGTTTTGCAGGAGGGGGAATTTCGAAAGGTCGGGGGGACAGAGACTATCTCGGTGGACGTGCGCATTGTCTCGGCGACCAACAGAGACCTGAAGGAGGAAATTCAAAAAGGGAATTTCAGGGAGGATCTCTATTATCGCATCAATGTGGTGCCAATCTTTCTTCCTCCTCTCAGGGAAAGGAAGGAGTCCATAAGAGAGCTCGCAGGGTACTTCCTCTCCATGTTTGCGGGTGAGTTGAATCCCAATAAGCCAAAGCTTTCAGAACAAGCCCTGCAAGCGCTTGAGCAATATGACTGGCCGGGGAATGTAAGAGAGTTGAAAAATGTGATAGAAAGGATCGTCGTCCTGAACAGGGGCGTAGCGGTCATCACGAAGGAGCACTTGTTCTGGGACATTGTGCCCAACGCAAGGGGGAACGGAAATATGGACCCCCGCTCTCTCGTCGGCAAGAAGTCGCTCAGAGAGGCAACGGAAGGTTTCGAGAAGCGGCTCATTGAGGAGGCTCTGCGAGAGTCGAAAGGCGTTCAATCCGAGGCTTCAAAACTGCTCAAGACCACCAGAAGGATTCTTGGTTACAAGATCAAGCAGTTGGAAATAGATGCGAATAAGCTCGCACTGGGCTGAGGAGACCAACACTGGCCACCCGCCTTTCACAGGACGCTCGCAGAAGCGATGACGTTGAAGGCGGCGTGAGCAACAATAACAAAGGAGCAAAGGGATAGTTTGCCTTCGATTCTCAAAACGGTCATGCTGGGGATACTGCAAGGCGCCACGGAGTTTCTCCCGGTGAGCAGCTCAGGACATCTCACCATAGCTCAGGGGATTCTTGGCGTAACCGAAAACAGAATCCTCCTCGACGTTTTCCTACACGTGGGAACGCTCATTGCCATTCTTGTCGTCTTTGGAAGAGATATAGTGGCTCTTTTTTCATCGAACAAGAGATGGATTCCATATCTGGTCTTGGCGTCCGTGCCCGCGGCGATTGTTGGCCTGTTGCTGAGGCCGTACATCGAAAGCGTATTCGACAGCGTATTGGCTGTCGCGGGATTGCTCATGGGCAACAGCTTGATACTCGCCGTGGGAAGTATCGCCCAGAGGCGGAGGAAAAAGCCCGCCGAAGTGGAAGCGAAGGGAGCGTTGGCTGTGGGCGTAGCGCAGAGCGTCGCTATCCTGCCCGGTATTTCCAGGGCGGGCAGCACTGTCTGTCTGGGGTTGGTTATGGGGTGGGAGCAAGCTGTCGCGGTGCGGTTTTCGTTTCTGCTGGCGATCCCGGCGATTGTCGGCGCCGCAGGATTGGAGACGATAAAGTGCCGTTCGGCGCTCGCGACCGGGGAGGTTTTGGGAACCGGACTTGTCGGCGTTCTCGTGTCCGCGGCCGCGGGCTACGCGGCATTGCGGCTTTTCCTGAAAGCTGTCGAAAAGAGGACGCTGTGGCTCTTCTCCGCATACTGCTTTCTCTTAGGAGCGGCGTTGATCGTTTACAATCTGGCGACTTGAGCTCGCCGGAGAAGTTCAACCTCCCGGGGCAAAAAGCAACTATTCTTTTTCGGACCGCGCTTTGAGAGAAATGGAATGGTGCTGAGGTCAAAGAAGAATAAACCCGCAACCGAGCATAGGTACGCGGAGGTATGGGGATTTCTCCTTCTCGGAGCGGCTGTGCTTCTGACGCTGAGCCTGGTTGACTACGACCCGCACAGGAATCTGTTGTTGACGACCGATTTCAAAGCCGCCGAAGGAGGTTACACCGGCCCGGTGGGCACGGCGACCGCGTACTTCCTCTACTTGGCCTTCGGTCTTGGGGCGTTCGTGATTCCAGCGTTCTTGTGTTGCCTTGGCGTCTCGTTCATCATACGAAGGCCACCTCGCAGGCTTGTTGTCAAGGTCGGCTATGCGTTCATCTTGACTGCCTCTTTCTCGTGCATCGCGGAGTTGCAGCAAAGCCTCCATTTCCCTTTCATGGCGGGGATGTCCCTCGGCGGCGTTTTGGGCGAGAAGCTCGGCAGAGATGTCCTCAGGGCATATCTTGGACCGGGAGGTGCGGCTGTCGCAGCCGTAATGGGCTTCATCGTCTCTTCCATGTTGTTGACGCGGGTGGAGTTTTACCCTTACGCAAAGTTGATAGGGCGAGCCGGTGGGAGGACGGCGATATTTCTCGCGAGGAATGTCACGAAGCTGGCGGCGCCTGTCGGGCGCGGCGCCAAGACACTGCTCGGAGCGAACCACCGAAACCAAACCCATCCTCCCAAAAAGCCAAAAGCCGTAAAAACGAGCAAAGACGCGAAAGCGCGCGAAAAACCGGCCATTGGGAAGCAACCTTCCACACCACGCCTCGGCGGGGCAAGGCAAAGAAAGGCCGCGCAGGCGGCCGTGAGCGGTTATCGCCTCCCTCCGGCGGAGCTGCTCAATTTGCCGCCGCCGCTTCCCAAGAGGGGCCTTGTCGGTGACCTCCGGAAAAATGCGGAGGTCCTCGAGAAAACCTTCAGGGATTTCGGGATTGACGCCAGCGTCGGAGAAATACAGCGAGGGCCCGTGATAACGCGGTACGAGGTGCACCCCGCTCCCGGAGTCAAAGTGACGCGAATCGCCAGCCTCGCCGAAGACATAGCCCTCGCCATGAAAGTCGCGGGCATACGGGTCACCCCGCCCATCCCCGGTAAAGGGGCTATTGGCGTGGAGATTCCGAACTCCAGGGCTTCGCTCGTGTGCATCCGCGAGGTTCTTGCCTCGCAGGAATTCCGGAATTCCAAAGCCATTATTCCCCTCGGCTTGGGGAAGTCTGTCGCGGGCAAGGTAGTGGTTGCCGACATGACGCAGATGCCTCACGTCCTTATCGCAGGTGCGACCGGCTCCGGAAAGAGCGTTTGCATAAACGCCATCCTCATCACCTTGCTCCACAGGGCGCGCCCCGATGAGCTGAAACTCCTTATCGTTGACCCGAAGAAAATCGAGCTTGGCTGCTACAACGGCCTCCCTCACCTACTCGTTCCTGTCGTGACCGATTCCAAGAAAGTGGCGCAGGCGCTGAACTGGCTCGTCGCCGAAATGGAGAGAAGATACGACTATCTCTCCAAAGCCGGAGTCAGGAATATCGCCGCTTACAACGCCCGGCCTATTGACCGCTCCAGAAAAAATGACGAGGAACAGTTGCCGGACAGGCTTCCATATATTGTGGCAGTCATTGACGAGCTGGCTGACCTGATGATCGTTTCCCCCGTGGACGTCGAGCTGGCCATCACCCGCCTCGCGCAGCTCTCGAGGTCGGTGGGCATACATCTCGTTATCGCCACCCAGCGCCCTTCCGTCAACGTCATAACCGGCGTCATCAAAGCCAACTTCCCCGCGAGAATATCGTTCCAGGTCGCCACCAAAGTGGATTCTCGCACCGTCATTGACGCCAATGGAGCGGAGACCCTCGTCGGCAACGGCGACCTGCTCTTTCTCCCGCCTGGGACCTCGAAGCTCATTCGCGCACAGGGGACCTATGTGGACGACGCGGAAATCCAGCGAGTCGTCCAATTCATCAAAGACCAAGCCGGCCCTTCGTACCTCGAGGGAGTGCTCGTGAAAGAGCAAAAGGGCAAAGCTCCCGAAGATGAAGAGCAAGCCATTGAGGATGAGCTGTTCCACCAGGCCGTCGAGGTTGTCCTTCGGACGAGGCAGGCGTCCGCTTCCAACCTTCAGAGGAAAATGAAAATAGGCTACGCCAGGGCGGGGCGCATCATTGATATGATGGAACAGAGGGGCATCGTCGGACCAGCCGACGGCAGCAAGGCCAGGAAGATTCTCGTCGGCTCGCCGGATCGTTAGTGCGCCGCCTCACCCGACGGCGAAGTGCCAGGCAACCGCTTCAATGTCCAGCCACGCACGATGCCGATTTCGACGCTGACTTTACTCCCCGAAAAACCGCCTTCGCCAACTCCAAATGTAGAAAAGGGACTGTAGAAGTTTCTGCTTTACGAACTCCTCGGCGGCAAAAACACTTCCAGGGAGATGCCCCCATGGTGGCCCAGTTTCACGGAAGTTCCCAACGTCAACTCACTGGCCGGTTCTCCACCCTGCGGAGGGGTTTCGCTCCATTTCAGTGGCGGGATTGTCCTCGGACTCCGGGCCGGGAAGGAATCCCGTCCGGATTCCCGCAGGTCCCCTTTACAACGACAAAAAGACCCCCGGGTTGGTTCGGCCCGCCTGGAGGAATCTTTGGGGCCGACCTGCGTGCCGCCAAAACGGAGATACAGCCCTGCCCGAGTTCATTGAGACGGTGCGTGCACCTGCGTTGTGACGATGTGTAGAACGCGGAAGGAAGGCGAAGGCGGAGTCAGCTTCGTCCGCGCGCCGCTCCGGACGCTCCGGCCGGGCAATAGCTTGTCCCGAGCTGGGTCGTACCAGAAAGCCCGAAAGCTATCTCTCGCCCGCGGAATACGAACCACCAGATCGCCCCCTCTCGGCAGGTAAATGACGTATTCCTCGCCTGGCGAAGCCAAGCAATACGCTTCCGTTCCGGAGACCAGTTCATTGTGCGGCGCCATCCTCCACCATTGCGTGCGAGACGCGAACTTCACAAGGTTTGCGAGCTGAATGCGCACGTCCTTCTGGCCCCACTTTATCGGGTCGGGGTAGAGGTTATCCTCATGAAAGTCGAGCCACGCGAAGTAAGCCCCAGACACGAAGCAAGTCCACGCCACGCGAGCGATCTTTGGCCCCCAATGGTCCGCGGTGTCCGTGTCGTAAATCACTGGCTTCGGCAACTTCGCCACACTCGCCAGAAAGCGGCTTGCGGTGGCGGGCGTCGTTGGTCGGCGGTGATAACAGGCGACATCAATGTTCGGCTCGCTGAGCAGATAATCCACCGGCGCCCCGTTGACGGCGACGAGGTGCTCCTCAAATCCCTTTCCCTTCTCGTATTCCTTGACCAGCGTCGCGATATGGGAATGCCACCGGCGCTCCTTCGGGCCGTACACCGCCCCGTGCCCCGGCTCGTTCATCAGCTCGTATATGAGGTTCGGACACATCCCCACGGTATCAATAACCTTTTTCACGAATCGCTCCTGGAGGCGAAGCACAGACCGCATTTTCCGCCGCTGGCTCGGCGGGGCGCTCGCGTCAATCCGCCCATATTCGTAGGCGCGGCCGTCTCCGTCGGCGTCGGCGTCAATTCCATTGACGTTGTTGTTCCTGTGGAAGCCGTGATAGCGCGGCCAGGCGTAAGCGTCCTCGGTATCCCCGTCGAAGAGCCCCAGCATGAAGATGATTCCCTTCTTATTGGCGTAATCCACGACATCCTTCAGCCGCTTCCAGTAATCAGGATTCCATTTTGTCAGATCGAACTTCCAGCCGCCCTCGTTCCACTTCTCCAGGTCAAACGGAACGAAACGCCTTCCGTCTCTGGTCATGAGGTAGGGCCGCCCCTCCCAACAATTCACCCACGCTTCTCGCTTGAAATTAAGCCCTCGTTTCGCCATCTCGTCGAACAGACGGCGGTAATCGTAGCCCGTGAGGCCGCGTTCCGCCTCAACCGCCGACGGATGCACGTCCACCGTCCCCCAATTGTAATCCCCGACCAGATATATAGGCTTCCCTCTATAAACAAGCGCCCGCGGATGCTCCGGATGGATACTGATTGCCGCCGAGAAAACACGACCGGGGAGGAAGAAAATTAGCATCAGCCCCCAGGCTGCCAACTTCCGTAGCGCATAACAGGACGAAGCCCAACCCACTCCCGGTTTTCCTTTCACAGGAACACAACATTCACCGCCGTTGTTCACGCCCCGGCTTTCAAGACATCTATGAAGACGCTCTGGGGGATGCGAACTCTGCCCACTTCTTTCAACTTTTTCTTCCCCTCCTTCTGCTTCTCCCAGAGCTTCCTCTTGCGGGTGATGTCGCCGCCGTAGCACTTGGCGGTGACGTCTTTCTTCATCGCCTTGATAGTCTCGCGGGCGATGATGCGGCTGCCGACAGCCGCCTGAATGGGCACGGAAAAAAGCTGCCGAGGGATGGACTCCTTCAGTTGCTTAACGATTGCCCGTCCCTTGCTTTCCGCTTTGGAGGCATGGACGATGCTGGAGAAGGCATCCACCGGCTCGCGATTCACCAGAATGTCCAGCTTCACCATCTGCGCTTTTCGATGCCCGATGAATTCGTAGTCGAGCGAGCCATAGCCCCTTGTCAGAGACTTCAGCCTGTCGTAAAGGTCCACGATAATCTCGTTGAGGGGGAGCTCGAATTTCAGCATCACTCGCGTGGGGTCAATGGAATCGGTGCCGACGCACTCGCCCCGCTTCTCGAGCGCCAACTGCATTATTGCCCCGATGTATTCGTTGGGCACGATGATGTACACGAGAACGTAGGGCTCCTCCACGGCCTCGATCTCCGACGGATTCGGGAAGCGAGTCGGGTTATCAATAGTCCGTACCTCTCCGTTGGTCATCCGCAGGGAATAGCTGACGCTCGGCTTCGTCGAAATCGTGGAAATATCGAATTCCCTCTCGATCCTCTGAAAAATCACCTCGAGATGCAGCAGCCCGAGAAACCCGCATCGGAATCCGTAGCCGAGCGCAACCGACGATTCCGCCTCATATACAAACGACGCGTCGTTGAGCCGCAGCCTTTGCAGAGCTTCCTTCAGCGAGTCATAATCCGACGCGTCCAACGGGTAAAGACCGCTGAAGACCATCGGCCGCATCTGCTTGTATCCTTTCAGCGGCAGCTTCGCCGGCTTCGAGCGAGAGGTTATCGTATCGCCGATGCGCACATTGCCGGCGTCCTTTATATTCGCTATGACGTAACCGACCTCTCCCCCGCCGAGAGAGTTCGCCGAACGCATCCGAGGGGATAAAAAGCCGACCTCCGCCACCTCGAAGCTCTTGCCGGTGCTCATCATGGTGATGCCCATTCCGGGGCGAATTTCCCCGCTGAAAACTCTCGTATAGACAATCACCCCGCGAAAGCTGTTGAACACCGAGTCGAATATGAGCGCCTTGAGCTCTGGCGTGGCATGGGCATCTTGCCCATGATTCTTCACGGGTCCCGCCAAAGGCGGGATGCCACCTGGCGGCGGAATCTTCTCCACAATGGCCTCCAGCACCTTTTCCACGCCGGTGCCGTACTTGGCACTGATGAGAATAATGTCCTCCTTCGAGAGGTGAGCGATCTCATCCACCTGCCGCGTCACGAGAGGAATATCCGCGCTCGGCAGATCAATCTTGTTGATGACGGGAATCAGCTTGACGCCCCATTCGTCCGCGAGATGAAGGTTTCCGATGGTCTGTGCCTGCACTCCCTGACTCGCGTCAATCACCAAAAGCGCTCCCTCGCACGCCGCCAGACTGCGCGATACCTCATAGGTGAAGTCCACATGTCCCGGCGTGTCTATGAGGTTCAGCACGTACTCTTCGCCGGCGGCGCTGTGGTAGATGAGCCTCACCGGATGGGATTTGATAGTGATTCCCCGTTCCCTCTCCAGGTCCATATCGTCGAGGACCTGCTCTCGCATTTGCCTTTGGCTGATGGTATGGGTTAGCTCAAGAAGCCTGTCGGCAAGCGTTGACTTCCCGTGGTCAATGTGAGCGATGATGCAGAAGTTTCTTATCCTTGACCTGTCCATGATCTCGATTGCGGATTTCAGATTGCGGATTCCGGAAGCCGAAAACGCGAAATCAGCAATCCGATTATTCTACCCGGTGGGCGATGGAATTGCCTATCGCCAAAAGCTTGTCCACTTCCTCGAAGCTCTTGGCTTCGGCGTAAATGCGAACAATCGGCTCCGTCCCCGACGCTCTCAGCATCAACCAGTCGTCGTTTTCGAGTATCATTTTCACCCCGTCGTACGCTTTCACTCGCACAACCTTTTTCTCGTCTATACGCCCCGGGGGATTGTTTTTCAAACCGTCGAAAAGTTCTTTCTTCTTTTCCTGCGGCAGATGGATGTCCTTTCTGCGGTATCGAAAACTGCCGTACGCGGCGTCAATCTCCGCCACGATTTCTTCGAGTTTCCTGCCTTCGGTTGCCATTAGCTCCAGAAGAAGAAGGCCGGAAAGTGCCCCGTCCCGCTCCGGGAAATAGTTCTTGTAGCTAATTCCGCCGCTCTCCTCCCCGCCTATGAGGACGTCCTCGTTTCTCATAATCTGGCAGATGTGCTTGAAGCCAACCGGCGTCTCTTTCCAGGGGAGGCCGAGGTCATCGGCAATTTTCTCGATGAGGGTGCTGGTGGTGATGGTCTTGACCACTGTTCCGCTCCACGCCCTCCTTTTGTGGAAATGCAATAGCAGCATAGCGATAATCTGGTGCGGCGTCACGAACTCTCCCCTCGAGTCCACTGCGCCAACTCTGTCGCCATCCGCGTCCGCCGCCAGGCCGGCGTCCGCCTCCCCGTCCACCACCGCCTGCTGAAGCTCCTTCAAGTGCGGCGGAATCGGCTCAGGCGATAAGCCGCCAAACGACGAATCAGGCTCGGCGTGAACAGTCCTTACCGTGCACGAGGTTGCCGACAGGATTCGCTCCAAGAGTCTTCCCTGACACCCGTGCATCGGATCGGCGACCGCCTTCAGGCCCGCGTCTTTGAGGACGCCCATGTCAACATAGGACTTCAGGTTTACCTCGTACGAAGCCCACAGGTCCACCAATTGCACCAGACCTTTCCGTTTAGCTTCCTCCATGGGGATGACTCTCGGCGGCTCACGCCAGAGACGCTTCTCGATTGCCCGCGTGATTTCCTCGTCGGCGGAGCCCGCATAGAACGGCTTGAACTTGATACCATTGAAGCGAGGCGGATTATGGCTGGCGGTGACCATCACCCCCCCTCCAAGAGAGCGATGCTTTATCGCATAAACCAGCGTCGGCGTCGGCACAATGTTCTTGCTGAGCAGCACGCCAATATCGTTTCCGGCCAACACTTCCGCAATGGCCGCGGCCGATTCCGGCGAGAGAGAGCGCGCATCGTACCCGACCACAAGCCCTTTCTTCGAATCGCCGGTGGAATTGACGTAGTCGGCAATCGCCTGGGCGACGACCTTCACGTTGTCCAGCGTGAAATCCTCCCCCACCACGCCTCGCCACCCGTCGGTGCCGAACTTAATCTCCGTCATCCTCTCAGTATCCCTATCGCTTCGGCCATGTTTTCGCTTCTGAAAAGAGCTGTCCCTGCGACCAGCACGTTCGCCCCCGCTGCGACAACCATCCTTGCGGTCTCCCGGTTGATGCCGCCATCCACCTCGATATCGAGGCTGGGATTTCTCGCTCGTGCTTCTTCACGTGCCCTTTTGATTCTCCCCAGCGACTCCGGTATGAACTCCTGTCCTCCAAAACCGGGGTGGACCGTCATCACCAACAGCAGGTCAATATCCTCCAGGTAGTCGAGAACCGCCTCCACCGGCGTCTCAGGATTGAGAGAAAGCCCACATCCCATCCCCAGTCGTCGCAACGCCTTTATCGCTCGTGAAACGTCCTCAGCCGCCTCCACATGAAAGACGACGCTGTCGGCGCCCGCTTCCGAAAAGCTGCGGAAGAAACGCTCGGGGTTCTCTATCATCAGGTGCACGTTTAATGACAGCGATGTCCACTTTCGGATGGCCCGCACGACGTCGGGACCGATGGTCAGATTCGGAACGAAATGCCCGTCCATCACGTCCACGTGCAGCAGGTCCGCTCCGGCGTCTTCTGCACGTTTCGCTTCGAATCCGAGCTTGCCGAAGTCAGCAGCGAGGATTGAGGGCGCAATCTTGACCTTTAAACCTTCAGCCACTTCACCGCCTCTTTTGCCTCAAAGCTCGGCCCAACCAGAGCCAGGTTGAGCTGATCCTCTACGAAGATATCGTTGGCGATCCTCCGGATATCCTCGCGCGTAACCGCCTGAAATCTGCTGATTATCTCCGTGGGACTCATCACCTTGCGGGACAAAAGGAGGTTCTCGCCTGACCAAACCATTTGGCTTATGACCCGGTCCAACCCCATCTTGATTTGACCCAGCACATACTCCTTAGCTCTGCGGAGCTCCGCTTTCGGGACCGCTTTTGCCTTCAACCTCCTCAGTTCCCGTAGCACCGTGATGACCGCCTCCTTCGCTCGGTCGAGGATCACTCCCGCAGAGACTACGAAGGCGCCGGTGTCAACGTAGCGGTCAATGTCAGTGTGGATCGAATAAGCCAGCCCCCGCTTCTCCCGCACTTCCCGGAACAGCCTTGAGCTCATATTCTCGCCCAACAGCGTGCTGATGAGCTTTAGCCCGAACCTGTCCGGGTGTTCGCGGTCGAACGCCCTCACCCCCAGGCAAAAGTGGCTTTGTTCGGTTTTCTTATGCTTGGTGAGGACCCTCGCGCCCTTCACCGCGTCGCTCACCTTGACCAATCTCCGCCTCCTCCCAGGGGTCATGTTGCGGGTGTTCTTGCGAACCTCGGCGATGACCTTGTCATGTGCGGACGCCCCTGCGACAGATACAACGCAATTCCCCGGCCGGTACATCCTCTCGTGGTACTCCCGGATTTCACTCCGTGTGATTCGCCGCACGCTCTCTTCCGTTCCCAGAATTCGCCTTCCCAGGGCATGGCTTCCCCACATAACCTCGTTGAGCACATCCTGCACAACACTCGAAGGCCTGTCCTCGTACATGTGGATTTCTTCCAGAACGATGCTCCGCTGTTTTTCGAGATAGTCCTCTTTGAACAGCGGGTTGACGGTGATGTCCAAAAGCACTTCGAGCGCCAATGCGAACTTCTCACGAGGCACCTGCGAGAAAAAGAACGTCAATTCCTCCCCCGTGGATGCGTTCAGAACCCCTCCCACGCCTTCGATGGATTGCGAGATTTCCCGGTCGCTTCTGTTCTTCGTTCCCTTGAAAACCAGATGCTCCACGAAATGGGATATGCCGTTGAGGCGTTTCGGCTCGTACCGAAGTCCACACCCCACCCAAACCCCAATAGCCACCGAGTGCATCCTCGGCATGTGGCTCGTCACTACCCGCAGTCCGTTCTCCAACGTCCCTACCTTTGTGACCGGTTCCCCCTCAGGCTCGCCTGAGAATCTCATTCGTGTACCCTTTCGCATACCACCGACTGAAGCCGGTGGCTAGGTTCGATTGTAATCAGCTCCGCCGACCCGGGAGACTAGTCCGGTTGTTGACCTCCGCCTGTCGGCTTCCGCAATCCGCAATCCGCAATTCAGCCCTCGTCTCGCTCGCTACCCTCCGGGCGAGTCGGCCTTCTCCTCGGAGGGTTCGGGCCTCCGACGAGAGTCCAGGAACGATTGCAGGATCAGTTGAGCGGCGATGATGTCACGCCTTCTTTTTCTTTTCTCTCGGCTGAGGTCTCCCTCCAGCATGGACCTCTCCGCCTGCACCGTAGTGAGCCTTTCATCCCATAAGGAGACTTCGATGTGCCCAGCTTCTCTGAGCTTCTCCGCGAACGCCACCGCCTCGCGAGCCTTCGGCCCCATTTCCCCGCTCATGTTCCTCGGCAGACCCAGCACCACCAGCTCCGCCCCCTTTTCCCTCACCAGCCGACACAAATCCTCGAGAAACTTCGCCTCGTCTGCTCTTCTCAGGCACGTCAATCCCTGAGCTGTGATACCGAGCTCGTCGCTGACAGCCACGCCAACGTTCTTTTCCCCGAGGTCCACGCCGATAATTCTTTTCTGCTTCACAGGTATTTCCTGAACTTCTCAGAATCCGCCAGCTTGGCGACCAGGTCTCTAACCTCCTCCGCGCGCTCCTTGCCGCAGACCAGAAGCGCATCCTTCGTTTTCACCACAATGAGGTTTGACACGCCCACCGTCGTTATCAGGCTCTTATCCCCCACAATGATGCAGTTTTCGCTATCCACCTCCTCGAACTCGCCGATGACAACGTTCCCCTTTGCATCGGCGGGGAAATGATTCTCTATCGCAGCCCACGTCCCCACGTCATCCCACGGAAAATCTCCCTTCGCCACGAAGATGCTGTGCGCTTTCTCCATAACTCCTCGGTCAATGGGAACTTTCTCAAGCCCGTTATAGACCCTCGCAACTTCTTTCTTCTCCGAATCGCTGCCGAGGGCTTCCCTTATCGCGAGGCAACCTTCATAAAGCTCCGGCATGTGCCGCCGTATCGCATCGAGGATTGCTGAAATCCTCCAGATGAACATCCCGCCGTTCCAGAAGTATTCCTCGCTGGCGACATATTTTTCGGCAGTCCTCCTGTCCGGCTTCTCGACGAACCTACGACTTTCCCAGAAAGTCGTGGGCAGGTCAACATCTAACTCCCTTCCTGTATGAATGTATCCGAACCCCGTCGCCGGGTAAGACGGCGTTATGCCGACCGTGCCGAGTCCTCCGGTTCGCTCCGCTACCGCGCAGGAGTCTCTCAGGATTCTGCGAAAAGTTTCCACGTCCCCGACCCAATTGTCGGAATGAAGAGAGATCATGATGCCATCCGCGTCCCGCTTTTCCATGTAAACAGCCGCCAGACCGATTGAAGCTGCTGTGTTTCTTCCCTCCGGTTCGACGAGGATGTTCGACCCCGGGATATGAGGAAGTTGCTCGGCAATGATTTTCTCCTGTCCTTCTTCAGTGACGATGTAGATATTGTTGTCGGGTACGACGCCCTCGAGCCTTGCGACGGTCTCCTGTAACATCGTCTTATCGCCGAGCAGCGGCAAAAGATGCTTGGGCAGATTCTTTCTGCTTTTCGGCCAGAGTCTTTGGCCTCTGCCCCCAGCCAATACTGCGGCATGAATCACTTATCTTCCTCCTGAATCACTCATTCATCTTTGCGCCTTCGCGGCTTTGCGACAGGTCTCACCTCTGCGGTTTCTCTCGCCAAGACGCTAAGCATCTCCTCTATGTGGTTGCGGACTTCCGTACCCCAGACCCCAAACCCGATCCGCCAACGCCCTTGACCGCCCCCGCCAACTTTCCGGCGAAGTCGCCGACCTCCGAGACCATCTCCTTCGCCTTGCCGAACTGCTCAATTTTCCGCACAATTGCGCTGCCCACGACCACTGCGTCCGCTGCCTTCGCCACCGCTTTCGCCTGCTGCGGATTGGATATTCCGAAACCGACCGCCACCGGTTTCCTCGTCAGCGATTTTATCTTCTTGACCATCGGGGACACGCCCCTCTCGACGCGCTCTCGCATTCCGGTCACCCCGGTGCTTGAGACGTAATAAACGAAGCCCGAACAGAAATTGATGATTGACCTCAGGCGTCCCGCAGGAGTCGTGGGCGCGATAAGCCCGACAGTGGCAAGCCCGTAGCTGTCCATCAGCTCCTTGTACAAGACCGCCTCCTCCGGCGGATAATCGAGCACTAACGCCCCGTCCCCGCCAGCATCTGCCAGGTCCCCACAGAAACTCTCGAGGCCATATTTCAGCACCGGGTTGACGTAGGTGAACAGCACGATGGGCATCTCGCTCTTCTTTCTGATGTCTCTCACTAACGATATGACGTCCGCGAGAGAAACTCCCTTGCGGAGCGCCCTTTCCGCCGCCCTCTGGATGACAAGCCCGTCGGCAATAGGGTCAGAAAAAGGCACGCCCAACTCCACAATATCCACGCCGACCTTTTCAAACTCCAACACCAACTGCTTTGTGCGGCTCAGGCTCGGATCCCCCGCGCAAATGTAGGCGATGAATCCCTTTCTGCCGCCCGATCTCAACGCTGTGAACGTTCGCTCAATTCGGTTCATAATCTATGCTTTCTCCGGCTGCGTGCCGGAATCCCGCCGGGGCGGGATAAACTTCAGCGCATGCTGTACATCTTTATCCCCGCGGCCTGACATGCAAATGATAACGGTCTGGCTTTTCTTCATTTTCGGAACTGCTTTCATCGCATACGCCACAGCGTGCGCGCTCTCGAGAGCGGGGATAATCCCTTCCAGCTCCGCAAGTCTCTGAAACGCCTCCAGGGCCTCCTCGTCCGTAACACTGGCGTAGCTCACCCTTCCCAGCTCGCGAAGTCGGCTGTGCTCCGGCCCGATACTCGGGTAATCCAGTCCCGCCGAAACCGAATGCGTGGGAAGGATTTGTCCATCTTCATCCTGAAGAACTTGCGTGTATGTTCCATGAAGAACGCCTAAGTTCCCCGTGGCGAACCTTGCCGCATGCTTTCCGGTCTCGATTCCCAATCCCCCCGCTTCAACACCGAGCATCCTCACGCCTTCGTCGCCCAGGAAATCGTAGAAAAGCCCGATGGAATTGCTCCCTCCGCCGACGCACGCCAGAAGCAGGTCGGGCAGCCGCCCCTCCTTACGAAGAATCTGGCGGCGAGCCTCTTTTCCGATGACCCTCTGGAAATCGCGGACCATCATCGGGTATGGGTGCGGTCCGAGAACTGACCCCAGAATGTACGCGGTGCTCCTGACGTTGGTCGCCCAATCCCTCATCGCCTCGTTTATGGCGTCTTTGAGCGTCCGGCTTCCGGCGTCCACCGGCGTCACCTTCGACCCGAGAAGCTTCATCCGGAAAACATTCAGAGCCTGCCTCTCCATATCCTCGGTGCCCATGTAAACTTCGCACGACAAACCGAACAGCGCTGCTGCGGTGGCCGCGGCGACGCCGTGCTGTCCGGCGCCTGTCTCGGCGATGACGCGCTTCTTTCCCATCTTCTTGGCGAGGAGAACCTGCCCCATGGTGTTGTTGATTTTATGCGCCCCGGTGTGGCAGAGGTCCTCCCGTTTGAGATACACCTTCGCGCCCTTCCACTTTTCAGTCAGCCTTTCTGCAAAATAGAGAGGCGTCGGCCGTCCCGCATACTCCTTCAGGTAATACCTCAGCTCCCTCTGAAAGCCGGCATCCCTTTTCGCCCTCAGATACGACTCCTCCAGCTCGGCGAGGGCCGCCATCAACACTTCCGGAACGTACTTCCCGCCGTAGATTCCAAAATGTCCTGTCTTGTCGGGCATTTTTTTCATATATTTTGCTTCCACTTCCCCTTTCAACACGCCTTTCAAAGGTAATGCCTCAGTTACGGGCCGCTGAGGTTGGAACCGCACAGTCCGCAGACCACGCCAAGGTGCCATTGTACCGCCGGCATCTTGTCCCGCGTTCCGCGGGAGGGCATCCTGCCCCCGCCGAGGGCGAGACGCCCTCAGGACTGCCCCGCCATGGCGGGGCGGCGTTACATAGATAGCAACACTGAACTCCCGTTGGAATCATGGGCAAGATGCCTATGCCACGGCAGGCGACTACGGAGTCCTTCTCATGCTTCTCTCTGCGACTCTGCGCCTTTGCGTTACCCTCCTTTTCCCTTGTTCTCTCCCCCGCCTTGGCGCGGTATCCGCCAGAGACTGAGGCCATACTTTCAAAATGCTTTCTCCGTCTTGCGGCCTCCTTGAGCGGCCGCGAGCCTTTCAAACGCCCTTGTAGCCCTCTCCACAAAACTCCTCACCTTTTCTTGGTGCTTCTTTCCCGGCGAAATCTCCACCCCGCTGCTCGCATCCACGCCGGCGGGGGCGACGGTTTCTATCGCCGCGACGACATTTTCGGGATTTAGCCCTCCCGACAAGATAATGGGCACGCCGCGCTCCTTCGCTTCTACCGCCAGAGACCAGTTGAACGTCTCTCCCGTGCCGCCTCGCTTCTCCGGTGAGAATGTGTCGAGGAGAAACGCGCTCACCGTGTACTGCCTCATTGCGTCGCTCACCCTTTGCGCCTTTGCGTCTTTGCGAGAGGTTGCCTCTCCCGTCTTTTCTCGCCAAGACGCCAAGACGCCAAGCATCTTCTCTGTCTGATTTTCAGGGTCAGGATGATCGGCGACCCGGATGGCTTTTATAACCTTTCCCTCCACCCTTCTACAATAATCGGGCGGCTCCTCCCCGTGAAGCTGGGCGTAAGCCAAACCCAACTCGCGAATACACTCGTTGACAATCTCGACTCGCTCGTTCACGAACACGCCGATTCTCTGCACCCTGTCTCGGCGGGGCAAAGCTGAGACGATTTTCTTCGCCGCCTCCAATCCGATTCGCCTCGGACTCTCTTTGGCAAATATAAATCCGACCGCTGTGGCGCCGCATTTCGCCGCCCACAGGGCATCCTCACGATTTGTTATCCCGCAAATCTTGATGAAGCGTTCCATTTTCCCACCGCGTTATCGTGGAGACGACTTTCTTCTTAGCGAGCTTCCCGCCTTTGCGAGAGGTCTCTTGTCGCGCATTTTCTCTCGCCAAGACGCCAGAGGCGCAAACAGAGACGGCTTTTTTCTTAGCGGTCTTTGCGCCTTTGCGAGATGTACGCCCCCCCTTCACTTCTCGCCAAGACGCCAAGAGCGCAAAGCACCGGCAAGTTCCTTGAGGAACCCCGCAGGGTCAGGATGGCGCATGAGTGACTCGCCGATGAGCGCAGCGTTTACGCCGAGCGTCCTGAGGAACCGCACATTCTCAGGCGTCTTTACGCCGCTGGCGCTTATGACAATCGTCCCTTTCGGAACAAGAGGGGCAAGCCTTTCGGTTGTGCCGAGATCCACCCTGAAACTGCGAAGGTCTCTATTGTTTATCTGGATTATCGCCGCGCCAATATCAATCGCTTCCCTGAGCTGCTCTTCCGTATGAACCTCCACCACCGTCGCGAGGTTGTAATCCTTGCACGCCAGCAAGGCATTGCGAGTCTCCGCCGGTGACATCACCCCCACAATCAGAAGCACCGCATCCGCACCGAAAGCCGCCGCCTCAACCACCTGGTAAAGATCGCACGTAAAATCCTTCCTCAAGATGGGGAGTGCTATACCGGCGTCCCTTATCGCCGAAATGTGCTCCAGCCGACCCAAAAAATACTTCTCCTCCGTAAGAACGGAAAGCGCGTCCGCTCCCCCTGCCTCGTATGCACGCGCAATGCCAACAGGGTCAAAATCGTCCTTCATCACACCTGCCGAAGGAGAAGCCTTTTTGATCTCGCATATCAACTTCAGCCTATCTTTATCGCCGGAAATCGCGGCTCGAAAATCCGCGAAACGGGTTCGTTCCTCCAGCATCTTCACGAGGGCTGCTTCCGGAAGTTCCCTTTTCCGCCTCTCAACCTCTTTCTTCTTGTTTTCGACAATCTCATCGAGAATCATGATGTCACCCGGCGCTCTCTGCTCGCCTGCGCCCGACAGGCGCCGCGGAGGTCATCCGGAATTGCTCACTTCGATTAGTTGATTGAGTTTCTGCATGGCGAGCCCGGAGTCAATGGACTCCTCGGCAACGTCCAGTCCTTCCTTCAGGTCATTCGCCCTTCCCCCGGCCACAATCACCGCGGCAGAATTTAGCAACACGATGTCTCTCTTCGAGCCTTTTTGCCCGCTGAGCACTTCTCTCAGGATGGCCGCGTTTGTCGCCGCATCGCCGCCCTTCAGGTCATCCATCGAGCTTACCGCCAGCCCGAAGTCCTCCGGATGGACGCTGTACGTTCTAACCTGCGACTCATTCAGCTCGGCCACGTGGGTTGGTCCCGTCGTGGAGATTTCGTCGAGGCCGTCCTCTCCGTGGACGACAAACACGCGTTCGCTTCCCAGGTTGTCGAGAACTTCCGCAATCGTTTCCGTCAGCGCCCCGTCGTAAACTCCGAGGAGCTGCCGCTTCGCGCCTGCCGGGTTTGTCAGAGGACCGAGGATATTGAACACCGTCCTTATCCCTATCTCCCTGCGAGGCCCGATGGCGTGCTTCATTGCCAGGTGCAGCTTGGGGGCGAAAAGAAAACCTATCCCGACCTTCTCTATGCAGCTTTCGATGACCGCTGGCTCAGCCTCCACGTTCACGCCCAGTTCCTTCAAGACGTCGGCGCTGCCGCAACCGCTGGAAACGGAGCGATTGCCGTGCTTCGCAATAGCCACCCCCGCCCCCGCAGCAACGAACGCCGCACACGTCGAGATGTTGAACGTGAACAAGCTGTCCCCGCCGGTTCCACACGTGTCCACAACGTCCTCTCGGCTGCATTTGATCCTGGTCGCTTTATCTCGCATCACCTGCGCGAAGCCGGTAATTTCCTCAATCGTTTCTCCCTTGAGCCGCAGGGCTGTCAGGAAACATCCGATCTGGGCGGGCATCGCTTCTCCATTCATGATTTCCGTCATCACCGCAGCCGCCTCTTCCTGCGTTAAGTCCTCAGCCCGCACAACCTTTCTAATGGCATCTCTGATCATATCTCCCCCCTATTGGGCCGCCCCGAGCAAAAAGCTGGCACGGCTGTCCTTCGCGCCTTTGCGTCTCTGCGTTTCATACGGGTCCGGCTGCCTTTCGATGGCATGCCATGACACCTTCTTTCGTCCCTCTCGCAGGCGGCATTCACGCCCTCCCTACGTCGAGTCTCCATCTCTATCGCACAATTAAGGACAGGAGGATAGCATTTTAGCCGGGCTTTGGCCGGCGCCAACCTTAGTGCTCCCATTCATAAATTCGGCGACGTATTCTTCCTCTGACAGGATAACCCCGCGTTCCGCGGGGCTTATCCTCGCGAAGCGTTCTTGAGCTTTCGCTTTACCTCAACTTCCCGCTGACATACTGGCTTGCCGGTGGCGACGACATTCTTAGCGAGTTGTATCTCCTGAGCCGCCACAACAACCCGCTCGACACCGCGGCACGCGGGGCTCGACGATGACCCAACCTGTTTCGCCTCAGCCATGACCGGGCCGCAAGGTCTCCAACAACTTCTGCGTCAATTGCTTGGCCTTCGTGATCTTTCACCCAGCGGCCCTCGGCCTGTGATTTACTGGATGGCGCACGTGCCTGGAACTATCCTGTCTATCCTGTTATCCCGTCAAAATAGCTCCTTTCGCAGCACCATTATACGTCACCGTATTTTCGAATCGATGTACTTAGCCACCGGCTTTAGTCGGTGGTATCGGGTATAATGGGCCATCCCTCGGGAGCCGGCTTTAGCCCCGCCGAGGCGGGGCTTCTCGATCAAAGGATTCATCCAGATTCCGCCACCCAAATAGAGCCGCAACATTTCATACTCTGCTATCCTCATCGCAGAGGCGAAGAAGAAATCATACCTCAATGCTCTCACCTCGCCGCAGAACCGCGCACCTGATTCCCTCTGCGGCCATCTCCTCGGCGAACTTCTTCACACTCGCAGGGTGCACATACGGGCCGATTTTCCAGTGAAAGTGCATGGGGATGACCATCCCCGGCTTAATCAGCCTCGCGGCCATCGCCGCATCCTTGCGATTCATCGTAAAATATCCCCCTATCGGCAGCATAAGAATGTCCGCCTCAACATCCTTCCACTCTTTCAGGAAAATTGTATCGCCGAGGTTCACAACGTTTCTTTTCTCGATTCGCACCGAAAACCCGATGCTACCTTTCGGATTCTCTCCGGCATCGCGGAGGTTGTTCTCTTTTCCCGGACCGTGGATTACGGAAATGCCGAGAACCTCCAGTCCCTGCACCTCGATTTTCTCCCCCGGCGCGAGGAAGTGAACTTTTGCAATCCCCCTTCTTTTCATCGTCGCCTTCAGACCGGCGCCGCACACCACCTCGCACGAAAACCGAGAAGCAATCGTCGGCACAAGCCCGAAGTGGTCCGGGTGTCCATGAGTCACCAGAATGATGTCAGTGCCCTTCCACTCCTTTTTCGGAATCAGCGACCTGAAAGAAGAGAGGCTCCTCCCCGGGTCAATCAGAATCTGCTTCCCCGCCGATTCGACCTTGAAAGCGTTTTGTCGGTAGTACGTTATCCTCACCGCTAACTCCAGTCCCGCCCGTCATTTCTGGTCGCTTCGCCTGCTCGTGTTGCTCGAAGCACCGCGAGCCAAATTCGCGTACCCACTCCATCCTTATCCTCCATGCTATCTTTTATCAAAGTTATGCGTTTCGCTCATGTAGCGCACGCCGATGTCGCCTTCGACATGCTCTCAGCCCATTGACTTGAGTTGCTCAATAAAAGGGCGTTCGCCCTGCTTGTGCTCGTCTGGGGACTTGATCACTGTTCCCCCTAAGTTCAGTCGCCCGCCTCTTCCAGTGCGAGAATCTCACGCTCGACATACTTCCGGAACGCATCAATGTCCGTGAAATACCGATACCCAGCCCGGTTGGCCGCATCAAACGTCTCGCTGCTTTCGTTGATCAGCAAAGCAACGGGATGACTGTAACCCTCCTGCAGTCCATTCGGCCAGGCGAGGTCGAGGACTGCAAGCTGCTCGGCACTCTGAGGATCAGCAAGCTGGTATTCGATCTCACCAAGGGGGAGCCCTTGGCTAACAATCCATTCGTTGCACTCCCTCAAAAGTTGTCCTTCCTCCTCGCTCGCTATGCCACCCGGCGGGATTTCCCTCTCAGGTATAGCGCCGGCAAACAAGGTCTCGAGGAAATCGTTAGCAGCTTTCGCCAACAGTTTCCTCCTGACCGCCAGGAAATCAAGGTAGTTCTCGATTTGCCATAGCTTCCTGTCCATCGGTATCCAGTGGGACTCCACAGCACCGGGCTGCTTCTGGACAAACTCCTCAAGGTACTGTTCGGGGAAACGGTTCGAGACGCGAAGGTTTGTTTCTTCGGTCAGGAAAGTGAAGTTGGCAATGGCGTTGACCTGCCTTTTGGAATACTCGTGCTTGTAAAGGACACTCCTTGGGAAGATGTGATGAACGTGCAATCGGCTGAACTTGGTCGAGAGTTCCACCCCGGTGTCCCAGTCTTTCGCCTTGTACACTCGCGTTAGCATATAGAGAAGGGGATAGAAGCGTGCTCCACGACTCCAGCCCACGAAATCCTCCGGCTTCAGTTGCAGATCGCCACGGACCTGGCGGAGCTGCTGGATAAGCCCATCGGTGGGCGCTTCGCTTTTTTCAATCACGGCTAGGTCCTGGTTGAGCACGCTCTCGGTGGAGCCGGTGTACCGTCCCCAGAGAAAAGAATGGACATACCAGTATAGAAGCGCGTCCCTCTCTTTGTAGTCCGTCAAATGCCCGCCACGCTGAGTTAAATAGCGGGCCATCAAAGGGAAAGCATACCGACCGCCCACAACCCTGTCATGATCCAGGCCCAGCCGCGAGGACACCAAGTTGAGGAGTTTGTCCGCCGCCTTCTCGGCCTGATTCAATCCTTTTCGGAATGTCTCGGTTTGTACGTCCTTTAGGGCAGAGAAGAGCGCTTCACCCGTCACGATGGTGTTGACACAGCGGAGCAGCCATTCCAGCTTGAAATTGAACCCTTTTTTGGCCCATTTATCCAGCCGAGCTTTCATTTCCTCTCGGGCTTCCGGCCACATTGCGCAAATCCTGGCCAGCGCCAGATCGCCCTTCGACAGCTTTGTCCCGCCGCTGTTAACCTGGTTGAATATGTCCACAACCACGTCAACGGTCTTGTCCTGTCCCGTGACCTCCTCAACGTGAAGATCAATGTCCTTGATATTGTGGATCGCTGTTAAACGCATGGTGTTCGTTTCCAGCTCCGCTTCCAGCTCGGGATTGCCCAAGAATCGCATGATGAACTTCCCGACGCCCGCATTCATTAGCTCGGTCACATTGATCCAGAGGGGCTTATCTTTCATTTTCGTCGGGGCGTAGAACTCAAAGCGCTCGTCCTCAAGATTGAAGTACAGCCCCGTGAAAGCGCGTAGATTACCATCGAAGAACTGCGGTGCCTTGCCGCGAATGATCCCGTATAGCGCCGTCATCCTTTGCTGGCCATCAAGCAGCAACTTCACAAACCCCGGCGACAACCCTGCGTGACCTTTAGCCGAGGCCGTTTCGGTCTTGGTCACCCAGACAAGAAGGCTGCCAATTGGATGTTTGCGGTACAAGGAGTGCATAAGACTTCGCACCTGGTCTCTGTTCCAAACAAAGCCCCGCTGAAACTTGGGCAGGGCTATGCTTCCAAGGTCAATCTGGTCCAGAATTGTCCCGATTTTCATTTTCCATCCCCTCGTCGGTCCTAACTCTCAGTTTCTAATTGCCTTTGCTCTTTTGCCGCCGCTTCTACACTTTGTTGCCCTTTCGCGCTGCACCGCCCCTGGGTTGCTTCCGCTTATCGGTCAGGGCAAGGTCCAGGACCTCATCTATCGTCTCGACGTAAGCGAACTTCAATCCTTTGACCTGATGTTTCGGGATTTCCTCGATGTCCCTTTTGTTTTTTGCGGGGAGGATAACCCTCTTGATGCCGGCCCGGCTTGCCGCCAGCACCTTTTCCTTGACGCCGCCCACAGGGAGAACGGACCCCGATAGCGTGATTTCCCCGCTCATGGCCACATCTTTGTTGACCGGTCTTTCGGTGAGTATAGAAACGAGCGCCGCGGCGATAGTTACCCCCGCTGACGGCCCATCCTTTGGGATGGCGCCCGCGGGAACATGGATGTGGAGGTCGCACTTGTCGAAGAACCCTGGGTCAATTCCAAACTTCCCCGCCCTGGACCTGATATATGAAAGAGCGGCCTTCGCCGATTCCTGCATCACATCGCCGAGCTGCCCCGTCAAAGTCACCGTCCTTCTCCCAGGCATTCTAATCGCCTCCACGAAAAGCACGTCCCCGCCCGCCGCCGTCCACGCCAATCCCGTCGCCACCCCCGGAATGGAAGTTCGCCTTGCTTCCTCCGGGAAAACGGTCTCCGGCCCCAGGAACTTTTTGAGGTCTCGAGCTTTGATAGTCTCCGGCGCCTTTTCCCCGAGAGCCACCGCCCGCGCGACTTTCCGGCAGACCTTGGCTATTCGCCTTTCCAGATTCCGAACTCCCGCTTCTCTGGTATAGCATTGCGTGATCTTGATAATCGCCGAGTCTTCAAAAGTAATGTGGCGTTTCGATAAACCGTTCTCCTTTATCTGCCTCGGAATCAGGTACTTCTTCGCGATCTCCAGCTTTTCCTCCACCGCATATCCGGGAAGCTTAATCGTCTCCATCCTATCCCGAAGAGCCGGATGTATCGTCTGAGCGACATTTGCCGTCGTGATAAACATCACCTTCGACAGGTCGAACGGAACGTCCAGATAGTGGTCGCGAAACGATATGTTTTGCTCCGGGTCCAGAACCTCCAACAGTGCCGAGGAGGGATCGCCCCGAAAATCCGCCCCCACTTTGTCAATCTCGTCCATCATAAACACGGGATTGTTGCTCCCCGCCCTGGTTATCCCCTGGATGATTCTCCCCGGAAGAGCCCCAACGTAAGTCCGGCGGTGACCCCTGATTTCCGCCTCGTCTCGCACACCTCCCAGCGATATCCGAACGAACTCTCTGCCGAGAGCGCGGGCGATGGATTGACCGAGCGATGTCTTCCCCACTCCCGGTGGACCAATGAAACACATAATCGGCCCCTTCATCTCCTTCTTCAACTTCCGAACCGCCAGGTACTCGATAATCCTCTCCTTCACTTTCTCGAGGTCGTAATGGTCGCCATCGAGTATCTTCTGAGCCCTCGCGAGGTCCAGGTTATCTCTCGTGCTCTTGCTCCAGGGCACGTCCGTAAGCCACCCCAGATACGTTATTATCACCTGCCATTCCGGAGAAACCGAAGGGATTCGCTTCAGCCGTTCCAGCTCCTTTTGCGCCTGCTTTTTGACCTCCGCCACCGCCTTCAACTTCTTGACCTTCTCCGCCAGATCCGCAATATCCTCCGGCGCCTCTTCCGTTTCGCCCAGCTCCTGCCGAATCGCCTTGAGCTGTTCCCGCAGGTAATAATCCCTTTGCGACTTCGTCATTTCATCGTGAACTTGCGACTGAATCTTCCCGCCGAGCTCCAGAAGCTCAAGCTCCCGGTTCAGAACGGACAGAAGCTTCAGAAACTTGTCGTCAACGTTGTCAGCCTCGAGGATGGCCTGTTTCTCCGCCAGCGGGAAGCGGAACGTCGTCGCCACCAGGTAGATGAGCGACAGGGGGTCTTCTATACTCATCGCTGCGGTGTGCATTTCCTCGGGAAGATACGAAACTATCGAAACGATACGGCCGAGCCTGTCGAGAACGTTGCGCATCTGCGCCTCCACCCTCGTCGTCTTTTCCCGGTTTTCCTCGACCACTGTTATCTCTGCCGCAAGGAAAGGCTCCTCCGCAGACAGCTTGTCCATGCGCACTTTATGAAGCCCTTGAACCAGCAACCGCATCGTGCCATCCGGCATCCTCAGAAACTTCGCGATAGAGATTGCCGTGCCGGCATGATACAGGTCGTCCCGTGAAAGCATCTCCGTACCCGACGACTCCGGCCTTATCGCGAAGGTCGCCAGAAGACGGTCGCCGGAAATGGACTTCTCCACCGCTGCCACAGACCGCTTCTCCCCCACAGCGATGGGGCTGACGGTCAGCGGGAAAACAACCGAGTTCTTCAGCGCCAGAACCGGCAACACCTTCGGTATCGTCTGCTCCGCGACTTCTGCACCTTCCCCTTGCGGCTCACCAATCCTTTTGTTATCCTCCTGAGCCACCGTGCGTTACTCCTTCCCGTGGAGTATTTGGATTCTCGCGACCTGCTTGCCCGAATCAGCCTTCGGGATAGTTATCTGAAGAAATCCGTCCTCAAAATAGGCCGCTATCTCCTCTCGCGAGATCGCCGTTCTCAACAATATCACTCGCTCAAACCGCCCGTAGTTGACCTCCATCTGATGGTACGCCTTGATTTTCTCGGCAGGCCGTTCTCGCCTCATCCCCCTGACTCGCAGCGTGCCTCCCTTGAGCTCAATCGTCACCTCTTCTTTCTTCACCCCCGCAAGCTCCATCTTCACCACGAACGAGTCCTCGGTCTCATAGATGTCGGTCAGCGGCTGCCAGCTCGGTCCCCCCAGCGTTTTCATCGCTAACTTCGGATGAAAAAGCCGGTAGAACAACCGCTCCATCTCCGCCGAAAGAACGTCCATTTCCGCCAATAAGTCTTTTCCTTCTGCGGCCATTTTCCTTCTCCCATTGCCGTGAGTGCCGTGTCGCCCTCTGCCGACTGGCAAAATCTATACCATTTGGCCAGCGTCTTTGGCAAGTCCTTCCAGCCACAGGCTGCGGGTGCATTTGAGTGGGTGATCTTGCCAAGTGTAACGCCGCCCCGCCATGGCGGGGCGGTCTCGAGGGCGTCTCGCCCTCGATTCTTTCTTATATCCTTTGCGTCTTCGCGCCTTTGCGAGAGGTCTCCCCCGTCCCATTTCTCCCGCTAAGAAGCCAAGCGTCCTGTCCATCCTCTTTTTTGACTTGCGGTTCTTCACTCCGAGTTCTGCGACGCGGAACAAACAAACGAAGGGCGAGTTCTCTACCACTTAAACGTAGCCACATTGCGCGGCCCCGCTTCGTTGAAAGATTCGGTGGGAAATGGTATCGTGCGAAAGGGCCAACATGAACGCACGAGCGCATTTTTCGCTCAAAATCCGTGCCCTCTTGGTGCGCCCTTTGCCATTATAAGTCACCGTTTGCAAAAGGGGGAAACAGCGATGAGGAATCTTCTGGCCTTGGTGATTGTGGCGGCGATTTGTGTGGCTGTTATCGCCATATTTTACAGAGGCGAGCGCAACACGGAGCCCGCCGGCGAGCGAGTGAAAATCCTGCCGGGGATAGAGGCAAACTTCACGAAAAAGGAGGATGCAGGGGAGTATTACGGCCGGATGCTCAGGAGTTTTCTTGCGCGCAAATCGGGCGATGAGAATCCAAAGTCCCTTACAGACGATGAGCGGAAATGGTTCATGCTCGGAACGAGCTGCCGCAAGTGCAACCTTTACCCGGAGCACTTCCCCTACATCATGCCGGCCAGCCCCATCCCGGAGGTGGAAGCTGCGAGGGCCATAGCCGTTATCATGGCTCATCGCGCGAAAAGGCTTTGGGGCGAAGGGCGCGACCGGCAGGCGCTGGACATTCTCAGAAGAATAGCTGTCCTTGGCTCGCACATCGAAAAGGAGGAGGAGTGCATGACCTCGAGCCTCGTGGGCATTAACACCCAGTGGGTTGCCTACGATTACTTGGCGCGGTTCTACGAATCTCGTGGCGAGGCGGAAAAAGCGGAGGAGTATCAGGGCTACATCGAGGCGAGAAGGGAGTCGCTCAGCTCCTGGGGTCAGGTCACTACCCTGAAAACCTGGCCCGACTTCGAGAGGATTAAGAAGATTGCACTGACTCATCAGCTTCCGCTATGGCGAAAAGCGGCGTGCGGGGCGCTGATAGACCCGATGGTTATCAACGATCCTCGGGCGCGCGCACAGGCTCTTCAGGTTCTGAGAACTGTCGCCCAGAGGGACCCGGACCCGGTCGTCCGCCAGTTTGCCGCAGCTTGCGTTCCCTATGTGCTTGGGACCAAAAAGGCTCCTTAAGCGAAAGACTTCCGGGGCGAGCGGTTGACGTTCACCTGTCAATCACGACACGCCGTAACGCCGCCGTCCCGCCGGTACAACAAGAAGCAAGGAACATTCTCGTTGGGCCGCTGTCTAAGGCCGATAGAGAAGTACAAAAGTATTGAGGGGTGGTTCGCCGCCGCGGATGCCAAGATTGTGCGGCGAAGGGCCAGTCACAAAAAAGGCGAAAAATAGCCGACAATGCACATCCTGAGGAGGCATGAGATGGAAAGAAAAAAACTCATTTATGCGGTTCTGGCAGTGGCTATCCCCGTGTTGCTCGTCGGGGGAGCGAGATTTGTTTGGGTTTCGCCTGCCGCCGAGGAAGAGGCGGCGAAAGTCAAGCTTGTGCGAGTGGGGAAAGGATATGTCTCGCTGACGTTTGAGGGGCTGCCGATGGCGAAGGGAAGGCTCTATGTCGAGATCGCCGACTTGGATGGCAAGGAGATCGGCAAGGGCTCGGCGAGATTCTCCGACGGCGAAGCCGAGATCGCTGTCCCGGCGAAGATTGACGGGAGTCAACTGGCGAAATACGTGCTGGCGTACCGGATTGGCCGCGGCGGGAAAACTCACCGCAAGAGCTTTTTCTATCTGGCGGACAAGTTGCAGACCATTGTCCTCGGTCAGAGAGAGTATTACGCGGGATCGCTCGCGGGGCTGAGGGTAATCGTGCGAAATCACACCGCGGACGAGGCCATCAAGGGAGCGAATGTCGCGGTTTCCCTCAAAAAGGACGACGAGGTCACACAACTCTTCGCAGGGAAAACGAATGCGGAAGGCACCTTGGACGCATCGTTCAGGATGCCCGCCCGCGAGGAAGGGAGAGCGGAGCTAAAAGTTGTCGTTGAGGCGGACATCGGGAAAGATGAGGTCAAGGAGAACATCCGCCTGAAAAGCGGAAACAAGATTCTCCTGACGACCGACAAGCCGATGTACCAACCGGGTCAACTCATCCACATGAGGTCGCTCGCTCTGACTGTGCCCGACTCGAAGGCGGTCAAGGAATCGCCAGCCGTCTTCGCGGTGATGGATTCCAAGGGGAACAAGGTTTTCAAGAAGGAGACGACGACCGACGAGTTCGGCGTCGCCCACGCGGACTTCCAACTCGCCGACGAGTTGAATCAGGGAAGATACACCGTCAGGGTTTCCGTCGGGAAAAGCCAGCAGGACAAAACGGTGACGGTGGAGCGGTACGTCCTGCCGAAATTCAAAATCGTGCTCAAGACCGACAAAGATTACTACGAGCCGGGGGAGACTGTCGAAGGAGACGTGCAGGTGGACTACTTCTTCGGCAAGCCGGTGGCGGAAGGGAAGCTGACCCTAAAACTCTCGAAATTCGACGTCGGATTTGAGGAGTTCGCAGACCTCAAAGCAGAACTTGACAGCGAGGGGCATTACAAGTTCGAGCAGAAGCTCCCGGATTATTTCGTCGGGCAGCCCTTAGAGCAAGGCAAGGCTTTCGTGAAGGTTGATGTTTCCGTGGTTGATTCGGCGGACCACAAGGAAGTGCTGACCCGCAACGTCAGCATCACGAAGTCGGCGATAACGGTTGTCGCAGTGCCGGAAAGCGGAGACCTCGTGCCGAATGTTGACAATAAGGTCTATTTCGTGGCGACGTATGCCGATAATCGCCCGGCGGAAGTCGAGATGACCGTGCTGGTGGCGGGAGCAGGGACTTCATCGCAGCAAAACGTTTCCGTGAAGACCGACGAGGGAGGATTCGGGGAGCTATCACTCGTGCCGCAGACGCAGAAGGTGCAACTGAAAATCGAGGGCAGAGACGTGAAGGGAAATCGCTTCTCCCGGACGATTGACCTCCAGCCGAAATCTCAGGGCGCCGACAGCGTCCTGGTCAGGACGAACCGAGCGCTCTACAAGGTCGGCGATTCGATGGAGGTCAGCGTGGCCTCGACGAAAAAGAAGGGGACAGCTTACATTGACCTCATCCGCGACAACCAGACGATTCTCACGAAGAGTTTGCCCCTTTCCGAAGGAGCGGCGGAGACGCGGATTGACCTGACCGAGAGCCTCGTCGGCGCCGTCGGCGTGAGCGGTTACATCATCTCCAGGGACGGCAACATCGTGCGAGACCGCAAGCTTCTTTTCGTTGATCCGGCGAACGATTTGAACCTCGCCATTTCCTCGGACAAGGGGACGTATCTGCCGGCGGAATATGCAAAGGTCAATTTCAAAATCACGGACAAGGAGGGGCATCCGGTTCTGGCGGCGCTCGGTATCGTGGTCGTGGACGAGTCGGTCTTCGCCCTTCAGGAGATGCAGCCGGGCATGGAGAAAGTCTATTTCTACCTCGAAGAGCAGATAATGAAGCCCAGGTACGAGATTCACGCTTACGACATGAAGCAGGTCGTCAAACCGATTTCCCCACAGAGCCTCGAAGCCGAGGAACAGCAGCTTGCCATTAAGGAAAAGGCGGCGAGAGTGCTTCTGGCATCGGCGGAGGGGTTCAAGAAGTATGCGATTGACGTTGATACATACCGCCTCAAGGGCGAGGACGCCGCATACGGCATCGCCATCACCCAACATCTGACGAAAAAATATCAGAAAATCGCGAATGCTTTTCAGTCTTTCCGCAGGAGAGCGCAGAAGGAGAAGGATGCGTATTTCAAGAAGATCGGATGGGATGCGAAAAAGCCCGTCACGCTCCAGTTGCTCGTGGAGGAGAAGTTTCTGAAGAAGGAGGACATCAGCGACCCTTGGGGAAATGAGTTCGAGCTGAAGGGAAACTGGTCTGAAGGAGCGAAGACCTATTACGGCTTCCAACTGCTGACCTACGGCGTGGATGGAATCAAGGGGACGGCGGACGATGTGTGGATTCCGGACATGCGATACTCTCGGCGGTTGGCCGGACAGCAGTGGCGAGCCAGGGGACTCGGCGTGGAGGGGACGGAACTGTTCTTGCAGAACGGCGCCGTGCCGCAGCCGCAAGGTATGGTGATGTTGGGGGCGATGGCGGAAAGGGAAGAAGCGCGCGCAGCTCCTGCCGGCTTTGGCGGCGTCATGCACGGAATGAAGAAGGGCGGAGCGCTCGCCGGTGCGGGCGGAGCTGCGCAGCCGCCTCGGGTTCGGAAATACTTCCCGGAGACGCTCTACTTCAATCCGCTGCTCATAACCGACGCCAATGGGTTGGCGAGCGCGGAGATAAAGCTGGCGGATTCCATCACCACCTGGCGGCTGACCTCCCTGGCATCTTCAAAAGACGGGATGCTCGGCTCGAAGACCTTCCCGATGCGAGTCTTCCAGGATTTCTTCATTGACATAGACTTCCCCATCTCCCTCATTCAGAACGATGAAGTTTCGGTGCCGGTGGCCGTCTATAACTACCTGCCGACCGATCAGAAAATCCTTCTGAAGGCGGAAAAAGCCGACTGGTTTGTGCTTCTCGACGAGCCGGAAAAGGAGGTCATCCTGCGGCCCGACGAGGTCAGGGCAGTCTATTTCACAATGAAGGTGAGGAGAATCGGGAACTACAAGTTCACGGTTTACGGATACGGCGAGAAGAAAAGCGACGCCATCTCCCGCTCTATCGAGGTCGAGCCGGATGGGAAGGAACACCTGGTTAATTTCACCGGGCGGCTCGAGAAGGAGGTCGTGGCAAAGGTCAATATCCCCGACAGCGCCATTGACGGAGCGAGCAAGATATTCGTGAAGGTTTATCCGGGCGTCTTCTCGCAGATCGTCGAAGGGATGGACAAGATTCTGCGGATGCCATTCGGATGCTTCGAGCAAACCTCCTCCTGCACTTACCCGAACATCCTCGTTCTCGACTACATGAAGTCCACGGGAAAAATCACGCCCGAGATCCAGATGAAAGCCGAGGGCTTCGTCAACGCCGGTTACCAGAGGCTGCTGAGCTACGAGGTGCCCGGCGGCGGCTTCGAATGGTTCGGCAAAGCCCCCGCCCACAACGTCCTGACGACCTACGGATTGATGGAGTTCTACGACATGAGCAAGGTCCACGACGTTGACCCGAACATTGTCACGCGGACGCAGAAATGGTTAGTGAAGCAGCAACACGAGGACGGTTCGTGGCGTCCCACGAAAGGGGGAATCAGGGAGGGGGCGATTGACAAGTTCCAGAACGACGTTCTCCGCACGACCGCCTATGCGATGTGGGGGCTGCTGGCGACCGAGTACAAAGGGCCCGCTATCGCGAAAGCCGTGGATTACATCGAGAAAAACATGGACAAGGCGCTCGACAATTACACGCTGGCGCTTCTCGCGAACGCATTCGTCCTCTACGATAGGGACGGCGCCACCGCGGCCGCTGTCATCCGCCAGCTTCTCCAGGAGAAAAAGGAGGAGGAGGGGCTGGTCTATTGGCCGATGAAGGGCGAGACGCCGACCTTTGGAAGAGGAAAATCCGGCCTCATCGAGACCACCGCCTTAGCTTGTCAGGCGCTCCTTCGCTACGGAAAGCACCCCGCGATTGTCTCCAAGATCAACGATTATCTGGTCAAGAAAAAGGATCCGAATGGGACGTGGTATTCGACCCAGGCGACCATCCAGGCGCTGAAGACGCTTGTGATGTCCATAAAGGAAGCCACACAGGAAATGGAGGGAACGATACACGTTTCCATCAACGGGAAGGAGGCTGCCGTTCTCACAATAGACCGGACCAACTCCGACGTCCTCCAGCTCGTGGACCTGAAGAGCATGACCGTCGAGGGCGACAACACGGTGGAATTGAGCCTCGAGGGACAGGGGAACATGTTCTACCAGGTTGTCGGACGCTACTACCTGCCTTACCGAGGGCTCCGTCCCGGGAAAGAGCCGATGAGCATCGAGGTGAAATATGATAAGACCGAGCTGGCGGTCAGCGATACGGTGGGATGCAAGGTCACCGTCACCAACAACCGCCCCGCCGCCGCGAAGATGGTCATCGTGGACCTCGGGCTTCCACCCGGATTCACAGTCCTGACGGAGGATTTGAACGCCCTGGTCAAAGATAAAGTTATGGAAAAGTATTCCCTGACCGGCAGGCAGATCATCGTCTATCTGCGAGAGGTGCCTGCGGAGCAGCCGGTTACCTTGAAGTACCGCCTCATGGCCAGATTCCCCATCAAAGCGAAGGCAGCCAAATCGGTGGCTTACGAATACTACGATCCCGATGTGAGAGACGAAGCGCCGCCGCAGGAAATCCTGGTGACAGCCAAGTAATTCAAATAACCGGCGCCGACAGAATGCTTACAATCTCGCCGGAGCGCCCTCATCAAAAGGGGCGCCCCGGCGTTTTCTCGCGTATTCCTTGGTCGCCGCACTTCTCGGCGGTTGACGCGATGCCCCCATGATGCTATCTTTTGCTTCGAGGGCGCACGGGAAAGGCCGCAGTGTGTCCTGAAAGAGATTTGCAACGTGAAAAAGGAGAACGCGACATGGATTTATCAAGGACTCTTTGCCGGATCAGGGACAGAGGAACCTTGCCCGTTTGCCCTCGGGGCAAAAAACGCAGCACGAATAGGTTCCCGCTGATTGGTCGCAGGCTGTCCATTTTACTTGGACTCGTTTCTCTGATTGCGGCAGCTCTGGTACAGAATGTCTGTCTCGCGACGACAACCGTTACGGTCTCGCCGCCAACTTGGACATTGGAGGATGCGACAACCCCCGTGACTGTTCAAGCGAACACAGCCGCCCCGGGCAATGAGCTGACGTTCGACGTTTACATGGATGTGGATGGCGACGGAACGCTTGACCCGGAGGATGCGCGATTTATGAGCTTCGAAATTGCCGATGGCGAACCCCCTCACCTCGGCAACGAATACTACTGGCACGACGAGGACCATGCGACCAACTCATCGGTGACCGCGACTCTCACCCTGAACGGTGACTGGTTGTTCTCAGGCCACTTCATCGTCAAAGTCACAGACCAAAATTCCTCCAGCGACACCGCGACTCTTACTGTCGAACAAGACACCTCTTATCCTTGCGTTGTCACCGGTCAAGTCCAATTGGGTGGCTCTCCTGCCGGGGGAGCTATCGTACAGCCCACTGACATGAGCACTGACAAGCAATTCGGCATGGCTGTCACAGGACCGGATGGGAGCTTTGAGCTACGCTTGGAATCTCCGGCAGAATATGCTCTTTCCGCCATGGCGCCCGGCTCGGTATCAAATTTCGAGGAAGGAAGCGCCCAGGTCATTGAGGTATCAGACGGGAGCAACCCGCTTCCCGGCCCCTTGGTTGTTTTCGACGGAAACCGTAGCATCTCCGGGAAAGTCTCCGACTCGAACAGCGCCAAGGGCATCCCCGGAATGATAGTCTTGGGCCGGACCGATGAGGGGACCTTGTTTGCTGTGGCTTTCACAGACGATGACGGGAACTACACACTGGTCGTCGTGGATGGCGAATGGGAAGAAATCTCCGTAGAAGAAGGCCAAATATCGAGGTTCCGATACGTTCTCCCGGGGAGTCGCCCGGTCCTGGTTTCCGGCCTCAACGTGCAAGACGTAGGTTTCATCTGTCAGCGGACAACGACGCTCATCACCGGAACCGTAAAGGACGCTCAGACCAGCGAAGGATTGCAGGGGTATGAGATTTGGGCACAGGTGGAAGGCGACGGGGAAGAGACGCTTGCGTACTCCAATGCGGACGGCAGCTACAACATCGGAGTAATCGAGGGCGATTGGCGGGTTTGCGTTGAGAAGGAGTCGCTGGTAGGCACGGGCTACGCTAGGCCCCAGAGCGCGCTCGTCCACGCCCCGGCGTCCGGGACGGTTTCAGGGGTGGATTTCCTCCTGCAAAAGGGGGGCACAATCTCCGGTCACGTTTACCAGGATGACGGCGTGACGCCGGTATCAGAAGCTAAGATCAGTGCCTTTGACTCTGGGAGGGGCAACTGGGCCGCGGATTCGGGCACAAGGCCAGACGGCAGCTACACGCTATCTCTCCCTTCGGGAACATACAAGGTGAAGGCGTTCGGGCTTGAGGGATGGCTCGACCAATACTACCTCAACACGGGAAACTGGGGGGAAGCGACCCCGGTTGTGGTGACCGCGCCGGGTGAGACCAGCGGAATAGATTTCGTTCTTCAAGCCGCGGGCGTCCCGGCGACGATAACCGGGCATGTTTGGCAGACGGGCGGAGAGGTTCCCCTGACCGGCGCCCGAGTTGAGGCTGTGGACAGCTGGTCGGGTGATTCGGTTGCGTCCGCCGAAACCGACGCCCAGGGTTTCTATTCCATCTCCGTTCCAACCGGGACCTATAAGGTCCGCGCGGAAGCCGACGGATGGCTGGGCGAATATTACCCTGGGGTGCGCGAATCATACCAGGCCTCGAGCATCAGCCTGACTGCGCCGGAAGAGAAGTCCGGGATAGACTTCGCTCTTGCCGAAGCCTGCGAGATCAAGGGCCACGTCTATCGCCAGGATGGGCTTACACCCATTGCGGGGGCAAACGTTGGTGCCCAGGATAGCTCCACAGCGGAACAGGTGTCGGTCGCAGAAACCCCGCATGACGGGAGCTATACCCTGCAGGTTCCGGCGGGGACCTACAAGGTCGAGGCCAGCGGCTGGCGTTGCAGTTCTCAATGTTACGACCATACGGATTGCTGGAGTCCATCTCCGCTCACTGTCGGCGCGGGAGCCGTTATCGAGAACATTGACTTTTCATTGGAGTACACGCCTTTGACGTTCAACGTGCTGCGGTGGAGTACTAAGTGGGCGAGGGGACTCGACCTGGGATGGCAAGCATGGTCCGGTGGGAGCACAACCTATCGCCTCTACTGGGCCCCCTCTCTGGCGGGTGGCGGGATGATATGGCACGAGGTGCCTAACGCCCCGGAGGAGATGATTCAGCAAGGAGGTACGATGACCTGGACCGATAGGGGCGCGGCACCGGGAATGAACAACACCCGCCCCGGGGATCCAGGCGTCGGTCAAAGGTTTTACAAGGTGTTAGAGGAGCCCGATTGATGACTACCGGCAGCCGGAGAGCATGGCTTACGAATACTACGATCCCGACGTAAGGGATGAAGCGCCGCCGCAGGAAATCCTGGTGACAGCCAAGTAATTCAAATAACCGGCAGCGACAGAATGCTTACAATCTCGCCGGAGCGCCCCCATCAAAAGGGGCGCCCCGGCGTTTTCTCGCGTATTCCTTGGTCGCCGCACTTCTCGGCGGTTGACGCGATGCCCCCATGATGCTATCTTTTGCTTCGAGGGCGCACGGGAAAGGCCGCAGTGTGTCCTGAAAGAGATTTGCAACGTGAAAAAGGAGAACGCGACATGGATTTATCAAGGACTCTTTGCCGGATCAGGGACAGAGGAACCTTGCCCGTTTGCCCTCGGGGCAAAAAACGCAGCACGAATAGGTTCCCGCTGATTGGTCGCAGGCTGTCCATTTTACTTGGACTCGTTTCTCTGATTGCGGCAGCTCTGGTACAGAATGTCTGTCTCGCGACGACAACCGTTACGGTCTCGCCGCCAACTTGGACATTGGAGGATGCGACAACCCCCGTGACTGTTCAAGCGAACACAGCCGCCCCGGGCAATGAGCTGACGTTCGACGTTTACATGGATGTGGATGGCGACGGAACGCTTGACCCGGAGGATGCGCGATTTATGAGCTTCGAAATTGCCGATGGCGAACCCCCTCACCTCGGCAACGAATACTACTGGCACGACGAGGACCATGCGACCAACTCATCGGTGACCGCGACTCTCACCCTGAACGGTGACTGGTTGTTCTCAGGCCACTTCATCGTCAAAGTCACAGACCAAAATTCCTCCAGCGCCGCCGCGAGTTTCACGGTGGTCCAGGACAGCTCTTATCCTTGCGTTGTCACCGGTCAAGTCCAATTGGGTGGTTCCCCCGCCGGCGGAGCTATCGTACAACCTATGGACATGAGTGCCTACAATGAGCTCGGCATGGCTACCACAGGACCGGATGGGAGCTTTGAGCTGCGGTTGGAATCCCCTGGAGAATACGTTCTTTCCGCCATGGTGCTTGGCTCGGTGTCAAATTTCGAGGAAGGAAGCGCCCGGGTCATTGAGGTATCAGACGGGAGCAACCCGCTTCCCGCCCCCTTGGTTGTTTTCGACGGAAACCGCAGCATCTCCGGGAAAGTCTTCGACTCGAACAGCGCCAAGGGCATTCCCGGAATGATAGTCTTGGGCTGGACCGATGAGGAGACCTTATTCTCTTTGGATGTCACAGACGACGACGGGAACTACACGCTGGTCGTCGTGGATGGCGAATGGGAAGAAATCTCCGTAGAAGAAGGCCAAATATCGAGGTTCGGATACCTTTTCCCGGAGCATCGCTCGGTCACGGTTTCCGGGAAAGACGAGGAGAATATAGGCCTTTTGTGCGAGCGGGCGACGACGCTCATCACCGGAACAGTCAAGGACGCCGAGACGATGGAAGGCTTGCAGGGGTATGAGATTTGGGCAGAGGTTGAAGGCGACGGGCCAGAGACGTATACGTACTCCAATGCGGACGGCAGCTACAAGGTCGGAGTAATCGAGGCCGATTGGTGGGTTTACGTTGACGAGGATTCGCTCATAGGCACGGGCTACGCTAAGCCCCAGAAGGCGCTCGTCCACGCCCCCGCGTCCGGGACGGTTGTGGGGGTGGATTTCCTCCTGCAAAGGGAGGGGACAATCTCCGGACACGTTTACCAGGATGACTTCGTCACACCACCGGGGTACGCGGAGGTCCACATTTTCGAATTCACTACATGGGACTGGGTCGCAGGAGTCGCAACCGAACCCGACGGAAGTTATAGTGTGTCGGCGCCCGCCGGGACATATATAGTTTCCGTTTTCAACGCTGAGGGATGGCTCGACCAATACTATCTCAACACCCGCGACCCGGAGGAAGCCTCACCGGTCGTCGTTATAGCGCCTGAAGAGACCAGCGGAATTGACTTCGTCCTCGTTCGCGCCGCTTACATAACCGGACACGTTTACGAGAATGACGAAACGACTGCCATCGAGGGCGCTTATGTGTACGCATCTGTCTTCGGCCCGGAGTGGGAGTGGGCGGCATCCGGTCAAACAGAAGCCGACGGCAGCTACACCCTAACTCTTCCCGCCGGGACATACAAGGTCACAGCTCAAGATGTCTCCGGCTGGTTGAATCAGTTCTACGACGGGGTTCCATTGGACGATGACGCGACCCCCGTCGAGGCAATCGGAGGGCAACAGACTTCCGGAATTGACTTCGTTCTCCAGCCAGCCGCAACGATAAACGGCCACGTTTACGGGCAAGATGGGGTAACTCCCATTGCCGGAGCGCATGTTACGGCTTACGAGGAGGTGTCTGACCGGGGATGGGGCTGCCCTCCAACGGATGACGAGGGCTACTACTCCATCCCCGTCCCTAGCGGGAGCTACAAGGTCTGGGCTCAGGCGGACGGATGGGTCGGGGAATATTATGACGATACGTACAGGTTGGAGGACGCGACGATCCTGACCCTTGCTGCTCCCGAGGAGAGAGCGGACATCAACTTCGCACTGAGGGAGGCTACCGCGACCATCAATGGGCACGTTTTCCAGGAGGATGGTACCACCCCCCTCCCTATGGCATGGGTATCCGTTCAGGATTACGCAACTGACGATTACCTCGGCTCGGCTTTATCCGGCGCCGACGGCAGCTATACCTTGCCTGCCCCGGCCGGGACCTTCCGAGTCTTGTCGTGGGCGCATCGCTGGGGCTTACAGTACTACAACCACCAGGACTGGTACGAGGACGCCACGCCCGTGACATTGTCTGGCTACCAGGTTCGTGAAGACATTGATTTCCACCTTAGATGGATCCCTTTCCTCGTGAAGAGCGTGCACATGAGTACCGAGTGGCCCGGTTGCCTCGAAGTGCAATGGTGGGCGCTGCCCGGAACGCAGTATTCCGTCTTCTGGACAGACGAATTAAAGGACAGCCAGACGGTCTGGTATGAGGTTCCCGATCCCTACAAGGACATCGTGGAAGACGCTGGCCTCATGACCTGGACCGACAAGGGTACCTCACCCGGAATGAATGGTTCTCGCCCTGGCGACCCGGATGTCGTTCAAAGGTTTTACAAGGTCCTGGAGGTGCCGGAGTAACCGCAGGGACAAGGCGCTCTGTGCTCTTTGTCGTCAATTCTTCTCATATCCTCCGTCGGATTCCCAGAATGTTGCCTGGCGGCGAGCGATTCTATATACTTGCCCTGTCTCTTGCCAATGATAATCAGGGGAGGTGTAGTGAAACGAGACCTGGCAAAACTCTCCCGAAAAGAATATGACCTTCTGGTCATCGGCGGCGGCATCAGCGGCCTGTGCACCGCATGGGATGCTGCGCTGCGGGGGCTTTCAGTGGCGCTCGTGGAGAAGGGCGATTTCGCGCAGGCGACGTTGGCAGCGACGCTGCGGGTGGTTCACGGAGGGCTGCCCTATTCGCGGCATCTCAATCTCAGGCGAATGAGGCAGTGCCTCCGCGAGCGGGCGGTTCTCATGCGTATCGCCCCGCACCTCCTTCATCCCCTTCCTTTTTTGCTTCCGACCTATGGGCATGGAGAGCAGGGCATCGAAGTTCTGGCCATAGCTATGCTCGTCAATCGCCTCATGCGCTTTGACGGAAATCAACTTCACGACCGGCAGAAATCCATTCCGAACGGTCGGCTTATTTCGAGATACAGATGCCGGCGGGTCCTCCCCGGACTCGAGCAAAGCCGTCTCACGGGCGGGGCGATTCTCTACGGCGCCCAGATGTGCAACTTGGAGCGGCTTTCTCTTTCCTTCGCGCGTTCGGCTGCTGAAGCGGGGGCGGACGTGGCGAATTATGCGAAAGTCGTGGGATTTTCCCTCGACGGCCGCCGTGTCAGGCGAGCAAAGGTGGAGGATGTTCTGACGGGCGAGGAGTTCGAGATTCAGGCAAAGGTTTTCGCCAACATCACGGGACCCTGGTCAAACATCGTGCTCGGGTTGACGAGATATCGCCCGCCCGAGCGCACGGTGATTCGCTCCAAGGGCATCCAGATCGTCGCCCCCCCTCTATGTGAGAAATATGCGTTCGGCATCCGCAGCAAGGACAGACACTCTCGGGCGCTCGCCCGAGGCAGGAGGCTGCTTTTTGTCGCGCCGTGGCGGGGACGCTCATTGATCGGCGCCTCGTACGCCCCCTACAAGGGCGACCCTGACGATTTCTCGATAACAGAACACGACATAGCGGAGTTCGTCGTGGAGGTCAATGCCGCCTACCCCGGCGCATCTCTGAAGCGGGAGGACGTTTCGTTCTGGCACGGCGGGTTGCGTCCGAGAACCCACGAAAGCATCGGGCGGGATTTGCTAACGGCTTCCCTAAAATCCGAAATCCGCGACCACGCGAGGCGCGACCATATTCAAGGGCTGATAAGCGTCGTCGGGGCGAAGTACTCGACGTGCCGCCTCCTCGCCGAGAAGGCGGTTGACCTCGTTTTCAGAAAGCTCGGCTATTCCCATCCCCCAAGGACGCTCACCAAGAGGAAGCCTGTTTTCGGAGGGAGGATGGAGAGGTTTGAAAACTATGCGAGACGGGTGCTCCGAGAAAGGCCGGATGGCATCAGCGAAAATGCCATGCGGCGTCTCATCCACAACCATGGCTCGGAATATCGGCGTATTCTCCGGTATGTCGAGGAGGATGCCGGATGGGGCGAGACTGTTCCGGGATCGGAGGAAGTCCTGAAGGCGGAAGTCGTTCACAGTGTGCGGGAGGAAATGGCTTGCCGACTCACGGATGTCGTCATGCGGCGGACTGACCTCGGTTGCCTCGGTCATCCGGGCGAAGCTGCACTTCGCGCATGCGCGGACATCGTCGCGGCGGAATTGGGTTGGGATGAAGCCCGCTGGAAAAAAGAGCTGGCTGAGGCGAGAATGGTTTTCGTCCCGGGCGGTGTGAGATGAGCGCTTCCCAGCGAAGCCAGTCCGGCGGCCGCTGCTCGCCCCGAACACCTGCCTCGATGTCGGAGAGAGTCGGAAAACATGCGTCGCAAGAGGAATGAACATTGATCAGCAGCGAAAAAGGAGGAAGGCAATGAAGCGAACTGTTTTGGTCCTGTTGAGTCTCGGTTTTGCTCTATGTTGTCAGAACGTTGCGCGCGGCGTTGGCCTTGAGGGTCTGGAAAGGCTCCGCGACGGGCGAAGCCGCCGGGCGACGTCCACCGCGAGGGACAAATCCGGCAGCTACGACCCCACCAGCAACTGGGACAACCGGCTGGTCAAGTCGGGCGAATCGCGCACCCTTGCGGACCTGAAGGGGCCGGGCATCATAAGGCACATCTGGATCACTTTTCCCGAAAAGCATCCGAGCTGGATATCCAAGGCAGGATGTGCTGACCCGTCGGAGATCGTTCTGCGAATGTACTGGGACGGACGCGAAAAGCCCGACGTGGAATCCCCTCTGGGGGACTTCTTCGCCGGTGGCTTTGGCATGAGGATGCCCGTCAACAGCGTGCCGGTTCAGGTCGAAAATGGCAGGTCCTACAACTGTTTCTGGCCGATGCCGTTCAGAAAATCGGCCAGAATCGTCATCACCAACGAAAGCAAAAGACCCCTCGTCGCCCTGTACTGGAACATAGACTGGGTCGAGAAGGAAAGTTTACCTCCGGACACCGCTCATTTCTGTGCGCAATATCGCCGGGAGTTCCCCTGCGAGAAGGGCAGCGACTATCTTATCCTTGACGGGGTGGGAAGGGGGCATTACGTTGGCACCGTCCTGTCCGTTCGGTCTCGCAGCCCGCAATGGTTCGGAGAAGGCGACGAGAAAATCTACATAGACGGCGAAAGGACGGCCTCCATCTGGGGCACGGGCACGGAGGACTATTTCCTGTGTGCGTGGGGCTTGCGGGAATGCGGCTTCCCCTTTTTCGGTGTGCCGTACACGAACGGCGTGAGGGAGGTCGGAAAGAAAACCGTCGCCTATCGCTGGCACATCAGCGACCCGCTCGTTTTCGGCAAGTCCATCCGCGTGACCATCGAGCACTACGGATGGATTTCCGCTGACGAGACGCCGGATAACAAAATCAACGGATTCACCGAGCGAACCGACGATTACGCGAGCGTCGCCTTTTGGTACCAGGTGGGGCCGAGTAAAAAGTTTACCACGCTGCCATCCGCGGAGAACCGCAAGCTGCCGGAGATTGATGTTATCTTCGCGGGAAGGGACTACCGAGAAGAAATCCCCCACGGCGTCGGAAAGGCGGTGGTTCAGAAAGGATATATGTGGACGAATAATGCTCAGATTCTCTACCGACCGCCGGAGGCGGAGGGAGCGTGGCTGGAAGTGCCCTTCACGGTTGCGAAGTACGAGCCAAAATGCTTGGCCCTTGTTCTGACGCATTCCTACGACTTCGGGACCTATCAGGTCTCGCTGGACAGCAAACTTACCGGAAACCCTCTCAACCTCTACTCGCCTGAGACGACGGTGAAGGAGCATCATATCGGAAACCTGTGGATAAAGCCGGGGAGGCACGTCGTCCGCCTCGAGTGCGTGGGAAAAGACCCGAGGTCATCGCAGCACTGGCTCGGGTTTGACTCCTTGAGACTGCGCCAGCGAAGGGAAATCGTCAGCAAGTACGCCCACGACAGGGAGGGCGAATAACTCCGGCAAAGAAGGGCGGTTGAGGCTCAACATCCATTTCAGGGCAAGAGGTCACATGACACGGTCTTTGTGGGTCAGACGATGGTCGGTTTTGTGGTCGGCGGGCTTTGCTCTCGGAGTGATAATCTTTTTCGGGAGCTTTGCGTATCGCGCGTGGCGGGTCGCGGGGCAATCGCCTCGCCAGAGGCTTGAACAAGCAGAGGCGATGCTCCGGTTCGTTGGCGACCAGCTCAGAAATCACAATGGCGAGGAACAGTTCGAAAAGTTTATCCCCGAGGCGGGGTGCGTCGCGTACTTGATTTACGGTGAAGCCCTCGTCAACCTCGGCGTAGCGGGGCGAACGGACGCGCTGAAGCGAGCCCGGCTTGCAAGGGAAATTGAGTGGTGTCTCGCCCAGCTTTCCCAGCCGGATGTTCTCAAGACGTTTCCCGACACGCAGGTGCCGAATGGGCTTTTCCTCCTTTCGCGGCGAACGCTTTTGCTTGCGGGGCTGCACCTCATCGGCGCCAGCCCGCCCTGGGAGCTGACCGACGAATACCACGACAACTGTGAAGCGATGGCTGAAGCCTTTGAATCGTCGGAGAACGGCCTTCTCGATTCCTTCCCAGATTTCTGCTGGCCGGTTGACAACCTGGCTGCCCTCCGCTGCCTCCGGCTTCACGACGAGAAGTTCGGCACGGACTACGGCTCGGCTCTGGACAAGTGGAAGAAATGGGCACGAGGCGCCATTGACCCTAAGTACCAGACGCTTCCCTTCTACGTCAGCTCCCAGACCGGCGAGCCGCTCGCCCCGGGCCGCGGCTCCTCTCTGGCGTTGAGCCTCATCGAGCTGCGGGACGTTGATGAGGGACTCTTCCGCGAGCAATATCTCGCGTTTCGGAAGCACTTCGCCGATTCCTTTCTCGGGTTGCGGACGTCGCGAGAATATCCGGAGGGGGAAGACCGGCAAGCTGATGTTGTCACAGGCCCTACCGTTCGCGGCCACGGCGTCATTGCCACGCTCGTTGGAATGACGGCGGCGAAACTCGCCGGAGACCTCGAGACTTTCTGCGACGAGATGGGGCTGCTGGAGGCGGTAGCCCTTCCGTCCACGAAGAATGGCATGAGGCGTTATCTGCGAGGCCGAATGCTCGTTTTGGACGCTCTTGCTGCCTATGGCATGTCCGCAGTTCCGTGGACGAAGAGCGCTCGGGAGATTCCGGAACTGTCCATCTCACCGAAGAGGCCGCTGCTTCTTGTGGCGGCGCTGATGGCGGTCCCGTTTCTGACAGTGCTGACGGCGGCGGTTCGTTACGCGAGGATCGTGCGAAAAGTTCGTCCGCTGTCGCTCTGGCGTTCCGAAAGCGCATCCTCCGAGGGAATCATCTTGTTCTGGAGTCAAGCCGTCGTTCTGCTCTCGCTATTCTTTTCGACCCTTTGGTTCCCGGTTGTGTGGGCCGGATTCGGGATTCTGGGCAGAGCGGCCTCGCTCGCGTTTCGTCTCCTCAGGCAACGTGCGACTGGTTAGCCTCATGGTGCGACAAAGCGGTCTTTCTCGCCCGCTATTTCGTAAAGCGAAGCGGTCGTGCTGAAAGAACTGCCGGGCGCGCCGTAGATGGTTAACTTCCTCGGAGCGAGAAATCCCAGTGCATCGGGAATGTCGAGGACTCTCAGGACGTTGAGGAAATGAGGGCCCTCCATGTGCGTCTTGGTCGGATTGACAAGAACGACCTCGGAAATCGCCGGCTCGAAAAGAGCGGCATAGGCGCCGAGAATGCCCGCCTGACCTTTTCCGAGCACTGCCAGATTTACGCGGTGAACTCCCTTTTCGGCCAACTCCTTTTTGATGGCAAAAGCGGCGACGCGGACATCCCAGACGCGGCCGCTATCCACGGTTCTTCCCAGGAGGGCGAGAGACCTCTCGACGTAGTTTGGGGGATTCTTCGTGGTCCATTTCGTCGGGCCGACGCCACGCGGCATCAGGAGAAAGGCGGGTTCGTCGCCGACGACCTTGTTGGCCCATTCGGGGAGCTTTTCCCCTTCCTCACCCGCGTTGAGGACGACCAACCAGCATTTCCCCAAAACCTTCGTCGTCGAGGCCGGAACGCACTTCACGTAAATGGGGGGTTCGGTCGGAAGCGCTTCCAGTTGGATCAGCGCTCCGGGGCCGAAGGGATAGCTTTTCGGCCAGGCGCGAAAACAATAGTCTCTGAGCTTCTTGAGCAATTCTTCTTTCAACGCGGGGAAGGCTGGGCCGGAGGCAAGGGCAACATCGGCAAACGGGGCGAACAGTTCGTCAATCTTGGTGTTCAGCTCGTCGGAGGGGATGTCGCTGTCCTCCGGGAAGACTCTCAGCTCCTCGAGTTTGAAAAGTTCGGGCTTCGGCTCCACCGGGTCGCTGTCGTCGTCCTTGAGATGGCGATTCATGAAGCGATAAGCCATGAGCCGAAGCTCGAGCTTGTCGCCGTGGCCGCCGGGGACGACGCAAATGTTGAAATTGCCGCGCCTTCCCGCCTTGCCATAGAGCCCGTAGAGAAACTCCATCCGGTCTCTTATTCTCTGGTTTCCGGGCATTGGAAATATGCCGTCCCAGTCAGAGTTGGCGAAAAGGAATGGTCGCGGGGCGATGAGCGCGGCGATGTTCGAGAGGGGCCAGAGATAGGTGTTGTGGAAGAACATGCAGTCGCAGTGCCCGTTAATGACCTTGTCAACGACCTGAGTCTCCAAGTCGCTCAGGCCGCTGACGGGGACGGCAGCCTTGACTCGCTCATCGGCGGCGGCGACCCAGAAGCTGCCCGCTCCGCCGCCGGAGACGCCGGTGACGCCGATTTGCTCAGGGTCAACTTCGGGGCGGCTGACGAGGTAATCAATTGCCCGGATGGCGTTCCAGCACTCGACTCCCGCGGGCGTATAGCCTTTTGAATGCCACCACCATCGTTCGTACCGATAGGTGCCGTGATGGATTCCGTGAATCTCGCCGAGCTGAAGGGTGTCCAACACTAAGCAGACGTAGCCGTGGTTCGCAAACCAGATGCCGTGATGTTGGTACGCGGTTTTGTTGCCGTTCCTTCCTCTGCTGGCGTGCCCGCAGAGGTACAGGATTGCCGGCAGGCGGCCCTCGACCTTCCGGGGCAGGTAGAGATCGCCGGTGACGTACAGGTGAGGTCGGCTCTGAAAATGGAGCTTCTCGACCTTGAATGTCGGCCTCTCGAGCGTGCCGGTAATCGTGGCGTGTAGCGGCGTCTTCTCCGGAAGAGGCCACAGCCCGAGCATGTAAAAATACTCCTCCTTGAGCCTGGGGCGAGCTTTTTCCCAGTCCTCCTTCGATTTGATTCCCGCCATGAATGTCCCCACGATTTTCATCGTCTCCTGGGCGAGATATTCGTCCATCATGCGGTCGCCGGGGAGGTTTTGCGGGGTGGCTTTTCCGCTGAAGGTGAAAAGAACGCCGATTGTCAGGATAATTGCAGTTGTGAATCTCATAGTGACCCTCCTTGCCAGTTGAAGCGGCGTGAGCGGTTTGTTATGTCGCAACGGAATTCGCTCTGGGATAGCATACAAAGAATTGGCCTGTTCCTCAATTGGATTTTCGGATGGGACGGGAAGCAGGTCTCCTCTGTTGTGCCTTCGCGTTGAAGAAGATGGCAATATAAAACGCAGAGGGGCGGGGGATGAGAGACGTTCAGGGGAGGTGGAGGTGGAACTTTTGATGGGACAACAGCATGGACGGGATTCCTTCGGTTGGGGCAGAGAGGCAATTTTAACGCAGAGGCGTAGAGTCGCAGAGAGCAGGATGAGAAGGACTGCGCGGTCGCCTGGCATGGCATGGCATCGGGGGGAGATGACTCACCGCGGAGAGCGCAGAGAGGAACATGAGAAGGACTCCCTCGTCGCATTTGCCGTGGCATTGGCATATTGCCCATGATGTTTCACGGGCGGGACGTTCGTGCCGCGCCTATCCCCACACAGAGAGGTGAGGGACGGGATTTGCGTCACCCTCCCGGTTCGTCCCACGGAAACACGCAGCCTGCCACAAGCAAGCCAAAGCGAAATCTCTCACCACTCAAATGTAGCGACACCCCCGGAGGCAGCGATTCCGAAGGATCGTAACGGGACAGGCAAGGGAGCCCTATA
>CAZXGF010000015.1:0-109508 GCA_964640185.1 uncultured Verrucomicrobiota bacterium | reverse complement strand
CCGAGGCGGGGCTTCTCGACCAAAGGATTCATCCGAAATATGCCACGCAAATACGCCGCACCTTATGCTCCTGACGTAATGCCTCAGTTACGGGCCGCTGAGGCTGGAACCGCAGAGTGCGTAGAGCACGCAGAGGGGCTTACCCATCGCCGGCGTCCTGTCCCGCCCCGCGTTCCGCGGGGGATATCGAGGGGCTCCCTTGCCCTCGACGGGCTCGGGCTGTACCCTTCACGGCAAAAAAAGCCATTCCCACGTGGCATCCCCCGCCTCTGGCGGGGGACCCGTTCGGGATCATGGGCAAGATGCCCATGCCACGGCAGGCGACGACGGAGTCCTTCTCATGCTCCTCTCTGCGACTCTGCGCCTTTACGTTACCCTCCTTTTCCCTTGTTCTCTCCCCCGCCAAGGCGGGGTATTCGCCCGAGACTGAGGCCATACCTCCTGACACTGTTTCTGGCCACCGACCCGCTCAGTTTTCCTACATTTACCCTTATCCGTTATACGATGGGAGCGGTGCTCCGGTTTAGGGAGAAAGCCGACGAGCCGTTTTTGCAAGCAGGCTTTTCATGGAGCGGAAAGCTTTTTCGGCTCTGGACAGCATAAAGCCGTGCGAAATCCACATAGGCGGATCCATCACATAGAAAGAACCGGGCTATGGAATGAGGATGTCGAGAATATTGACATCGTTGAGCCTCGCGTGGGAGGTATGGATGAATAATGAAGTCGCCTCCACTCTGTTCTTAGCGTAACATCTTAATCTACAGTAGGTTGCGAGCACAACGAAACTGAACAGCCGGACACTACTGGCTTGCAATGAACGTCTAATCCGATGTACATTCTCATGGGCTGCTCCTTTCTTTGGTTTGGGGCGCACATGCGACCCCTCTGGTTTGGTCACCTTTCCCGGTCTGTACCGGGGTATCACAAACCGCCACTCCAGGGCAGCCCGCTTTCATGGTTACATGCCACGGCAGGCGAGGACGGAGTCCGTCTCATCCTCCTCTCTGCGACCCTGCGCCTTTGCGTTATTTTCCCCTTCCTCTTTTCTCTCCCCCGCCAAGGCGGGGTATCCGCCCAAGACTGAGGCGTTACGCCACACCCAACTTTCCCGGTTGACATGCAAGATTTCGGAGGTTACATTGCTGGCTTACTTGTTGCCAACAGCGGGAGTTCTCCCCTCGGTTCGTGGTTGTCGTTGGGCGGCATGGTATGTTTCCGGCGACTGAATGCCGCGCCAGCGGCCTGCAAAACGCAGGCTCGCAGAACAGCGCCGAGGAGGGGTTCCACGTTCACGGGAGAATCCCAAAAGGGTGCGGCTCCATTTGGGTGGCAGAATCTGGATGAATCCTTTGATCGAGAAGCCCGGCTGAAGCCCCGCCAAGGCGGGGCCAAAGCCCGGCTGAAATGTTATCCTCGTGTCCTCAATTGTGCGATAGAGATGGAGACTCGACATGGGGACGGCGTGAATGCCGCCTGCGAGAAGGACGGAAGAAGGCGTCATGGCATCCCGCCGAAACGCAGCCACACGCTCCCGAAAATCATGATTGATTTCCAGTGCGGGATGCTGGTATTATAATAAGAAATGGTGTAGTTTCACGACACACGTGCGTGTGTTCTCTATAGGAAAAGGGGATTATTCAACTTACCTGAAGGGTCATGTCAAAAATGTCACGGCGCTCTTCGACGGTTGCGGATAGGTGGCGCCGGAGCAAAGGGAAAGCTGGTGAAAAATGATTGAGCATCTGCCGTGGGTCATTGCGGGGTTGGTTGTGGGACTTTTTGTGGGGTATGTCTTGGGCAAATTTAGGGGCGCGCGTGAGGTTTCGGAGGAACTCGGCCTCGAGGACGACCCTGCCCTGGCGAGGACGCAAAAGGCGGGGGCGCCCTCTTCTCAAACGGACGACGAGTCTGCGAAGACCGTCTTTATCAGGCGCGGAGGAAGCCACTATCACAAGGAGAGTTGTCGGCATCTGCGGCGCCACGGCGGGCAACCCGTCAGCAAAACCGACGCTGTCAAGAAAGGCTTCAAGCGATGTCCGAGTTGCCGGCCATGACAGGCCTTTTTCGGGCGCGCTCGAAGAGCGCCGCATCGCCGCCGCGGGTCGTTCGGCGCTGATTCAGTCCTCGTCGCAGCGTCAGTACGAGCCGTATTTCAAGCCGCTTTCGATATATTGGAGGTAATTGTCCTCCGTCTTTCTTGATAGAGGCACATTAATCGGCGCCGCCGTCGGCATGAGGACAAAGCCACCTCCATTTTTGGCTTCGCGCATGGCTTTCCTCACGAGAGAATCTACTCTCTCGCGGCTCGAATGCTCAAGTTCCTTCAGCTCGATATTACCGAAGAGACAAAGCTTCTCCCCGTACAGCTTCTTGACCTCGCCCATTTCTATGTCGCCGTCCGGCGGCGGCTCGATGGGGTCGAGGCCTTCCGCTGCCGCCGCCACAATCTGGTCGAGAATCCTGGCTATTTTCCCGTGACTGTGAACCCTCGCGAAACCGCCAGCCTCCCTGACCGCCCCGCATATCTCCCTCAAATAGACAGTAACGTATTTCCGAAAGTACTCCGGTGAAAGATAGGGCGGCGTCGCGTACTCAGGGCCGCAAATCCGGAAAATCACATCGCCGACGTCGTTGCGGAGCATTTTGCGAAGACAATGCATTTGGCGTTCGTGAATCACATCCAGGAAGCACTTCATCCGTTTTTCATTGGAGACAGCATAGACTAAAAATTGCCCCATTTCGAAAAGCTCTGCGGCCATGCATATCGGGTCATCCACGGATACCATCATCAATCCTTTTTCGCCGAGAGCGTCGCGCTCGGAAAGGAAATGGCTCATGTCCAGCGCCGGCGGCTCGTACGGAATCGCCATGTAGCGGTCAATGTCCTCGATATTCTTGAGGAGGTGTTCGAGAGTCCAGCGCGTATGGAGGTCATCGTCCTGGCGGTGCAGGCACGTCAGCTTGCCTTTGCGGGTATGATAAGTCGTGCGGGTGAAGGAGCTTTTCCCCTCTCGCCAGGTCTCGGTTTCCATTCCCGGCACGGGGGAGCTTTTCCAGTCCGGCTCGAGCATGTAAATGCAGTCGGTCCTCTCGCGGATTGCCTGCATCAGCCGCGAGTAGGACGGTTCGTTGTTCTCCCACGCGTCGCCGTTCAAGCCAACAAGCTCATACGTGGAAATCGGCACGCGGTCCGTCGGCTCGTGCCGAAGGCACCTGAGAAGTCTCTCTCGCGAAGAAAGCTGACCCATACGCGCCCTTTCCAGCCTGGTCTCAGACCCCTGATTTACGGCATTTCCCGCCCACGGTAGAAGCGATGCCTGACCGTGGCATCCGTCGGCGGGACACCGGTTTCCGTTCCATCGTCGGTAATAGAGATCAACGGGCCGTCAGCGACAATGGGCGCTCCCAGAGGCAGCCACTCCATCTCGCTCCCAAACAGGTTGTTGGAGTATTCGACTTGATAGGTTTGGCCCGGGGTGGACTCGAATGAGAATGTCAGCGTCTCCGCAAGGCCAATATGACCGGAGGGCCTCGTTATCTGAAAAACGTCAAACACCTCGCCGTTGGAGCGGGTTGCTGAGAAAGTCGCTCGCCACCTGCCGCTGCCGAGGAGGGCGATGTCCACCTTGATGAAGCTGTAAGAAGAGTTATCGAAAGCTTTCGTGTAAAAGGCCTCGTTGAGCTCGTCCCACATCCATGAGCCGGGCGCGTTCCACCCGCTCGCTTTACTGTACATGGGCGCCCCTCCTGCTCCTTCGACAAAATAGAGAATGCGATAGTTGTCAACATACGTCTCGCTTCGTTCGTAGAAATGGTCGTGAGAGCCGAAGACCGCGTCCACGCCGTATTCCCGGAACAACGCGTCCAAAAATCTCAACCTGTAAGAACTGTTTCTCCCCCACGGCCCCGAACTATACGGAGATTCATGGAAGGAGACGAACGTGAAAGGGCATTGCGCCTTGGCAACCTTCAGTTGGTTGACCAACCACTCGTGCTGGGGGCTTCCCGGATGTATGTCCGGCGACCCCTCGGTCGGGCCGCAGCCCGGGTCATATTCCGGTTCAGAGTCGGAGTTGGTGTCCAGAACAATAAAGAACGCCGGGCCGTAGCGAAAAGAATAGAACCTCTCGCTCCATTCCGGGTGGTCGTCCTCCAGACCGCTCGGCGGAAGAACGAAATAGGACAGATAACTCAAGATCGCCTCGTCTTTGTATCCCCCTAAGGCCATATATTCGTGGTTTCCTATCACGGGATAGAACGGAAAGTTTCCCATGAGGCTTTTCTCTCCATCGTGAGGAGCGGCGCTTTCCCAAAAAATGCCCCAGGAGCTCTCGTTATCCCCCCAGTGAACGAGGTCTCCGGTGTGAATCACTAAGGCGGGGTTGACAGCCCTCATCGCCTCCGCAAGGGCCTGATGCTCCGGGCCGCTGTCTCGCGAATCTCCGTAAACCGCGAAAGTGAATGGAACATCTTCCGACGGCGCCGTCTTGAATCCCGCGGTGAAAAAGCTCCCTTCGCCCTCTGCCGGGATTCTGACACGGTAGTGATAACCTGTTGCGGGCTGCAAATCGTCGAGGCGAACCTCATGTCGCTCGTCGCTGCCAACATTCACGATAGAGCTGTTCTGAGTCCCCTCCACCCAGTATTCGACAGTTCCGTCGGTCGGCACATCGCTTTCCCAACAGACAGTAATCGAGTTCTCAGTGACGTTCTGAAGATAGGGACCTATCGCGAAGGAAGGCACGTCCTCGGCCGCCGCAGACAGGCAACCCGACAATCCGGCAAAGGCAATCAGCCACACGCTTCCTTTCAGCGCGATTCGTTTCAGGAGAGAACTGACCCGGCTCAACAAAACAACCAGAGAAACAGCACAAAAAGTCCTCGCGACGACCACAGAAGTCCCACGCCGCGAGCGAGAACTATTTGGGCAAGCAGTTTCTTTGACAAAAGGTCGCGTTTCGTGCATCTTTCTCCTCTCTCCAATCGTCGCCATAACTGATATGATTATACCAGAGATACGAGTACCCCGGAAGCCCTTCCTGCGTTATCCGCAACTACGGAACGTGCATGGAACGCACGCCGAGGGCGGTCGAGCTTTGCCCCGTCGGCTCGAAGGATTTCAGGCAGCTTGAAAATCATCCCTTCACTATTCGCCCAACCGATACCCACAAAGAACTTGACAGTTGGAGACGCACATCACAGAGTGAGTCTCATGGGGGGTGACAGACTAACTCACGATGACCGGCCCCTCGGCGCCTCAACAGTTACGTCCAAAAGGGAGGTTCTCGCATGAGAGTTCACAGCGCTTATTGTATCTGCGGGCGGGCATGGGTCTGGCTCGCGGTTGTTTTCTTTCTATCGCTTGGCGCGTGTTCGGGCGCCAGCGGCCTCAAGGTGAAAGTCAGCGAGAACACTAACAAGCTCATGCCGTATCAGGTCTTCGAGCTTACGTTCTATCATCAAGGGGAATATGAAAACCCGACGTGGGATGTGACCATCGAGGTGCAGTTCACTTCCCCGACGGGGAAGAAATACGTTGTGTGCGGGTTTTTCTACGGCTCGACAAAACCGCAGAAGCCGATTATCAGAAAAGACTCGGACAGCAGCGGAAGGACGAGGGAAACGGCGAACTGGCCCTGCGCCCCGGCTGACCTCTGGAAGGCCAGGTACGCCCCGAGCGAGCTCGGCCAATGGAGGTTCGACTACCTTTTTCGGAACAAGAAGGCCCAGACCGCCAGAGGCAGCGGGAGATTTCGCGTCGTGAGTGGCCGTGTCCATCAAAAAGGCTGGGTGCGAATCAATCCCAAGAATCCTTACCGGTTCATATTCGAGGATGGAAGCCCGTATTTTCCAATCGGCTTTCAGGATGGCGTTTTCGACAACAACCACGACGGCTCGGCGATGGATGCTTCCTCCATGGAAGGTCCCTTTCGTCCCGACCCGGAGGGAAGACGACCGAAGCCGCCGCCCGGGGCCATGTTCGCTCGCGGCCCCTCGATGAATCCCCAGAACTGCGACGTCCATTTCGGGCGGCATTCCCGTGGGGGCTTCAACCTGTGGCGGTTCTCGCCGAACAATTTCTCCATCAAGCTCTTCGCCAGGGATGATGACCCCAACGCTTCCACATTGGACAACGTCCGCTGGGAACAGGCGATTATCATTGACGAGATGCTCCGGATGACGCGGAAGTATGGAATACGAAACTTCTACGGGATTTTTGGATACACGAAGGTGTGCAATTTCGAGCCGGGCGATGCGCAGGGCATGGCAAAGGTCAAGCGGGCGCTCAAGTACACTGTGGATCGGTGGGGCGCCTATGTTGATTTCTGGGAGTTCCTCAACGAGCAGAAAGCGTCCGAGGAGTGGTACAAAGTCATGATCCCGTATCTCAAGTCGGTGGATCCATATCACAAACCGATCTCAACAAGCTGGGAAAGAGCCGAAATCAGCGGCATTGACATTAACGCCCCGCACTGGTACGGCAACGAAAACGAGCTTTCCTCGGCTCGTGTCACGGAATCTCGCGCGAGGCGAGACAGAAGATTCGGCAAGCCGGTGATATACGGCGAGCAGGGCAACAGTCGGGGGAGACAGGACCGCACGGCTGAAGGAATCGGCGGCGTTTGGGACCCCGGCTCGGCACGACGGATGCGGGTCAGGACTTGGACGGCGTTCTTCAACGAGATCGCGTTCATCTTCTGGGAAACCTCCTACGCCAAGGACGGCCACGTCAGGAACATCTGGCTCGGGCCGCAGGAGCGACAGTACATCCACGCGCTACAAGATTTCGCCTACTCACTCGACGCCGGCGCCCGCATGGTAGAGGCGCCGCTGAGCGGAACGCAGGTTGCCGAGGTTCGCTCGTATGGGCTCCGCTCCGAGAAGCGAGCCGCGGTCTATCTTCATCATCACGTCTGCGGAGAATGCGAGAAAGCCTCGCGGGGAGGGCGGCGTCCTCAGCACAATTGGAATCACGACCGCGGTTTAGTGAAGGGACTTCGGGTCACCGTGGACGTTCCGAAGAGAGCGAGAGGCTACTGGTACAACCCTACCGACGCGAGCATTATCGGCAGTTTCGATGCCCTCGCAGGCAGGCACACGTTCACTGCGCCTCCTTTCACGATTGACCTCGCTCTTCTCATCACCGACCAAAGTCCGCCCGACAGCGACCGCGACGGAAGGCCCAACGACATTGACGATGACGACGACAACGATGGCGTATCGGATTCGCGGGACGCATTTCCTCTCGAGCGAGAGGAATGGGCGGACGTTGACGGCGACCGAATTGGCGACAACCTCGATGCTGACATTAACGCCGACGGCGTCCCCGACGACCTCAACAAAAACGGCACGCCCGACAACGAGGAGGCAGACCTCGACGGCGACGGCGTAGGGAAGGCCAATTGCATCCCGTGGGACGCTTTCCCACGAGACCCAAAGGAGTGGCGCGATACGGACGGAGATGGCATCGGCGACAACGCCGATACCGACGACGATGGCGACGGATACTCCGACGAGGAGGAGAAGCGCGCCGGCGCCAACCCCCTCAGCCCTATCAGCTTCCCGTAGGAACCGGGCGGCATGTCTTTCTCGTGGCGACTGTGCACTGCTTCAGGGCAAAGGTGTTCTTTGGCAGCCAGCGCCTTTTCGGATGTCGCATTCGCGGGGGCGCTGGCGCTGACGTGGAATCTCGTACCTCCTCCTTTCCCTAAGTACGGGGACTCGCAAATACAGTGACGTATAATGGTGTCGTGAAAGGAGCTATTTTGACGGGATAACAGGATAGACTGGATTGTCCCAGAGGCATGAAGCATCCAGTAAATCACAGGCCGGCGGGCCGCTGGGTGAAGGATCACGAACCGCAAACGATTGACGGAGAAGTTGTCCGGACCTTGCAGCCCGGCCATGGCGGGGTCGAAAGAGGTACGGTCATCATCGAGGCCCGCGTGGCGCGGGGTCAAGGCGGTTGTTGTGGCCGCTCAGGAGACACAACTCATTAACAAGCTCGTTGCCACGGGTAACCCAGTACCTGAGAAGTTGAGGTAAAGCGAAAGGCCAAGAACCTTTCGTAAGGATAAACAGGATTCCAAGAATCATGTCCATCCTGTTATCCTGTCCGAGGAAATACGTCACCGAACTTATGAAGCAAAGCACTAAGATTCCGAGAAAAATGTGTTGACAGGGAAATAGGGCCTTTAGTAAAAAGCAGACAAATAGAAAGTTGATCCTTTTAATTTAGCTCCGAGAGGCTAAGAAGGGATTGCGAAATGATAAGCTTGGGACCGGCTGATAACGAATCTCTCCACGCGAAAGTAGGGGAGATTTTTTTACGCGCAGGAGAACCGCTGTGATTCACGCGAAGACAGAAGTAACTCTCGTTGACGAGACGAGCCTTAACAGGATGGTCACCCGAATCTCTCATGAGATCGTGGAGAAGGTCGGCGAGCTTGAGAACCTCGCCCTGATAGGAATCTGGACGCGAGGGGTGCATCTTGCGAGGCGAATCGCCGAAACCATTCAGCGGGTCGCGTCCGCAGAGGCGCCGGTCGGCTCCCTCGACATAAGCTTTTATCGCGATGACGTATATGGAAAGGTGGACCAGCCCGTGGTTAAGAGCACGGACATCGCTTTTGATGTCAATGACAAGACCGTGGTCATCGTGGACGACGTTTTGTTCACGGGCCGCACCGTCAGGGCTGCGATGGACGCCATCATGGACTACGGGCGACCGAGACGAATCATGCTTGCGGTGCTGATTGACCGGGGACACCGAGAGCTTCCCATCCGCGCCGACATCGTCGGAAAAAACGTCCCCACCCGAGGAGACGAAATGGTCAAGGTGCGAGTCAAGGAAGTTGACGGCAGAGACGAGGCTATTCTGTACACCCCCACCGCCGCAAAAGCGAAAAAGACGGGCAATTCTGACAAGAAGTGAGGTAGTGCGCCATGGTTCGAGAAACTGTGCCCTGGACGAAGAAGCACCTGTTAGGGATCGAAGAGCTGACCACCGACGAGCTCCGGCTGATCCTGGACACCGCGGAATCTTTCCGCGAAGTTTCCGCCAGACCGATAAAAAAGGTGCCCGCGCTCCGCGGGAAGACCGTCGTCAATCTCTTTTACGAGGCGAGCACCCGCACCCGCACCTCCTTTGAGGTCGCCGCCAAGAGGCTCAGCGCGGACGTGCTGAACATCTCTTCTTCCACCAGCAGCATCGTGAAAGGCGAGACCCTCTTGGACACTGTCCACAATCTGGAGGCCTATCAGATTGACATCTTGGTCATTCGGCACTCATGTTCCGGCGCGCCGCATTTCCTCGCCCGGCACGCTAAAGCTTCCGTCATCAACGCGGGCGACGGGCTTCACGAGCACCCCACGCAGGCTCTCCTCGACATGTTCACCATTCGCCAGCACAAAGGGAAAATCGAGGGCCTGACGGTTGTCATCATTGGAGACATCTATCACAGCCGCGTCGCTCGCTCAGACATCCTCGCCCTGAAAAAGCTGGGGGCGAATGTCCTCATCTGCGGCCCGCCCACTCTCATCCCTAAGTATTTCGCTGACATGGGCGTGGAGACGTCCTTCGATCTTGACAAAGCTATCGCTGACGCGGACGTTATTTATTCCCTGAGAATGCAGTTCGAACGGCAGCAGGCGAATTTTCTGCCGTCGCTTGCCGAGTACATCAAACTATTCGGGCTGACGACCGAGCGGTTGAAGAAAGCCCGCAAGGATTGCATCGTCATGCACCCCGGCCCCATCAACCGGGGAATTGAGATGACTTCCGAAGTCGCCGACAGCCCCATGTCGGTCATTCTCGACCAGGTGACCAACGGCGTCGCTGTGAGGATGGCAGTGATGTTTTTGCTCGCGAGGACGGCTGCTTAGGACATGGATTCGCAAATCGGGTGAAGTATGAATGGTGTCGTGAAAGGAGCTATTTTGACGGGATAATCACGCCATCGGCGTGAACGGGATTGTTCCAGAGGCGTGAACCATCCAGTAAATCACAGGCCCGGGGGCCGCTCGGTGAAAGAGTACGAAGCGCAAACAATTGGCGGAGAAGTTGTTCGAGACCTTGTTGCCCGGTCATGGTGGCGTCGAAAAAGATACGGTCATCGTCGTATCATGTCCATCCTGTTATCCTGTCGGAGCAAATACGTCACCGAACTTATGAGTCGGAGCACTTAATCCTGCGAAAAAAAACCGAACAGAAACGGGAGATATGTTTGGGCTTGAATTATGAAAGATGAAAACAGCCTGCTGATTCAGAACGGAAGGGTGGTTGACCCCGCACAGGGCCTCGACGAAGTGGCGTCTGTGCTCATTCTGGACGGAAAAGTAAGCAAGATAATCAAAGGCGCCGACGCCGCTATTGAAACCCCGAAGGGCATACCCATTTTCGACGCAAGCGGCAAAGTTGTCTGTCCGGGCTTCATAGATATGCACGTCCACCTCCGCGAGCCGGGCTTTGAGTATAAGGAGGACATCGAGTCGGGAACGAAAGCCGCGGCGCGCGGCGGATTCACCTCGGTGGCGTGCATGCCCAACACCATGCCGGTCACCGATAACTCGGGGACGGTTGACCTTATCGAGCACAGAGCGCGTCAGGTCGGCGTGGTCAACGTATTTCCCATTGGCGCCGCCTCCCTCGGAATGAGGGGCGAAGACTTGGCAAACATCGGCGAGCTCGTCGAAGCCGGAGCCGTCGCGGTTTCGGACGATGGATTCCCGGTGCAGAACAATTACCTCATGCGTAGGATTCTCGAATACGCCTACATGTTCGGGGTCAGCTTCATCTCGCATCCGGAAGACACCAGCCTTTCCGCGAAGGGTTTGATGCACGAAGGATACTACTCCAACCTCCTCGGCCTGATAGGAATATCCTCGGCATCCGAGGAAATCGCCATCGCCCGCGACATCATTCTTGGCGAGTTGACCGGCACGCCCGTTCACATCGCCCACGTCAGCACCGCAGGCGGCGTCAGCATGATAAGGTCCGCGAAGAAAAAGGGCGTCAAAATAACCGCCGAGGCGACGCCGCACCACTTTTCCCTCACCGACGCCTCGCTGGTCTCTTACGACACGAACCTGAAGATGAAACCGCCGCTTCGCTCCGAAGCGGATGTCGAGGCAGTGAAAGAAGGGCTAAAGGACGGGACGATTGACTGCATCGCCACCGACCACGCCCCGCACTCCGAAAACGAAAAGGAGGTCGAGTTCGATAAAGCTCCCTTCGGCGTCATCGGCTTGGAAACCGCCATACCCGTTACCCTCGATAAGCTGTACCGGGGCGGCGTTCTTTCGCTGACGCAAATTGTGGAGAACCTCTCGCTAAATCCTGCCAGAATCCTCCACCTCGCCAGCAAGGGCAGCCTGAAAGAGGGCTGTGACGGCGACGTCACCATCCTCGACACCGAAAAGGAAGTTGAGATCAACCCGCACGAGTTCGCCTCCAAAAGCCGCAACACACCCTTCGCCGCCTGGAAGCTCAAAGGCGCCCCCGTCGCCACCATCGTCTCCGGCGCCATAGCCTTCTCCGCATCCCCGTAGTCTTCTTCGCGGGTAACCCCTCAGTCTCGGGCGGATAGCTGCCCGAGGCGGAGGAGGCAAGAAGGGAACAGCAGATTAACGCAAAGGCGCAAAGTCGCAGAGAATAAGGTGAGAAGGACACCCCGCGTCTCGCGGGGCTGTCGTTCCCTGGGCGTCTGGCGCTTGATTGCCAGGTGCAGCTCAGTGTTGCCGTCTATGTAACGCTGCCCCGCCATGGCGGGGCGGCAGTCCCGAGGGCGTCTCGCCCTCGGCGGGGGCAGGATGCCACCGGCACAAGGGGTACTCTGCGTCCCATGAGATGCGAACCTCAGCCGCCGGTAACTGAGGGATTACCTTCCCGGCACGAATCCGGTTGACTTGGCCCGCAACCCCGGTGTATCTTCACAGCGATGTACCCACGGTCTTTAGCTCGGCAATCCGCCGCAGCGAATCTCAGGCGGATTAGCGGGAATCACACCCCTGAGGCCCCGCGGTCATCCGGAGAGGCGGGTACGACCAGAATGTAGGAGGCGCGAGTCCCATGAAATATCTCGGAATCGTGAAGCGAAACAACGCCAACCTCACCTTGCCTGACGCCTTTCAGCAGGCGGCTCCAACCGGCGAGTACGAAGCCATTGAAGTTGGAGGCGACATCCTCCTGCTCTCTGCTCCGCTCGATCGAGAGCGCCTGAGGCGAATTGAGCGCCTTGCGAGTCGCTCCATCGAGGAGCACCGCCGCGCTCTCGAAGGGCTGGCGCGGTGAACTGGATATCCCTGCCAGAGCTGGTCATAATCCACCATCGCGTCATCGAGGAAACGGGAGGATTGCCCGGCATCACCAGCCCCGGAGCGCTGGAATCGGCCCTGGCCCGGCCTTCACCGCCTTCGCGGGCGAGGAGTTGTTCCTCGATCTCGTCTCCAAGGTCGCAGCGCTTATTCACAGCCTGATCGCTTTCCATCCGTTCCTCGACGGCAACAAACGCACCGCTCTTGTCGCTGCCGACGTATGCCTCCGCCTCAACGGCTACCGTCTCGTTCCCTCCGAACAAATCGAGCCGTTCTTCTGGTCCGTCGCCCGCGGTGAAAACGATGTAAACCAGATTGCCCAATGGCTCAGCACCCACGTCCAGCCCTTTGCGGACAAGTAGAAATACAAGGACAACGCCGGGCGCCGCCCATCCCGCAAAGCTCTCACGCGAAGAACGCATGGCGCTGCATCCCCACGTTCCTCACCATTCCCCTCCACGAACAAAGGCACCCTCAAAGAAGGCTCCGACGGCGACGTGATCATCCTCGACACCGAAAAGGAAGTTGAGATCAACCCGCACGAGTTCGCCTCCAAAAGCCGCAACACACCCTTCGCCGGCTGGAAGCTCAAAGGCGCCCCCGTCACCACCATCGTCTCCGGCAAAGTCGTCTTCGACGTCGCCGCCTGATCCTCCTTCAATAGAGTTCTCATCATGAGCGCAGCACGCAGGCATCCCACCCGGCGCCAGCGGGCGGAACATTCGCATGGCAAGTCCATTACGCAGCATGGACCCCGTCCGGTTCTTTCCTTTCGGCCAGGTTCCAGTCCAGCGAACCGCAGGCGCAGCGCACGGCCACGGGCGTAGCTCCTTCGCATGCGAGCCGCAGCATTCCCCGACATTTGCTGCATAGGAATAGTGCATGCAGGTCCCGAAACGCTTCGACAACAGGCCGGAAGTCAGCAGGCGAAAAACTCGGCCAGTTGTTGTAGTGCACGTTGACATTGATCGCCCACTGCTCACCCCCGCAACGGCCGTAAATCTGGCCGACGGTGCTGTCCAGCTCTTGCAGCCTCTCAAAGCACCCAGTCTTGCCCCAGGACTGCGCCGCCTTTTTAGCCTGCTTCAGCAGATGACGGTACCGGTGCATGGCAGCCGGCAGGAAATCTCCGAATTCCCATCGGCCGCTGAGCTTGCAGACTACTTTCGCTTGAAGTGCCTCGCAGGCAGCCCCAAGAAACTCCTCCATGCCATGACGCAGTTTCGCCGCGGCGCTCGCCACATCATTTCGTCAAGGTCGGCATGGATGCGATCCCACAGCCCAACCTGTTGGCTCACGTATGGTCCCGTGTCCAGATCCCACTTGTAAAACTCGACCACGCCGTTGGAACCCGCGACGCCCTCGTTGCGAAGCTGCCTCGCCCAGGTCCTGTCATGCGTTGTAATCAGGAATTGTCGGTGTGGGAACTCCTTTGCCAAGAGCTGGCAGACCTGCCTGCGGTGATCGGCGTCGATCGACATGACCACGTCGTCCAGTATCACGATGTCAATAATGCCCTTCGTGAGGTGCTCAGCCAGCGCTAAGTACAGGCACAGTCCCATGCTATCCTGGTGGCCCTCGCTGTGCAATGCGCGCGGCGGATGAAGCCCGCGCCCGAAAAAATCGACCTCGAAATTCAGCCCCGCCTCCTCAGGCTCGATCCTTGCCGAGAATGCTCCCTCGTCGACCCCGTGCAGACGCCGATATAGACCGACGAAGCTATCCTTTATGGTTTCGTACACCGTCCCCAGCACCTTGTCCCTGGCCTTTAAGAAGGACTCCAGCAGTACGACACCCCTGCGGTGCGACAAGTCAGCCTTAACAAGGGCTGCGCTCGCTCCCTCCATCGCCTTCACATTCTCCTCGAGGCGGGTTAGCACGTCCCAAGCCACCTGCTGCGGGGTCGCCTCCGGGTACTTCGCCTTAAGTGACCTCTCGACGCTGCCAATGCTCTTCTCGGTGTCCGACGGCGCGAGCATCCGCTTTACACCCTCCGGGGAGAAACGCGGATCTTCATACTTATCCAAGGGCTCATCCAAGGCGCGTGATAGCTCCTCCAAGGCGAAAAGCCAAGACTGGAGACGCAGGAAGTCGTTCTTCGGTTGAAGGTCGCGCGCTGCCTCCGCCACCTTGCGCAGACTCTCCGTCACAGCCCCGACACGCTCCGCTATTGCGCCCGAGACCTGCCGGATTTCTTTCGTGCAGTCAGACGCTGACCCGGCCTCCGCCACACGCCTCTGCAAGTATCTGCTCAGCTCACCGGGAGGCCACGCGTTATCACACAAAGGGCATCTCCCGGTCTCATCGATCAATCCCAAGCCAAGCTTGGTTAAGTTCAGACGCTTCAGGGACCTGAGCAGCTCAGGCTCCGAGGCAATTTTCTTTAGCAATGCGCGTAGTTTCTTGTCGACGCCGGCCATCCGCGCCTGATGCTCTGAGCCGAGGGCCTTACGCAGATTCTCTATGTACCTGCTCATCACCGCCATCTCGGCGGCCCCGGCGCTTGAAATGATCTTCCGAGCTGTCAGACCCGCCTTCAGATCCTGCGAGCACAGCGCTGAAATAGGGGTCCCATCAAGCACAGCGCGGCTCTTATTTACTGTCGCGAGCACGGCCTCCTCATCGAACCTCTCCAGCTGCGCTGTTGCACTGACCGCCCCCAAGGCCTCAGCGAACGCTACCTTCGCGAGGCCAATCTCCTCACCAAGCCGGTTACGCACCGAAACGAATGCTCGCCTAAGCTTCTCCACCTCGCTAAGATTCATAAGTTCCTGAATCTGCTTGGCCCGAGTACTGGTATCGGCCGCGACGTACCTCAGTATGTCACGCCGGGTAAGAACGTGCTGCCCCTGCTTCGCCAATGCCAGGATCGGCTCGAGGTGTTCCCTCGCCGGCGCGTCGCACGCCAACTCGTCTGGATCCTCGATAGAGCGCTTCACCTCCACAGGATCGGCCAACCCCGGCAACCGCAGCAGCCCACGGACCATGGTCTCCTCAGGTTTGTGGTCCACGTGGGGACCGTGCTTCCGCAGACTAATATCGCCTGTCCCTTCGCCCCTCAGCCGCGAGATGCGCCCGGTCAATAGAAAGTCAATGGCATCCACAACAGCGCTCTTCCCGGCACCGTTTGGTCCCCAAACCACCAGGTTCTCTCCGTTTGGCTCAAGGGCCAACGACCGGATGCCGCGTACGTTTCGTATCTCGAGCTCAAGCAGCCTCATCGCTTTCCTCCCGAAGACACCGCAGCGCCCTAATTACGGGATCTCCCTTGGCGAGATCCCCCTCCGCGAAGATCCGCCTAAGCTCCTCGACCGTCTCGGGGCCGAACTCCTCCTGGTGGTCAAGCCGGGCGAAGCTCTCCTCAACGATCTGCTCGACCAGAGATGCTTTCGATATCCCCTGCTCAGTCATGGGTCAATTTCCTCCTAAGCACCCGGGATCCACACCCATCTGGATCCTCCCATCATGTAGTTCCAGGTCCCACGCTCCCCGCACTCCCCAGCGAGTGCACTCGCCCCCAAGCCGCCCGGGCCAAATCGGGCTACCAGCACTGTCAGGCGCAGACATTCGATATGCTATCAAATGCGGCCAGCCTGTCAAGAGCCTTCACTCGTGCGCTCTGACACAGTCTGGCCATCACCTAACGATAGCTGCCTTGACAAATGGCAGCCTTTATGCCACCACCTAACCTAAAAGTGAACAAACTGCTGATAGGCACCTGCATTTCAAAGGGTATTACATCATGCTGTCTGCGAAGGAAGCCGGTCCGGTTCGCCGCGATCCCTCCCTTGTTCCCTCCGCCGCCGGGCTGTTCGACACTCGCCCTGAGGAATCTTTGGAGTCGTGAGCCACAGAGGAAGATGTGAGTTTCGAGCCGCCGCTGCAACTGGTGCAAAATGGGCGCCCAGTAGCCACCTGCTCGGTATGAACCGCCACCAGGTCGTCCTCCTCCCCCGGCTTCGGCTCAGGCTCTTTGGGAGCGGCTTGTTTCCTTGGTAATGCCTCAGTCTTAGGGGGAGATGAACTCACCGCAGACAGCGCAGAGGGCGCGGAGAAAATATTTACGCATCTCCGATGGACGCACAGGACAGCCCCACGGGCGGCTGACGAGCCTGGCGGCGGATTTCACCACTCTCTGGCGGGCTGTCCGCTCTCCACTTGCGTGACGAGGCCGAATTGGCTTCGCTTTCGCTAGGGCTCGCGCGTTCGCTCGGCGCGGCTTCGACATCGCGGATCACTCCGCGGGCCGCCCGCTTTGCTACGTGTTCAACGAGCAATTAACAGGTCAAGCTCCTTTCATGTTGCAAGACCAACCAGTCTTATCCTGGCGCACCAAAGGCGCAAAGTCGCAGAGAGAAGAATGAGAAGGAACGCTGCCGAGGCGGAGGAGGCAAGAAGTGAACAGCAGATTAACGCAAAGGCGCAGAGAATAAGGTGAGAAGGACACCCCGCGTCTCGCGGGGCTGTCGTTCCCTGGGCGTCTGGCGCTTGATTGCCAGGTGCAGCTCAGTGTTGCCGTCTATGTAACGCTGCCCCGCCATGGCGGGGCGGCAGTCCCGAGGGCGTCTCGCCCTCGGCGGGGACGGGACGCACCCGCGACAGCTTTCATAGATGCGGGGGCTCTTGCAAAAAGAATCGTTGACTGGCCAAAATAATGACGGTATCGTTCTGAGCTGTAACTCGCCGATTATCAGTAGTTGTGTGTTACCTCACAAGGGCAAGATAAGGAGGGTGAAATGAAGAGAATCTCTATCGTGATGGGGGCGTTGCTTCTCGCCTCCGGGGCGGGGGCAGCAACGGTTCGTTACGTTGATTTCCTCGACGAGATGACCGACATGAAGCAGCTCGCGTGGCTGCCGCAGCCGGGCGAAACCTGCAAGCAGTTCTCCAGTTACGACCGCAGGAGCGTCGCTCCCGACAAGCCCAACTGGGGCGCCAACGGCGACGCCGGCAACTTCCTCCGGGAGGACCCCGAGGGCATGGTTCTGGCGGATATGGACGGGCCCGGCTGCATCTTCCGCATCTGGTCTGCGAACCCGGAAGGCATTCTGAAGATTTTTATTGACGGACAGAAAAAGCCCGTCCTGAAATGCGGGTTCCAGGACATCGTTTATGGCAGAGTTCCTCCGTTCCTCGGCCCGGTCGTGGGCAGGCGAAGCGGCGGCGCCAACCTTTACTTCCCCATTCCTTACGCGAAGCATTGCCGCGTGGTCGTCGAGAAGCCCAAGAGGATGTATCATCACGTCACCTACCGCACGTACCCGAAGGGCACGGAGGTCGAATCATTCCACTTGCCTTTGCGAGCCGAGGAGCTTGCGAAACTAAAGAGCGTGATTGCGCAGCTTGAAGGAAGGGGCAGGCTGCCGTGGGAGCTTCGCGGGGAAGCGCTCGGCGAGCATCTGAGCGGCGGCTGGAAGACTTTCACCCTCGCGCCGGGGAAGACGTTCAAGGAGGAAGCACAGAACGACGGACCACCAGTTGCGATCCGGGCAATGCGGTTTCGATTTCTCAATCTTCCCGAAGACCTGATGGAACAACGGAAGATGTTGGCCCACACGGTGCTGAGGTTCTACTGGGACAATGAAACGACGCCTTCCGTGGACTCGCCAATCGGGGATTTCTTCGGGACGGCTCCCGGCTTGAATCCGTACAAGTCTTTGCCGCTCGGGATACAAGAGGACGGAACCGCTTACTGCTACTGGTACATGCCTTACAAAAAGGCAATTCGATACGAGTTTGAGAACCAGGGAGACGAAACAGTTACGTTCGAAGCCGAGGGATTGTTTGAACGATGCGAAATCCCCCCCGAGCGGATTGCCTACTTCCACGCCAAATGGCATCGCGATTATCCCAACAAGACTTTTGATTGGCCATTCCTCGAATGCACAGGGCGCGGACGATTCTGCGGCGCCGTCCTGACCATCTGGAACCCTGTCCGCGGATGGTGGGGCGAAGGCGACGAGAAGTTCTGGGTGGATGGAGAAGATTTCCCCAGCACCTTCGGCACCGGCAGCGAGGATTACTTCGGCTACGCATGGTGCGGAACGGCACTTTTCCAGCACGCATTTCACAATCAGACCCTCTGCGAGGGTCCCGGCAACGGGAACTACACCTCCGTCAACCGCTGGCAGATTGCAGACAACATCCCCTTCCAGAAATCGTTCAAGGGCACAATCGAGAATTACGGGAAAGATAAGGATTATAGCTGCGTGACCTACTGGTACGCTGCTCCGGGTCAGAAGGATTCTTTCAAACCGGTCAATACGAGCGACCGGGTGATTCACGAGCCGCGAAAACCTTTTCGAATCAAAGGCGCCATAGAAGGTGAGACGCTGAAGGTCGTTGCCAAGTCCGACGATATGGAGACGGGCCCTCAGGACATCTCCGGCTTCGGAGAGTTCAGCAACAGCCTCCAGATGTGGTTTCGCGGGAAAAACGTCGGCGCCTGGGCGGAAATCGCTCTGCCGAAAGTCACCGCCGGCGCATACAAAATGACAATCTTCCCCGTCACATCCTGGGATTACGCCCTCGTGCAAATCTCACTTAACGGCAAAAAGTTCGGCAAGCCCTACGACGCATATACGCCCCGCGCGCTCCGTGGAAGACATATCGTGCTTGACCGTCTTCTCCTCAAGGGGCGCGGGGACGTATTGCGAGTGGACATGGTCGGGAAGAACGCGAAATCCACCGGCTACTTTTTCGGCATTGACGCCATAAAACTGGAACCATTGAAATAAATCGCCTGCGAAAGGGAGCCCTTCGCGTCTTGGCGAGATAAGACGGGGAAGCAGACCACTCGCAATGGCGCGAAGCCGCAAAGGAAACGCGGGCAATATGCCAGCGCGACACCGAAAGGCGGAGACATCTGTTGTTTTCGGAGAGCTGTGGGTGTTCCGGCACGGGGAACCTTTTTGAAGGGGAGACGTTTTAATTATGGTTTTCCGAAAAAAAGTGAGGATCTGAGAAGGAGAGAGTTTTCGGGAGGACGCCCGTCACGACGACGTTTCTATACTTCTATCCGTTGTTTTATGACCCGTACATGTTGCTGCTGATTCCGCCCCGCTGATTCTGGCAATCTACGCCCAGTCCACGGTGAAAAGCGCCTTCAGGCGCTACTCACAGGTCGGGTCAATCAAGGGCTACAGCGGCGTTGATGGCGGTCATGCGGCTCATCTTCTCAGCGGTGCGCCGGGAGCAGACGGCGTAACAACGTCTAAAGCGCAGCCGCAATCGGAAGTTCCTCCAATGCCCACGCTCCTCTTAGCTCTCAGGCACTTGCGGAAGGAAAGAATCCGAAAAGCGAACTGTCTCATCTGTCATCTCCGAAAAAAAGAGGTTCCGGCCCCCGGCCGGGGGCAGACACGTCCCAGACTCGAGGCACTTCCGTTGAAAAAACTATGCGCAGCTCGCGCGTGGGCGTGAGATTTGAAAAGGGTGGGACGGACGCGAAAAAAAAGTTGTTTGGGCAACGGCTTGCCAATGGCTGTGTAGCAGCACGAAAGGCTCACAGCCGCTTTTGGGCATCCTTTTTGGCACGCGCGTTGCTTACTCTCCCCTGTTGAAATGGCGCCTATGCGGCCTCGCCGCTACACGTCGCAGATCTACCCCCCCTGCAACCCCCCGGCGACGTTAAGCCACAGGCAGCCCTCGGCGAGGCGCATAGGGACCATTAAAAGGCGACAGGATGGTTCTCGAACAGATTTCCATCAGGAAAGGTCCTTTTTGCGTTCGAGGTGATTTCCAACCGGGGTCCGTGAGGAAACCCGGCTGCTTTTTACAGAGAGTATTGAACAAGATGTTAACATGTCGGCCGATGTATCATGGACCGGCACGTGCTCACGTTCGGAGAAAGCTGCTTCGACCGGCTAAGATCGCCGGGTTCTGGGGGATACATCGTAGTCGAGGTGCCCGCTTGAGCGCGGCGCCTAACATGGAGTGCGTAAGGGGAGAGGCAAAAATGGTAAAATCGGCAATTTCCACGGGTCGTTCCTATGCGACTACTGAGAGCAAGGAGGATGGTCAAACCCGATTTTTCGTAGGGGGCAATCGGGTTTGGGGCAGACAGCCGCGAGAGTGGCTCTATGCCACCCAGCCGGAGTTTGCGAGGCTTGACGAACCATTGGCCAAGGCTGTCGGCGCCAGAAAAGAAGTACGTCTTATCGTGGACCTCCGGTGTTTCAAGACCGGACACGTGCATTTCGAAAGCCAGCGGGACAGGTATTCTATAACCGCCACGAATGGCAATATGCGGTTGTTCAAGGAGATACGTCTGCCGAACGGCGCGGCTACCCTCGAGAGAGAAGAGCGCTTCAGCAAGGGGATTCTTGAGCTTGTGCTGTCAAGGAAAGTAAGAACAGACCCTTTGCGTCAGGAGAAGAAAGGAAGCTAATGACGAAAGCCCCATGTATTCAAGTGATTGACGACGAGGTGGATATATGTAGTTTTTTGAAGGACCTCTTGACCCAGGAGGGCTACAGAGTCCATACCGCGAGCGACCCTAAAAAGGGTCTGCAAATGACGGAGAAATTGAGGCCTGATCTGGTATTGCTCGACCTGAAGATGCCCGAGATGAGCGGCATAGAGGTCCTGCGGAGGATTAAGAAGATTGACGAGACCATCCAGGTCGTCATCATCACCGGGTTCGGTACGATGGATACCGCGAGAGCCGCCATGCGTCTGGACGCCTTTGACTACATCACAAAACCGTTCGACCTTGTCCATGTCAAAGCCGTGGTCAAAGATGCTCTTGCTCATAGGATAGGCGGTTTTGTGGAGCAATTGAGGTCGAGCAAAGGTTTGTTGAACAAGAAAGAGCTCGCGTTCCTCGATTCCATAGAGAAGTGCCGCCCAGAAGGGGCGTGCCTGTGGGAGGTCGCCGTGAAAGCTTTTCTGTTGGGAGAGATTCAGTCCTTGCTCGACTGGACTGAACAGCCGAGCATCCCGCAAAAGGATAAGAAGAATCTCGCCCAACTCACTCAGATTCTGAACAATATGACGCGAAGATTACGACGAAAGTGATGGGGCTAACGGTTCGGTCCGGTATGCCGTAACCGCGAGGCTCGGACCGAACCCGGGAGCCGAAAACTCACGGATGCGGAAAAGGATGTCCCGGACAAGCCAGAGAAGGGGGAGGCAAATTCTCTCGACCGTGTAACGCTGTTCATCTCGGACGACCGTGAGATGCCTGGGGGTAACCGCTGAGAGCTTGTGCGCGATGTAAGTCTCGCCTCGTTGACAGGCGGCGGAAAACATGACCTCAGAAGGACGAGAAACAGCCATGACGATAGAGAAAATCTGCGTGCTGATTGTTGCGGAGAGTTCGCAGTGCGGGCGCGACTTGGCAACTCGCCTGAAGAAGGAGGGATGTCAAGTTCACTTGGCGGCCAGCGTAAAGGGCGGTTTGGATGCAGCCCGCGGTCACCCGTTCGATACGGTCATTTTTCTGCGAAGGGAGGAGAACTCGGGCGAAGCTGAGATTGTCGAGACGGCGCGCGCACGCAATAGCGGCGTGGAAGTTGTCCGAGTCGAACCGGGCAACTCCGGCAAGACGGCGGCTGTTGTCGCCGCGCTGGCGAAATCAAGAGCGGCAGGAGAGATGCCCGCGGACGGCAGTCGGTATCATAACTTGCTGGACGCGGTTTTCGACGGCGTCCTCATAGTTGATGTCGCCACTGAAACCATACGTGCCGCCAACATGGTGGCAGCCAGGTCGCTGGGCTACACGCAGGAAGAAATCCGGGGAATGAGCGTGTGGAAATGTACCCCCCCCGGCCGCAAGAGCGATGTGAGGAGGATATACGAGCGCATATTGAAGGTCGGGAGGAGCGCGGACGACGGCTTCGTCCTGCGGCGAAAGGATGGCGAGGTTTTGCACTGTCGGTGCAAGGCGATGGTGACAGGGAAACCGCCGGTAAAGTTCATTGAGTTTGTGTTCTGCGATGTGACCGAGAAGAGGAGATTGATTCAGCATCTGGCAGAGGCTGCGAAATCAATCCCCTTGCGGCAGGTTATCTCCGGAGTTGTCCACGAGATCAACAACCCTCTCGCGGCCGTACTCGGATATGCCCAACTTTCTCTGACCACCACCTCTCGCAAGAAGCTGGATGAATATCTGCGCACTATCCACGAGCAAGCCGGACGATGCCAGAGGATTGTTGAGAAGCTTTCGTCTTTTGGCAGAGGCGAGAAACCGCAGAGGAAAGTGACCGATTTGAACAGAGCTATCGAAGAGGTGGTTTCCTTATTCACCTCCGAGCTCAGAATCAGCGACATTGACCTGAAGTTGAGCGCTTGCCCGTCCCCCCTTCCTGTGCGGGTGAACCGCGCACAAATTCAACAGGTCTTCGTGAGTTTTATCCTCGCCGTCAGAGATGCTATGGCAACCGCCAGCACGCGGAAACTCGCGATATCTACCGAGTGTTCCGAGGAGGAAGCCGTCGTTACGCTTTCCGTTAGCGGCGCCGGCGCCGGCACCAAGCTCCATGAGATATTCGCGTCTTCCCATAGGCCCCTGCCTCACAGGACGGACTCGGCCCTGAGCGCCTCACAGTCAATTATCCACGCCAACGACGGAGACATCGAGGTCGTCCTCAACCCCGGCCAAGGGACAACGTTCTGCATACGTTTTCCTTTGGCAATGGAACGGGTCGCTTGACAGCCTTCCGCCTTAAGCCGCATGCCACGGCGGACGAGCACGGCGTGCTTATCATCTTGCTCTCTGTGACTCTGCGCCTTTGCGTTAATCTGCTGTTCCCTTCTTGCCTCCTCCGCCTCGGCCGGCTATCCGCCGGAGACTGAGGCATTACACCCGCCGGTTCTTTGCCCTTTACAGTGTCCGCGGCATCCTTTAGACTACGTAACGCGCGTCTTGGGGAAACCCCTGAAAAGTGCTCGCGTTTAACCGCCAGAAAAGGAATTGCATCAAAATGAGAGAAGGAATAAGCAAGGTCGAGCTGAAAGGTGTGAAGAAGTTCAAGAGCGGCAAGGTCAGAGACATCTACGACTTGGACGACCGCCTCCTCATCGTAGCCACCGACAGGATCTCGGCTTTCGATTACGTCTTGCCCAATCCTATTCCGGACAAGGGGAAGATTCTGACGGGGCTGTCGGCGTTCTGGTTTGATTTTGTGGCGGATCTCGTTCCCAATCACCTCATATCTTGCTCGATGGAAGACCTTTCCGCGGAGCTCCAGGGACAACGCGACGAGATTGAGGGCCGCTTCATGCTCGTGATGAAGGCCAAAGTTATCGAGGTCGAGTGCGTGGCGCGGGGTTACCTCGCGGGGTCGGGCTGGAAGGAATATAAGCAAAAAGGCTCGATATGCGGCATCAAGCTGCCGGAGGGCTTGGTGGAGGCGGCGGAGCTGCCTCAGCCCATCTTTACTCCCGCGACCAAGGCGAAGGCGGGCCACGACATCAACATCACCATGAAAACGGTTGAAGAGACCGTTGGGCGAGAGATTGCGGAGACGCTCGCGGAGACTTCTCTGGCCATCTACGACAAGGCCAAGGAATACGGGAAGGGAAGGGGAGTCATCATCGCGGATACCAAATTCGAGTTTGGCCTGATTGATGGCGAGCTGATTCTGATTGACGAGGTCTTGACGCCCGACTCCTCGAGGTTTTGGCCCGCGGAGACTTATAGTCCGGGCGGCCCCCAATTCAGTTACGACAAGCAGTTTGTCCGCGACTATCTCGAGAGCTTAAGCTGGGACAAGAAGCCGCCGGTCCCAGAGCTTCCGGAGGAGATCATTGTCAAAACCCGCGAGAAATATCTCGACGCTTACAGGTCGCTCGTGGGGCGGGAACCGGCGTTCGCTTGAGTTGTGGAGTAGGGGAGGAGCGCAGGTTGAGTTCGCAATACAGGTTGCTCGCTCTGGACTTGGATGGAACGCTCCTCAATGAGGAGATGAAAATCGAGCCGCGAACGGCAGACAATCTCGCGGCCCTTTCCGCGAGAGGCGTCGAGATTGTTTTGTGCAGTGGGCGAAGGTTTTCCGCAGCGGTCGGCTACGCGAAGGAGCTGGAGCTTCCCGGTCCAATCGTCGTCAACAACGGCGCGATAGTGAAGGGCGCTGCCAGTGGCCGCACGCTCTATGCGGAATATTTTCCTCAGGAGCAACTGCCGCTGCTGCTGCGTCTTCTGAGGGAAATGGGATTGCCAGCCGTGCTCCTGACGGACCGCTACCCCGATTACGATTTCTTCGTGGACGTTGCCGAAGACGGCAATGAGTACCATACGGAGTACGTTACCCTCAACAGAGATATGGCACGAGTCGTTGAGGACCTCCTTGCCGTCCGGTGCGAGAAGGCGACGCAGGTCAATGTGTTCCACACTTATCCGAGGCTGCTTGCGGCGGAGCAAAGAATTGCTGAGGCGATGGAAGGGAAGGTTTCCTCCGTGATTATCAGCCACGTCAAGTACAAGGGATGCTCGTTAGAAATCGCCGCGCCGGGCTCCTCGAAGTGGAAGGCGCTGAGGTGGCTCGCAGAACAGCGGGGGATTCGCCCGGAAGAAATCGTCGCCATCGGCGATGAAGTCAATGATGTGGAAATGGTTCGAGGCGCCGGTTTCGGAGTCGCCGTAGCCAACGCCCTCGATGGGGTCAAAGCTGTGGCGGATTACGTGACGGAGCATCCGAACAACCGCGGCGTCGAGGAAGCGATAGGGTTGCTATTTCCGTGATGCGGATTGGCCGATGAGTGCGGTCAGCCGTTCCCGTAATATCGAAAAGCATTTGACGCTTCTGGGTGAGGAGCCGGTCATGGAATGGGAGGGCAAATGGAGAAAGGAATAACAAGTCGCGTGGAAGATTTTCCGCAGTGGTACAACGACGTGGTGATGAAGGCGGAGCTGGCTGATTATTCGCCGGTGAAGGGGTGCATGGTCATTCGCCCATACGGATATGCGATATGGGAGAACATTCAGCGACAGCTCGATAAGCGAATAAAGGACTCCGGGCATGAGAACGCCTATTTCCCCCTGTTTATTCCGGAGAGTTTTCTGTCGAAGGAGGCGGACCACGTCGAGGGATTCGCTCCGGAGTGCGCTGTGGTAACTCACGGCGGAGGCAAGAAGCTGGAGGAGAACCTCTACGTGCGCCCGACTTCCGAGACGATTATGTATGCGATGTACTCAAAATGGATTCGTTCCTGGCGGGATTTGCCTGTTCTGATCAATCAATGGGGGAACGTGGTTCGCTGGGAGATGAGGACGAGGCTCTTTCTGAGGACGACGGAGTTTCTCTGGCAGGAGGGGCATACCGCGCATGCGACGGCAGAGGAGGCGGAAGAGGAAGCGCTGAAGATGCTCCGGATTTACAAGGAATTCGCCGAGAACGTCCTCGCTATTCCGATTTATGAGGGAGTGAAAAGCGATGCCGAGAAGTTCGCGGGCGCCGTCAGGACTTACACGATAGAGGCGATGATGCAGGATAGAAAGGCGCTCCAGTTGGGAACATCCCACGACCTCGGACAGAATTTCGCGAAAGCGTTCAACGTGAACTTCCAGACGAAGGAGGGGAAACTCGACTACGTGTGGCAGACGAGCTGGGGTGTCAGCACACGCCTCGTCGGCGCAATCGTGATGGCCCACGGCGATGACAGAGGGCTCGTTCTGCCGCCGAGGATTGCCCCCATAGGTGTGGTTATCGTTCCGATATATAGGGATGACGCCTCGCGGGCGAAAGTCCTGAGAGTCGCGCAGGAATGTAAAGAATTGATCGGCGACGCGGCGACTGTCAAGATTGACGACAGAGACCAGTACAAGCCCGGGTGGAAGTTCAACGAATGGGAGCTTAGAGGCGTTCCGCTGAGAATGGAAATCGGCCCGCGAGATGTGGAGAACGAGCAGGTTGTCCTTGTGCGGCGAGATGACGGCGAGAAGGAGGTCGTCCCCCGGGATGCTTTGAAGGGAAGGGTCATCGCGCTTCTGGGCGAGATACAAAGCAGCCTGTCCGAGACATGCAGGAAGTTCCGGGACGAGAACACGCTCGACGTTGACGATTTTGCAGAGTTCTCGGAGAAGATGGAATCGCCCGGGTTTTTCGCCCGCTCGCATTGGTGTGGGAGCGAGGACTGTGAAGCCGCGATAAAGAAAGAGACCAAAGCGACGATTCGGTGCATACCGTTTGATGCCGAGGAAGAAAAAGGCCGGTGCGTCTTCTGCGGGAAGGAATCGAGCCGCAGAGTCATCTTCGCCAGAGCTTACTGAGCTTTCCGTGCGGCTTTCCTGCGGGAAGCGATGCGCGGAGGGCTTTCGCAAAGGCCCAAACGCGCGAAGATCATGGGCAACGCAGGCAGCAACCACGTATCAATTGCATGGTGTAACAATTAAGGAGGGATAGGTGATGACAAAGGAGAGAATCACAAGGCGAAGTTTTCTCAAAAAATCCGCGAAAGGAGCCGCCGCCGTGACCCTCGCCTCCGTCGGAGTGCCGGGTGTCAGACCGGTTTTGGGGGCGAACGACAGAATCATCGTCGGCGTGATAGGGACCGGCGGACGAGGGCAGTCCCATATTCGCCACCTGCTCAACCTGAAGGAGAAGGTCGCGGCGGTATGCGACGTCGCCTCCTTCCGTTTGGAGCAGGCGAAAAGGTTGACCGGCGGGAAGGCTGACGGGTACGCGGACTACCGGCGGCTTCTCGAGCGGAAGGACATCAACGCGGTAGTCATCGCGACGCCCGACCACTGGCACCACGATGTGTTCATAGACACCGTCGAGGCGGGGAAAGATGTCTATGAGGAAAAGCCTCTCTCGCACACCATCGCCGAGGGAAAGGAGATGGTCGCCGCCGTGAAGCGGACGGGGCGGATCGTCCAGGTCGGCAATCAATATCGCTCCGACCCCCATTGGGCGAGGCTCAAGGAGGAGGTGGAGGCGGGCACGTTTGGAAAGATGAGGTGGATACGCGTCTGCGACTGCCGGAACTGGTCAAAGGGCGACCCGTTTGCGCCGCCATCGAGTTTTGACCGGAGCGGGATCGACTGGGACAGGTTTCTCGGAAAGGCGCCGAAAGTTCCTTTCGACCCCTACCGCTATTTCGCGTGGCGATGGTTCTGGGATTACGCCGGAGGGCTTCTGACAGACCTCGGCGCCCACCAGCTCGGGTTAGTTCACTGGATAATGAATGTGAAATGGCCCAAGTCGGTCGTGGCCAACGGGAACGTCTATCAGCTTCCGCATTGGGAGACGCCGGACAATGTCCATGCGGTCCTGGATTATGGAGAGTTCGCCGTGGTCTTCTCGACAGAGATGCTGAACGGCCGCGATGGCGACAGGGGCGCCTGGTATGGAACGGACGCCACTCTTACCACCGCCGGGAAGTTCAACATTTATCCGGAATTCGGTGACAGAGGCAAGCCGATTAAGAGCTGGGATAATCAGGGCGGCGACCACATGAAGAACTGGCTCGATTGCGTCCGCAGCCGGAAACAGCCCAATTCCACCATCGAGTACGGACACCAGGTCATCACCGCCTGCCACATGGCGAACATCTCCTACAGGACAGGCAGAAAAGTCACTTTCGATGATGTGAAAAAAGACGCCGTGTGAGAAACGCGGCATCGCCGCGCCGAAGCGGACTTGACCCCGGCGAGCGCTGGGGCCGAGGCGCTCGTGGCGGGAGAACGAAACAGGGTTTGTCGCAGCGCAGGTGGCACGTGGGACCCATCTTCTGCAGTCCCCAGAGGTGGTGAAAATTGGCGCCTTAGGTGGGTCTTCTACAGCGCGCTTTTGTAACTCCTTGGGCAAAGGTCAGTTGTGTTTTCCGGTCTTGCTCTTGGCACTACGTTTCGTTTTCCGTCCGGTTTTGCGATGCTCAGAGGACTTTTGCTTCGCAGAGCCGAACGATCGGTCCGAGGGCCACGCCAACCGCCTCAATAGCTTTGCCGGCATCGCCCCCCGCCACTGGCGGGGCTTCGGCTCACAAAGGTCTTCCCGGTGTTTCGGACGGTGCTCTCCTCGAGGTCGTGGAGATAATTCCTCACACGGTCCCAGCGCAGACCCCAGCGCCTCGCCGTTCTTCGTATGCGAGATGATATGAAGGCAGATGTCACGAAAAACACGTTACGGCATGGATGAATCCGTTTGGTCGAGAAGCCCGGCTAAAGCCGGCTCCGACGGGAACATGCAGCGCATCCGGTGACCCCGGCTGAAGCCGGTGGCTAAAGATGGAGGCCTCGGATTGTGCGCGCTCAGGCTGCCGCATCCCTTACGCCCGGCATGTGCGTGCCATTATGGGGATTGATTCCCGATGCGCGTGAACCTGCGGCTCAAGCCGGTGGGTAAACGGTGTTCGTAACTACGGCCATGTATTTTGGACGCCAGACCTCGTGTGTTTCATGGCCTTCTCCTGCTTGCGGCGCCCGAATACGTGACCGAACTCACGAGCCGGAATACTAAGAAGCTGGCAGAATCAACAAGGCCCCTTGTCCTCTCCGTATTCGCGCTCTTGGGAGTTAGGGGAGACCCCTGCCCGAACCTGCACGCACTTTTCCGCCGTCAACTACCAGGTAGCTCGCGGGCTTGTCGTTTTTGTCGAGCCGGAGGGCGTACAGCTCCGCGTCGGCTGACATATCGCGGAAGCGAAGTGCGCCTTTGTCAGCCGAACGCATAAGAACGAGGGCGCGGCCGGAGGTGAGCTCCGCTTCGAGGACGTATCCGTTCTGGATTGCCCGCAATTGGGCGCCAGCGGGCGGAATTGCCCCTGCACGGTGCGGGCGAATCACCGTGACAAACTCGATTCGTTCGGCTGGCTCGGTGGTCTCCGCCGTGAGGTGCCATTCGACGAGCTTGATGCGAGGCCGAGGCGGCGGGTCGAACTTGTCCGTCAACGACAGCTTGAGCTCCGTTGGCGAGAGGAGCGAGACGCGGCATGCCGCCCTTCGGTTTGTGACCCGAATGTGCCTCTGGTCGCGGACCATCATTTTTGTGGGCGAGTGTAGCCGCCACTCGAAAACGGACGGCTCGGGCGCCTCGAGGCGGTCGTATATAACGATCAGCTCCGGCTTGACGAAAAGGATGCTGCGGGTGAAGCGCTTGAGCTTGTCGCCGTAAGCTCGCCCCGCCTCGCCGGCAACGTAGTCGAACGGGGCGGACGTGTGGAACGCGATTATCTGCCCCGTCGCGGAGGCGGAGCGCTTCCCCTGGCTTTCTCCGTTGAGCGTTATGCAGTTGGTGGACTTTGTATGCCACATCCATTCTCTGTGGTGTGTGCTGCCGTAGCTATCTCTTCGCCCGCTCCGGATGAGAAGACGCTCGCCGAAGGCGTATAGCAAGAACGAGTTTTGCGCATCATAGCCGTGGCTTTGAGTGCCGAAAGGGCTGCTTTTGAAAATGATTTCCACGTTCTTCCCGGCGTCGAGCAGGTTTGTATTGAGCACCGCTTGCCCTGTGCCCCAGAAGCACCGCGACGTTGGCAGGTCAGTTGGCGGCTTTGCTTCTACTTTGGGCAAGGCGCCCCTAATGAAGCCTATGTAGCCCGTCTCTTGCTGCGAGCCGCCGTGCACGTCAACGTACCACTGCCAGTACGGGTTTCCGGCCTGCACCGCAAAAGCGCTCATGAGAGCGCGGTTGTCTCTGGAGCTCCGATGCGCAGTAAGGTCTCCAAACCCGCCTCCGTGCGTCCCCGGCGGCTGAAGATACATCGGATAGTACCCGACCTGCGAGAAGTAAGGCTTCTTATACGCGTCAACGCCTGTCGCAACCCGCATTACGTCCGCCCACCAGGTGAAGCGGTTGATGTAGCTGGACCAGTAAGATGAACCTTCGTGCCACCCACCGTCGGAATCACACCAGACCGGATAGACGTTGAAGAAGACGTTCATGGCGAACCAAACCCAGTCGCCTGCCTCTGGAATCTCGTCGTGGAACGCAATGCCGACCTCCCCGAGGAAATGCCATGCACGATTCGAATGACTTGAGTACGGCCGCCACAGGTGTCGCGGGCAAAGATGACTGTACATCTCCCTGCCGCGAATTGCCATAACGCGTCGGCATTTTTCCTTTTCCTCTTCCGTGAGAAGGTCGTTGACGAAGGTGTACGTGCGGGCGAAGTAGTAGTTGTAGGGCATCCCCGCCTCGTCGTTGTAACGGTAGCCCGTGCTCCCCTTTGGGTCCCACTCTGCCGTAGCGAGAAGCAGTTGCTTGGCGAGCCGCCCGTACTCATCCTTGCCTCCCAGTAAGCGCGTGAACGCCAGCGTCGCGGCCCCGTTCAGGACGCGAATGGTGTACGTGCGGTTTCCCCACCAGATCGCGCGCCAGGAATCGCTCCCCCGTTTCATTCCCGCCGGATACTTCTGCGGTTCGCCGGTGGCAGGCGGCTTTTTCATCAAGCTGTCGCACCTCGCAACCAGCCTTTCATAGGCATCCCTGCGTTCGCCCTGTGCAAGCTCTCGCAGGCGAGGCAACTGTTCAGGTCGGACGAAAAGCCGTGGGTGTCGTTTCGGAATCCGGGCGAGAATCTCCTCCCGTGTGGGCATCGGAACCTTCGCGGCACGCTCTCCTACCTCAAGCCGTCGCGTTCTACTCCACTCGGACTTACGCCCTCTCCCGTCGCAGAATCGAAACCGCCAGTACCATCCCCCCGCTCGGAACAGCTTTGGCGGACAGTGGCAATTATAGACGACCCCTTCGACGCGATATGCCACATTTTTGAACCCTGCGTCGCGGGCGCATTCAAGCTCATAGGTAGCCGCATTCCGTTGTGGCCGCCAGACGAAGCCCGGCGGATTTACAGAACTCTCTTCGCCATCCCTCGGGCGAAATCCCCACTCGCCGGAACGGGCGGGCGAATCATCCACCCGCAACGGCTGCGCGCAAACAGCAACGTTCGCCAGAACTATCACGAACACGCCCATAACCAGTTTGGTCGTTGTTGGACTCATCGAAACTCTCCTCAAGGTTAGAAATGCGACTCAATTCACGAATCTGCACGTCCGAACAAACGCTTCACCTTTTACAATAGGCGCCGTCAAATAGCCAGCGGCAATGTTTCTTTAGCGCGAGTCGCCCTTTCTTTGAACCTCGGACGACGAGAGCATGTTGGGGAAAGCCTCGAAACTCCGCGATAGGCTCGCGCTGTGCTTCCCGCTCCCGAATATATCGCCTCAGTGTCCGGCACGTACCGAGTTGTGGGACGGAAGAAGGGAAGGGGAGGACAACGCAAAGGCACGGAGTCGGAGAAAGGAGAATGAGAAAGACCCCTTACTGGAGTGCCGTGGCATGGGCATCTTGCCCATGATTTTTCACGGGCGGGACGCCCGTGCCACATGGGGGAGGAGTATTCTTCTTTCCTTGGAGGCCACGGCCCGAACCGGCGCCGAAAAACCCGGGTGGCCACGCTTTCGCATTGCTCTTGCTGCGAGGTCGCAGTATCTCACCCGTAACTGAGGCACTACTTGCAAACCCTGTTCCGCCTTGATTCCCGTCCCTGGAAAGTATAATCTTCCAGAACGTCTCCAAGGTGATTTACCCTCAACAAGAGAGGGGAAGCCAAATTGTTCGGGCGACCCAAAGAAAATCCATACAGCTATCTGGGTGGAATCCTCTGGTTGGTTATGATACTTGGATTCCCTTTTCTGTCAGCTCAGGAGGAAGCTCGCAAAATGCCGCCGAAGACAAGGACCGATAACGTAAAAGAGACGATACACGGCGTCGAGATTGCCGACCCGTACCGGTGGCTTGAAGACCGGGGAAGCCCTGAGACCGCGGAGTGGATCAATGCCCAGAACGAATACACCGATACGCGAATCGGCTCGCTGCCGGGGCGCGAGAAACTGAAGCAGCGGCTCACGGAGTTAATGAGGACCGACTTGGTTGGCATGCCGCTGGTCCGCAACTGCCGTTATTTCTTTTCCAAAAGGAAGCGGGACCAGGAGCTGCCAGTGATTTATATGAGGAAGGGGTTTGGGGGCAAAGACGAAGTCCTGATAGATCCCCATCCCATGAGCGCTGACCGCACAACAAGCGTCAGTATATCGGACGTGTCCGAGGACGGCAGCGTAATGGCATACGCCGTGAGGAAAGGCGGGCAGGACGAAACCACCGTAAGCCTCCTCGATGTGGACAAAGGAAAGGATTTGCCGGACCGCTTGCCGAAAGGACGCTATTGGGGTATTTCTCTCAAACCGGACAAGAGCGGCTTCTATTACGCACGCTATAGGGACGATGGCTCGCGGGTCTGTTATCACAGGTTGGGAACGGACCCGTCCACGGATACGGAGCTTTTCGGCAAGGGCTATGGGCCGGACAAGATGATAGCGGTTGACCTCTCGGAAGATGGGCGTTACTTACTCATCACCGTCTTCCACGGCTCCGCGGCGAAGAAGACGGAGGTTTACTATCAGGAACTGGCGGGGAACGGACCCATCGTCCCAATCGTGAATGATATTGACGCCAGATTCATCGGGGAGATTGCGGGCGACCATCTCTTTTTGCAAACCGACTGGGATGCGCCGAAAGGGCGGATATTTCGTGTTGACCTCCATAATCCGGCGAGAGAAGCCTGGCAAGAGGTAATCCGGGAGAGCGACGCAGTTATCGAGGGATTTTCCCTGGTCGGCGGCAAGCTTTTCGTCAACTACCTCCACAACGTCAGTTCGCGAGTCAGGGTATTTGAGCCGGATGGCAAGCCTCTCCGAGACATTGCGTTTCCCGCAATCGGTTCGGTCTCGGGCATCGGCGGCCGCTGGAAAAGCAACGAGGCATTCTTCTCATTTTCCTCTTTCCACATCCCCTCAACTATCTACCGCTACGATGTCGCCACGGGGAGTCGAGACGTGTGGTGGCGGTTGAAGGTTCCCATCAACAGCGAAAGGTTCGAGGTCAAACAGGTCTGGTACAGATCGAAGGACGGCACGAAGGTGCCGATGTTCGTTGTCTGCGAGAAGGGCGCCGAGCTGGATGGTTCGCACCCGACTCTCCTGACCGGCTACGGCGGGTTCGACGCGAGTCTCACGCCGTTCTTTTCGGCGGTGGCGGGGCTGTGGGTCGAGAACGGCGGCGTGTTTGCTGTCGCGAACCTCCGGGGCGGTGGAGAATTCGGCGAGGAGTGGCATAAGGCAGGAATGCTCGACAAGAAGCAGAACGTCTTCGACGACTTCATCGCGGCAGCCGAGTGGCTCATCCGCAACGGTTACACCAAACCATCGAGGCTCGCCATTTCCGGTGGCAGCAACGGCGGATTGCTCGTTGGCGCCGCGCTCACACAGCGGCCCGAGTTATTCCGGGCCGTGGTCTGCAGCTACCCGCTGCTGGACATGGTGCGATACCACAAGTTCCTGATTGCCGAGTTGTGGGTCTCGGAGTACGGTTCATCAGAGGACCCCGAGCAGTTCAAATACATCTACGCTTACTCGCCGTACCACCGGGTTAAGCGGGGCACGAAATATCCGGCGGTTCTCTTCATTACCGGGGACGCGGACACCCGAGTTGATCCCCTTCACGCGAGGAAAATGACCGCCTTGCTCCAGGCGGCGACCGGTTCGGACAAGCCCGTCCTTCTCCGCTACCACACTAAAGCCGGCCACTCCGGCGGGCGACCGCTGAGTAAGATAATCGAAGACACCACCGACGAGCTGACCTTTCTGTTCTGGCAGCTTGGCGTGACGCTTTCCGTGCCGCCCTCTGCCTCCGCTTCATCAGGCGCCGCCGAGCGCTGAGCGCTTTGCACTACCGATTCAACCTCGCGTGGCTCAAAACGCCGGCGGTGTCGCTGTCGCCGGTTTTGAAAACAGATGCAGGACAATAGTCATGCCGACAACGCCATGTCAATTGATCAGCTACATCTCTCCGGGTGCGCCCGCGAGACGCCGCCCTGCCGATGGCGATGAGCCGTTTCTCCGCCCGGAGCTCGGCTTCACTCCGAAATGGTACAGGGAGAAGCTCGGGATTGATTTCGGCGAGCGATGGCACACCGACCCCAGCTACCGGCGCCAGACGGTTGTCGGCATGCGAGAGGAACTCCGGCGGCGATTTCCCGACACCTCCATAGGCGGCATCAACCGCCCTGACACACCCCCGGACCTTCTCACGGGCCTTTACGGCACATGCTTGGTGGCAGGTATCTACGGCGTGCCGATCGTGTACGCGGAGGACAACTGGCCGAACTGTCAGCACGAATACCTGACAGACGAAGAGGTCGAGAGTCTTGAACCGCCCGACCTCGACACGAGCCCCCTTTTCCGGGACCTTATGAAGCAGGTGGACTGGATCGCGACGCAGGAGGGCCGCGTCGAAGGCTTCATCAACTGGCAGGGCGTTCTTAACAACGCCCAGCGCCTTCGCGGCGAGCGGCTTTTCTACGACATGATTGATGAACCGAAGCGCTGCCGGCGCCTCTTCGACTGCGTCTGCACGACCATGGTCGAGGCGGCGAGGCGGCTCCACGAGCGCCAGCGGGCAAGCGGTGTGGACATCGGTTTTTTCACGGTGAGCAACTGCCTGGTCAACATGGTATCGCCGGAGCAATACCGGGATTTTCTCCTTCCCTTCGACCAGCGCATTGCGAACATCTTCGGCTGCATCGGAATCCACAACTGCGCCTGGAACGCCGACCCGTACATTGATGCTTACGCCGCTGTTGCGCACCTGGGCTATATTGACCTGGGCTTGGACTCGGACCTCTCGCGGGCGCGGCGGGCGTTTCCGCGTGGGCGGCGCGCGCTCATGTACACGCCGATGGACTTTGCAAACAAGCCTCTTGAGGCGATTCGGGATGACGTGGAAAGGATCGCTCGCGACTACGCACCATGCGACATCGTCGTCGCGGACATCGAAGCGGGTACGCCCGACCGGCGTGTGCGGGATTTTCTCGGTCTCTGCGAGGCAATCAACCGTTCAGAAATGACCTGAAGCGGAAGCCGCAGGCTCCACACGCATGTGGATGAAGAGTCTTGACAGGAAATCTCAATCGCGATACATTCACCCTAATCGTGGAAGAGAGATGTCCTTAAGAACATTAATCATTAGAGAGGTGATGACATGAAAAAGATGAACCGCCGAGATTTTTTGACGAAATCAACGAAAGGCGTCGCCGGTGTCGCCGCGGGAGTTGCGGCCATTCGGACGGGCTGGACCGGGTATGCGGCAAACGATGAGGTTCGTATTGCGGTCATTGGTGTTCACGGCCGCGGCAGACATCACGCGAAGGTATGGACCGCGATGAAGGGAGTGCGGGTAGTGGCGTTGTGCGACCCCGATGAACGTGTGCTGGGCGCCCCTGCCAGAGGTGTCAAGCAGGCGACCGGAGTAATGCCGAAGCTCTACCCGGACATCCGCAAGCTGCTTCGGGACAAGGAAGTGGACGCGGTTTCCATCGCCACGACGAATCACTGGCACTCTCTCGCAACCATCTGGGCGTGTCAAGCCGGCAAGGACGTTTACGTTGAGAAGCCGGCGTCCCATAACGTTTTCGAAGGCCGAAAAATGGTCGAGGCCGCGAGGAAGTATAAGCGCGTCGTGCAGGTCGGCTCACAGGGAAGGTCGGCCTCCAGCGTGCGAAAGGGGATAGAGCTGATGCACGAAGGCGCCATCGGCGATGTGTTCATGGCCAAAGGGCTTTGCTACAAGAAGCGCAACTCCATCGGCGTCAGGCCGAATGAGCCTGTGCCGGCAGGCGTTCAGTACGATTTGTGGTTGGGTCCGGCGCCGAAGCAGCCGTATAACGGCAATTTCGTCCATTACAACTGGCACTGGTTCTGGGACTTCGGCAACGGAGATATGGGCAACCAGGGCGTTCACCAGATGGATATCGCCCGCTGGGGTATGGGCAACCGGTGGCCCGTGAAGATCGAAGGCGCCGGTGGACGGTACGGATATAAGGATCAAGGGCAGACCCCCAACACGGAAATCTGCTCGTTCACTTATGACGACGGGAAGATGCTCGTGTTCGAAACGCGGGGGCGCTTCACCAACGACGAAGGGGGCGTCAAGGTCGGCAACCTCTTCTACGGCTCCAAAGGATGGCTTGCTGTTTACGGGACAGGGGGACCCTATGACCTGTATCTGGGAGACAAGGATAAGCAACCTCGGCAGGAAGGGAAAGGGTGCGACCACTTTGCGAATTTCATTGACGCGGTGAGGAAGAGAGACCCCAAAATTCTCAATGCCCCAGTTGAGGAGGGAGTTATCTCTGCGGGTCTGTGCCACCTCGGCAATATCGCCTATCGCCTCGGCCGTACACTCACTTTCGACCCGAAGACCGAGACCTTCCCCGGCGACGCAGAAGCCAACAAGATGCTCACTCGCCCTTACCGGAGGCCGTTTGTGGTTCCGGAAAAGGTGTGAACCGCATGTAGTCGAACTCGCGGAAGAAAAGGGGTTCCCGGTGAGATGCCGCCGGGAGCCCCTTTTTCCTCGCCTGGCCCGCGTCGTGATAAAGCTCGCTGAGTGCCAGAACGCTTTTTCCAACGAATCACCAACTCTGAGGAACAAAGAGTTCTTCGCACCTTTCGATAGGATTTGGGGCAAGTATAGAGGGGGGAATAGCGGCCGGGTAGCCGAGATTGACTTGTGCGGAAGAAAGAATCCTTCGCACGGTATGGCCTCAGTCTCGGGCGGATACCCCGCCTTGGCGGGGGAGGGAAAAAGGGAAGAGAAGAGTAACGCAAAGGCGCAGAGAAGAGGATGAGAGGGATCCCGCCGTCGCCTGCCGTGGCATGGGCATCTTGCCAATGATTCCCACGGGCGGGATGCCCGTCTTTACCAAAAGGAAAAGACGCCGGGCTGTTCAAACTCGCCTTGAAAAATCTTTGCGGCCGCGAGATGCTGCCCCAATCACTGCGGATTCATCTTAACGACGTCCTTCGCCCTGCTTTGCGGGGTAACTCGCAGCCGCTTCAGCTCTCCGTTGCGATAGGCCCCTTCGACCGTTGTGCTCATCGGCGCGTGCAGCTTGAACTCCACGTCCCACTTTTTCGGCCACGCGGGAAAGAGAAAAATCTTCTCGCCCTCCGACTGCATGAGCATCGTCTGAAGCGCCATAAGGGCGACGCTGCCGTGGTCCTGGTCGGGAACCCAGTCGAAGTTCGGCCCCCAGAAAGCGGGGAAGCGACTGCCGCCGTGGTGGTTGGAGAAATTCGTGGCGGTGTAGCTCGCGGCAACGTCCGCGAGACCCAGGTATGCGGTCTGAATGGCATCCTGCGTCCAGCCTCCGGTCCGCTTGACACGCCGCTTTTGAAACGTCAACCGTCCGGTTTGGAGGCTCGGTTTGCCCACGCCGAAGAGCCGGTACGGGAAAATCGCGTACAGCTCCGGATTTTCTGAGTTCCTCAACTGACCGAACTCCTGGGCTGGCAGCAAGAATCTCCTGCCCGCCTCCTCTTTTGCGGGGAGCGACGGCAGGTGTCCGAGCAGGCGTCGCCAGGAGGCGCGTCGCTCCTCGCCGGTCAAATCGGGTGGCAGGGAGAGGAGTCCGCTAAGGGCGAACCGCAGCCCGGCGATGGGCGGCAGCGGGTTGACAGCCTTTTGCCAGGTCTCGAGGGATTGCGCCGGCTTTAACAGGAGCTTGCCTTTGTCGTCACGGGCGTAGTGCGTGTCATAAAAGTGGACGATTGCTTCGCCGAAGGGGAGCAGCGAACTTTTCAAGAAGTCTTTGTCGCCGGTGTAGAAGTAGTAATCGAGCATCATCGTCGTCAGTTCCAGCCCGCTGGACCAATAATACCGGATGTAGGTGTTGTCCACGTGGGAAGAGGGTTTACCCTTTCGGTTCCAGCCGTAGTTATTGTTCGCGTACGCGCCCCAGAAATACATCGTTTCAGGGAAGAACGCGCCGCGGTGTCCGAAGTAAAGCCCGGTGCGCGCCTCAGCTAACGGCAGCGCATTTCCGTACATGCGGAAGAGCGGCTCCATGAGGTCAAAGTCCCCCGAAGCCAGCATCGGCCAGTAAGGCAAGCGTGTATTCTGAAACCAGTACGGCCCGCCCCAGCGGCGATAGTCCGCGTCGTACTTCTCGCCCGCCTCCCGGGAATCAACCGTGAAAATGGAGCCATTGAACTTGATGGGGAAAGCTCCTCGCCCGCCGCAGGCGGCGATGAACCGCTGGAGCGCATAGCCCTGAGAAACCCGGAAGGCGTTTGCGGTCTCGTCTTTTGAAACCGAGTTCGTTCGGGAGACGCGAATCCAGCTACGATTCCAGAACTCGTTCCACCATCTTCGGTGAGCTTTACGGGCTTGCTCAAAGTCCGTCGCCTCGGATTGAGCGATGACTCGGTCGAGCTGCCGAAGCCATTCGTCGTCGGTGGCGGTCTGCGAGGTGAGAGGATAGATCGAGACGATGTGCCGCCGCCCGGGCTGCGCCGACTTCAACGTCGTCGCGTCCTCCTTGACCAGACCCGCTCCTTTAATGGCGCCGCCGAAGGTCCGATTGAGCAGCGGGTCCGGGAATCGCGTCAGGAGGCTTGCGAGCCCTTGCAGCTTCATCGTTAGAGGATAAGCCGATTCTTCGTTGCGATGGAACCAGACGATGCGACCGCTCTTTTCATCGAGGATGGTGTCGGAGTACACGACCACCGGATGAGGCCCCTCGTTCATTCCGTATGCGCTGAAAAGTTCTTTTTCGTGAAGTGTCCTTTTTTCCTTGCGCCAGACCTCCAGGCTGACTCGAATATCGAACTGTCGCCGCCCCTGCGCTTCCACGCAGATGACCGGATGATTGGCGTCCACAAAGACGCTCGTTGTGATTTCCGAATCCTCGTTTCCCGCGCGGATTCCGATTTCGCCCTGCCTGAGTTTCAGAGTCTGCCGGAAGGGTAATCCTTTCGAGAAGGGATTCGGCGATAGCTTGACGCGGACACGACCGAGCTTCAGCAGGCGGACGTTCTCGCTCCAAGCATCGGTCTTGCTTATGTAGAACAGCAGGTCGCCGCCCTCCTCAACCCACACGTTCAACCCTATGTCTCCGTTGCCTATCGGCATCGAGCCGGAAGAATCCCGGCTCGGCTTCCGCCAGACGACATTGTATCGGTCAAGCGGATCGGCCTTCATTGTCTTGGACCGGCCTGCCTGCGCCATGACGCCGATAGCGAGCACTGTGCAGAGAATAGTTGATAGCATCTTTCTCTTTTGCATGAGAGCCTCCATCACTTTATCGTGTTCGCCCGCGCCGGATTTGACAGCCTGCTGCGGTTATTCGAATCGTCGAAGCTGACGACCGCGAAGTAGAGTCGCTGCGCGCTCGGCACGCCGCTGACGGCGAAGCGCTGCTTCGTGCCTGGGGCGAAAGGACGCGGTTCACCGCTCAGATTGGTTGCTCGCCAGAAGTTCCGCTTCAGGCCATCGTCGCTTGCGAAATCGTAGTCGTCGTAGGCAACGAGGGGCAGCTCGGCGCACTTGACCTGATAGCGGATCACTTTGCCACCGCCAACGTCGGCTGGCGCAGTAAAGGAAATGAGTGCTTTGCGGTTGTGCACTTCCGAAACGCTCAAGTCCGTTATGGCGTTGGGCGGGGTGTTGTCGCGGCGGGGATGTGCCCACTCGTAAAACATGCGACTCGTGGAAAGGACGGTATCATCTTTCGGAGGGACGTGCGTGGCGAACATTCCCACGGCATCCCATCCGGCTGAAAGATGCTTGGTTCGATAACCGCGCTTGCTGCCGTAGTGCCAGAACTCTCTGGCGCGGGTCAGTAACGCCCGGTCGCCGGTGAGAGAGTACGCTTTCGCCAATGCGTCAGGGAAGAAGCGAGTGTACCAACCGCTGTGGGTGCAGCCTTCGCCATCCAGGGTTGCGGTGTGTTCCGGCTGGAACTTCCATGGGTCCCACGCCTGCCCCTTCAGCGGCACGTCCATGTATGCGTAGTAGTGCGTTTGCTTGCACTTGTCGCTCAACAGAAATCTTCCGGCGAAGCGCCCGAAGGCAACAGTAAAATCGGCCATATCCTCATCGGCGAAAAGCCTGGCGTAGCGCTCGGCGGCGGCCTCGACGTAGCCGTGCTGCCAGGTCCCGCCGAGACAGACGACGGGCCAGCGGTTGCCGCTCCTATCGGTGAGCCAGCCTTTGTCGTCAATGACAATTCCCCTCTCGTCCATGAAACGCTTCATCTCGCGTGGGATGTCCTTTTTGGGATCGAAACCGCCGAAGCCCGAACCGATGTGGCACGGAGCGAAGCCGCGTTCGTCGAGGTTCGGACATTGCCAGAGCACATCGCGGCACAGCCGAGCCAGGTCGGCGACGAAAGCGTTATCCGGCGCCGCTTCCAGGACGTGAGTGATTACGTAGAAGCCGCGTCCGAAGCCCCGCGTGCTCGTGATAGTGCTTTTGCCGGGCGTGAGCTGCCGGTGCTTGCGAAACTCGGAGTTCTTCTGTTCGACCAGGTCCACGGCGGCTTCCAGGAAGTCGGGCTCCCCGGTGAGAAGGAAGTAATCCACCAGGCCCGCCCCGTAGAAGTGGCAGTAGCACGATTTTCCCTGGGCGAGATGCCATAGCTCCTTGTCGTCGCCAGTTCCCTTTCCCCACTTCTTGTATGAGACGTTGGCGGGCTTGCGGCTCGGTCTTGTGCCGAGGGGGCCGCCCTGAGGAAACCAGATTGCCCCGTCGTCATAGACCCAACCATCCGTGCGCCAGGCGTGAAGCCGCGCATGATACCTGGCCCAGGCTTGGCCCCGGTCGAAGAAGCCCCGCTGTCCGGTGCGAATCGCCATCAAGAGGAGCGCCTCAGGGCTGTCGGCTTCGGACTCGTAGTGATTGTCCTCCCAGCGGACGAAGGCGTTCGGGGCAGGCGGGCTTTTCGGCGTCTGGTCCTCGGTGAATCTCCAGCCCCATGTCCGGTAAACGTTCTTCTCGTCTTCCAACGTTCCGAATCGCCCGACGGCGAACACGTCGCAGCGTGAGTACCACTCGCCCGGCGCAAAAGCCAACAGGCGCTCATGCGCTCCTTTCGCGTACAGGTCGGGATCGCCCGTCGCCGCGAAGTCAATAAACAGCTCCGCATCTTTGTGCGATAGGTCGTAAAGCCAAAGATGCTCGCTGGCAAAAGGTTCGCCACGCCCGCCGGTGAGTTTATCGCTGACAAACTCAATTCTCACGATGTTTCTATCTGCCATTAACTTACGCGGCGGATCGCCGGTGAAGTCGCGGTCGCAGACGAGGAGCGAGGAGCTGTCGCTCCGCACGGCTATCCAACCACCGGAGTCGGCGCCGGTCCACCTGGTTTCGCCGGCGAGGCCTGCCTTCGCGGCGTCGGGAATCGGTGTGCCGTAATAGCCGTTGACCTTCCCTTGATGCAGCCAGACAGATCCCGCCTGGGACAACTTTCGAGAGACCTTCCCCCCGCCGACTGAGGCCTCGGCGCCTGCCCCGAGGGCATGCCGCAACGCAAGAGTTGCGCTTTTCAGGTTGACATGCTGAACCTGCTGGCTATTGGAGTTGGCGAGAATGTGCTGAACACGAACGTCGGTGCGTCCTGCCCAGGCGGTGAGACGCGTGATATACGCCAGTCGGCAGCCATCCTCTCGGCCGGAGCCTGTCGGAGAGGCGCGCCCATACGTGCCATCCACTCGCAGTGTCATCCGCAGCGGTCCGCAGTACTCAAAGGCAACATTCTGCGGTCTGCCTGCGACATAACGTTCTCCGCCCCCGGCCTCAGTGAATTCTACCGCACCGCCGCTCGCCACGAGCGTCCCTTGCACGCGCACAGCGTCAAACAGGGCGAAAGGTTTCAGCTTGTTGACAGTGAACGTGAGCGGCCCCGTGTTGACAGTTATACCGCTGGAGTCCTCCATAATCTTCAGGGCTATCGGCGGTTTCGCCTTCGCTGGCTGCGTGCGCAAGGTCAGTCGTTTGACTTCACCGGCGCCGACATCGAGTTGGAAATCCAGCAGCACCCATCGCAGCGTGCCGTCTTTCTCGACCACAAGCGGCGTGGTTTGCAGCGGTATTTCCGTATCGCCGTCAAAAAGGCTGAAACGCTGGTCGGCGGGAAATCGGCCCCGCGGCAGGCATATCCCGCTTGTGACGGGAGCGCGCCGACGTGCGACGCCAATGGGCTCATGGACCGTCAGCGGGATTTCCATCGCGCAAAGGGCGCCTCCAAGCACCAGAACCACGAGAATCGTCAGTGCGTATCTCATCGAGCGGGTCCCTCTCAAATCGTTCTCAGATTGACCTTGATATCAAACTCTGGGCTCTTTTATCACTGGCCTGGGAAAGCCTCGGCCGCAGCGTGCCAACCTACCGTAGCTCCGCAGGCTCTCGTTCACCGCACAGGCTCGCCGACATTCTATCAGCAATTCGGGCCGCAACGCAAAAACTTCCGGCGATGCCAAGCATCCTGCGTCCGGGCGTGGTCCCTCGTCAAGAAGGCCGGGGTTTCAAGCGCTGTGGCATAGTGTCGCCATCGGGGGAGCTACCGTGCAGTTTTGTCCCACCAAACCTTTTCGCCGCCTTCGAGGACATGGTCCGTCTCATAACGATAATTACCTGGGCGCCAGGCTATTGCGAGCGGAATCGCCATTTGTGCAAAACTCCCCATCTCGGCAAATCTCTGGCATGGGAAATGCTCCTTAAACTCACGGAAACAGTGTAGAATACCCCTGGAGGTGAAGATAGATGAAGCTGGATAGATTTACGCTGAAGGCGCAGGAAGCTGTTCAGGAGGCGCAGCGGTCTGCGGAGGGAATGAACCATCAGCAGATCGAGACGGAGCATCTTCTCAAGGCGCTTCTTTCTCAGGAGGATGGGCTCGTCAAGCCCGTTGTAAAGAAGATCGGAGCGAGGCCGGATATGCTGCTCTCCGCCTTGGACGCGGAGTTGGAGAAACGGCCGAAGGTTTACGGGGAAGAGCAGGCCGGCGCATACATTTCAGCCGACTTGAGGAAGCTGCTCGACTCTGCCGAGAAGGAGGCGGAGCGTCTGAAGGACGATTACGTCAGCACGGAACATATTCTTCTTGCGATGGTTGGGAGCAAAGGCAGCACGGGCGAGCTGATGCGGGCTTTCGGGCTAACGAGGGAGGCGATTCTCGCTGTCCTGAAAGAGCTTCGCGGTGGGCAGCATGTGACCGACCAGACTCCGGAAGCGAAGTTTCAGGCGACGGAAAAATATAGCCGAGACCTGACAGTTCTTGCGAAGAAAGGGAAGCTCGACCCGGTCATCGGAAGGGACGACGAGATTCGGCGGGTCATCCAGGTACTTTCTCGCCGGACGAAGAACAACCCTGTGCTCATAGGCGAGCCGGGGACGGGCAAGACCGCCATCGTCGAGGGTCTGGCGCGGCGAATCACTGACGGCGACGTCCCCGAAGGACTAAAGGATAAAAGGCTCCTCGCTATGGACGTGGGCGCGATGGTCGCCGGAGCGAAGTTCCGAGGGGAATTTGAGGAAAGGGTGAAAGCCTTCCTGAAGGAGGTGGAAAACTCCGCCGGTCAGATCATTCTGTTTATAGACGAGCTGCACACAATCGTCGGAGCGGGCGCCGCGGAAGGCGCCGTGGATGCCTCGAACATGCTCAAGCCGGCTCTCGCAAGAGGGGAGCTGCGGTGCATCGGAGCGACAACGCTCAACGAATACCGCAAGCGAGTCGAAAAAGACCCCGCCCTGGAGAGGCGTTTCCAGCCGGTTTACATTTCCGAACCTTCCGTGGAGGATACTGTCGCCATTTTGCGGGGCTTGAAGCAGCGGTACGAAGTTCATCACGGCGTCAGGATTAAAGATTCCGCGCTTATCGCCGCGGCGACGCTATCGAACCGTTACATCTCCGACCGGTTTCTGCCGGACAAGGCGATTGACCTGATGGACGAGGCGGCGTCTCGTCTGCGAATCGAGATAGATAGCATGCCGACGGAGATTGACGAGATAGAGCGCAAGACCATGCAGCTCCAGATAGAGAAGCAGGCGCTCTCGAAGGAAAAAGACAAGGCGTCCGCGGAAAGGCGGGAGAAGATTCACAGAGAGCTCGCCGAGCTGAAGGAAAAAAACGCCGTCCTGAAAGCGAAGTGGAGCAGCGAGAAGGAAATCATTGACAGGCTACGAAAGGCGAAGGAGGAAATCGAGGAGGCGACGGCGAAAGAGCAAGCTGCGGAACGCGAAGGAAACCTCTCTCTGGCGGCGGAGCTGAGGTATGGGCGTATTCCCGACCTCCGGCGAGATGTCGAGGCGAGCCAGGCGAAATTGCAGGAGCTCCAGAAAGACGGCGCCATGCTGAAAGAGGAAGTGGATGAGGAGGACATCGGCGAGGTGCTTTCGAAATGGACGGGGATTCCGGTCTCCCGGATGCTGGAGGGAGAAGTGCAGAAGCTCATGCACATGGAGGAGAGGTTGCGGCAAAGGGTCGTCGGACAGGATGAAGCACTCCTGGCGGTGTCGAACGCCGTTCGGAGGTCGCGAGCGGGGTTGCAGGACCCTAACAGACCTCTCGGTTCCTTCATCTTCATGGGGCCCACGGGCGTGGGGAAAACGGAGCTGGCGAAGGCTCTCGCGGAGTTCCTTTTCGACGATGAAAACGCGCTCGTGCGAATAGATATGTCGGAATACATGGAGAAACATTCCGTCGCCCGGCTCATCGGCGCCCCCCCCGGATACGTCGGCTACGAGGAGGGCGGCTATCTGACCGAGAAGGTCAGGCGGAGAGGCTACTGCGTGATCCTCTTCGACGAGGTCGAGAAGGCGCACCCGGAGGTTTTCAACATCCTCCTCCAGATTCTCGATGACGGGCGGCTCACCGACGGGCAGGGGCGAACCGTTGATTTCAAAAACACAGTTATCATCATGACCTCCAACCTCGGCAGCGAGTTGCTTCAGGACTACGATGAGAGCGACTACCAGCGAATGAAGGGAAAGATGATGGAGGTCCTTAGGGCGAGCTTACGGCCGGAGTTCCTTAACCGGATTGATGAGGTCGTCATCTTTCACAAGCTCGACGAGGAGCTTCTCAAGCAGATCGTGGAGATTCAGCTTGACCGGCTCAAGCACGTCGTCGCCGGCAAGAGAATCGCCATCGAGTTCGATGACGCGGTCAAGGCGCAACTGGCGAAGGAAGGCTATGACCCGGTTTTCGGGGCGAGACCGCTAAAGCGAGTCATTCAGAAGCGGATAGTGGACGCCCTCGCCACGAGGCTAATCAACGGGGAAATTGCCGAAGGGCAAAAGGTCAGGGCAGTCACCGACAAGCGAAACGAAATTGAGTTCCGACAGGGGGAATGAGGCCCTTCCCCCGGTCGAGCGCGAAATACACACTCGCGCATCACCTCGGCGGCTTCCGGCGCCGAGAAGGCTCAGATAGGCACCGATTCGCAGGGAAGTGAGCTGGAACTACCGCAGCCGCCGGAGGAGTTCCACGGCTTTCGCAATATCTCGCTTCTGCTGTTCGCCTGCGACCTCCCTTTCGATGGTCAAGGGGCCTGAGTAGCCGATCTCTTTGAGCGTGTTGATGAAGAGCGGAATGTTCACGTCGCCTTCGCCGAGCGGCGTTTCGACGCCCCACGTCACGCCCGGCTGCTCGGACCACTTGCCATCCTTGCAATGCACGCTCTTGACGTGGCTGGCGATTTTCCTCAGTGCGGGAATCGGCTCGCCGGTCCCGTAGAGGATCATGTTCGCGGGGTCGAAGTTTACCGCCAGGTTGTCCCTCCCGACATGCTCGATGAACGCCAACAGCCCCTCCGCGGACTCCTGCCCGGTCTCCAGATGAAACCGCTGGCTGTTGGCGGCGCAATGGTCACAGACCTTCCTCGCCACCTCGACCAGTTCCTTGTGCAGCTCATCTTCCCTGTCTTCGGGAATAAATCCGATGTGCATGCCGAGGGCATCGCAGCCCATCGCCTTCGTCCAGTCGGAAATCTCGAGCGTCTCCTTCAACCTCGCTTCCCTCGTCTGAGGCGGCACAAGCCCAACCGCCTCCTTAACTATCGGAATGGACTCGTAGCTTTCTCCCTCGAAGCCGCAAAAAACCACAGTGATGGCAATTCCGGCATCCTCAAATTGCTGTTTGAGGTCCCTCGTTCTTTCCGGGGAGCGAGCCTCCGGCGGGGGAGTGTGAAGCTGAACGTTGTCCAGACCCAACTCCTTGACCGCGTCCAAAGAAGCCCCCAAGCCGGCGCCAACCGACGTGAAAACTCCTATCGCCAATTCTTCCATGTTTCCCTCTCCTTTCAGGTCAGCCTTGCCGATTTCATTTCCCGAGTTTCGAGTGCACTTTACTTCAAAAGACACTGAAATCGCAATAGATGGTTTAGTGGTCTGGCCTGAGTCTCGGGCGGATACCCCGCCAAGGCGGGGGAGGGAAGAAAGCAAGAGGAAGGTAACGCAAAGGCGCAGAGTCGCAGAGAGAAGAATGAGACGGACTGCGTTGTCACCTGCCGTGGCATGGGCATCTTGCCCATGATTCCAACGGGAGTTCAGTGTTGCCATCTATGTAACGCCGCCCCGCCATGGCGGGGCGGTCCTGAGGGCGTCTCGCCCTCGGCGGGCGCAGGACTTACCCGCCGGTTTCAGTCGGTGGTATCGGATACGAGATTCTTCTCGTGACAGCGGGCTTCTCGACCAAAGGATTCATCCGCCGAGTAGAGCGCAGGCGCGCACAACATTAGGCGGAGAGTTTCCGACAACCGCTCTTTCGATTGCGGTGCGGGTTCCTAATTCCACCATCGCTCACGTTTCCTGCGCCCTCTCTAAAATTCCGTACGTTGGGTTTTCCCCAGTACGGCTTCAAGCTCAGGGCCGCCCGTCAGCAGAAGCCTGCCTGAACGCCACAGACCCTTAAGCGCGGCTCCCGCATACGGCCCTGCGACAAACAGTTTACTACTGCCTTCGCCTGCGTCCTCCGGTACACAGACCACCTTACGTGCGTCGCTTAGCCCTCTACAGGGCACTACGCACAGCCCTTCCCGGAGTTCACAGGCGCCCCGAGCCCACGGGCCCTTCGCTCCGCGGGGGTTATGTTGTCCACCCGCATCTTCGCTACTACGGCCCGATCCGCCCCTCTTGGCAGCTCCCTCCCACTTCACGGCTCTTCACCGCTTATAGGTCGGGTCTTTGCCATGCGAAGCCGTCTTGGCCGCCGCCAAGAGGTTCCCTGCTTTATCTCACCACTCCTTCCATGCGTGCCGACGCCCGTACGCCGGGAGGAGGATTGAGTGCCTTTACCCGATTCTTCTCCAATCCCTCGGCCTTCCCCAATATTCCAGTGGGTCGGCTCCTCCAACACCCTGACTCCGGTTTCTGTCAGGAGCGTGTAACGACGCTGCAGCGTTCGCGTTATGTTACGGCCCGCATGGTTGCTCGCCCTCCTGTACCAGTCCGACCTGAAGATTTCTCTCCGGCCGCCGAGGACTTTTACGCCCGAGCTTTCCCAGGGAAAGGTCACCCTTCCCCTGAGTCGGGTATAACTACACGGCATCATCGGGCAGATACCGTCGCCGGACTCTCACCGGCTGGAGTGGCGCCGTTGCAGGCTGCGAGAAATATGCCACGCAAATACGGCCGCACCCCACGGTTGGAGAGAATTGACCGCAGAGTTCCTCGATGCTATACTGTTGTGACATGGACGCGACGTTGAGAAAGGGAATTCCCCGACATAAATTGGTCATGTTTATAAGCGGCGTGTTGTGCATCGCGGCGGTCGGTCTCTCCTCGTATTTCTTTGAGCGGCAGAGGAAGGATAGGGAGAAGAGGTTCGCTGCCGAAAATAGGCTCAAGACTCTGACTTCGGAACTTCAGCTTCTGAGGGAAAGGAACCGGGAGCTGGCTGAGCAACTTCGGGAAGCGAAGAGGATTGCCACGGAGCTCGTCAGAGAGAAAGAGGGGCCGGGGATGGCGGCGACTGAGGTCTCGCCGGCGTCTGAGATAGCCGCAGGCAACGAGGCATCTGAGGGCACAACAGCGCCTCGGCCGCAGGAGGGCGCAAGCCTCGCAGAGGCGGTGAATGCACTACGGCTGGACAAGGCAGCCCTGGCGGCAAACAGGATCGGGGAGTCCGCCGGAGAGGCGTGGCGGGCGGTCCGGTCAGCCGTCACCTCTTCAGTCCGCCTGGTCCGTTCCCAGGGAAGTCCGGCTACGGCAGAGAAACGCAAACTTGCGGACGTAATGAAAATCTTCCCAGCGGACGCATTCGTTCGCCTCGCGGCGAAGGGGAGAAGCTCCGTGCGGAATGTCCTTGGCTCCGTCGGCGCGCTGTTTTCATCCACGGCGCCAACCTCGGCTGCTGTCGTTTCTCGTCAACCTTCGCCCCCTTTTCCTGGATCGAGAAAGGTGACCGCCACTGACGAGGAGCTTCGGACCGAGCTGGCGGCGGTCAGACAGGAGAAACGGGAGCTCGAGAGAGAAATCGCCGAGCGAACCGGCAAAATCGCGGACTCCGTTGACGTGGGCCGCGTGAGGATAACTACTGGCCGACGTTTCAGCGGGAAAGTGCTTGTCGTGAATCGGAAGCATAACTTCGTTGTGATAGATATAGGCAAGAACCAGGGGCTGGAGAAGGGAGAAGTGCTCATCGTCCATCGCGCAAGCAAATTCATCGGTAAGACCCGGGTCATAAAGGTGTATGATAAAATGGCCGCGGCTGACCTGGTGATGGACTGGATGCAGGATGAGGTCCGGGTCAGCGACGGCGTGAAGAAGTTTTGACATAAAGGAGACGGGCGAAGTGAAAAGAGTTATTCTTCTGCTTTTGCTCCTCGCCGGAGCGGTAGCCCTGTTTGGGTGCGCCCAGGTCAGGGACGACGACATCGCCAGGCCGTGGGCTCAACCTGAGCCCTGGGAACGGAATATCGGTTTCGGCCCGTTCCAACCCCGATAAGCTGTGACCGGAGCTGTGCTCCGCGGGCACGAGAATTGCACGAGGGGCCATGCGAAGGGAAAAGGCGGGTGTAACTGCCGGCGCGCTGGATTGCTCAATCCATTCGCAAGGTTGCGGTAAGCCCTCCTCCGCCAAACAGAAGGTTAGGAAACCACACGGCTATCCACACCGGAATCGGGCGGAGGAGCGACATCAGCACGCATAGTGCGTAGTACCCCATGCATAGAAGCATACATATTCCAACCCCTATCGCCACGCTTCCGCCACGCTTTCCCCCTCTTACCGCAAAGGGCAAAGCCACGGCGACGACCATCAGGTTCAGCAGCGGGATCGCTATCCGTTGGTGAAGCTGTGTCTGAAGCTTTCTGACCTTGTCGGGCGAAACGCGGAATTTTCTGATGTTCCTTTGAAGCTCCGCAAAGCTCATTTCCTCGGGGAACTTTTCCCCGGTAACTTCTTCCGGGCGGAAATCCCACTCATACATTTTCATTTTTCGGTAAAAGAGGCTGTGGGCGCCGTCCGGATATATGATGTTGACGCCGAACGCCCACCAGGAGTCCTCGGTCCATGCAGCCCTCTGAGCCCTTACAAGGATCTTTCCCGGAGGGTCCTCGCTCTCAGTCTCCCACCATAGAAGCTCGAATCTATTCCTCTCCGGCCGGTAAGACGTGAAGTGGAGGAGGGAGCCAGACTCGTCCGTCGGAAAATAGCCGTTACGGATAACGTCCTTGGTGGGCTTTTTTCCTTCAAGCTCCTGTTCGAGCCTCCTGGTTTCGCCGTAGGTTTTGGTGATAACCTTCTCGAACATGAGAAAGCCTGTCCCCGCCAGAAGAAGTCCCGCAACGAACAGAGGGGAAGCTATTCGCAAGACGCTGACGCCGCACGCTCTCAAGGCCGTGATTTCGTTGCTCTTGCTTATTTTCCCCACGCCCAGCACGATTGCCATGAGAATGACCATCGGCAAGCCGAGGGTCCCCAGATGCGGAACGTACAACGAGTAGTACCTCAAAATGGCAAGGAGGGGGACGTGATATTTCAGAAACCTCGCTGTTTTGCTGGAGACATCGTAGGCAAGAAACAAGCCCAGCAAACTGATGAGAATGTACACGAAGGGGATGAGGAAGTTCTTCAGGATGTGTCTGTCAATGATTTTCATTTTCAGCCGACACCTCGGCGAATCCTCCGGAAAAAGAATACCCCCAGGGCGATGATGACCACGTTCGGCAGCCACATGAGAAGCTGCGGATGGGCTTCGGGATTGTCGCTGAGCTTTTCGGCGAACATAACGACCGTGTAAAACGACATCGCCAGGGTTAATCCTATCGAAATCCCCACAGTTTTCTCACCTCGATGAACCCTTATTCCCAGCGGCGCCCCGAGCATGGCGAAGGAAAGGCAGGCGAATGAGAATACCAGTCTTTTGTTGAACTCAGTCAAGTACGCGGTGGCGTCCTCCCCATTTTGCGCGGCGATCCTGGCTCTCGCGAGCAGCTCCCGGAAGGTCAGGTCGCTCGTTTTCTTTTTCACCTTCATCCCCCGGATGGCGCTGGCGAGATCGAACTCGATTTTCATAGACTTGTCGGTCTCGTCCCACAACTGCGGGCGGCCGCGCTGACCTATTATCACTTTGACGTTGTGAAGCTCGAGGGAGATCGTGCCCGGCCGGCGCTGGTGCTCGAGGACCCCGTTGTCGGCCTCAATTCGCGTCTCAACACCTTCCTTGTCCACCCGGTGGATGATGATGTCGTACAAACGGTTGCCGCGTTTCCTCGCCAGATGGATGCTATACCCCGGGAAATCGTTGATGGGCTCCCCCGGCTCGAACAGGAAAATTGGGTTGACGCTGCCCAGTTCCTTTCGCAGTTTGCGGACGGCGAGCTTGCCCTTCGGTGCAACAACTCCAAAAACAAGAATCGCAAGCAGAAATGTCCCCACACCAAGCATTGCCATCGCCGAGCCAGCCCGGTAGAGGCTCACGCCGTTGGCTCGCAGGGCGAGTATCTCGTTCTGCGCGGACAGCCTGCCGTAAACAAGGAGGCATGCCACCAATGCCCCGAAGGGAATCGAAAACCCCAGAAGAGAAGGTATGAGGTAAACGAACAGTTTCGCCGCCAGCGAGAGCTGCAAGCCCGCAGCCACGTGCTTTGCAATCCTGAAGATGTTGAATATAAAGAGGATCGCCGTAAAGAATATGACGGTCAGTAGAAACACTACGATCAACTTCTTGAGGATGTATTTCTCATAGATCAACAATTTGGAAACCTTCTCGAAAAAGGGCGGCCGAAAATGTGAGCGGCCACAGTCGCAAGCAGAGCTGCATTCGGCAATCATCCAGGTCGCGTCGAGGGGATTGTAGCCTGGGCAGCATCAAGCGACAAGAACAAAGTCGCTTTGCCGGTATGGCCTGAGTCTCGGCCGGATACCCCGCCTTGGCGGTGAAGAGAAAAAGGGAACAGCAGATTAACGCAAAGGCGCAGAGTCGCGGAGAGGATGAGGATAATGAGAAGGACTCCGTCGTCGCCTTCCGTGGCATGGGCATCTTGCCCATGATCCCCACGGGCGGGACGCCCGCGCCACGTGGGGGACGCCTTTTTTTGCCGTGAAGGGTACAGCCCGAGCCCGTCGAGGGCAAGGGAGCCCCTCGATATCCCCCGCGGAACGCGGGGCGGGACAGGACGCCGGCGATACGTAAGCCTGGCCCGCGCCTTTGTCAAAACGGTTCGGGACTTCTGGCCACTCTTCAACGCCCAGCTCAGCCAATTGCCGCACATGCGTTTTGCGACTCTCAAATGCCTTGGCCGCCTCCCCGATGGCCCCTTGTCCCCCGGAGCTGCCGAATCACAAACTGTCTTTCGGCGCCTTTCCCCTTTGTGCTAATCTGACGTGAGGTGCTCAGCAAGCTTTTCCGCCACGGGAGGAAAGACCCATGAAAGTCAGAAGCGTATTGTTTGTTTCACTCTTATTGCTCGTGCAGGTTTTTGCTCACGGTCAGAAACTCGAGCGTGAGCCGGACCCATTACAGCGGCCTTACTCTCCTGCCGACGGCAGTGGAGCATTTGTCGCGACAAACCCGCCGCCGTTCGTTTGGGTTCCGGCGGGGAAGAATTTGACCTATTGCCTTCAGGTCTCGCCTTCAAGAGATTTCTCCTCGGCGGCAACGCGAACTTACCGCGACCTCGACATAAGCATTCACTCCCTGCGGAAGCCGCTCGAGCCTGGAATGTTGTTCTGGAGGTACGGCGTGCAAAAACCGGATGGCGGCGTCACCTGGAGCCGCACACGAAGTTTCACCGTCCCGAAAGGCGCACGCCTCTGGCCGTTCCCTGAGCTCGACAAAGCCATCGCCTCCGTTCCCCGAAACCGTCCGAGGCTCTTTTTTCTCGCGAATCAAGTCCGCGAGTATCGAAGACGTTGCAAGGGCGACCTGAAGAACAGTTGTCGCGCACTGTGCCGAAGCTGCGACCGTTACGTAGGGCAAGACCTTGTACCGGAGCCCCCCTATGTGAAAGGCTCCGGCCCCGAACGCGGCAAGAACTACCAGCGCATCTTTCGCACGACGCGTCCTCCTATGGACGCCATGGAGCGATGCGGTCTCGCTTATCTCCTCACTGGCGAAAAGAAGTACGGGCTGGAGGCGAAGCGCCGCATTCTGCATTTCTTCTCGTGGGACCCGGAGGGAAGCACAAACCTTTTCCGTAACGACGAGCCGGCGATGTGGATGATGATGCGAGGCGTCCGCGCGTACGATTGGACGTACGGTCTCTTTTCGCCCTCCGAGCGGGAGAAGGTGGAATCAGCGATGCGAATCCGCGCCGCACAGTTTTACAGGCGCCTCCACGGACGATTCGAGTCCAACCCCCACGACAGCCATGCCGGGCGCATTCTCGGTTTTCTCGGCGAGGCGTCTCTCGCTTTCTGCCACGAGTGGCCCGAAGCGCGCCAGTGGCTTGATTACGTCCTCCAGGTTTTCTGGGCGGTTTATCCGGCGTGGGGCATGGATGATGGCGGCTGGCACGAGGGGCCGAGCTACTGGTCGTACTACATGGGCTTCGTCCTGCACTTTGTCGTGCCTCTTCGCAATGCCACCGGCGTTGACCTCATGCAGAAGCCGTTCTTCCGCAATACCCCTTACTACAAACTTTACACCAACCCGCCCTATGCAAAGATTTCCCCCTTCGGTGACGGCGAGCATCGCGGACCCTCGCGGAGCATGGGGCAATTGATGTACCAATTCTCCGCTTTGCTGAACGACCCGTACATCCGCTGGTACGCCGATTTCCTGAACGCCGACGCGGGCACGGGGCCTTTGGGCTTCGTCCTCACGGGAAAGCCGCCTCCGGCAAAGAATCCCTCCGCGCTTTCCCCGAACCGCTTCTTCCCGGGCGTGGGACTGGTCTCGTTTCATACCAACCTCGGCCACGCGAAGAACGACATTCACTTCCTGTTTCACAGCGACCCCTACGGCGCCATCAGCCACGCCCACGCTGACGAGAACGCCTTCACCATCGAAGCCTTTGGCGAAGCCATTGCCATTAAATCCGGCTACTACCCGTGGTACGGCTCCAACCATCACAGAAACTGGTCGTGGCAGACCAAGTCCGCCAACTGCATCACCATCAGCGGCGGCAAAGGCCAACCACCCCACGACCCGCGAGCGAAAGGACGTATCCTTTCATTCGAAAGTTCCGATGACTACGACTATGTGGCAGGCGATGCCACGGAAGCTTATCGTGGCTTGCTGACAAAATTTCATCGTCACATCATCCACCTCCGCCCCGGAGTTTTTGTCATCTTCGACGACCTCGCTGCCCCGGAAAACGTCACGTACGAATGGCGGCTGCACTCCCTCTCCAAGATGTCCCTCGACGAGAAAAACCGAAGCCTCCTCCTCTCCCAGGGCGACGCACGCCTCAAGGTGGAGTTTCTCCGGCCGCGCAACCTCACCTTCCATCAGACGAACCAATTTCACGACCCGCCCGAATGGGGCGAAAAGAACCAGTGGCATTTCTTCGCCGCAACACGCGAGAAAGCTCAGGAGGCAAAGTTCCTCACCGTCCTCACGGTCTATCGCCGCGGGCAGGAAAAAGAGCTGCCGCGTCCTACGTTCCTGGCAGGCGAGGGCGCAATCGGCGTCGTGGTCGAAACGCCGACCGGGGCACGCCACCTCGTCGGATTCCGCATCCGTGAGGGAGGAACGGTTACGCTCGCGGGGAAAGCCTTTGAAGCCGATCTCCCCGCCTTCGCAACTCGGCTGCGATGAGAGCCATCATCCAAAAGGAGGCAAACACCATGAAAATGTCACGCCGAAGATTTCTGGGAAAAACCGGGCTGGGACTGGCCGGCGCCGCGTTGGCGGGACAGACGGCTTCGCCGTCTGAGGAAAGAAAAGTCTCCGGAAAATCGCCTCGCTGGAAGCCGGCAATCGGGCTGAACGGCTTTATGTCCTCGGCGCGTGCCTACGGCAAACACTATCCTATCTGGGAAGTTCTGGATTTCGCCGCGAGGGAGAGGTTTAAGGGCGTGGAACTCGTCGGCGGATGGCCTGACCGGCGAGGTTATCCCGGTGCGGAGGAGAAAGAACGCGTGGCAGCACTCAAAGGTCTTTACGACCGCTACGACCTGAGGATTTTCGCCATCCAGTCCAACCCTCGGGGAAATCCGTTGGGGCCCACTGAGGAAATCAGAAAGGAATATCTCCGGAGCTTGCGCCGGCAGGCGGAGGTTGCGGCGGCTGTCGGCACCGAGATCATTGGCGTGTGGCCTCCGCCTCCGCACCCTCGTCTCACGACCGAACAGGCTCTTGAAAAGTTGATCGAGAGCTACCGTCACGCAGCAGACATCGCCGCCGAAAATGGACTCACCGTGACGGTCGAGTGCGAGCCGCCTTTCGTCGTCAACACTCCGGACCTTTTCCTCCGGCTACTGGACGGCGTCGGGAAAGAATCGTTCAAAGCGATATTCGACCCGAGCCACTTCGACCTCTTCACCGGCGGAAAGGGACATCCCGAAACGCTTCTGAAGCGAATCGGCGTCGAGCGAATCGGGCACGTCCACCTCACCGATACCGATGGAACCATCCGAAAGATGGGACGCGGCGGGACCTCGAAACACCTCCCTTGCGGAGAAGGACACGTGGACATCCGCAAGCAGCTCAAGATTCTTTGGGATGGCGGCTACCGAGGCTGGGTTATGATTGATGCATGGCAAATCCCCGACGTCTACGACGCCTGCCGGAAAGGGAAAAAAGCCATACAAGATGTTCTCGCCGCTTTCGCTGGTTCACCGGTATTGCAACGCCTGCCAAATCCGTGATACTGTACGGGGGAATTTTTTCTGCGGTCTGGGAGCTCAAAATGCAGGGAAAACCGGAGAGAGCGCAGAGACGAGGAAAGATGAGCGCTCTCCGCGGTGAAGACGTATGAAAGACCCCAGCGGAGGCAGTGATAATGCTGGCACAGGTCTATTCCAGCGCAATCTTCGGGATTGACGCGTACATGATGGAGATAGAGGTTGACTTCTCCTCGGCGAGGGAGCGCGTGACCGTAATCGTCGGATTGCCGGACGCGGCGGTCAAGGAGAGCAAGGATAGGGTTTTCGCCGCCATCAAAAACTCCGGTTTCTCCCCTCCGCAGGGGTACACGACCATCAACCTCGCTCCCGCGGACATCAAAAAGGAAGGCCCAAGTTTTGACCTCCCCATCGCTCTCGGCGTCCTCGCTGCCACGGGGCAGATTCGGGGGGCAAGTCTCCGCGATTACGTCATCGTCGGCGAGCTGGCTCTGAATGGCCGCGTTCGCCCGGTGAGGGGCATTTTACCCGTCGCCATAGCGGCGAGAGATAGCGGGAAAAAGGGCTTGCTAATCCCCGCCGAAAACGCTCCGGAAGCTTCCATTATGGAGGGTATTGACAGCTACGCCATTCACGACCTGGTGCAGGCGAGCAAGTTCGTTGCCGGTGAAATCGCCATTCAGCCCCTGAAGAGCGACCTGAAAGAAACCTTCGGGGAGGCGTCGAGCTACCCGATAGACCTGAGCGACGTCAAGGGACAGGAGCACGTCAAGCGTGCCCTGGAGGTGGCGGTGGCGGGGTCGCACAACATCCTCATGATAGGGCCGCCGGGCGCCGGAAAAACGATGCTGGCGAAGTGCATCCCCACCATCATCCCGGAGATGAGCGTCGAGGAAGCCCTGGAGACAACGAAGATCCACAGCATCGTCGGCCTCCTGACCGCGAAGAAGTTCCTCGTGGCGATCCGTCCGTTCCGCAGCCCGCACCACACCATTTCTTACGCGGGGCTTATCGGCGGCGGCGCCTTCCCCAAGCCGGGAGAAGTCAGCCTCGCCCACAATGGCGTCCTGTTTCTCGACGAGCTGCCGGAATTCAACCGAAACGTTCTCGAGGTTCTGCGGCAGCCCCTCGAGGAGGGGAGCGTTACCATCGTCCGCGCCGTGGGTTCGTTGACTTTCCCTGCGAGCTTCATGCTCGCTGCCGCCATGAACCCGTGTCCCTGCGGCTATTTCACCGACCCGCGGAGGGAATGCCGCTGCACGCCGTCGCAGATTCAGCGGTATATGTCTCGCATCTCCGGCCCGCTTCTCGATAGAGTGGATATTCACGTGGACGTCCCTGCGCTGCGATACAAGGAGCTTGCCGGAGAATATGCAGGCGAGAGCTCGTCCCAGGTTCGCCAGCGGGTCAACCAAGCAAGAAAAGTCCAGAGGGAGAGGTTCAAGAAACACCGCGTTTTCTCGAACGGGGCGATGACCTCCCGGCATCTCAGAAAGTTCTGCGTGCTTGACCAGGAGGGGCGGGACGTGCTGAAAATGGCCATCACGGAGCTCGGAATCAGCGCCCGCGCCTACGACAGAATCCTGAAAGTGTCCCGCACCATCGCCGACCTCGAGGGCGTGGAAAACATCAAATCGCACCACATTTCAGAGGCAATTCAGTACCGCACCCTCGACAGAAACCTGTGGCTATAGCTCCGCATCCCGCAAATCCTAACAACCGCAGAGCACGTAGAGGGGGCAGAAATGAACCAGCTCCGCATCTGGGCAGTCGTCGCTCTCGGCGCCTTGGCGTCCCTGCGGCTGACATTCTTATATTCTTCAACGCAGAGGCGCCGAGACGCAGTGCATTTCGCAAGCTGTGGCGAATGAATACATCTGAGCAACCGTAGATGAACAGAAAAACTCCTATATGAACGGCGACGGAGGTAGGCAAAAATGATTGCCATTATCCTCGCGGGCGGCGTTGGGAAAAGGCTGCGCGACGTGTCGCAGAGAGTTTCCAAGGCGATGCTGCCGATTCTTGGGTTGCCCATCACCGTGAGAATCATCGAACAAATCGTCGGGGAAACACCGATCCGCCGCTTCATCATCCTCCTGGGGAAGCCGGATCAGGACATCGCCTTGTTCCTGAAGGAGAATCCGCCGCGAGGAGCTGAGCTTGAGTTCGTGGTTCAGCCCGCTCCGCTCGGAATGGCGGACGCTCTCAAGAGGGTCGTCGAGGAGGTTGGCATCGAGTCGGACTTTCTGCTGGCGGCGTGCGATAATCTGTTCGAAGAAGGCGCCGTGTCAAATCTTTATCGGACCCATTGCGACGGGCGTTTGGACGGGACGATGTGTCTGCTTCAAATGAAGAAGGAACAAATCGCCGGGAAAAGCGCCGCAGTATATTTGGACTCGGGGCGCATTTGCCGAATCGTGGAGAAGCCCCCCCTCGAGGAGGTCGAGACCGACCTGGCGTCCATCCCGCTGTACATTTTCACTCCGAAGCTCCTCGGCTATCTCCCTCGCGTGAAACCATCAAAGAGGGGCGAATACGAGCTGCAGGACGCGATACAGATGCTTATTGACGACGGAGGGAAGATCGGTTACGCGGTAGCCGCTTGGAGGCGAACGGTCACATCGCCGGACGACCTTCTCGCGGTCAACCTGGAGATGTTGCGAAAGAGAGGGGGAGACGAGGGGCTTGAGATTTCCGGGGTGGAAATCCAGCAGCCGGTTGTGATTGAGAAAGGGTGCGAGCTGCGAGAGGGCTCGCACATAGGACCGAACGTTTACGTCGGTGGCGGATGTGTCGTGGGCCGAAATTGCCGCCTGTCGAATTGCGTCGTTCTCCCGAAGACGACTGTGCCGGACGGAACCCGGGCGGACAACCAGCTTCTCCGTTGAGAGCATTCCTACGGGCTGTGACACCTCCCCAGAGCGCTGAGGACGCAAAGGCTCCGCTAATGTCTTCCCTCTGGGCCTTCTCTCCGATCTCCGCGTGCTCTGCGGTATTTCGGATATAGTGACTGCCGAGAACGCTGGCCGTCCATGTGCGCGCAGGTTGAACACAGAAAGGGCCGGGCAAGTTCTGCAACCGCAGGCGCGCGTACACCGGCGCGCTTAGGTCACTGTATCGTTTCCTCGACTAAATAGACGCTGTTACCTTTCAGGGCAAGGTAATGGAGAGTATCAGGGGAGTCGAAGATAATCCTTCCTCCCCCCCAGGTAATGATAGCATCGTATTCCTTGCCCTCTTTTCGACCGACCACCACAAACTGATTGTTGCCCACTCCAGCCGCATAAGCCACCCACTTACTGTCCGGGCTGAAGATGGGAGTGCTCGCCAGGCAATCGTACTTCTTGCCTGTTTCTCCGTCCACGACCACAACCCTCTTACCGCGCACTCCAGCCGCGTAAGCCACCCGCCTGCTGTCAGGGCTGAAGGCGAGGGTCCCGATGCAATCGTATTTCCTGCCCCTTTTCCCATCTATGACCACGCGCGGTCTGTCAAACAACCATTCCTCTTGAGCGGCATAGGCCACCCGCTTGCTGTCAGGGCTGAACGTCAGAGAGCCTTCATGGATGATACCATATTTCTTTCCCTCTTTCCCATCTACGACCGCGTAGCAGTTGCCAAAGAGCCACGTCAGCTTACCGACATAAGCCACCCGCTTGCTGTCGGGGCTGAAGATGAGAGAGCCTTTCGCGATGGAATCGTATTCCTTGCCCTCTTCTCCGTCCACGACCACGCGCCACATACCACCCAAAAAGCCGACCCACCCCGCGACATAAGCGACCCGCTTGCTGTCGGGGCTGAAGATGAGTGTGCCTGGGGCGATGCGACCGTATTGCTTCCCCTCTTTCCCATCCACGACTACGACCTCCTTGGTGCTCGCCCCCGCCGTATAAGCCACCCCCTTGCTGTCAGGGCTGAAGACCGGGCCTCCCGCCGCGAGACGAATGTATTTCTTCCCCTCTTTTCCATCCACCACTACAAACCAGCCAGCCGCGAAAGCGGCGTAGGCCATCCGCTTGCTGTCCGGGCTGAAGATGAGACTGCCTTCCAGGATGGCATCGTATTGCTTTTCCTCTTTCCCATCTATGACCACAAGCTGCTTATTGCCCGCTCGGGCCGCGTAAGCCACCCGCTTGCTGTCCAAGCTGAAGATGAGAGTGCCTTTCAGGATGGCATCGTATTGCTTCTCCTCTTTTCCATCCACGACCACAAGCTGCTTGTTGCCCGCTGGGGCCACATAAGCCATCCGCCTGCTGTCCGGGCTTACTCTGAAAGACTCTCGTATCGATGAAAAGTCATCAACTTCAACAATGAGTCTTTCGGACATTGGTCTTCCTGAAGGTTTTTCCGGTGGACAGCCTCCCATCACAATGCAAAGAAGAAAAACAGCCAAGGATGACGCTATAAGCTTCCTACACATTTCCGTAAGCCTCCTTTCTGAAACGAACAATTGCAGACAGTGCGCCGAGATAAGTTATTTCACAAGCTGGAAAAGGTTCAACTGCCTTGCACTTGCGGCAGGAGGGGATCGCCTCGCTGGTTCATCCCCTTCTGCGCGTGCTCGCCTCCTCTACGGTTTTTCAGGTGTATTCACTGCCTCAGCGACGACCACGGCGACGGCATAGTGACGGTCGTGGGAAATGGAGAGATGGAGGGCTGTGACGCCAGCTTCTTTCCGGGCTGCGGCGGCTTCGCCTCCTAATCGGAGCGAGGGGGGCGACGATTCCGTGCCCACGGTTTCAAAGTCGAGCCACCTCATCCCTTTTCGCCATCGCCCTCGGAGTGACTTGAACGCCGCCTCCTTTGCCGCGAAGCGTCCCGCATAGCGAAGGTACGCATCAACCTTACCGTGGCAGTGGGCGATTTCGTCGGGCGTGAAAATCCTGCGAACAAACTTCTCGCCGTACCTCTCGATGGCTTTCCGGATTCTTTCGACCTCGACGATGTCAACACCCACGCCGTGAATCATCTCCGCGTCCTCTCGGTGCTCTGCGTCTCCGCGTCTTTGCGTTGAAGAATAGAAGAGTGTGGAACGCAGAGACGCAAAGGCACAGAGATCGCACCCGGAGGTGCACCTTTTGGCATCTCCGGGCTCTTCACGGTTCTAATCAGCAAGCGCACCAATCGCTGGCTATGCAAGCTCCTTTGCCGCACGGAGGACGAGTTCCTGAGCGGGGATGCCGTAAGGACATTTCTCCGTGCACTGGCCGCATTTGGTGCACTTGTCGGCTTTCGTTCTGAGCTGCCGATACTCCTGTTTTGCCCATTCGGTAAAGCCGTAATGGCGGGCATAGAGCTCGAGCCTCAGCACTCGCGGCACATCAATCCTCACCGGGCACGGCAAGCAGCGGTTGCACACCCGGCAGTTGTCCTTGACGGTCTGGTGCGCTTTGAGGGCGAGGCGCTTCGCCTCCTCGTCGCTGAATCCCTTGCTCGGACGGGCGAGGAAGCTCAGGGCAGCCCCTATGTTTTCCTTTATCTGCGGCTCGTGCACGAAGCCGATGGAGATGCTCGTAATCTCCTGAGACAGCCCAAAACCGAGGAGGTTGACGAGCTTCTCTTCCTTAGAGGAGCCGATGACGGCATCCACACCCGGCGAGGATTTCAGAAGCTTCGCTCGCCACGTCGGCTTCATCGCGACGATGCCAACATCCCTTTTCTTCGCCACCGGCAAGACGACCTCCAGAAACTCCCGCCACAGCGGATTTATCGGCACCTGCACGACTTCGACCTTGCCGGTCTCGATCAGCTTGACGATGGCGGTTGGGGCTTGATGCCCCGTCACACACATGTGCCCGATCTTCCCGGCCTTCTTGGCCTTCTCAAGGTCCGGCAGGAACCTTTCGAGAAACCTGTCGGCGATGTCTTCGCTCATCCGAGTGCCATGCATGCCATACACGTCTATGTAATCGGTGCCGAGGCGCTGAAGGCTTTCGTCAAGCATTTTAGTTACGGACCCACCCCACCCCATCGGGCACCGAGAGAAAATCACAACCTTATCCCGCCGACCACGGATCGCCTCGGCGAACGCCTTTTCAGAATGTCCCCTGCCGTAGAGGTGGGAGGTGTCTATGAAATTCAGCCCCATCTCCATCGCCTCATGGAACATCTTCACCACAGTCTTCTCCGGCACCGGGGGACGAACGTCCTCGCAAAACGCTGACCCGCCGAATGCCACAACGCTTACCATCAAACCCGTGCTGCCCAGGCGCCTTTTGGGCAGTTGCCTTTGCGGCCCCACCATCTCCTTTTCCTCCGAAGAGGCGACTTGGGGAAAACCCGTCAGGGACAGAATCGCCCCCGCGGCGCTCGCCGCGCCCCGCTTCAGGAAATCACGCCGGCCAAGACCGGACCTGTTTCCGGGGTTCACTGTTGGTTTCCGCTTTCTCTCCTTCCGCGATGCCATAGATCTCTCCTTCCAGCACAAAATTCCGCCAACGTTTTTCGTCTGAACTAACTGTCAAATCACTGACCGTTCGCCTGCCTCGAAAACGCGTTTACGATGACGAAGGTTCCTCCCTCCGGAAACTCCATCGGGTTCCCGTAAGTCCTTCCCCGTTTCAAAGGATGATTTCCTCTTTCTCTCGGTCGAACCGCGCGACCTCCTTTTCCCTGAGACTCAATATCCCCATCTGGAGAGCCGTCTGCACGTGATAGCCGAGGTCCTCGATAGGACTCCACGGCTTCTCCCGCGTCCGGCAGCACTTCAGGAAATTGCGCCAGTATCCCAACATGGACTCACCGTGCTCGATGGCGATTTCTTTCACCGGCCGCTTCACGCCGGGCTGCGGCCGGACGACAATCTTGTTCCCCTCGAACGTGATTGTTCCCTCCCAGCCGCGAATCACCGGAGACCTGCCGCCGCTGCCTCGGCTTCCCGCGCCTTGGAAATCGTTCCCCTGCGTCCCGAGAACCGCCACGGTGATTTTCTCCGGATAATCTATCAGCATATTGAACGTGTCCGGCACCTCTCGCTCCTCGTACCGGAATTTTCCGCCGGTAGCCACGACTGTTTCGGGAAAAGTCACCCCGAGAATCTTCACGACCGGGGTGAGGGAGTGCGGGTAGAGGTCGGTTGATGGACCGCCCGCATAATCCCAGTACATCCGCCACCGGAAAAAGCGGCTCACGGAGAACGGGCGCTTCGGTGAATCCCCGAGAAACGCTTCCCAGTTGAGGTCGGGGCCCGGTTTGGCCGCGGGGTTGTCAATCGGCATCCCCCTCTCGCCCCAGTCGCCAATGCGAAAATAGCCGCACTCGGCGTGAATGGGCTTTCCGATGGCGCCTTCCTTCACGAGCCTGGCCGCTTCATGCCACGCGGGGTCCGACATCCCCTGCGTCCCCACCTGAACGATCCGCTTGTGCTTCTTCACCTCGGCGGCCACCCGCTTGGTCAGCTCGAACTGTCGCCAATGCGTTATCGGCTTTTCGCAGTAAACGTCCTTCGCCGCGCGGACCGCGTCAATGACCTGATACCCATGGTGGTGGTCGGGCGTCGCGATACACACCGCATCAACGTCCCGGTCGGCGAGAAGTTCCCGGTGGTCCTTGTACGCTTTCACGGATGTCGCCCTCGCGGCAGAATCCAGACGACGGCGGTAGAGGTCGGAAACCGCGACGATCCGGACCGCATCCCCCGCTTGAGCCAACTGCTTCACATAGCTGATGTGCGCTCGCCCTCGTCCGCCGCAGCCGATGAACCCGACACCGATAGCCTCGTTCGCCCCGAGTGTGCGGGAAAAAGAGCGTGCGCTCAAAGCTGCCGCCACCGCCCCGCCCGCCGACTTCCTCAAAAAGTCCCTTCGATTCACTTTTTCTTTAAGCATTGCTGTGCCTCCCTGTTTTATGTTCGGCGATTATCTCACAGGTAAAGTAAGGATAACGCCCCGCAAAGCACGCAGCGCGAAACGCTGTCACGGGAGGTCTGACACACCTCTGTGCCCCCCAGCGCGACTCTTGTTGCTCTGCTTCCAGGGCGATTTGAATTTTCCGCGACAAGTATGCCATGACCGGGCAGGAGATGGCAAGAACGGACTGCCAGCGGAAGCAATGCCTCAGTTACGGTTGGCTGAGGGTGGAACCGCAGAGCAAGCAGAGAGGCTTACGCATCGCCGGCGTCCTGTCCCGCCCCGCGTTCCGCGGGGGATATCGGGGAACTCCCTTGCCCTCGACTGGCTCCGGCTGTACCCTTCACGGCAAAAAAAGCCATGCCCCACGTGGCATCCCGCTGGAGGCGGGACCCGTGGGGACGGTGGGCAAGATGCCCATGCCACGGCAGGCGACGACGGAGTCCTTCTCATCCCTCTCTCTGCGACTGTGCGCCTTTGCGTTGTTCTGCTTTTCCCTTCTTCCCTCCCCCGCCTTGGTGGGCTATCCGCCCGAGACTGAGGCCATACCAGCGGAAGCATCTTGTCCAACGCTGGCTCACGTGGTAGCATGAGGCGAGATGAAGGGAAGCGGCGCAGGCGTTCAGCCTGACAATACGGCGCAACCGAACGACAGGCGATTTCATATTCATCTTTAGTGGATGGAAAGCCAACGAAGTATCTCGGTGATTTTGGGTCACACGAAAGGGGCTCAAAAAGGGAGGTGAACAGGGATGCCCTTGATTACTGTGGAAGGACCGAAGATTCCGGAAGTCGAGCGGAAGAGGGAGTTGGTGCGGAAGCTCACCGACACGGCGGTCGAGATTTATGGAATCGCCAGGGAGCATATCATCGTGCTCATACGCGAGAACCCTCCTGAAAACGTCGGAGCAGGTGGCGAGTTGATTGTGGATCGGATAGGGAAATAGTGATTAGAACAGGGAGTGGACTGAACCGCAGAGCACGCGGAGACCGCAGAGAAGAGGGATCAAGTTCCTCTGCGCCGCCTGCCCTCTTTGCGGTGGACGGACTATGAAACACTCTGCGTCCCTGCGCCTTTGCGTTAAAGAAGAATAAGAGTATGAAACGCAGAGACGCAAAGGCGCGGAGGGAGGTTTTACAAATGGTCGCTGGCGCATTGGCTTCTCTTCTGGTGTGGAGCGTCCTTCTCTGCACGGCATCTCCTCGCACCGTCATCATGGACACACCGCCGAGTGTCGTGGACCGCTACGGCATCTTTGAGGCAGTCTTTCACGTAACCGGCCCGGTGGCAAAGAATCCTTTCACAGGAGTAACTCTCTCCGGCGATTTCACCCCCCTTGAATGTGCGGAGTGTGGCACGGGCGTCCCGCCCGTGAAGAATCATGGGCAAGATGCTCATGCCACGGCGCACCGGCTCCATCCCTCTGCGGTTTCCGCGATGAGGCCTGGTCACGGCGAAACGGTCGCGGTTCAGGGCTTCTGCGATTCCGCCGACGGGACACTTTTCCGCGTGCGCTTTTGCCCGCAAGAGGCGTGCGATTATTCCTTCACCATCACCTACCGCGATTCCGCCGGAAGCGAGGAGTTCACGGGACAATTCACTTCTGTCGAAGCTGGGCGAAAAGGTTTCATCCGTGTTGACCCTGACCACCCGAACCATTTCATGTTTGAGAACGAAGGGCGCCCCTTCATCTGCTCCAAGACCGCCTGGGTCATCGGCGATACCCAAAACTGGCAGGGCTTCCTCGACAAGATGCTGTCCAGAAAGGAAAACTGCATCCGCTTCGGCATCGAGACAAACTATTATCACGAGACAATCGGCAAGGATGTCTGGCCGTGGGGCGGCTCACGGTCGAGCCCCGTTCTCACCCGGTTCAGCCCCCCGGTATGGCAGAAGTTGGAGAGCATCATCGCTTACGCCGCCGAAAGCGAGATTTACTCCGAGCCAGTCATCTTATGCGCGATGCGAAGAGACAATCCCTCTCCGCCCGACCCGCAGATGGAATTGTACTGGGATTACCTTCTCGCGAGGCTTTCCGCTTTCACCAGCATCATCACTTGGCAGCTTTACAACGAGTACGCCTCGGCGAAGGATTACCAGCAGTACATGGCGGAGTACCTCCGCAGCCACGACCCCTACAAGCATCTCATCTGCTCCTCCGACGGGACGACCAGCGACGCCCTGTGGGCGAACGAGCCGTGGATGGACATCGCCATCAACCATTCCTGCACCGACGACAGCCAGCTCAACTCATGCTACCACGCGGTTGCCACACGCATCCACGCCTACGGCAAGCCAGCCTGGTGCGACGAGACCGGGCGGGAGAATCGCCACGGAAACAACTCCGGCCTCCACCGCCGCAAACAGTACTGGAGCTGGAACATCTGCGGCGATTATTGGTCCTATCATTCGTGGGAAGGGTGCGAGGGGATTGAGGATCTCTCCTACAACGGTCCCGGCTCGCAATACCTCCGGTTTATCCGCCCCTTCTGGGAGAAGACCGAGTGGTGGAAGATGCAGCCCGCCGACGAACGAATCCTCAACCCCGCCCGGGGCGGGGCTTCGCAGTACGAGTGGTGCCTCGCTTCGGACACCGAAACCGTCATCTATATGGTCAACGAGGCGGAGGGCGCCGCCACAACCGAAGGGACAATCGAGCTGGCGGTCGGAACCGGCCCCTTCGCAGCAGTGTTCTACTCGCCCGCCGATGGCAGCTACTACGCTCAATACAAACGCAGCGGCTATCACCCGGGAGGGAAACTCTCCCTGACGCACCCGGCGTTTGTTGATGACCTCGTGGTCTATGTCAAACATGCCCGCGGCCCCACGCTGCCTGAGAGAACCCTCAGCTTCACCCCGGTCGCCGATTCTTACGCCGACGAGCGCAGTCCCGCGAGCAACTACGGCAGCAACTCCGACCTCCGTGTCGGCGGAGGAGCGGCGGAGAGAATCGCATACCTGAAGTTCGAGGTGAGCGGCATCGAAGGCGAGGTCGTTTCCGCAACACTCACTCTCACGTGCATGAACGCAAGCGTCGAGGGCGGGGGGAGCATCTACCTCGTCGGCAGCGACTGGCAGGAGGACACGCTCACCTGGGAGAACAGGCCGAATGTGTCGGGAGAGCCGCTGGACTCGCTCGGCGCCGTGTCCGTCGGCCTGACCTACGACCTCGAGGTGGCCAAGGCAATCGCCGGCAACGGCACGCACAGCTTTGCCCTAAGCTCGCAGTTCAACGATGGAGCGGGCTATGATTCGCGAGAGGAAAGCTCCCCACCAGTTCTCAAAGTCAAGTACCGCCTTGCGACCCCTCCGGTTATCGCCGAGCTGCGAGAGCTCCGCACCGGGAGCTTGCGGCTTTCCTGGGTGGGTCTCGCGGAGGATGAATATCATCTCCAGTTCTGTCCCGACCTCCTCGACTGGCTGGAGGCGTCCGCTCTTCCCGAGTTCGCCACTCCCACGTACAAAGGCGGCGACTGGAGCTGGACTGACTCTTCTTCCACAACTGTTCCCGCCCGCTTCTACCGCGTCGGCCGCTAAGCGCAGCCGCCTGCTATCAATAAAGCTCTTTGCGAACCTCGGCGCAGACGGCCCTTGCTTGCCGCCGCCTCCACCGGCGTTCGTTCGGCGTTTGACTGCGTGGCATGGGCATCTTGCGCATGATTATCACGGGCGGGACGCCCCCGCGACATCCGCCGAGACCGCCGCGTTACACGGAGAGAAAACCCAAGCGGAGGACGAAACCGAGCCGTCCGCAGAAGCCTATCGGAGAACTGCAGGCCTGCTCTGTGTACCCTCTGCTGTGAGATCATCTCCGCCTTAGTACATGAATTCGCAAATACCGTGACGTATAATGGTGTTGCGAAAGGAGCTATTTTGACGGGGTAACAGGATAGACGGGATAGTTCCAGGCACGTGAGCAATCCAGTAAATCACAAGCCCAGGGCCGCTGGGTGAAAGACCACGAAGCGCAAATAACTGATGGAGAAGTTGTCCGAGACCTTGCGGCCCGGTCATCGTCGAGCCCCGCGTGCCGCGGGCCCGAGCGGGTTATTGTGGCGGCTCAGGACATACAACTCGTTAACAATGCCGTCACCACCGGCAAGCCAGTATGTCAGCGGGAAGTTGACGTAGAGCGAAAGGCCAAGAAACCTTCGCAAGGATAAACAGGATTTTAAGAATCATGTCCATCCTGTTATCCTGTCAGAGGAAGAATACCTCGCCGAGTTTATGAATCGGGGCACTCAGGGCGAGGGGTTGTCTTGTCGAGCCGAACACGATGAAAACTCTCTTCCGGTTTGTGCTATACTCATCCGGCCGCACGCTGCGGCGTGGGAGAAGCCTTCAGTCCGGAGGACGCGCAGCGAAGGAGCATTTCTTGATGACTCTTCTGCCTCCGCCGTGAGCGCATTATCTGGAGGGCATCGGAATGAAAAAACAAGACAATTCCTTAAGCCGACGAGACTTTCTCGGCGTCTTGACTGGCGGGGCAGCGGCGATGGCAACGTTGCCGCGAGGTGTTTTCGCCGTGAGGACCGGCGCGAAAAAGCCAAACATCGTTTTTCTCTTATCGGACGACCACGGCATTCTCGACTCCGGATGTTACGGCAACAAAGTTTTGCGAACGCCGAACATTGACAGCCTCGCCCGGGAAGGGATGCGATTTACCCGCGCTTTTACAGCGACCGCCATGTGCACGCCGACCCGCTCCATGCTTTACACGGGTCTTTTCCCCCATCGCAACGGCGCCCACCCCAACCACAGCGCCATTCGTCCCGGCGTGAGAACCCTTCCGCACTATTTGTCGCAACTGGGTTATCGCGTCGCCCTTGCGGGGAAGAAGCACATCAAACCGCTGAAATCGTTTCCGTTTGAGTTCCTGCCGTTAAACGATGTTGGCAAGCACGTGGCGAAAGTTGGAACGAAGCCCTTCTGCCTGGTCATCGCTACACACGATCCGCACGGGCCGTACAAGAAGCTCCCGCCCGGCGAGGGCTACGATCCGGCGAAGGTGGAGTTGCCGCCCTATCTCGTGGACACGCCGGAGACCCGTCAGACCCTGGCGTACTACTCCAACTCCGTGGCAGCGCTCGACCGACAGGTCGGGCAATACCTCGACATCTTGCGAAAGCGGCGGCTGGAGGAGAACACGCTGTTCCTCTACGCGAGCGACAATGGCACGGGCTTTCCTTTTGCCAAGTGGACACTTTACGACGCTGGCTTGAACCTCCCATTCATCGCCCGCTGGCCCGGTAGAATCGAACCGGGCGCTGTGACTGACGCCATGGTCAGTTACGTGGACGTGCTGCCGACATTCATCCGGGTGGCTGGTGGAACGCCGCCCGAAACTTTGGATGGAAGGAGCTTCCTACCCGTGTTGAACGGAAAGAAAACCGAGCACCGTGAACTCATCTTCGGGACGCACACCACAAAAGGAATTATCTCCGGCTCGGAGTTTCCCCTCCGCTGCGTCCGCACCAAAACGTACAAGTACATTCGCAACCTGAATCCGGACGGCGCCTTCACGAACATCGTGACTCACGGTCGTATGGGGAAGGAGGCGAACGCGGCAGCCTATTGGCAATCGTGGCTGAAGCTTGCCCGGAACGACCCCTTCGCGGCGAGGCGGGTGAAAATGTACCAGCACAGACCCGCCGAAGAGCTTTACGACCTGCGCAGCGACCCCTACGAGCTGAAGAACATCGCAAAAGAACCTTCGCAGAAGGGACTCCTCGCCTCACTTCGGAATCACTTAAAAAAATGGACGAAGCAGCAGGGCGACCCGCTCCTGCCCGAAATGGAAAAGGATTGAGCTTTTTGCAGCTTATGAGATGGCCGATATTCGCGTCTGATGTATGAAACTCCGAGCGCCGCATGCAGAAACGGATGGCAAAGCGGAGCGAAAATGAAATGGATAGAGCGATAAAAAGGTATCCGATAATCGGCGCCTGTGGTCTCGATTGCGGCCTGTGCACGAGGTACTATACCGTTGGCAAGTCGAGATGCCCTGGTTGCTATGGCCCCGACTTCTTCGATAAGCATCCCTCCTGTTCCTTCATAACCTGCTGCGTTGAGAAAAGCGGTTTTGAGACGTGCGGTGAATGCGCTGAATTTCCGTGCTCGAAGTTCAAAAGCGAGGAAGAATATCAGGCTCGGGACCTCCCTGGTTATCCGCCCGATCGGAACATCCTCCCCAATCTGAACTTTATCAAGCAACACGGGATAAAGAAATTCGTGCAGCAGCAGAGAAAACGGATTCGATTCCTTCAAAAGATGATAGACAATTTCGACGACGGAAGGTCGAGAAGCTTTTTCTGTCGAGCAGCGGCTTTGCTTGATTCGGCCGACTTGCGAAGCTCGCTGGATAAAGCATCCCGCAGCATCAGGGCAAACAGGATGGAGCCAGCCGACAGGAAAGGGAAAGCAAAGCTTCTGAGGGGACTTTTGAACGAAGCCGCGACCAAGCAGGGCATCGAATTGAAGGTAAAGAAATCTGCGAAGAAGGGATGACGTCTCGCAAGCGACAAGAACCGCAAGTCGTCGCTTCCGAGCGGAAGGTCGCCGGAAATCCCGAGGAGGGCTGTGAATGGCAGAGAAAGGTTTCATGAAAATATTCTGGGGCTTCCTGTTCATCTTTCTGGATATCCGCATCAACGGCATTGACTTCATTCTCCCCGATTTCATCGGATACATTCTCATTGTGGTCGGGCTTGCCTATCTTTGTGACCTTCATCGCAGATTTCGCACGGCAAACGCTTACGCCAAGATCATGGTTCTTCTCTCCTTCGCTGACCTCGTGGAGATGAAGCGGGTCATCGGGCGGGGCGGTGGTCTCACATACTGGCACAATCCCTTTTGGCCAATCACCCTACTCGGAGTCATCCTGAATCTGATCATGGTGTGGCATATCTGTCGGGCGATCGTCGAACTGGCGGAAGCATCCGAAAACCGCGACCTCGCGGATACCGCAGCCCTCCGATGGAAGCTGTATCTGGCGGTGGTCATAATCGGCTCCGGCATCGGCCTCGTCGCTTTGGCAGGGGCTGAGCTAAACCTTATGATAGTAATCGCGGCAGTTGTCTTTGGCCTGGTGGCAATGGTCTTGATGATGGGATTGATGCTGAGAGCTTCGCGGGAAATACACGGAAAGAGTTTCGTATAGCACAACGCTGAGGAGGAAACGACGATGCGGGAATATTCTCGACGCGACTTCTTGAAGGCAAGCGCGATGGGCGGCGCCTATGCCGTTGTTGGAAGCTCATGGCTCAAGGCGAGCGCAGCGACCACAGGGCGGGGCAAGCTCAACGTCCTTTTTCTCGCCGTGGATGACCTGCGGCCGGAGCTGGGCTCTTACGGCGTGCCGGTCATCCAATCGCCAAACATTGACGCCCTGGCGGCGAGGGGGACGCTGTTCAACCGCGCGTACTGTCAGCAGGCGGTGTGCAGCCCCTCGCGCACGTCGCTTTTGACCGGGCGAAGACCGGACACCACGCGCGTCTATGACCTCCAGACCCATTTTCGCCTCACTATCCCCGACGTGGTCACCCTCCCGCAGTATTTCAAGCAGCGCGGCTATCACACGCAGGGATTCAGCAAGATTTACCACGGGGGACTCGACGATCCGAAATCGTGGAGCGTTCCCCACTGGCGACCGGGGGGGCCGGGGTACGCCAAGCCCGAGACGCTGCAATTTCTCCAGAAGCAGCGTGAGCGCCTCCGCGAGGAGGGGAGGAACCTGCGGACAACGGTTCTGCAAAAAGACCCAGAGACAGGTCTTGTCTTGAAAGTTCGCCGCCCGAGGTACAGGGTCAGAGGACCGTCCTGGGAGGACCCCGACGTTCCTGACAACGCTCTCCCTGACGGCAAAACCGCCGACAAAGCGATCCAGGTTCTCCGCGAGATCAAGGACAAGCGGTTCTTCCTGGCCGTCGGCTTCCTGAAACCGCACCTGCCGTTTGTCGCTCCGAAAAAGTATTACGACCTCTATCCGCCGAAAAAGCTGAGTCTGGCCGACAATCCTTTCCCACCCAAGGACGTTCCTCAGATCGCGCTGACCAACTGGGGCGAGCTGAGAAATTACAGCGACATCCCCAAAAAAGGCCCTCTCTCCAATGAGAAAGCGCTTGAGCTGATCCGTGGCTATTACTCTGCGACGAGCTATGTGGACATGCAGATCGGGCGGATTCTCCGCGAGCTGGAGAGACTCGGGCTGCGTGACAAAACCGCCATTGTCCTGTGGGGCGACCACGGCTGGCACCTCGGCGAGCATGGGCTTTGGTGCAAGCACACCAACTTCGAAAACGCCACCCGTTCCCTCTTAATCGCCAGCTATCCCGAACAGAACAAGACCGGCGCCAAGACCAACGCATTAGTCGAGTTCGTTGACATCTACCCGAGCCTGTGCGACCTCTGCGGCTTGCCGTTCCCAGAGGGGTTGGAGGGAACAAGTTTCGCTCCGGTGATGGAGAATCCAAAACGAACATGGAAGAAGGCTGCTTTCAGCCAGTATCCCCGAGGAAAAACCATGGGTTACTCGATGCGCACCGACCGATACCGCTACACGGAATGGCTCGACCGCGAAAAGCACGCTGTGGCAACTGAGCTGTACGACCATCGCACCGACCCCGACGAGAACGTAAACATAGCTGGAAAATCGGGAAATAAGGAACTGGTGAGGAAGCTGAGCAGGCTCCTCCGCGCCGGCTGGCGCGCCGCGGTCCCCCTGGCCGGCAAAGGAAGCATCAAAAAACTGTCCGCGTCTCCGCATTGAGGAATAGAGGAGCACAAAACGCACAGGCGCAGAGGTGCAGAGGAGGCCTTGTTCTGGGCGGCATTTTTGGTATGATTTCGTTCGACTTGCTGTGCGGTCACTGGCATCTCAGCCGTCAGTAACAGAAAGGAGAGGCAAAGCGTGGGGAAGAACATTTCCAGACGTGAGTTTTTCGGCAGGGCGGGGAAAGCTGCTGCCGGTGCAGGGCTCGGCGCCACCGCGGGTCGCTACATCCGCGTTGGAGTTGCCGCAGAAAGTCGTAGTCCCGGCGAGAAAATCCTACTGGGGCTTATCGGCTGCGGTTATCGCGGAACGGGAATCCTGAGAGGTCGTTCCTTTGAGGAAGGCTTTTTTGGACAGCCCCAGGTCGCCGGGGTCGCGGCGGTGTGCGATGTAGATTCCGTAAACGGAGACCGCGCCGCCGCTCTGGTCGAGAAGCGGTACGGCAAGCGACCGAGAATCTTCAAGGATTTCCGCCGACTGCTGGAGATAAAGGAGATTGACGCAGTGGTCATCGCCACGCCCGACCACTGGCACGCACTGCCCTTCATCCGCGCCTGCGAGGCGGGAAAAGACATATTCGTCGAAAAGCCGATTTCACACAACATCATCGAAGCTCGCTCCATGCTTGCCGCCGCGAAGAAACTCAACCGCGTAGTCCAGGTCGGAACGTGGCAGCGGAGCGTCCAGCATTTTGCGGATGCCATTGATTTCGTCCGCGCCGGCAAGCTCGGAAAAATCTCCGTGTGCCGGGCGTGGAAGTGCGGAATCGCGGGCGTTGGCCGAGAGCTACCGTCCGCGCCGCCACCCAACCTCGATTGGGATTTCTGGCTCGGCCCGGCTCCGTACGCCGGATACCGCCGCAACCGCTGCCACTACCAATGGCGGTGGTTCTCCGAGTACGGTACGGGCGAGACGGGCGATAGCGGCGCCCACATGATGGACATAATCCTTCTCGGCATGAACGTGAAGTCGCCGGTGGAAGTCGCCTGCTACGGCGGAAAGCTCGTGTGTGGCGAGCAAGACGACCGCACGACACCCGACACACAGATGGTCATCTATAAATTTCCCGATTTCGTCATGAACTGGGAAGTCCACGTCGGCAAACCCGGGCTTGACGGTGGCGGGACGCTCGCTGCCGAGTTCATCGGTCAGAAGGGATGGCTCGTGGTTGACCGCGGAAAGTGCGTCGTACACGGCACGGACGCAAAGCCGGAAACAATTCGCAAGGTGGGCAATCACGCCCGCAACTTTCTCGACTGCATCAAAAGCAGGCAGAAGCCCCGCTCCGACATCGAGTCCATGTACTACACGACCGTGATGTGCCACCTCGGCAACATCGCCTATCAAGTGGGGCGCAGCATCAAGTGGGATGGGGAGAATGGAGTCATCGTCGGCGATGAGGAGGCGATGCGTTGCCCGCAGTATCGGAGAGAATATCGCAAGCCGTGGAAACTGCCAATCTACACGCTGTGATATTATGATACGCGCCAGAGTTCGGATAGGACGCAGAGACGGAGCAAGCAGCGAATTCCTCTGCGGTCTCAGCGCTCTCCGCGGCGACCAGTCTGCGAACAGAAACGTAGCCAAGTAACAACAAGAGGTAAATCATGAAGGTATTATCGAGATTTCTGGGCCTGCTTGTGAGTTTGTGTTTCACGCTGTACGGTCCTGCGTCTTCCGCCGAAAGGCCGGCTAAAAGCGCGACGAAGACGATTGTTATGGTTGCTGGAAGGCCCAGCCATGGCCCGGGAGCTCACGAGCACAATGCAGGCGTGTTGTTGTTGCAGAAATGTCTCAAGAATGTGCCTGGTGTGAAGGTTGTGGTGCATCTCAACGGCTGGCCGAAAGACCCCGCCGCCTTCAACAACGCCGACTCCATCATGTTGTTCATGGACGGAGACGCAGGGCATCCGCTAATCCAGGGCAATCACCTGAAGCAGTTCGGACAGCTAATGAACAAGGGAGTCGGCCTCGCCTGCATTCACTACGCGACGATGTTCCCCAAGGATAACGGCGGCCCTGAGTTGCTTGACTGGATCGGCGGCTACTGTGAACGAGGCTACTCGGTCTGGCCCTTTTGGACCGCGGAGTTCAAAGCGCTTCCCAAGCACCCCATCACGCGCGGCGTGAAACCCTTCACGCTTCGGGATGAATGGTATTACAACATGCGTTTCCGTCCTGAGATGAAGGGCGTTCTGTCCATTCTTAAAGCGACGCCGCCCGACAATACCCGCGGCACCGCCGCCGCAAAGAAGCATCCGGGACGCGCCGAGACCGTCGCCTGGGCAGTGGAGCGCCATGATGGAGGCCGCGGCTTTGGTTTCACGGGAGGGCACTTCCACAACAACTGGGGCAACGATAATTTTCGTAAGCTGGTCCTTAATGCCATCCTTTGGACGGCGCACGCCGAGGCGCCTCCCAATGGCGTGCAGTCGTCGGTCACGCCGGAGGAGCTTCGGAAAAACCTTGACCCAAAGTGAATCGCAGGGCGCACCCGGCGGGCAGTCGCCGTCGGCCACGTTCTTTGCGGTGAGGATATCTGAAAAACCGCTGAGATCGCAGAGCACGCAGAGGTGCAAAGTCATCTTCATTTCTCTGCGCCCTCTGCGGTGAAAACTCTGGAAACAAGGACACCAACGAAAGGAGATGTAAATTATGAGCGCGATATTGGCCAAGCTAACCATCATGGTTCTCGTCGTGACTGGAGGACACGGCTTCGACCACGACGCGTTCCTCAAGGTTTTCGAGGGCTACGATGACATCGTGTACAAACATGTCGCCCAGCCCGAAGCCAACAAGATGCTCGAAAGCGGTGAAGCCGACAAGTACGACGTCATCGTTCTCTACGACCTGTGGCAGAACATAAGCCAGCCGCAGAAGAAGGCTTTCGTCGAGATGTTGAAAAAAGGGAAAGGGCTCGTCGCACTTCACCACTGCCTCGCTTCCTATCAGGACTGGCCCGAGTTCTCCAACATCGTCGGGGGGAAGTATTACCTCAAGGAGCGCGTCGAGGAGGGCGTGAGATACGCAGCAAGCGGGTACGGACCTGATCAGCGAATGAACGTCAAAGTCAATAAAGAGCATCCCATCACCCGAGGAGTGGACGATTTCCTCATGTTCGACGAGACGTACAAGGGATTCCGCGTAGCCCCGGATGTAAACGTCCTTCTCACCACAGACAATCCCGCCAACGGGCCGAAGGTCGCCTGGACGAAAACCTATGGCAAGTCCCCCGTGGCTTACATCCAGTTCGGGAACGACCACAACGCCTACACCAATCCGAATTACCGGCGGATAGTCGTCAATGCCATCCGCTGGGCTGCCCGAAAACAGAAACCTATTCAGAGAGCATTCGTTCCCCTTTTCAATGGAAAGGACCTCGCGGGCTGGCAGTCGGTCGGAAAAGCCAAATGGAGTGTCGAAGACGGAATTCTCGTCGGGCAACAGGGCGAGAATGGGGGCGTCGGCGAGCTCCTCACGAAGAAAAGCTACGACGACTTCGAGTTGTTCGTAAACTTCAAGGTAGAGTGGCCGGCAAACTCCGGCGTGTGGTTCCGCTATCAGGCGCCCGACAAAGCGTTCCAGGCGGACATCCTCGAATGGAAAAACCCGGTCTGCTGGACAGGCAGCCTCTATTGCCCCGGCAAGATGTTCATCGCCATGAACAAGGACCCGAAGCTCGTCAAGCGTGACGGTTGGAACACCTTCTTCATCCGCGCCGAGGGAGACCATGTCGTCATCTTCCTCAACCGGAAAAAGGTCGCCGACGTGCACGATGACACCACAGACCACGGGACGATCGGCTTCCAGGTGCATCCCGGAAAAGAGTTCGAAAACATGAAAATCCTCGTTCGCACCATCGCCATCCGCGAGCTGTGAGGAATCGCAGAGGGCGCCGTGCGTGGAGACAGTTTCTCTTTTCCAAGCTATCCGGTTACTCCCCTATCTTTGCTCTGGCATGGCACCGTGACGGATAGTGCACCTTGACCGAGGTGATATGAAAGCCGTAATCATTGTGGCTCATCCCGACGACGAGACGATCTGGAGCGGCGGGTTTGTCCTTCAGCATCCTGATTGGGACTGGACTGTCTTCACCCTCTGCCGGGCAAATGACCCAGACCGCGTACCAAAGTTCAAGAAAGTCTGCGCGCACCTAAACGCGACTGGTCTTATGTCAGACCTTGACGATAGTCCCGATTTGCAGCCGATCGATCCGAAGAAGGATATTGGCTAGCGGATCACGGCAGCGGTAGGTGATATGCAGTGGGACCTGTGCCTCACTCATGGGCCAAACGGAGAATATGGTCATCGCAGACATAAGGAGGTTCACAGGCAAGTGGTTAGGTTGGTGATCGGGGGAAGACTGCGGTCTGATGAGCTGTGGACCTTTGCCTACGAATGTGACAGTCAGACCGCGGCGTGCTGCCCGTCGCCTTGGGCCGATAGGCTTGTGGATCTGACGAAGGACCAACTAGCCGACAAGAAACGAATCATTCGCGAAACGTATGGATACCGAAAAGACTCATTCGAAGTGAAAGCCTGCGTTTCACCCGAGGCTTTCCGTCGAATCCAAATCATTGACAAGGAGAAACCACCGTGAAAGTACTTGTGATTTACGATTATCCTCCATCCCCCGGGGGGCTGGCGACTCAAGGTGACCTCCTCCTTCGCGGATTGCGCGAAATTGGCATAGAAGCTCACGCTGCTCATTTCGAGGCAGCACAGGAGAAGGAATGGTACTACCGCTGGTTTACCCCGGACATCGTCGTGGGCGTGGGGTACTGGGGGCATACGCCTGACCTCGTGCTTCACCCTCAGCGATACGGAATCCAGCCCGTGCCCTGGTTGGTGGCTGATGGGTATGTGGCAAACCACCAAGAAGTTCTGAATGCGTTGCCGCTGATCCTCGTTACCTCCAACTGGGTCAAAAAGACCTACGTTCGTGACGGTCTCGATGGCAGCAAGATCGAAGTGCTTCCTGTTGGCTGCGACACCGACTCATTCTGCCCCAGGGACAGGAGTGCCCCCAAGGTCGCCGCCGTCCGGGAGGCCCTCGGGGTGGCGCCGGATCAAGTCATGATTCTGACCGTGGGTGGAGACGCCGCGTCTAAGGGCGCCCAGGAAGTGATGCAAGCCCTGGCCATTGTTGACGCCAAGGCGCCGGACTGGAAGTATGTATGCAAGGTCTGGCCTCAGCCGAGGACACAACAGCAGAACCTGGCGGACCTCCAGTTGGCGACGCACCTGGGAATAGAGAAGAATGTGGTGTACGCGACCAGTCTGGTGTCGCGGAACTTCATGCCATTCCTAATGGCGGCCTGCGACATCTATGCAGCGCCGTCCCACTTGGAGGGCTTCGGCATGCTTCAGGTCGAAGCGGGCTCCTGCGGCAAGCCCGTCATCGGCATCAAAGCCATGGGCATGCTTGACACGCTTGTTCACGGCCAAACTGCGTTTCTTGCCGGCGTGGCCATGGAGATTCGTCTGAAAGAGGCGACACTCGGCGAGGAGTCCGGATTTACGGACGGACACCGCGTTGTTTTCAAGACTCCGCGGGCTGCGGACTATCGGGCAAGTGTGCATGATATCGCGAATTACCTGATGGAGCTGATGACCAACGAGCCACTCCGAAAAAAGATGGGCGAGTCAGCACGCAAGCGAGTTGTAAAGAACTACGATTACCGAGTAGTTGCGAAACGGTTTCTGCAGATCGTTTCCGAGCGGCTGGGAATGGCATGACAATGAAAAAAGACCTGCGTTCTCACGTTGGAGAAGCGAAGAAGGCGGCAATTGAAGTCCTGCTTCACAATGCCCATGGGCCGTATCGCGGGCTGCCGCGAACCGCTGGATGGGGCTATCCGGAACCTTACACGAGAGACCTAATGATCGCGTCTCTTGGGATTCTCGCTTCAGGTAACGAGAGGCTAATCCGCTCGCTCCGACGAGTGTTGGAGACGCTGGCAAAGAACCAGAGCCCCCGCGGACATATCCCCTCGCTGGTTCACGATCCTGAAGACCGAGGAGCGAGTGACACCACACCCTTGTTTCTCTTGGCAGTTGCATGTTTTCGAAATGCGACGGGAGAAGCCGATTTCCTGGACGAGTCGGCTCAGAGGGCCTTGGTCTGGATGGACTATCAGAGTCCGGGCGACCGGGTCATGGTTTCCCAACTGCCAACGAGCGATTGGAGAGACGAGCAGTGGGTATTAGGTTTCGGCCTCTTCGTGAATACCATAGTGTACTCTTACCTGCGGCTCTACCACCAACATGAGAAGGCCAAGCAATTGCGCGGACTGATGGGTCGGTTCGCCGTCACAGCGGACAGAATGCACCGCCACGTCCACGCGGGACTGGCCCTGCGCCACAAGCCCTACTATGTGTTGTATTCTTACAAGTTATACAGGAGCGAGAGATTTGATCTGCTGGGGAACAGCCTGGCGATCCTCTCAGGCATCGCTTTTCCTTCCCGGTCTCGGTCATTGGTTTCCTGGATAGAGAAGGAGTGTTGTGCTCTCCGCGATTGCGGCGAACTCGCGCTGGACCTGCCTCCCAATCTTTTCCCCTACATACGGCCGGATGATCCTGACTGGAAACCCCGATACAGAAAATACAACCTGCCGGGCGACTACCATAACGGCGGGGTGTGGCCTTTCGCCTGCGGCTTTTATGTTGCGGCTCTGGTTGCTGCAGGCAAGCAAAAGCTCGCGGAGAAGAAGCTTGAGGCTCTGACACAGCTTGTTGGTCCGGCGCGACAAGCGAACGTTTCTTTTGGCTTCAACGAATGGTTTCGCGCTCAAGACGGAACACCACGAGGCCAGGACTGGCAGACGTGGTCGGCAGCGATGTACCTGTACGCGGCAATTTCAGTGGAAGAAAGAAGGACGCCATTCTTCGATGATATTCGCAGCGAGGCGAGGGCCATGCGGTTGCCGGTATCGCCAGCGCTCTTGAGAAAACTGACGCAGCCCTCGTAAGTGCGGTCCGAGCGCTCTCTGGGACGAAAATGTGTCCTATGGTTTCATGGGCGGGACGCCCGTGCCACTGGCGTTTTCTCTGCCTTCTCTGGGCTGAAGGCTAAGACGGTCTCTCGACAGGCAGAGGAAGCGAAGATAGTGGGTCAGTTCGGGTCGGCGTTTGACGGCCGCGCGAAGTGCCTTTCTATGACGCAAAACCTCGATTTCGTGAAAGAGTCAACTTGACTTAATGGAATCGCCACCAGTCATGAAAACCAAACGAGGAGATAAGAAAATGAGGACAATGATTGGGAGTGCTATCCTGGTTGTGCCATCATTGCTGATATTGGCTGCCAGCGCGCCCTCCAAAGAACCAGTGTACCCCATCAAGGTGAGTGAGAATCGGAGGTATTTTGTGGACCAGAACGGGAATCCCGTCTTCTGGTTAGGTACCACTCAATGGCAGATCTTCCGGGAATACACTCTCGAAGAAGCTCGGACGACCCTTCAACGCGTCAAGGCCAACGGGTTTGCCTTTGTTCAGGCCATGCTCATGGGCGTTGGTGACGGCACGCAGCCCAACGTGTACGGCGAAAAGCCCTGGCTCAACAACGATCCCCTCACACCAAACGAGGCGTACTTCAGAAATGTGGACTCTGTTATCCAAACAGCCCGTGAAAACAATGTGGTGTTTTCGGTCACGCTTTATCATCAACGGTACCGCAAGTATATAACCGTAAAAAATGCTCGCGCATGGGCGAAGTGGCTGGCGCAGCGGTACAAGCGCGTGCCGAACATTGTCTGGTCCATGACGCCGGAGGCCAGAGGGGAGTTTGTTCCAGTTCTTCGTGAGCTGGCGGCGGGCCTTCACGAAGGAGACGAAGGATACCATGTCATTACCTTTAAGCCCGATCCCGCACCGTACTCATCCAGCTTCATTCACAATGAAGCCTGGCTGGACTTCAACTCGATGCAAACATGGAACAGTATTCAGCTCATTTATCCCATGGTGACCAAGGACTATAACCTCAAGCCCGTCAAGCCCGTATTGATGGCGGAAGGCGCGTACGAAAAAGGCTCTGAATATGGATTTGACATAACCCCTCTGTGGATTCGCAGGCAGGCGTATTATTCCTACCTGGCCGGAGGCCATCACACCTATGGGCACAATGACAGTTGGCGAGTGTTGCCTACATGGAAAAAGGCTCTGGATGCACAGGGTGCACTTCAAATGGGCATCCTTAAGAAAGTGTTCCTGGCCCGCCAGGAGTGGTGGAATCTCGTTCCAGATCAAACCATATTTGCAAGCGGCGGCAACACCCGTGGAAGGGTGTTGAACCTCGCCGCCTGTCACAAAGAGGGCAAGTGGGTTATGGTTTACCTGGGCAGCAAAAGCTCCTTCTCCATCAATATGAATAAGATCACCTCCGCACGCAGAGTGAATGCATTTTGGATTGATCCGAAAACCGGTGATTCGGTTCCGATCGGCAGTTTCTCAAACACCGCAGTGCAGTCCTTCTCCACCCCGGCCGAGTGGGAAGATGCCATATTGATGCTTGAGACGGCCGATAGCCCGCATAATGATCTCAAGTAATGTAAGTTTTGTGGTCTGTGAATCTACCCCAGCGAACCAAAGAATCGCCGGAAGATCAGCAATAGATTTGCGGGGGATTCTGACCTCCGCTGGGTCAGAGCATTACTGCCGCGAGGAGGGCCGGACAAAGGACCTGTGAAACGCACAAGGAGGGGCACCGGCGTCACCCAGGGAGCAAATTTCGCTACGTTAGGTCGGAAGTTGACGCCAATGTGATCCGTCATGGGAAACTGCCCACGGTTTCCTGAAGGCTGCAGGAGCCAACCTGACAGTGCAACGGGCACGCGAGAGAGTCCTGAAGTTCCCCTCTTCCAAGGATGATGGATTGCTCGATGAAGAAAATGCGTGACCAAGCCGAAGTCGAACGGGACTCGGGGTGAAGGACTTCATCGGGTGACGGTCAATCCCGGTTGCACGGGGTCAGGCGCAGTGTTTGACGTATGCCAAACAAATCGGTAAACTGTGTTGGGTTGCAAGTGGAGGGGTCGTAGAGGATGCGTCGTAAATCATCAGCAGATTCTTCGCCGAGCCCCCAAGTCCGCCAGACTATCGTGATCGGTGTCATTATCACCGTTGTAGGTGGCCTCATTGTCGCAGCAGTAGTCGCGGTAGTGGGCGGTTGGGCGAAGCTTTCGACTTGGGAAAGAATCCTTGCCGTTCTGGTCCCACTCCTCGTTGCGGGCTTATTGTTAGCCTTCTGGAAAAAGCTTTTTCCCCCAAAGGTGCGTGGAACAGGGCCGCGAAGGCGAACAGGTGGCATTGCGACCTCGGCAGCTGGCCAAACCCAGATCGTAATTCAGAGCGTCCACAGCGGCGCTAGCGTGAACATCGAGATAGTTCAGGCTCCTGATTATCAAGATGGAATGCCCAGCACACGGAACATAGAGTCGAAAGCGGCCTACGAGGCGGGTCGGCGTGCTCTTGCCCGCGGAGATTACGACAGTGCAATAGGTGAGTTCAGTGAATGCTTGCGGCTGGAAACAGATTTGCAGAAGTTAGGGGCCATAAATATTCAGATCGCGAACTGTTATTACAAACAGGGCAAGCTGGCCAAGGCTGAGGAGCACTATGCGACAGCGCGTACAATAGGTAAGCGCATCCCCGATCGACATGGACAAGCCGCCGGACTCTTAGGCTTGGGCAACGTTTATGCGGGACTTCCAGCCCCCCGTACATCCGATCGGCGAAAGCTTCTTCGGAATGCGATAGCCTTCTACGAGGATGCTCTCGAGATTTTCAGTGAAGAGATCAGTCCCCTTCAAGCCGCGAACACTCAGATCAGCCTCGGATCGGCTTACAATCGCCTGCCAGCAAGATCGTCCGCTAAGAGGGGGGACAACTTGGCAAAAGCTGTGGCTTGTTTTCGTGCCGCGCTGGACTTCTACACCGAGGATGACTATCCTCTCGATTTCGCCAATGCCGCCCAGGCTGTGGCGACAGCTTATATGGAGCTACCTTCAGATTCAGCCGCAGAGCGTGCAGACAATGTCAGATTGGCCATAAAGGATTTTCGCTTAGCGGTAAAAGTGTACCGAAAGTCGGGCTGTGTCGCGCGGTATGCAATGGCGATCATGGGCCTCGGGAACGCGTATGCTGAATTGCCTGCGACCAGCCCAGGGGAACGAGACAAGAACCATAAGAAGGCTTTTGCTTGCTACAAGAAGGCGCTAGATGTAGCAAAGGACACTCTAACCCCCGACGAAAAGGCAAGAGTCCAGCTCAACTTGGCGAACGCCTACCTGGACCTGCCCGCTGGCACGGTTGAGGAGCGATCTCACAACGTGCGCAGCGCGATCGCTTGCTTCTCAAGTGCTCTGGAGACCTATGATAAAGAGAGGTACCCGCTCGAGTTTGCGGTGGGCCAAATCGGCCTTGGCGGGGCGTGTTGTGAATATTGCGAACTTCCTACGACAACAAGTGAGGAACAGCTAAGGGCCGTTAAAATGGCGGTTGACTGCTTCAACAAAGCGATAGAGATTTACGATAAAAGGGGCTATCCACTTAAGTACGCCCAGATCCAGAACAACTTGGGAGCGGCGCTCGTACGCTATCCCGCAGATTCTGGGGCGGAGCGGACACTAAGGGTACGGGAGGCTATCTACGCTTACCGAGCGGCTCTCGACGTTGTCAACCAACGCAACCACCCTGAAGATTTCTGTTACACTGCAGCGAATCTGGGGGAGGCCTTGCTGGCGGTCGGGGACCGAGCCGGCTGCCACTGGCTTAAACAAGCGTACTCGCTCAGGCAGTTTCTGCCAGACCAAGGCGAAAAGGTTCGCCGCCTTATCGACCAGATCTGCGCAGGATGCTAAGCGCTGTGGCTTCGCCACAAGCCAACTCCCCACCGAGATCCTTTCATCCTGTCATCCTGCCCAAGCTCCGCTCAAAAACCGCAGATGCGCGTCACGACCTGACCTTCAATGCCAGGTGGCCATGCCCAACGAGGTCTTCGGTTACGCCCACGGCGTCTGCCTGAAGGGCGCCACAGCCGCGTCAACAAGCCAACGAGAACTTCGCATATAACGCGCGAAGTGCGCAAAGTTTCCAGCAGCGGCCGGTCGGCTTCGTGCATTGTCTTTAGAAAAGGCCCGGAACTGCCTGGCCAAAACGAGGGAAAAATCCTAGCGTTTCGCGTCGCTGAAGAATTGGGTTCCTAAGCAGAGTAAATGCCACAGTCGGCATCATCGGCATGAGGGCAAACGGGTCGTGGAATTCATGCAGGAGCAGCCCTGACACCCAAAAAGCGCCGTATGATCGGTCAGCAGGGGACCGGGCAATCATTGACGCGGCTCTATCCGGCGGTCTGATAGTGTCCGACCCAGACGCCAAAGGCGCTCACCTGTTACTTCCGGATGAACTAAAATCAATGTTGGCTTTCTCATGGTCTCAACCTACTATGAGGTGGAGTATCTCTGAGTATACCCATTCCATCAGTATTCGTCGCAGCGCAGGAGGACAGCGTTGCTGTCGCCAGGGGAAAGCCTGAGGGTCAGCACAACTTTGTTGCCGTCCGTGACCAATTGCAGCCCTGAAGTGGAGCCGAGGAGCTTGGCACGCAACCTCTTCTCCGCCAACCCGAGGTCGCGTACATCCACGTTCACAGAGACCGCTCTCTCCTCGGTCGAAGTGTTGAGCAGGGTGAAGTAACACGCTCCGTTCGCCCCATCTCCGTAACGCTCGACCCTGACGTCGGGATCGGAGGTCTTAGCGTGCGTGATCGGCTGCCATCCGGCCTTGCTCAGCTCTCGAATTAGCGGCACGTACTTTTTGAAAAGCGGTCGGTCGCGGTTGTACAAGGCGGGCTGCGAGAAGTAATGTCCGCTGGAGGCGTTTGCGCTGAAAAAGCTCGGATAGAAAGCGTAGAACACGCATCTTCTCATGTATTTCTCCGTGTCCGCGTAGCCCCAGGCGGCGAAACCTGTGTTCATCAGGAAGAGGTATGGTTTCTGAAACATCATCGCCCGCCGGTAGTTCATAATCCACTCGTCATCCGGCCGGAACTTTCCGCCTCTCTTCCAGTTGATTTCGATCCCGCACGTATCGAAAAGATGGCACAGAAAGCCGAACCTTATCGGCACGGAGTTCGCCATCATCAGCTTGCCCCGCCTGTGGACGTCCTCGGACATGTACTTCGCAAACTCATAGATTGAGAAACCGTTCAGAATGCAGGGCTTCTTCGTCAGCGTGTCGAAGGTCAAGGGAATGCCCGCCGAGCGAAAATGCCCCCGGCGGAAGTTGCAGAGACTGCTCCATCCCTCCAGCGAATCGAGGTATTCCCCGTCGAGAGTTCCTTTAGAGCTGTCGGAATAGCGGCGGTCCGCGTCGCCTATTGCATAGTTCACCTTCGCCTTCGTGACATCCCCTTTCAGCAGGGGAGACGGGTTGAGCGCGAACACGCATCCATCGCACCACGGAGTATTGCGGACGGTCAAGCTGTACCTCCCCGTGGCGTCGAAGATTCCCGAGGACACTGTCGCAACGGCCATCCGGTTTCCGCCGTCGGCTGCCCTCTTGAGAAAACTGACGCAGCCCTCGTAAGTGCGATCCGCGTCCTTCGGCATCCTCTGCCAGTAGCTTTGCGGCTCCGTGTAGCGGAAGGTCACAAACCCGTGCTCGTCATCGAACTTTGTCTCGTTTGCCCCCTCCTTGAAAGCGAAGCCGAAATCCGCGAAACGCTCGACCTCTGAAATCTTCCGAAACGCCATCCACAACCCTTCCTTCTCCAGCCTCTTGACGAAGAGCTGCGGGAAGATGTCGTAATACTTCTTCAGAGCCGCCCGGAAACCCCACTTCGGGTCGAAGGTGTAGATGACGAACTTGAAGGACGCTTTGCCCGGGAACGCCTGCACGTCGCGGCAAAGCCCAAAATCGTAAACGATATAGAAAATGTTCCGGTCCGCGTCGTAACCGAGCCGATAAAGCCGAGGGCTGTCCATCGGAACGGCGAGCGAGAGACCGAACCCCCTTTCCTTGTCGCAGAGCGCAGAAAGGGGATAGCGCGACATCGTTCCGTTCACTCCCGCCCCGACAGAAACGACGTGCCGGAAGTCCCCTCCCCCCGTTGTGTCCCTGAGGGAAGTCGCATCGTCCCACCAGACCCATTTGCCGCCCCCCATCGGGAGCGCAAAGTAAAGCGAGACCGACCTGTCCTTGCCGGCTAAATCGGTCAACGTGCCGGAGATTTCGATACGGTCTTTCCCCGCCTCGATAGTTGCGTGGAGATTTAGGGCGAGCGATGGCGACTCCGCAGATAAAACGGCTCGGGCCCGCCCATCAGCTCTGACCATCCCGCCGAAAGAACGGAAAGCAGACCGTGACGCAGCGTCTCTTGCGAAGAAGCCAGCGGGGGCGCCGCTGAATTTCACGCTTCGCCGATTGAGTTTGACGATGGATGCCGTGCTGGCAGCTCGGTCGAAGCCGATAGCCAGCCCATCTCCGGAAGCGACCACCGCCTCGGCCGGCGCGGACGCCGGAGTCCCCTCGCCCTTAAGCGTCGGAATCCCGTCGAAGCTCGTCCCGCCGGGGGAAGACAATTGCGTCAACTTGATGTCGTCGAACCAAACCTTGCCGGAGTGTGAACGGAACAGAAGGTTCAAAGAGAGCGATTTGATCGGCTTGGCAGGCGTCACGAAGAAAGAGACCTTTTCCCATCTGTGGCTGCCGGTGTAGAAGGGGGCGTTCGTGCCCCAGAGAGGAGTGCCATCGGCGTAAATGCAGTCCACATAAACCGAGTAATTGCCGTCGCTGCCTCCGGAGACGTTTTCCGCCCTGCTCCAGCCCTCGACGTAGAGCGGAATCGCTCTTTGCTGATTCAGCGCAACGTGGGCGACCGCGCCCCGCCTCTGGCTCGCGGCGGAGTTCTGGCACACTATGCAGCGTGTTCCCTCACGCCCTTGTCCCTCGGCGACAGAATAACCTAATTCGTATTTCCCCCACGCCCTGACAGGGGCGCCCGTGCCTTTCTCGAAGCCGCCGTTTTCGAGAAGGTTTTTCCCGCTCGCCGCGCCCTCAGCCCGCGGCACCGCGATGGCGACATCCCGCGTCTGCGCAGACGTGGCGCAAGGAGCGAATCCCATCGCCGGAAGAAGCAACGAGCTTACCGCAATAGTTGACCCCCGCAGGCGGAAGCTGTAAAAACTTTTCATACCATCAAATATAACGCCATCAGCCGCCCCGCGTCAAGCCCGCTATCTCGGTGGGTGCGGCTGCCTCTCCGTGGCATGCCATGACCCCCTCTTTCGCCCTTCTCACAAGTGGCGTTCACCTGGTTCCTGTGTCGAGTTTCCGTCTCTATCCCACAATTCAGGAGAAGAGGATAGCATTTTAGCCGGGCTTTAGCCCCGCCGAGGCGGGGCTTCAGCCGGGCTTCTCGACCAGAGGATTCATCCGAAATATGCCACGCAGATACGGCCGCACCCACCCTCGACGAACACTTGCCTTTTTCCATCAAACCTGCCACCATATCTGTTCACCCTTTGGGTTAATCACGGCGACAACCGTCGCTGTGTGGATTTTATTCTTTCCCGACAGCTTAATCCAAGGGGTACACTTTTGGCGCGAAAAAATCGCTCAATTTAGGTTATAATAAGTAACGCTGGGAGCGTACGAGGCGGAGCGACGTATCCGCTCACCTCTATACTTTCTGGCAATGATTCGGGGAGCCGGCGGGCATCGTAGGGCCTCGGCTCCGCCGGAAAAGCAAGTTTTAACTCGCAAAGAATCTTGTTGGGGCTGAGCGTGCGGTCCCGGAAAGCGGTGAAGTGGTCAAGAGGGTTTTGAGCCTACCAGCTTTGGAAGAATCGAGGCAACTTGAATGTCGCGAACGATCTGTCAAAGCGAGCGGCTCTAATGCCGGGTCTCGCCGAGACGCTCGTTGTGCGCCGCCACTTTTCGGGGAGTCCCCGGTTTCTCACTGCGCGGGACCTGCAAGGCGCTCACGAGCCCTTCTTCATCTCCTTTTTTTTCTTGCGGCGAGTCTTTTTCTCACAATGGTCCCCGTCGTTTCTGCGAGGTGTGAGGTGAGGGTCATCTGTGTGCCGCGGCGACCGATGGACCCAACCTACCCGCACGATGCCATCAGCGGTGTCGAGGTTCTCCTGTCAGGAGCAGCCCGCTCCGATGGCCCACCCCTTGCCGAATGCGAGTGGGAGTTCGGCGACGCCACAAAATCGAAACGCGCGCCCGTAAAGGACCCGCTCGTTCTCGATGTCAAGCATGTTTACAACGGCCCCGTCGGGCACATCTTCCGCGCGACCCTGACGGTCTGGGATGTTACCGGCGACAGCGGCAGGGATGATTATTACGTGTGGATTCGTCCCGATTCAATTCGAGCCCGCGCCCACATCGCCTCCGACTACGCTCTCTGGAACCTCCACAAGCGGATGAACCGCTACGAAGACGACGGTGTTCCCGCCGGATACTGGGATAACCCAGGGCACAACTATCGCGTGGGGATTACAGCCGCGTGCATACAGGCTTTCGAGAACGTGGGCAACTTTCCCTTTGACGATGTTGACGAAAGCCCCTATGTGGAGGACGTGCGCCGGGGCCTCAACCAGCTTCTCCTCGACATGAGGACCGAGAACATTTTCCCCCAGAACGCCGGCGACCCGGACCTGAACGGCAACGGAATAGGGCTGTTGTGCCATCACGAGCAAGACCTGAAGCATATCTTCAGCAGCCACGGTCTCGCTATGATGGCCATAGTGATGAGCCGCGACCCGCAGCGGCTCGCAACCGTCGGCGGACCGCATGTCCTCGGGCGAACCTTCGCGGACATCGTTCAGGACATGGTCGAGTTCGCCGCCTTCGGACAAACCGATGACAATCCCGAAGGAATCGTGGCTCGCGGCGGCTGGCGCTATGACCGACCCAACTGCGGCGAAGCTGACATGGCCTGCACACAATGGCCGGTCTCCGGCCTGATGATGGCGGAGAGAAACTGGAGCAAGTTCGGCGTTCGCGTTCCTTCCTGGGTGAAGGGAGAGCTGAGGGACAATTTTCTCCTCGCAGATCACGATAGCGAGACGGGGGGCTGGCAGTACACCCCCATCCCGACAGGCCGCACAAATGTCGGCTTAACCGGCATCGGCGTCTTGTGTTCCGCATGGACAGGAGTCCCCTTTGACGATTCCCTGGTTCGGTCCGGTCTCTCATACATTGCCGCCAACTGGGACTCGGATGACTCGCAAGGCCAGTTCGGTCATTTCACCTCCATGTTCAACATGCACGCCATCGCCAAGGCGATGAGAGCTTACGGCAGCACGATGCTTGGCGACCATGATTGGTATCGAGAATACGCCGAGCACCTGCTCGATAACCAGAACGCCGACGGCAGTTGGTCCAGCAAGGGATATGAGAAGTCGTGGCCGCTCACCACGGCCTGGGCTGCGCTTATCCTGTTGAAGCCGCAGATCCCTCCTTCCGTTGTGATGGACGAGGTGGAAGGCGCCCAGAAGGGCGTTGTGACGCTCACTTACCGCCTCCTTGACGAGAATTACGACGAATGTGACCTCGCGATGGAATTCTCCACCGACGGGGGTAAGAGCTGGGTTCCGGCGACACAAGTCGGTGGAGATGTTCTTACCCACATCGAAGCCTCGCCCGAGGGTTTGCCGCGCTCCTTCATCTGGAACACGGAAGCGGACATCTGGCAAACCAACGTTGACAACGTCCTGTTCAGAATCACTCCTTTCGACGGCGAGAAAGGACAGGCAGGCGAGATTACTATCCCCGGGGTGTACAACGATGTCGTGCCCTTCGACCGGAGAGAGGTTGACGTTCCTCCGGCGGACGGCAGGGGCGTCGCAGTCGCTGACTTCGATGACGATGGCGACCCTGATGTTTTCGTAGCCAATTTCGGGCAAGAAGACTTCCTGCTTCGCAACGATTCCGGCGTCCTTACGGAGAGCGCGGAGCTGGCTGGCATGGGTGGTGTTTTTCCTTCCGCTTGCGGCGTGTGGGGCGACCTCAATAACGACGGGGCCATAGACCTTTACCTTGTCCTTGCCGGGGAACCGAACAGGCTCTACGCCGCCGACGGAGACAGCCTTTTCACCGATGTCGCTCCCTGGGTAGGCGCCGACGATCCCGGCGGAGGTACGTCCGCGGCATGGGGAGATTTCGATGGCGATAATCGGCTCGATCTGTACGTTGCGAATGACGCGGCTTTTGGCCCCGGCTCCAACGCCCTCTATCGCAACCTGGGCGGCTCCGGCTTTGTGAGGCTCGACGGTCCGCCGGAATTGAATTGCCTGTTGGCGACACGCTCGGCGGCTTGGTGCGACTTCGACCGGGACGGCAACAATGATCTTTATATCGCCAACGGCGGCCTCTCATCGGCGAAAAGAGCCAACATCCTCCTCCGGAATCTCTCAGCCTCCTTCGAGGACATCTCGCACGACGCCGGCGTGTCAGACACTCGCAACGCCGCCTCTGTGGTGTGGGCGGATTTCAATAATGATGCACTTTTCGATATCTATCTGGTCAACTCCGGTTCACTCGACAACGTTCTCTATTTGAACAACGGCGATGGAACATTCCGCGACGAAACCGCCCAGGCCGGCCTGGCGGGACCGCCGAACGCAGTCGGCGCCGCTGTCGGCGATTTCGATAACGACGGCGACCTGGATATTTTCGTCTCCGCCGACGGGAAGAACAACCTCTACGTCAACAGAGGAGATTGCACCTTCGCGGAGGTCTCCTCTCTGGTGGGGATGAGCGAAGTCGCCGACAGTAGGGGAGCGGCTTGGGCGGATGTCAACGGCGATGGCTTCCTCGATCTCTATGTCGCCAAGAATCGTGCAAAGGATGTCCTTTATCTAAACGGTGGCGGCGTCCGGAACTGGCTGACAGTGAGGTGCCTGACCGATGGCGATGGCGACGCCACTGACAGCGATTATGCCGACGACAGAGACGCCATCGGCGCGATTGTGGAAGTGGACCTCGATGGCGACGCAGATTTTTCACCGGTGCCCCCAGACCAGCTCGAGGTGCAGTGCGTTGATGGCGGCTCGGGCTACATGTCGCAGGGACAGCTCTGGCCTCACTTCGGTCTGGGGGCGGCCACCCTCGCGGACATCAAAGTGACCTTTCCCGACGGCAGTGTCGTTTACAACTGCGGCGTTGCGTTCAACCAGACGATAGTCATCCGCGACATCTCGCCCAGGGGGGATTTCTATGCCGATGTTTTCACTCCCCAAGTTCCAAGAACCGGCCCGGTAGCCATCGGATACGTCATTTTCAATTCCGCCGAGAGCGATTGCGAGGTGAGCGTCGAATTCTCTTCAGATGGCGGGGAGACGTGGAAACCGGCCTCAGTGTGTGCGGGCGGCGAAGGAACGTCAGAGCTTCTTTCCTCTCCGCAGGGCTGCTTTCACTCTTATGTCTGGGACAGCATCAGAAACCTCGGTCATTCCAATCACGACGCCGTTCGCATCCGCATCACCCCGTTTAACCCCGACACCGGCGAGACGGGGGAGCCCGGCGAAACATCCGACTTTTGCATTGACAACGACACGCCGCCCCGCGCTTTTGCCGAGACCCCCTCCGGTGCAAGCACGGGAAACATTCCCATCCATTACTCTCTCACGGACATGCAAAGTGACGACTGCTCCATCCGCGTCGAATATTCAATTGACGGAGGGCGCTCGCGGCATTGGGCGGCGCCGGGCCCCGCCGGCGATGGAACTGTCGGCTTGGCGTCCTCCCGCGAAGGAGTCGCTCATATTTTCGTCTGGGATTCTTTCGCGAGCCTCGGCCACACCGTTCAGGACAACGTCACAATCAGGATAACTCCTTCCGACAGGGAGCGAGGCAGCCCTTGCGAGACGGGCCCGTTCCTCGTGGATAACAATCTCGCGCCATCGGTGAACGTCGAGACACCCCTTTCTGTACAGAAGGGTAACGTCGCCTTGAACTACTCCTTGTCTGACCCGGAGAGCGACCCCTGCTCGGTTGGCATCCTCTACTCTCTCGACAGGGGGCGGACCTGGCTGTCCGCGACCATGGCCCCCGGCGGGGAAGGCACGAACGGACTGAAATCTGCGTCGTCCGGCGAGCCTCACACTTACGCCTGGGATTCTCTGCGTGACTTCGGCTCCGGTTACAGCTCTGTCGTGCGTATGATGGTCGTTCCTCGCGATAGCGACAGCGGCACGCCCTCGCAAAGCGGCGATTTCACTGTGGACAACTTACGCCCCGCCGAGCTCGCTTTCTCGCCGCCGTCTCTCTCTTTCTCCGCGCAGGAAGACGGAGAGTCTCCGCCGCCACAATCCCTCCAAGTATGGAACAAAGGGAGCCATTCACTGGAATGGAGCATAACATCTGACGCGGGATGGTTGCTCGCCTATCCCGCCACAGGAGCGAGTTCCGGAGAAAAAGACACGGTCGAGGTTTCAGTTGACATCACCGGCCTCCCCTCGGGGACATACATAGCCGCCATTGCTCTTACAGCAGTGGGCGCCGTCGGCTCGCCCGCGAGTATTCCCGTTGTTCTTGACATTTCCGCTCCTCCACCCCGTCTGGCCGTTGAGGAATCGCTTCTTTTCTTCAGAGCGGCAGAGGGCGGCGAGGACCCGTCCCCTCAATCCCTGCACGTCCTCAACGCAGGGGGCGGCGATATGCTCTGGCAGGCCGAAACCAACCGCGGATGGATAACCATCTCTCCCGCCTCCGGCAGCAGTGCCGGCGAGACCGATACCATCGAAGTACAGGCGCATATCGGGAAGCTTTCCGCTGGCTCATATTCCGGGGCCATCACCATCTCCGCGCCCGGGGCCGTGAGCTCCCCGCAGGTGGTCTCCGTCTCGCTCGACATTCAGGCGGCGCCGCGGGAGCTGAATGTTTCGCCGAGCGAGCTTCGCTTCATCACCCGCCGGGGTGGGCCCGGCCCCCCCGACCAAGAGCTGCGGCTGACGGTCTCCGGCGACTCGGAAGTTGCGTGGCAAGCGTACGAGGACCCCGAATGGCTCTCCCTTTCCCCATCTTCGGGAACCAATTCAGGGGAAGAGACGGTGATACGTGTCGCCGTCGAAAAGAAAGGCTTGGACATTGGGAGCTATCGGGCGGAGGTCACCTTCGCGGCAGTCGGCCTTCCCCTCCTCTCACAGAAAGTCGTCGTCGCTCTGGACGTTGTGCCGATTATGGTGCCGGATGATTTCCCGTCCATCCAGGAAGCGATAAATGAGGCGCAGAGCCTTGACGTGGTGAAGGTCAGCCCCGGCGTTTACCTCGAGAACATTTCCATGAAGGACGGAGTCGAAGTCATCGGCTCCGGCGCCGCGCTGACCACCATCCGCCCCGGGCGACCTTCCTCCGTGGTCGTGTTTTCTGACATCCTTTCCGGCGCCCTCGAAGGCTTCACAATCTGTGATGGCACTGGCGATTTCTTTGGCAGAGAAGGCCGCGTCGGCGGCGGAATCTATTGCGCCAACTCCGACGCGACGGTCCGCAATTGCGTCATTTCCGCGAACTCTGCTTCGTGGGGCGGCGGCGTCTGTGTGGACAAAAACTCGACGCTGACACTGGAGGATTGCTCCCTTTACGGAAACACCGCAGCCAGCGGAGCAGGTGTCTTTTGCTATGAGGACTGTCTCGCGATTCTCCTCCGAACGCGGCTCCTCGACAACTCCGTGACCCAATACGGCGCCGCGGTGTGCGCAGCTTCCACAAGCTCTATCCTCCTGAAAAGCTGCGAGGTTTTTCGCAATTCGGCGGAGCTGGGCGGCGGCGGCATCTTTGTAGAAACCGGCGCCTCTCTTGAGGCAGTGAGTTGCACGATTGCTGATAACCGGCCAGAAGGGATTCTCGCCGACCCCGGAGCGTCCGTGACGGTTTCCAATACTATTCTCTGGTCGAACCCCGCCGACCTCGTCGTCCCCGCCGGCCAAGAGGTGCACTATTGCGACATCGGAACCGGCGACTTCGCCGGAAGCGACGGGAACATATCACAGGAGCCTTGTTTCGTTGCCGCCGACGAGGGCTGCTACGACCTCCTGCCAAATTCCCCCTGCATAGACGCCGGCTTGAACTCTGCCTCCGGGCTTCCAGCCGCCGACATCCACGGCGAGCCGAGAATCGTAGCCGTAGGCCAAACGCCCATAACCGACATCGGCGCCGACGAGCACGATCCGCAGAGAATCTTCATTCTCCTCCATCCCGAGCCGCAGCCCGGCCCCGCCGGGGAGGTCAGCGTCCCATTCTCCCTCTGGAATGCCAGAAGCCTCTTTACGAGCGTCGTGGTTGAGTTCTCTCCCGGAGGAACCGTGTGGTCTGACGCCACCCGGGCGGATGGAGAAGGAACCACAGACCTGTCCACTTCTCCCACAGGCTCTCCCCATTCTTTTGTGTGGGACTCCGTTCCTGACCTGAAGGGAACATCGGCGAAAAGCGTGAGAATAAGAATCCGACTCCCCGGGGAGGATGCCCGCCCCGGAGCGACCACCGCTCCCTTTTCCCTCGATAACACGCTTTCCGACTCGGATGACGACGGTTTGCCGGACGCCTGGGAGGAAACCGTCGCTGGAGCCGATCCCGATGATGAGCTCGTCTCCATCGCCGACGTCACGCCGGATGGCGACCCCGACGGCGACCTTTCGAGCAATATCCGCGAATATCTCGCCCGCACCGACCCCCTCGACCCGCAATCGAACTTCAGCGTATCTTGCGCCCCGTCGGAGGGAGCCACTGTGGTCATCCGGTGGCATTCTGTCGCAGGAAGGTTCTACCAGCTCTACAAGTGTGAGAAAATGGGCGGGGAATGGCTCGCCCTCGGCAACCGGCAGCCCGGAACCGGGCAGGTCCTATCCGCCGTTGACGAGACCGTGACGAAAAGCGTAGGCCAACGCTACTATATGGTCAGAGTTGAATAGGCGTACGCTCCGTATTCTTATTTCGGATTTCGGGTTTCCGATTTGGGATTTGCGATTCCGCAATCTGCAATCCGCAATCCACCATTGCCGTGATTGGCTGCGACCGCGGCATGCCACCCGTTTCTTCACCTCCGGTATTCTCTCGCCGCCTCAATCATCGCCACCATGTTCTCAACCGGCACGTCGTCCTGAAGAGTGATCCCCGGCTCCAGGATGTATCCTCCTCCTCTCCCCATCACGTCCAGCGTTCTTCTTACCGTTTCCCCAATCTCGGAGGGTGTCCCCTTCGGGAGAAGATGCTGCGTGCCGATTCCGCCGCAGAAAGTCAAATCCGCTCCGAACTCTCTCTTCAGCGAGAAAATGTCCATTGTCTCCGGCTGAATCGGGTGCAGAATGTCCAGGCCTATCTCGACCAAGTCGTAGATGATTTCCTTGACGTCCCCGCAACTGTGATGCATGACGACCAAACCTTTTCGTCTCGCCGCCTGATAGATTTCCCTCAGGCGCGGCTTCACGAGCCGCCGCCAGTGCCTCGGGTCAATGATCAAGCGGTTCTGCGTCCCGTAGTCGTCGCTGAGAAACACACCGTCCGGCTTGTAGTGGACGACATGCTCGAGAGTTCGAATGACATATTCCTTTATCCCTTCCAGCAATTCCTCAACGAATTTCGGACTCTCCAGAACATCCATGCAAAGGTTGCCAAGACCTCGCATAAACCCCGCCCTCTCCCATAGGTCGCCGACAACTGCTATCAGGAAGCGATCCCTCCGCCTCGCAACTTCCTCGTCGAGTCCGGCGAACCTCTTCGGAGCGTCGGCTGAAGGAAATGAGTAGCGAGAAAGCTCCGCTTCTCTCAAAGGAGGACCGATTGGTGAGCCTCGGTCTATCTTGCTCGTTGACCAGACGACACCGAACTGATCCGTTATCGTCTCGCCGTAAACCTCCGGGTCCGCGTAGAGCGGCTTATCCTTCGGCCCGAACAGAAACATCGGCATCTCCAGCCCCGTAATCAGATCCTCCACGCCGTAGTGTTCTTTCAGCCTCTTCTCGGCGGGCGGCGAGAACATGAAGTTATACGGAACCCTTTCTGTCTCCCTGTGCTCCACCGCGCTGCGAATGAGCTCTTTCGCTCCACTCTTCATTTTTTCAACCATTGCTCACCATTCTTGCTTTGGGCGCCGGCCGGCTTCCCCGCCGATGCCCCCTGCGGGCAGCCGGAAAGCACCGCCGAGACTTATGGATCAACCCGCTTGACAACATCGCAACAGCGGTCCCGCACGCGCCCAACCAGCGTGGCATTGAACTACCGTTTCGTCAAGTTTTTCTGGCCCGGTGCGCGAGAGTGAGGTTCCCCGTAGCAGCAATGTTATCCGGCGATGATCGCGGGATTGTTTCGACAACCTCGGTTTTCAAACAAGATGCCAGCACAGGAGCGCGCTCCGCGCTCAACCACCCGTAGGTCAGGCGTTAGGACGAACCGTAACTCCTCAGTCTCGGGCGGATAGCCGGCCGAGGCGAAGGAGGCAGAAAGGGAACCGCAGATTAACGCAAAGGCGCAAAGGCGCAGAGAATAAGGTGAGAAGGACACCCCGCCATGGCGGGGCGGCAGTCCCGAGGGCGTCTCGCCCTCGGATGGGGCAGGATGCCACCGGCACAAGGGCTACTCTGCATCCTATGAGATCCGAACCTCAGCCGCCGGTAACTGCGGCGTTACGAACGAACCGTTCAATTCTCTTGCGTCCTCTGAAGGCAAAATGATAGCGTGCGGCCCTGACGTCACGAGGGGCCCTCGTGAAACGGGTGTCCCCCTCCCGTCGGCGAGGGCAAGATGTGGGCGTTACCCGGTCGCCTTTGAGTGCTCTGCTCACTCCGCGGTTCCACCCTCAGGCGCCCGCAGGTGACGCATTACAATTTGGCCAATCAGAACTATGGCACTTAATAAGACAGTGCATCGAATAATCATCGGTGATTGCCGGCGAATGACGGAACTCGCGCCTCAATCCGTCCAGTTGATGGTGACCTCGCCGCCCTATTTCAATGCGCCGTTCGACTATGCGGGTTTCTTTCGCGACTATGACGAGTTCCTGGGGCTTATGAGAGGTTGCGCCTCGGAGGTCTTCAGGGTCCTGGAGGAAGGAAGAATCGCATGCGTCAACTGCGATGACATGCTCGTGGATGCCCAGAAGTATCCCGTTGTTGCCGATATTACGACGATTTTCACGGACGCCGGGTTCAGGTATCGCGACAAGATTATCTGGAGAAAGCCGGAAGGATACGTGAGAATCAGCCGCCGCAGCGGCGTTCTTCTCCAGCATCCTTACCCCATGTATTTTTACCCCGATAACATCCAGGAGAGCATCCTCATCTTCCAGAAGGGCAAATGCGACTACAAAAAATTGCGGTCAAAGCTCTCGCCCGAGCAGTTGGACGCGTCAAAGCTGGACATGGAAGTGTGCCAGAGGGAAAAGTGGTATCTTTCTGTCTGGGACATGACCAACGTCTTGCCCACGGAGAGGATCGAAAAGGGGATTGCTGCCTTCCCGGACAAGCTTCCCAGAAGGCTCATCAAACTCTTTTCGTATGTGGGAGAAACCGTCCTCGACCCCTTTCTCGGCTCAGGCACCACCAGCAGAGTCGCCGCCGCCCTCGGGAGAAACAGCGTCGGCTACGAGATCAACCTCGATTGCCTCGAGGTCATCAAGGAAAAGCTCGGCGCGCACCAGACACAAATGTTGAACGATGCGGAAGTGAGTTTCACCATCCGCGACGACGCCCGCGAATGGGCGGAAAGCAAAGGAGAAGCTACGGGTCAGTAAGCGCATTCGGCAGGGAGCTTCTTCGACAAGATAACGGGATACACGGGATAGGATTCTGCGGCTTTCCTCTTTATCCTGTTATCCAGTCAAAAAAAGGACACCTCACTCCTAATCGCGGCAGCTCTGAACCTCTCGTCCTCACACCACCTCCCAGATGGGGGAAATTCTCTCCTTTCCGCGGGGGCCGAGGACGATGGGCTTGATGCCGGCGATTTCGCAGAGGTTGACGAGCGCTCTGACTCGGTCGCCCGGGACACCCTGGACGTGGTTTGCGGGGAAGACGCTCAGGAATTCCTCGAAGGAGCAGTCCAGCTTCGCATAGACGTGCGGCCAGGTCGGGTCCGTCAGGTTCTTCAGCCTTTCTCGTTCCTCGGCGGGGAGATCGGCGCTCTCGCCATGCACGATTACCATGAACGGTTTCTCGTCCCAGAACCCCAGCCGCGCGAAAGTCATCTCGCCCGGTTTCGCATCGAACTCCACGGAAGCTCCGCCCGCTTTGAAATAGAACTCCAGTGCCGGATAGAAGGTGATGGACTTGAAGTTTTCGTCGGCGTCCATGCTCTGGGCGGCGTAATAGCTGGCGTGATTGCCGGAGTTGCACCAGTCCCAGAGGCCGAGGTCGGGATGATACAGCCTCGCATCCATAAACAGAACCGGCAGCCCACCGGTGACGTATTTCATGAGCTGCATGGTTAGTGCGGCGTTGGCGTCGGCTTCCGTGGCGCAGACGACCGATTCCTTCGGCCCTCGCCAATCGTACGGATCGTTCATGAGCATCTCCGGCACATCCCCGAGGCAGACGTACTCCGTGAGTTCACGCTGGCCCTTCAGCCCGCAGAAGTCGAATCCCTTATCCTCGTTCACCGCGCACATCGCCAGGTAGAGCCGAATCTGCGTCTTGAGCGTCTCCGGCGTGAGCATCTTGCCGTCGTACTTCAACCGCTCTCCGAGGAGGTTTTCGAACCATTTGAGGCCCGCCTCGACCTCCTTGTCGTCCACCTTCTTCATTTGCTCCGTGAGCCACAACTGGTCAATCTGGCGGACGTTCGTTCCGAGCCTCTTTATCGTCGGCGTGAGGTGGAAATAGCCGGTCTCCATCCCCATGGAGTGTCCGCCGTAAAGCCCGAAGACTTCGTTCTTGATGGTAGTAACAGCCTGAGCGGCGCGAACCCAATCGAAGACCTTCGCGTGGGTTTCGGGGTCGTCAATATCGCCGACGATTCTGTGCGTGCGGAATCCCGCCTGTCGCAGGGCGCCGTCCGTCGCCAGAAGCCCCACATTCCCCGGATACTTGCCATTGTTGTTCGAGAGGCTGAGGATGGGGACGTCGCTCCCGACGCTGTTGACGAACGGCCACACCAGGAAAGGGAAATTCCATACGTTGTAACACATGATGAGCTGCTTGCAGTTGGCGCGGCTGAGCTCCTCTCCGACCTTCTGCGCGCTGCGGATGCCCGTGATAGTCTCCGAGCCGCAGACGACCTCCGGCGCCGAGCCATCCACGTTGCGGACGTTCGCGCGAACGATCTCAGCCCATTTCTGGACAACTTTCATGTTTTCTTCGGCGTTCTGTGTATAAACATGCTCCCTTTCATCGTTCAGCAATGCAAGACCTATAGCTGTTGACCTCATTTCCGTTCTCCTTTCCAAGGAAGACTTCATCAAACGGGAAAAGGGATTTGACCGGCTCGTTATGCTTTCCCGACAGTAGCTCACGCACCGTGCAGTGTCAAGGTCGTTTGCAGCGGGGGGTGTGGCTGCGAAATCGTGGATGCCGGCCTTTAGCCGGCACCCCCTTTAGCCACCTGCTTCAGCTGGTGGTCATCGGATAGGCCGTCTCCGCCGTGGGAGCCGGCTTTAGCCGGGCTTCTCGAACAAGGGATTCATCCATAACTTGCCACGGAAATACAGCCGCACCCTGCGGCGGTCGGGTTGCGCCCGCTTTTGCTATTGACTGATGGCACCATCCGTGCTTTATTAGAGGAAGAAGCACCAAGATAGGGGAGGAGAAAAGGTGAGTCGGCATCCGTTTGTTCTGGGTCCCGTCGGCGTCCTCGCGGTTGCGGTGAGCCTCAGCGCTTTTGGCGGCGGTGCTCGGGCCACTACCCGCTACGTTTCTCTCGACGGGCGAAACGAGTATCCCTACACAACCCCGGGAGATGCCGCGCGGAAAATCCAATCGGCGGTGGATGCTGCGGTAAAAGGGGATTATGTTCTTGTCGGTCCCGGCGTTTACAGAGAGCATGTCATCCTGAAAGAGGGCGTCAATCTATCGGGTTCTGGACACGATGAGGTGACGATTCGCGGCGTGACACTGGGGAAGACCGTCCTGACATTGACCTGGGACAATGTCGTCAAGGGATTGACCATCAGGGGATCCCCTTATGCAGGCGTCGGTATCTACGCAGAGCTGGGCGTTCCCCCGGCGAAGACCGGCAGCTTCAAGCCGTTTCGAATATCAGATTGCAACATATGGTCATCGGCGGGGCCCGGAGTTCTCGTGTTCGCCCGACAGGAGCCCTCTGAGGTGTTATTGCGACCGGACCCGCGGTTCGCGAGTCCAGAGGAGTGGGAGAGGTATTTTGACGCGATTTATGACACCGAATTAGAGGTGGAGGTATCGGGCTGCCAGATTAGGGACTGCGCCGGGAGCGGCATAATGGTGCACATACAGGACCTATCTGGCAAGTATGAAGGATACTCTGGCTTAGGCCAATTCGGTGAGCCGTACGGCGGCCCGATTGAGCTTGGCTTCAAGCACGCAACCCTCAGGATATCCGGGTGCACTGTTGCAAACTGTACCGTAAGTGGAGTTAGTGTGCGGGCAGGTTGGCGCGACAGGGCTCAGGTTATCATGGACAGGTGCATCGTACGCGACAACGGTGGCGACGGTGTTTCTGTGCACTCCGGAGGGATGACCTCGGACGGCGCGGTGGCGCGGATTAGGAATTGCTTGATCTCAGGGAACCAGGGCACCGGGGTCCGCCCTGTGTCGTACAACGATGGATGCTGGATGGGTACCTGTCCGTGTGCGTTCGACCCGTGGTCGGAAACAGGCTGGGTGTACGCCACGTCCTCCACCATTGTTGCGAACACAACCGGCATCAGGAACTATCACTCGCTCGAAAACTGCATAGTTTACGCGAACATCGTCTCCGACAGGGACTTCCCCTACATCTTCCAGGTCTCGCCCGACGGCTCCGTGACCCGCTTCGGCGAGTACGTCAGCCACTGCTGCATTCGGTCGGACGAGCTGGCTGGCATTCGGGGGAACATAGACGACGATCCGCTTTTCGCCGATCCTGAGAACGGGGACTACAGGCTGCTTCCCGGATCGCCCTGTGTTGACGCGGGTGGGATGTACCTCCAAGCATCCATCGCCCTGGAAGATGGCGCTGCCATGCTTTCTTGGGACCCCGGCAAAGACCTCGACGGAAGTCCTCGCATCTGGGCTAATGGCCCTGACATGGGCGCTTACGAGGCGCCCGCGGAGCCGCCGAATTATATTGTTGAAAGCTCCAGGGACCTGCTCAAGTGGGGCCAAGAGCATTACGGCCCCGCCACCTCCTGGACGGATCCTGATGTAGATGCGCCCAAAACGAAGTTCTACCGTGTGCGGGTTGGTCTGTAGCCGTGCGCCAGCCCGTCGGCGACTCTCTGGCACGTTGGATACCGAAAGGCCCCGCGGAGCAGAAAAGGTCTGTGATTAGACATGAAAGGTGAAGGTCTCGTCCGCGGCTTTTGGCCGAGATCGAGTGAGGACAAGAACAAATGACAACGGAAATAGACAATTTGGTGCGTCAGGCGGTAGCGGCGCTGATTGAAGCTGGCGCACGTGAGGTGTACCTCTTTGGCTCTTCCGCGCGTCGCGTTGACAGGCCAGAGTCGGATGTTGACCTGGCCGTGGTGGGGTTGCCTCCGCAATCCTTTTTCCGGGCGGTGGGTCTGGCTCGCCGCGTCCTGAAGCGTCCGGTGGACTTAGTGGACTTAGATGAAGCCAACCCCTTCACCGACTACTTGAAGGAAAGTGGAGAACTGAGACGTGTCGGCTGACCTCAGAGCGCAGATGGAGGTGGAGCGGCGGCAACTCCACCGGCTTCTGGAAACGCACGGCGGATTGCTGAGCAGGTGCCGCACGGGTGAGCCGACGGTCGACGAACTGGCGGCCCTTGCGGCGATCCTTCACGCTTTCTATAATGGCGTCGAGAACATTTTTAAGCGGGTAGCCGTGACCCTCAACGGAGGGCCGCCGACCGGTCCGTTTTCGCACGCGAACTTGATACAGGCAATGTCGGAGGCTAAAGCTAATCGTCCGGCGCTGCTTTCGGAAACCCTCTCTGAAACGCTGGAGGAGTACCTCGACTTCCGCCATGTCTTTCGCCGGGCCTACAGTTTCGAGCTTCGCTGGGAGAAAATGAAGCATCTCGTGCTGGGGCTGCACGAAGTCCTGCGGCGGCTCGAAGATGAAATGGACGTCTTCTTAGCAGATCTGAACAACAAGGCTTAGCAATGAAGGGTGGCGCTGGATCGGAACACCGTCCGGTGACGCGCGGGGGACCAGAGCCGCAAGAGGGAGACCCAGGCAGCAGGAGTCAGCGACACGGCGGGAGCTTTGGAGCTTTCCCGCGAGAGCGAAATAGGAGAGACGGACACATATTGAAAAGGCTGACGCTCTGGAGGAGGATACGGTCTGGACCACAGCCGGCAAAAAACGGGCTACGGCAAGCACCACGACATGGTCAACTAATATCTCGTCGCTGACGATTCGATTTTACCGGGTAAAGTTCCAGCCGTAATCGCCAGCAGCATATAGGAGGAGAAAACATGAGACGGCATCCGTTTGTTCTGGGTCCCGTCGGCGTCCTCGGGGTTGTGATGAGCATCAGCGCTTTTGGCGGCGGTGCTAAGGCAACTACCCGCTACGTTTCTCTCGACGGGCGAAACGAGTATCCGTATACAACTCGGGGAGATGCGGCGTGGACAATTCAATCTGCGGTGGATGCTGCGGTAGAAGGGGATCATGTTCTTGTCGGTCCCGGCGGTTACAGAGAGCATGTCGTCCTGAAAGAGGGCGTCAATCTATCGGGTTCCGCACGCGGTGAGGTCATGATCTACCCCGCGACTGCGGTCAAGCCCATTCTGACGCTCACCTGGAACAATGCCGTCAAGGGACTGACCATCCTGGGATCCCGTTACGCAGGCGTCGGCATCTACGCAGAACTGGGCGTTCCCCCGGCGAAGACCGGCAGGTTCAAGCCATTCCGAATATCGGATTGCTCGATAGCATGGTGCGGGGGACCCGGAGTTCTCGTGTTCGCCCGACAGGAGCCCTCTGAGGTGTTATTGCGACCGGACCCGCGGTTCGCGAGTCCTGAGGAGTGGGAAAGGTATCTTGACGCGATTTATGACACCGAATTAGAGGTGGAGCTATCGGGCTGCCACATTACCGAATGCGCAGGGAACGGCATAGCAGTGCACATACAGGACCTATCTGGCAAGTATGAAGGACACTCTGTCTCTCCGCCATGGGGTGGCCTGTTCGGCGGCCCGATTGAGCTTGGCTTCAAGCACGCCACACTCAGGATGTCCAAATGCAGTATTTGGAACTGTGTCACAAGTGGAGTCATCGTGCGGGCAGGTTGGGGCGATAGGGCTCAGGTTATCATGGACAGGTGCATCGTACGCGACAACGGTGGCAACGGTGTTTCTGTGAACTCCGGGGGGGCGACCTCGGACGGCGCGGTGGCGCGGATTAAGAATTGCTTGATCTCCGGGAACGAGGGCACCGGGGTCCGCCCCGTGTCGTACGACGATGAATGCTGGATGGGTATTTGTCCGTGTGTCGAAGACCGGGGCTCGGAAACAGCATGGCTGTACGCAACGTCTTGCACCATTGCTGCTAACACAACCGGCATCAGGAACTGGCACTCGCTCCAAAACTGCATAGTTTACGCGAACATCGTTTCAGACAGGGACTTCCCCTACATCTTCCAGGTCTCGCCCGACGGCTCCGTGACCCGCTTCGGCGAGTACGTCAGCCACTGCTGCGTTCAGTCCAAGGAGCTGGCGGGTATCCGCGGCAACATAGACAGCGATCCCCTCTTCGCCGATCCTCAAATGGGGGACTACAGCCTGTTGCCGGGGTCGCCGTGTATTGACGCAGGTGGCATGTACGCGCAGCCAACCATAATGGTACAAGATGGCGCCGGTGTAATTTCCTGGGACCCAGGGAAAGACCTCGACGGAAATGCCCGCATCTCGGCTAATGGCCCGGACATGGGAGCTTACGAGGCCGCAGGCGACCCGCCGAATTATCTCCTCGAAACCTCCGAAGACCTCATCAGTTGGACAGAGGAATATTACGGCCCCGCCACCTCCTGGACTGATCCCGATGCCAACTCATTCAGCACTAAGTTTTATCGCGTTAAGATTGGCAGATAGTAACAGCCCCATAGACGGCGGTACGCCGGTTCCTTCGAAGGATTTCGAGGGAGACGACAGAATTGTCGATATGACCGGCAATGACAAAAGGGACATGGGGGCTGATGAGTACAAATTTGCTGTCCGCTCCATTAGCCACACCGGGGGAACCCTGGAGGTTTCCTGGGAGAGCGAAATAGGAAGGACGTATACCATCGAAAAGGCCGATCCTCTGGAAGAGAATACGGTTTGGACCACAGCCGGCACAAAACAGGCTACGGGAAGCACCACGACATGGTCAACTAATATCTCATCGCTGACGATTCGATTTTACCGGGTCAAATTCCAGCCATGATTTTCGCGACAATACAGGAGGAAGCAAAGTGAAAACGCGCCTCTTTTCCGCGGCCTGCCTCCGCGCCCTCGCAGTTCTCATCGCCGTGTTCGCTTCCGGCGGCGATCCGCAGGCCGCTACCCGCTACGTCTCCCCCGATGGGGGAAACCGATATCCCTACACAGCGCCGGAAAATGGCGCTCAAACTATCCAACCCGCGGTCGATGCAGCGGAGCATGGCGGCGAGGGGTTCCTGATTCGCAAATCCCTCAGGAGCTTTGTCTGCAGCACAGCCATTGCGTCCAAGGCGTGCCGCAGACGACGGTCAATAAAATAACGGAGACGAGGCGGTGAGTTCGCACATTTTTTCTCCTTCGTCTTTTGCAGTTATCCTCAGCCTTCTCGGTGCCAGTGCGCACGGTGCTACCCATTATGTGTCCACCTACGACTGCGATCCTGTGCTGTGCGCGCTGAAGGCCCAGTGGGCGATTGACCAGGCGGAAAAGGGGGATGAGGTCATCCTGGGATCCGGGTCCTACCGCGGGAACCTCGTCCTGAAGCACGGAGTCAATTTGTCCGGTTCGCAGCGCGGCTGCGTGTTCGTATCGGGTGCCACACCGGCGAAGCCCGTTCTCACGCTGGCGTGGGATAACACCGTAAAGGGCTTGACCATCTACGGCTCACCGCACGACGGCTGCGGCATTTACGCGGAACTGGGCGTTCCGCCAGCCAAGACCGGCAGCTTCACGCCGTTCCGGATAAGCGACTGCAAAATAAAGTCGTGCGCGGGCGCCGGAATCCTTGTCAAGGCGACCCAACAGCCGGAATACGACTGGCTGCCCGAGTCCGCGGAGACCGAGGAGGATATCTGGCAGGCTTATCTTCGCACAAGGTACGACACCGAACTTCAGGTGCAGGTATCCGGCTGCGAGGTCACAGAGTGCGGAGGGAGCGGCATAGTCGTTTGTATAGAGGACCTATCCGGGGAACAGATACGTCCCTTCCCCGTCCCGGGCCCCGGACCATGGCCACCGTTCGATGGGCCGTGTGAGGAGTGGTTGTTCGAGCCGATCAAGGTTGGCTTTCAGCACCCAACGCTGACCGTCTCGAATAGCACTATCGCGAACTGCGGTCAAGATGGCGCCACCGCAGAGGCCGGCTGGTACAACAGGGCAAAGGTCGTCATAGGCTCATGCATCGTACGCAACAACGGAGCGAACGGTGTCTGCGCATATTCAAGAGGCGCAACACCCAACGGGGCAGTGGCACAAATCAACAGTTCCTTGATTTCGGGCAACGGGAAGACCGGTATCAGCGCCGTGTCCTACGACCCTCCGGTTTGGACAGGCTACTGGCCGTTCGACGCGCCCTATGAAACAGGCAAGGTCTTCGCCACCTCGTCCACCATCGCTGGCAACTCGACTGGGATCAGGAACTGGCGCTCGCTCAAAAACTGCATAGTGTACGCAAACACCGTCTCGGACATGGCGTTCGGCTCGCCCGGCGGGCACTCGAAACCAATCGGGGATTACATCAGCCACTCCTGCACTTCATGGGGCGCCATCTCAGGAGCCTGGGGGAACATAGACAGCGATCCCCTCTTCGCCGATCCCGTAAATGGTGATTTCAGACTGCTGCCCGGGTCGCCATGTATTGACGCAGGTGGGATGTACACAGAGGCAACCATAATGTTACAAGATGGCGTCGCTGCGATTTCTTGGGACCCAGGGAAAGACCTCGATGGAAATCCGCGAATCTCCGGCAATGGCCCGGACATGGGAGCTTACGAGGCCGCAGGCGACCCGCCGAATTATCTCCTCGAAACCTCCGAAGACCTCATCAGTTGGACAGAGGGATATTACGGCCCCGCCACCACCTGGACCGATTCTGATGGCGAGTCGCCTGGGACGAAGTTCTATCGTGTCAGGGTGGGAAGGTAGGAACGTTCTCCGGCGCCGGCTTCATTCATTGAGGGGTGGGGAGCTCAGTACGCTTCAACTCTGTAGAATCGAACGCTCGCCTCGCCCGGCGGGGGAATGGTGCCGGATGTGCCGTCGTCGGTCCAGGAATTCTCTCCCGTGCCGGAACCGGGGATGTCCCAATCGGCGACAGACCACACTCCCACCGTATCGCCGTAATAGACTTTGTAAAGCATGCCGCTGACGCTCGTCCAGACGATGGCGAAGGCGTCGGTGGTGTTGCTGACGATGCTTATGATTCTGAGGCACGAGGAGCTGGATGTGGGGTTCGTGCCCGCAGGGTATTCGTCCTCGTTTGACTGCCCGTCGCCATCGAAGTCATCGCCGGGAAGCACGTCCCATATCGAGTTGATGTCATCGCCGGGGTCGGCATCCACAATCTGCTGCTCCCAACTGTCCGGCAGCCCGTCGCTGTCATCGTCCGTGAAGCCGAGGGAAATTGTGCCGAGGTTCTTCGCATCGCCGGCCCCGAGAGTGAAAGGCGCCTGATAGTCGTTGTAGAACGCCTTTGACACGGTGATCTGGTAGTTGACGGTGGAGTAAAGCCCGGTCAAACTGAATGTTCCGTCAGTGCCAGTGGCGGTGTTAAAAGTTGCTCCCAAGTAGGTCCCGGAAATGACTTTCAATTGCACGGATGCAGCCCGTATGACGCTCGAGTCGTTCGCGCTTATCACCTTTCCGGAGACCGAGCTGGGGTCGGGGACGAGGGTGAAAACCTCCGTGGCGGGGGATTCGATTGTGACTTCGGTCATTCTGTGTTCCGGGGAAAAACTGGGAGCGCTCACGTCAATCGAGTAGTTGCCGACGGGAACGTAGCCGGTGTACATCCAGTTGTTGATAGTGCCGACTATGGGCGTGATTGTTATCGTAGTTCCGGGAGGAGACTGCGAGGTATCGTTCTGGTTGTAAACGAACACCGACAGCACGTTGTACCCCGGCAAGCCCGCCCCTTGGTTTGTGGTGAATGTGCTGTAGTTTGTCCCCAGCGTCTCGACGGGAGGGGCGGTGCCGTAAAGCGAGCTTTCTCCCGTGGACGGTTTCAGCTTTTTCCCTCCTCCGTCCGCCAATGGAGAAATTGTGAACTCGCTGACAATCGCTTTGACCAATTGCTCCTCACTTCCGCTGGTGACGCATATCCCCACTTGAGCGTCCTTTTTCAGAAGCAAGTTGACCGGTGTTCCCGGATACCATGTTTGTCCCTCCTGGGAGAAGTAAGGTGTGATTTCCGCCGCAAGGTCGGGCGATTGTCGGATGCAGACGAGCTTTATGTGCCCGGGAAGAGAGGCTGTGCCGCATCTATACGTCTGAGCTGAGGAGCCGGGCACTCGGCGGAATCCCGTGAAGACGCTGCCGTCGGCGTCAATCGCCACCATGGCATACGGCGAGGCGGGGTTCGTGGACGCTCTAATCATGATGCCAGCGAGCGTGGGGCTGTCTATTCCGTTGAGGGAATCAAGTCTCGCAGAGACTTCGAAGTCTCCTGTGGCGGAAGTGTGCACGAAGCGGAGCTGGTCCTCTCCTCCGGCGCTGCCCCATCCGTTGCCCACGACGGTGTAGGAGTCGCTGGGGGGATCGTAGCGTGTGTTCCCTTCGAGCGGTTCCCCGATGTCCGTGCTCCTCATTTCGGTGCTCCGGGCGAGCCGAGCCTTGCCGAAGAAACTCTCCGCGGTTACACGCCAGTAATAGGTGGTCCTATCGAGGAGCGGCGAGTCCTTGCCCAAAAGGATGGATGTCCCCTCGATGTCGCTTTGCTGAAAGAGTATCTCTCCAAAGGACGGGTCGTTGGCGATCTCCACGGTGTAAGTGATTTCGTCGTCCGGGCGGCCCCTCTGGCTCTCGCTCCAACTCAAAAGCACTTCCAGCCCCACCGTGGCGCCGTCCTCCGGGGAAAGGATAGAGAACTCTCCGGGGTCCGGCGCCTGCGGGTCGAGCACGACAACCCTCGTCTTCCGTATCTCGCCCAACTGCCCGGTATATTTGTCCTTGACGAAGAAAAGCACCGTGTATGTGCCCGCCTCTGTGAACTCTGGGTAATCGGTTCTCGAATAGAGCCCGTCGGCATCCGCGTCGAACAGCGGCGTCCGGATTCCCCAGACGTCGCGATGGACCGAGAGGTCCCCCGCGATCATCCCCATGGAGAAGGAGGGTGGCTTAATGACCATCCAGACCGCCTCCACCGTGTCTCGGTCGTTTACCTTCGCCCACAGGTCGGGTTGTTCCCCAAGAGAGAGGAGCTGTTTGGGCGGGACCTCGACGATTTGGGCTTCCGGCTGTTGCTCCCCATATCCGAGGAAGATATCCCCGGAGAGAAATCCATCGTCTCCCGGCCGCCCGGAAAGAAACCCGAAAGAACCGATGCCATCACCGTTGTCGTCGAGAAGGGGATGGTGCCCGCCCCGGTCCGGATATGCAAGCCCCGCCTCGAGACCGTTTCCAGCCAAATTGCGGGTGTAGTTGCCGGCGGCCTCGGTCGCCTCCTCAAAGGAGCGTCTCAGGTTTCGCCCCCGCCACAGGTTCTCGAAAAGTTCCAGCACAAAGAAATCGCCCTGCCGGACGTTAGTGTCCTCCTCCGGACCGGTCACAGGCACCTCGTTCGGGTCGGAACTTGTGACGATGGCGCGGGGCCTTCCTTCCCTCGAGAGCCAGCGTATGAAACTGCCGGAGTACGGGGCGCCGTATATGAACGTTATTGGCTGCCCCCCCGCGGGGGTGCCGTCGAGCGACGTCTCCAGGCTCGTGATCCATTCATCAAGCTCCCATGGCTTCACGCTCTCCTCCTGTCCGGAAACGTAGAACTTCCGCTTCTCTCCCGACCCGATAAATATGATGAACAAAGGAGCCGGCTCGGCTGTCATTCGCTCCTTGGCCCAGGTCTTAATCGCGTGGCCGATGGCTTCCACGCTCGGGGGGCCCTCCAGCAAGATGCCGTTATCGGCAGGAACTCCGAAACGCAAGTAGAAGATGTCTTCCGGTTGGAAGCCCCTCCATCTGAGCTTGTGGTAAACCGTGTCTCCCGTTCGATTGTGTGAATCCAGCCCGGTATCATCTTCCCCTTTGCCCGGGACGAGAATGGCGTAGCCCGCTCTTTTCTTCACCTGAACGCGGATTTCCTCGGAGGTTGAGGGATTGAGGTCCACGCCTCCGCCGAACTTGACCCAAAGCCTCCAGACGCCCGCCTTCGGCAGCTCGATTCCTCGGAAGCTGTAAGTGTAGCTCGCGTCAATGTTAGTCTCACCGGGCGGCAGAGTCGCCCCGTTGGGGCCGTCGCCGAAAATCACGCACCCCATTTCCGGGTCGAGCTTATAGTTGGGCGGAAGCGGCGAGGTAGGTTTCAGTCGCCCGAAGATGTTCACCGTGTCGTACTGGAGGATGGCATAAGCGGAAGGGGCGATAGTGAGTTGCGTGTCTGCCGGCAGAACGTCGAAGAACGACGGGGATTCGACCGTTGCCTCGTCATAGGTTTCGTCTCCCGGCCAAAACGCCGTAACCGCCCAGCCCTTCCCCGCGCGACAGGCAGGAAAGTACAGGACGTAATCCCCGTTGGCGTCCGTGGTTGCGTAGAAAACCTCGGGGGTTTCCCCCTGCGGCGGCGAGACCGTGACCCGGACATCCCGCTCCGCAAGCCCTTCCCCCGAAAGGTCGGTTAGGGAGCCATAGATGCACACCGCCTCCCCGAGAACGACCTCCGCTGGTTCGACCACAACAGTGATGACAAGCTGTTCCCCGACGGGATTGGGGGACGCAGAAACCGATGGACGCCTCGCTGCTTTCTCAGCGATTGCGGCATTGTCGGCGGCCGGTGCGCTGATGCTCCCACAAGCCAAACCGACGATGAGGAACGAGAAAAGAAGAATGTAGTCAGACGCTCGGAGAGATTTGCTTACCATCCTACCCTCCACCCGGGTACACACCATTGTTCTCCCTGGGGTCAAGTTCTCTCCGCGCCCTTCCCTGGCGGCGCCGCCTATTGCACGCCACCTGGTAAACCTATTATCTTATATCACATTGCGTCTTTGGATTCAAGGGCCTTGAGGGGGTGCCAGCAATTCCGAAACTTTGCTGTCTGGGGGCGGGAAAACCGGGAAAGGCGGC
>CAZXGF010000014.1:0-110559 GCA_964640185.1 uncultured Verrucomicrobiota bacterium | reverse complement strand
CAAATCAGGCAAAAAAAAATCTCAAAATCGCAATCAGGTGCGGAAGTTAGGTTAGTAACGGCGGGAGCGGAGGGCGGCGACGGTGCCCTCGAGGAGGTAGAGGGGTTTGATTCCGTATTCAAGGGCCAGGAGGGCGCTTCCCACGAGGCGGTCGTTTCGGCCGAGTTTGCGGAGGGGGTCGTGGGCGACGCGGGCGACGGTGTCGCCGAGGGTGACGTTGGCGAGGCGCCGGACGATGTCCTCAACGTGCGCGCGGTGTTCTCTGGGATTGGAGTGGTGCTTTTTGATGAGGGCGCGGCCGGCAACTTAACTGTTCGCCAACATTATACGAGGTGGTGCGGCGAAAGTCCAGCGAAATTTTAGGGGAAATGTAGTCGCTCAGTTGGGGGCGGGCGAGGCTTGAACGGCAGAGGACGCGGAGCGGCAGTTGTAGCGGGCAGTCCGCTGCCCCCACCGAGGGCGAGACGCCCTCGGGACTGCCGGCGAGACGCCAGCGTTACATAGATGGCAGGACTGAGCTGCACCTCGGAATCATGGGCGAGACGCCCATGCCACGACGGAGCGGGGACGGGGCCCTTCTCATCCCGCTCTCTGCGCCCTTGGGGCTTTGCGTTCTCCTCCTCTTCGGTTGTTCCCTGCCACAACTCGGTACCCGCCCGAAACCGGCGTTACATAGATGGCAGGACTGAGTTGCACCTGCAAATCATGGCGGAGACGGCCTCGGGACTGCCGGCGAGACGCCAGCGTTACGTAGATGGCAAGACTGAGCCGCACCTCCGAATCATGGGCGAGACGCCCATGCCACGACGGAGGGAGGACGGGGTCCTTCTTATCCCCCTCAGTGCGGGTTCCCCATGTGCCAGGGCAGCGCTTCTGGCCCCGGGCAGCCTGCTCATCTTGCCTTCCATTTGGGGAAAACCGGCTCGATATCCCCTCCGGAGGCCCCGCACTCGGGGCAGGAGACATTGCTCATCAGATCAATCGCTTCCGGTAAGTGCCCTTCTATCCATCCTTGCCCGCCGGGCTTGGAGAGGAGAATGCTGCTGATTTCCTCGTCGGAAACCGTCAACCCTCTCTTTCGCCTTTTGATAGCCCGTTTCGTCTCAGGATCGTACTTCTGAATGTAGCCGATGAAAAGGCTTGCGCATTTCTTGCACTTATACTTTTTCGCGAGGACCGCGGTGACCTTGCCGCAGAATTTGCATTTGATGGGGGGGACGTCGGCGGAGCTGGCGGTGAACTCTTTCTTGCAGTTGGTGCAATAATAATAGACGTCGCCGTAAACGGTCCCTTTCGCGGGCTCGCCTTTCTCCGGGGTATAGGACGCGATTTTGATGTTTCGGAAGGAGAGGTCAGTCGTCGGGTCGTGCCCCTGGAGGCTGATTGGCCCGGCTTCGAGGCGGCAATTCCTTCGGGCATCTTTTCCTCGGGGGCGGATATCGGTGAACTCGCTGACCTGGTATCCGTTCACCCACACCGCGATGTGATTTCCGTGGGCGACGATGGTTTTCGTGAACCATTCCCTGTCGCTGGAAACGACTTTCCGGGCGGGAGCGTAAAAGTAAACGCCGCCCGTGCCGAAGTCCACCGGCTTGGTCCGGTCGTTTCCCTCCCACTGATTGCGAATCTGGGACTCGTAGCCCGACCAGAATTGCCCCTTATCGCCCCGGAAGAAAACGCCGCTGTTGAGATGCGTGCCGTTGGAGATGACGTCCAGTTGCAGGACGAAATCATCCCAGACGCCCTTCGTCTCGATCTGCCCGTTGCCGTGCCTGATGTTCAGCCAGCCCTCCGGCGTGACCGAGAAAACGGACTTGTGCCCGGGGATAATGCTCCAGCCGGTGAGGTCCTTTCCGTTGAAGGTGGACTTCAGCCCGAGAGACTTTAGACGAACGTTGCGGACCTCCATCTTCATCCCCGCATAATGATACTGGACGCCGATGACGCCCCGCCGGTGCTGAGCGTCTCTCGCATCAACGACCTTGTTCCCGTTCAGAGTAACCGTCAGGTGCTCGCCGTCCGCCATTATCTCCACGTCCTGCCACTTCTCGACGGCGGTCACGAGCTTGCCCCCCGGATGTTTCGCCTTCACGACGTTGTAGATGCTGCCGGTGGGATTGTCTGTGTCCTTATCCCAAATTTGCATCTCATAGCCCGTCACCCACGGCTGCGGCCCCTTGTCCGCTCGGAAGAAGATGCCGCTGTTGCCGTTGGCGCTGATGCGATATTGAAGCCGGAGGATGAAGTTGGTGAACTCGGTTTTCGTCCCGAGCCAACCGTCCGTTCCCGTGTCGCACATCAGAGCGCCGTCCGCGACTTTCCATGTGCAGTTGCCGTGCGTCTCCCACCCGAAAAGCGTTTCGCCGTCGAACAGGAGAATCCATCCGTCCGAGATTTCTTCCTTCGAGAGCTTGTTCAGCTCGCTTCCCTCGCAGGGCAAACATAACCCCAGCGAAATCACCGCTGCCATCACACAAGAAATCGCGAGCATCCGCCTAAAATAGACTCTTTTCATCATGCCACTTCCCCTTCACCTTCATCTTATGGTTGAACTTTTCGGAGCCGATAGAGAAATATGATTTGTCCCGCAGATGAGGCCGCTTTCTCCGGGCGCGGCGGGTCAGTCCCGGTCTTTCTTCCAGTCGGTAATCGTCTCGGGTTTTTTCTTAGGTCTTTCCCAGACGGTCTCCTCGATGCGTGTCCTCATGGAAGCGATCTTGTGTTTTGGAAAGCCCTCGGGGAGATGGTCGAGGTCCACATCGGATGCCAAATACACCAAGATGGTGTCGCCGACGCGGATTTCATCCCAGTCCTTCAGGGAGGCGGAGGTTACCATCTGCCCATTGACGAACAGGCCGTTGGTGCTCTTGAGGTCCGTGACGTCGTAACCTTCCCCCACCTGTTTTATCTGGAAATGGACCTTCGAGGCTTTCTGGTCGAGAACCTGGACCGCATTGTGAGGCGCCCGACCGCAGGTTATCGTCCCGCGGCCGAGGCGATAAGTCTCGCCCGCGTTTGGCCCGTTCTTGAAAATCAGCATAGCCATTCATTCACCTCCTACAAAAGTAGCCACTCGAAGCGTAAGATAACACTCACACGTTTCCTTCGGCAAAAAAGAGGTTACGCAGGCACGCCGCCTGCCGTCAACATTTTATCTTGGCCCAAGCTAGTTTCTGAGCTGGACGTGGCGACCGACAAGCCGGCGAAACAGGAGACAAAGCAGGGCGTCTATCGTGGCATGGGCATCTTGCCCATGGACCCTCACGGGCGAGACGCCCGTGCCACCGCTGTCGCATGTCCGCCTGCGAGACGCTTTCACAGCGCTGAGTTCCTGGGGCCCTGCACTTCAGACCGAGACATTAACACGAGGGGCGATTTTCCAACCGCGACGCGCCCCTCGTCAGCCGACCAGGTCTCTCAAAACCTTGATCGTTTTCGGAACAGCCGTTCTGGGGTCCTCTTTCGCCTCGTACTCGAGGGAGAGGTATCCGCGATAGCCCACACTTCGTATGATTTTGATGATCCGCTTGAAATCAGCGGGGCCGCCGCCGACATTCGTCTTGACATGCGTCGTGACGGCATACGGCGCCATGGTGGCGATGTCCGCGTATGGGTCGGCTGTGCGGAAATTCCCCGTGTCGAGATTCACGCCAAACCACTCCGACTTCACCCCTTGCACGATCGGCAACATCTCTTTCGCGCTGGAGGTGATGCCCCCGTGATTCTCCATAGCGAGAAAAACGCCGCGTTTGCCGGAATACTCGCAGCATTCCCCGGCGCATTCGATAGTCCATTTCTGCGCCTGCTCGAGCGAAACGCCTTTCGGAACATTCCCCCCGAAAACGCGAATACAAGTCGCGCCGAGCGAAGCGGTGTAATCCACCCATTGCTTGATCTGCGCAACGTTAGTGTCACGAGCGGCGCCCGGCGGATTGCAGAAGTGATTCCCGACGGCTGTCTTTGGAATGTCCAGCCCGAGCAAATACGCCTTGCGTTTCAGATGGGTAAGGTATTCGGGGGTGATTTCGGCGGGGTAATAATACGCCGTCAGCTCCACGGCATCGAGGTCTATCTCGGCGCCGATCTCGATGAAGTCGTCGAGCGTCATCGTCTTGTTCTTGCCCGATAGAAACTGACGGTATGAATAGGCGCAGCAGCTAAGCTTCAACTGGCTGCCACCCTTGCGGACAATGGGTTCGATGGCTGCGGCTCGACGCGGTGAAAAAGCCGCCGCCGTCGTCGCCGCAGCGGCCATCGCGCCCCGGCGTAAGAATTCGCGTCTGCTCTGGTTCATTGGTGTTTCTCTCCTTTCCGTATTGTCTGTAATTCAGATGAACAATCCTGAAATCGCGATTCCTGTTTGTAATATAGCTCGGAAGGATAAGAACTTCAAGCCTCGCCGTTGCCACATTCGATGTTGCGGCGGCTTCTTGCGCGGGATAGAATCAGTCTCGTGTCCTGGCACTGTCAGGGATGATTCCGACGAAAGGTTGAAGGAGGTAATGAAATATGAAACGCCTTAGTTGGCAGGTCGGTCTGGGATTAGGCTTGGTTGCATTATCTGGGTTGATTTATCTCATTCACTTTGCGCTCTTTCGAGATGCCCATCACATCTTCATCTATCTCGTGGGAGACATCGCGTTTGTTCCGATTGAGGTTCTGCTGGTCACTTTCATCATACACCGCCTACTCACGCAGAGAGAGAAACGCGCTATGCTCGAAAAGCTGAACATTGTGATTGGAGCTTTCTTCAGCGAGGTTGGGACAGCCCTTTTGAACTCTTTTTCCAGCTTTGACCCTGAGTCCCAAAGAGTGAAAAATGAGCTGGTGGTCGAGGGCAATTGGTCGGATAGGGAATTTGTCATCGCTGCCGAGCGCCTCAAGAGGTGCGCCTACGAAGTTCGGGGCCGGGAAGGGGACCTGTACGACCTCAAGTCCTTCCTCACTGCCAAGAGAGACTTCATGTTGCGTCTGTTGGGGAACCCCAATCTCTTGGAGCACGATTCCTTCACGCAGCTTCTGTGGGCGGTGTTCCACTTGACGGAGGAGCTGAGCCACAGGAAGAGCTTGAGCGACCTCCCCGGCAGCGACCTGAAACATCTATCCGGCGATATACGGAGGGCGTATGTTCTTCTGATATCGCAATGGCTCGCCTATATGCGGCACTTGAAGGAGAATTACCCCTATCTCTTCTCTCTCGCTATCAGGACAAATCCGTTCGACCCGGAAGCATCGCCGGTGGTAAGCTGAATGAACGTCGGGCATGTTGCGAGATCGGGTCGGGGTCTCAGCGGCCTGAACGTGCTCTACGTCTCAACCATCGTCAGTCGGAAACGAAGAGGGCATCATTCCAGTTGTGAACAGGGAGGAATATGTGATGAGAAATAACATCCTGCAGTTCGGATTGATTCTTGGGTTGCTTTTTTGTGTGGCGTCCGCGGCCGACTGTGGGGGCACAACGGCCGAGCGAGAGATGGGGTTCAACGCGAAAACTGCCGAGGAAGCCGTTGCCTGGCAGAAGGCTTCTCGGGAAAAGCTTTTTCGTCTTCTGAAGCTCGATGACCTTCTCGAAGCGGACAAGCCCGACCGCAGCGGACGCCCAAGTCTGCCATTCCATGAGAAGATTCTGCTGACGAAGAAGGAACAGAAACACATCCGGTACGAGATAGAAATCAACTCGACGCCAACTCGACGCATCAAAGTCGTGCTGACAGTTCCTCGCCCTCGGAATAGCAGGGCGCCGGCGGTGGTGTGCATTCACGGTCACGGGGGGAACCGCTACATCGTCCATCAGGACGCGAGCCCATATCGCGGCTTCGCGCGGGTTCTGGCGGAAAGCGGATACGTAACCATCTCGACCGATGTCGGACAGCACAAGGTTTACGAGGAAGGGCGGACGCTGATGGGCGAAAGGCTCTGGGACGTGATGAGATGCGTTGATTACCTCACCACGCGCGAGGAAGTTGACAAGGAGCGAATCGGCTGCGGGGGGCTGTCGCTGGGCGGGGAGATGGCGATGTGGCTCGGCGCCATGGACACCCGCGTCAAGGTCACTGTAAGCTCAGGCTTTCTCACGACAGTGGAGAACATCCGGAACGGACATTGCCCGTGTTGGGACTTCCCGGGACTTACCGAGAACTTCGACTTCGCGGACATCTATTCGCTCATCGCGCCGCGGCATCTCCAGTGTCAGAACGGCAAGCGCGAACGGGCGCCGGGGGGCTTTCCGGTGTCCATAGCCAGAGGGGCTATGGCTGAAATCAAGGACTGCTACGGCGTCTTCGGGAAAGCGGACCGCGCAACCCTCCTCGTTCACCCCGAAGGGCACGTTTTCCAGGTTCCGTCGGCGATGAAGCTTTTCGATAAGGTGCTGAAGAAAAAAACCGCTAACCCTTCCCGTTCCACTCGCTCAAAAGGCGGCTGAGCTTCGAGATGACGGGCGAGTAATTCTTATCGAGGAAGAGGTTCTTTGTCTCTCCGGGGTCGGCTTTCAAGTCATAGAGGTCGCCATCCCGATTGGCTTGATTAACGAAGCAGCACATCTTCCACCGCTGCGTCCGGACCATAACTCGTCTGCCTCCGCCGTCTCGAAGAGAAGGCCACTGAGAGACACCATAGTCAATCTCGCTGAACGTCGCTTCGCGAAACGCTTTCCGCTGGCCTTGCGCGAGCTTCGCGAGGCTTTTTCCGGCGGTCTCTCCCTCAAAACTCAGCCCCGCCAACTCGAGCAGCGTCGGCAGAAAGTCCACCATCTCCACAGGGGAGGCGACGCGCTTTCCTTCCGGGAGGCGCCCCGGCCACGACAGGATCAAAGGAGTTTTCACCGTCTGCTCGTAGAAATTCCGCTTCATGAAAATCCCGTGCTCGCCCAGCTCCACGCCCTGGTCGGAGGCGAAGGCGACGATGGTGTTGCTCATCAATCCTCTCTTCTTGACAGCGGCGAGCAATCTGCCGATGTGATGGTCCACCATCGCCACGAATCCGTAGTAATGCGCGCGGGCGGTCGCTATTTGCTCAGGCGTCAGCGTGCTGTTTCCCTGAAACTCGCGGAGGACCTCGCGCTCATACCGCGACTTGCCCTCAAGCTCCTCTTTCGAGGGCAGCGGCAGGCGGACGGATGAAGGGTCTATCAGAGTGTCGTACGGGCGCGGCGGGAGCACGGGCGTGTGCGGGGCGATGATCGAGACCTTCAGGAGAAAAGGCTCTTTGGCCTCCGATTGCAGAAAGTCAATCGCTTTCTCGACGCACATCGCCGGCTCCGTTTTCTCCTCGGGCAGAGGATACCTTCCCGCGATAATGACGTTGAGCGGCGTCGGGAGGTTGACAACGCCGTACTTCTTCGGGTCGTATCCCGCCTTCAGGGCGAAAGGCGTCGCAGCCCGTCCCCCATAACCCGGCGAGGGCCTCGCAATCGAGAAGGGCCGTTTGCCCGCGTAATGCAGTTTGCCGATGTTGACCGTCTGATAGCCCCTCTCGATGAACGGCGCCGTCAGCGGCCGCACGGATTCCGGGACACGTCGCCGGACGTTCTCCAGAATGCCGAGCGTGTGGCAGTATTTCCCTGTCAGTATGGAGGTTCTTGAAGGCATGCACACGGGGCATTGTGCGACCGCGTGCTCGAAGAGAACTCCTCGCTCGGCGATTCGGTCAATGTTCGGCGTCCTCGCCCAGCCGGCTCCGTAACAGCCGAGCGAGTCCGGCCTCTGGTCATCGGTCATGATCCAGAGAACGTTCGGCAACTTCTTTCCCGTTCGAATAGCGGGACTTGCCCCGAGGGGCCCCAGCTTGCCCGCAAGGGCGATTCCCAAACCCCCCGTCTCACAAAAGAATTGCCTCCTCGAAATGCCTCCTTTTCTCTTCACCTTTCGTCTCCCTTCTTCCTCTCTTCCATTGGTGAATCACGCCGCGCTCGGAGAAAACCGCGTTTTTCCCACAGTTTTCGCAGGCCCACTTTCCTTTCCCGTATAGTGAGAGTCCCTTGGTAGAAACTCTGCGACCGTCATGTCCAGAAATTCATTTTAGCACAACTTCCACATATCTTCGCACCTTCAGATTTTTTGGTATGGTCGCGCTTGAGTCGTACAGCAGTTGCCTTTCGATTCTTTCTTCCGTCTTGCATGTTTCGCAGTGATGAACAGCAATGGTGGGATAAATGCCCTCGGTCGGACCCCTGTGGATTGAGGAGATGAATCGGTGGTGTATGTTTGATTGCTGGGCTTCTGGTCGTGCCGCTGGCATCTTGCCCCGCGTTCCGCGGAAGGGCATCCTGTCCGCGTGTTATCGTTATCTGCTTCGCCTCTGCGCCCTCGCGTCTTTGCGTTAAGCTCTCTCTGCCCCCTTTCCTTGCCGCCGAAATACGGCAACACCGAGGGAAAAGCATCTGTGCCTGCCTCGGTTAAACCCTGCACTTGCAATAAACGTTACAAAGAACAGAGAATAGGCGTGGAGGTAATGCCCGGCATCACGGGAGGAAGCGGCCGGTCTCTGCTCACGGCGGACAAACACCAGCACGAAGATAAACCTGAACGGTGCTCCATTATGGCCTGAGATTCCGCGACAGGAGTTGAGGACATCAGCTCCACGAAGAATAACGGGAAAACTCCCTGCGATTGTAATCCCTCCGTCTCGGGCGGATAGCCGGCCGACCCGGAGGAGGCAAGAAGGGAACAGCAGATTAACGCAAAGGCGCAGAGAATAGAGAATAAGGTGAGAAGTACACCCCGCCAGGGCGGGGCAGTCGTTGCATGGGCATCTGGGGCTTGATTGCCAGGTGCAGCTCAGTGTTGCCGTCTATGTAACGCCGGCGTCTCGCCGGCAGTCCCGAGGGCGTCTCGCCCTCGGCGGTGGCAGAATGCCACCGGCACAAGGGCTACTCTGCGTCCTATGAGATGCGAAGCTCAGCCGCCGGTAACTGAGGTATTACCTGCGATTTCGAATTAGTTTTGTCTTGTACCCGTTTTTGCTAACGGAAGTTCGACAACAAACAATGAAAGGAGGAGGAACATGAAAAAGGTTATCGCTGTTTGCGTGGTGGTAGTCTTCGCAACTCTTCTGTGTCAAGTGGGCTTCTCCGAGGAGGCAAGTCCGCCTGCTCCCCGGAGAGCGGCAGGGCAAACAGCCAGGCCGAGAATGACAGAAGAGCAGAGAGCGGAACTCCGGGAGGCGATGCAACGCGTCCGGGAGCTCAATAAGATACTGGGGGAAGCGACCGCCAAGGCCAGGGAAAAAGAGAGTGTCATAAACGCTCTCAAGGACGTTCGCGCGAAACAGGAAGCCCTCAGAGCAGCTCAGCAGACGGCCAACGAGGCGCTCGAAGCGGCCCTCGGCAAGGAAGTAGAGGGCAACGAGACGCTGACCAAGGCGCTCGCAGAGCGAAAAAAGCTCCAGGAGAAATTCCGGCAGCTTGGCGGCCGGTTTCCTGGCATGGGGTTCGGCGCCGGGCGTTCCGGCGCAACCCGGCGCGGAACTGCCGGTCAACGCCCTCAGAGACCTGAAGGCGCCCGGAGGCCTCGTGGCGGCGGAGGCTCCGGCGGCACGGCTGAGTGAGCATCCCCCGGGACACGGAAAAAGGCCAAGGCGTTCGTGGAGAGCTTAGAATTGAACCCCGGCGGATACCAGCGGCTTTGAACAAGGCAGGTTAGCCGCCAATAGCGGCATGAGCCACCGCAATCGGCTATGGGAGGTTGGCGCCCTTTTGAGGCGCCGGCCTCCTGTCGTTTTCGTCCCCCGACTCCTTCGAAGAAAGATGCGCCGCAAAGACCGTGCCCCGGCTCTCATTCAAAAGGCACCGGCGAGATCCTGTAAAACCTTCGCGCGCTATCCGGGGCCGAAGCGTCCTCCCAGTTGGTAACCTCGCCCTGTGAGGCGACGCAATCAGCGAGCTCCCACTGTCCATTCATCCTCGGCGCCGCCCAGACCTCATAGGTCCTATCAGCCAAGCTCGCCCAGGAAATGGCGATTCCACAATCAGGCGTGCCAACTGTGTCGGTTACTGCCAGAGGAGAGGTTTGGAAGCTTCCCGGCAACCTTGCCAGTTCGACGCCCGAGGAATGTTTGACAACTACGTCCCACAAATAAACACCGGAATCCTGGAAGTCCACGTCAAACTCAAGCAGAGTCCCGCCCCCGCTCGCTTGAACGTTTGCCGCAGCAATTGTTTCGTCGTCTCGACGCAGCTCGACAAGCGAGTCCTCGGGGAAGCCGGCGCCCGTGAGCCAGATGCCTTCGAGCAACTCGCCCGCGTGACACACCATCGGCGAAAGCTCGCCGATAGAGATACGGAACACCGTGAAAACCTCGGTTGACGTGTTGCCGGAGGAATCCCACGCCGTCAGCGTAATAACGTTTTCTCCATAGACAAGGGCTATATCGGCGACCTGCCAATCTCCATTCATGGCGGCGAGGCCTGAATGCCCATGGTCGTCTTCCCAGCCGATTTTCACAACTCGCGAGTCGTCGCTCGCAATGCCGGAGATGCCGATACTCTCGGCGTCCGTCCCATATACAGGCTGTGCGGTCGGCTGCGTCACCCGCACATCGGGGGAATTGTCTTCAATCATACTGGAGCTGAGGAGCTCGAGGTTGCTCCATTCTTCAGTTTCTCCGCTTATAATGTCCCATGTGACGACATGCAAGTCCTGCTCGACGGGGCCTATTCCCCACGCCCACCATTCCGTGCTTTCTATGATGGTGCTCATAATCTTCAGGCCGGCAAGGGACGTTTCGGTCGCCTGGCGCGTCGCCATTCTGGCACAGAGCGGGTATGTTCTTTGGAGTTTGACGTCAATCTTGACGAAGCGGTCCTCAATCGCCTCGAACGTCGCCGTGAACTGCACAATCGTCGTTCCCGGAAGGGATGGATTATTCAGAAATGAAGTATCGGTGTAGGCTCGGCCAGCTTCCATACTGTGGGGAAACCTCGTTATCGGCGGGTCGAGGTAGGACCACTGGAGTTCCGGCTCTTCATCTGGCAGATAGAACTTATGGACCTTGAGGCCTTGGGCGTCGCTGCTCCAGTAGGTTACCAGACCAAGGTCGTCGTCCACCGCAATCAAGCCCGCTTCGATACCCGTGACGATTCTGGCGTCAGATTGTCCGGCTTCTTGGTCAAAATACGACCACTGAGCACCGAGGGTCAGAGGATTGTAATCGGCCGTCCAAATGGTTTGCTGGGCCCGCGCCGACGAACAGAAGACCAAGCAAACGGCGAGAGCAAAGATCGCTCGCATGGTGAACCCTCCCCGAAGAAGAATTGAACCCACCAACACCTCTCAGATACGCCGGGCATCATGTAATCCCTATATAAGGGTGTACAGCGCCAACGACCGGATTGTCAATGCGATTCCAGCCGCTCGAAATATTTCCTTTGTTAAAACGCGAGATTTGAATAGAATCCCTTTTTGAGAGGTTTCTTTGGTCCAACAACCAGCGCGATTCTCGGTATGCGATTGAACTCCAAAGGACCGAAAGAGAGGCGATGCGGGAATCGCGCGGCAAACGTCGCTTGATTGACTCAATCATGGAGGGACTGAGAATGATTGCTTTGCGGATGCTTCTGGCCTCGTCGGCTCTCATTGTCGTGGGCAACATCGCCGCCTTTGGCACGGGCAAGATCGTCGCCGCCGACAGGGAGCAACTCCTTTTGCCGTCGCAGGTGAAGATGAGCGGCTTCTTTCACGAACGGATGATCAACCACGAAAAAAATTGGTTACTGAAAAGGCCAGAGGACATCCTCCTCGGAGGATTTCAGCATCGTCCGGGGAGCCATCCGTGGATCGGCGAGCACCTCGGGAAGTGGCTGCACGCTTCCTGTCGGGCATGGTCTTATACGCACGACCCCGCGCTGCGGAAGAAGATGGATCGCGTCGTCAAAAAGCTTCTCGCCGCACAGGAACCCGACGGATACCTCGGCACCTACACGAAACAACAGCGATGGACGAGCTGGGACGTCTGGGTGCACAAGTACTGCCTCATCGGGTTGATGAACTATTACGAGTTCACCGGCGATAAAGCCGCCTTGCAAGGCGCCAGGGGCATCGGCGATCTTTTGACGAAAACCTTCGGCCCGGGAAAGCGAGACATCATAAAATCCGGCACCCACGTCGGAATGGCGGCTACCAGCGTCATGGAGCCGATGATGCACCTTTACAACGCGACCGGCGAGAAGAAATACCTCGACTTCTGCGAGTATTTAGTGAAAGCCTACGACCAGCCCCACGGCCCGAAGATCATCTCCTCCCTCCTCGAAAAACGTTCCGTTTACGAGACCGCCAACGGCAAGGCTTACGAGATGATGTCCAACCTCGTGGGACTTTGTGAGCTTTATCGCTGCACGGGGAACGAGAAGTATCTTCGCGCCCCGCAAATCGCCTGGGAGGACATCGTCAAGAATCAAATGTACACCACCGGCGGGACGAGCCTCGGCGAGCACTTTCAGAGGGACCATTACCTCCCGAGGACCGGTTCCGTCTCCGAGACCTGCGCGACGGTCACCTGGTTTCAGCTCAGTATGCAACTGCTGCGCCTGACCGGCGAGTCGAAGTACGCCGACGTCCTCGAGCAAATCATCTATAATCACCTCCTCGCGGCCCAGAAACCGACTGGAGACGCGTTTTGCTACTTCACTCCTCTCGAGGGGAGAAAACCTTACCGCACGGACATCTGCTGCTGCACATCGAGCGGCCCGAGGGCAGTCGCGTTAATTCCGACCCTTGCTTACGGCATCATGCCGGATGGAATCGCCGTGAATCTTTATGGACCCGGCAGTGCCGTCGCCAAAGTTCCCGCCGGGCCGAAAGTCGAAATCTCCCAGGAAACCGATTATCCGAACAGCGGCAACGTGATTCTCACCATATCGCCCGAGAGACCGGCGAAGTTCACGCTCTATCTCCGCATGCCGAACTGGTGCGACCGGGCGAAGATCTCGGCGGGCGGTCTTCGGATTCAGCGTTTTCCGAAGCCGGGAGAGTATGCCGCCATCACGGCAACCTGGAAGAAGGGTCAAACTGTCTTCCTCCAGATGGGAATGAAGCCAAAGATGATTCTCGGCGAGTACGGCAACAAAGGTCTTGTGGCTCTGCAATACGGCCCGATGGTCCTCGCGGCAGACACAGCTCTCAATCCTGAGATTCAGTCATTGCAGCGGGTCGCCGTCAAGTATGACCCGAAGGCCGCGAAGGTGCGTGTCGAAAAGCGCGACGGCAAGACGGTCTTCGCCGTGCCCGCTTTCGCGCTGATTCCATCCGCAGGAAAACGTGAATTGAGGCCCTTCACGCTTTACTTGACGACCTTTGCCGACGCCGGCGCCGAAGGGTCTTCGTTCAAAATTTGGCTGCGACAACCCGATTCTTTTTCGTCCGGAGTTTTCTCCCTTTTCTCCTTCGGCAAGGAGAGCTACTCGCGGAAAGGCAACGAGGAGGGCGAGATAGCCGACGGCGAGACCACAACGTTGAGGGTGACCTTCAACGCGAGAAAAGCTGACATGGATTGGTATGCCATCACTTTGACCGAAGCGGTGAACATCAACCGGGTGGTCTATGCCCACGGGAAGACATTTCACGACGGAGGCTGGTTCGATGCATCCGAGGGCAAACCCAAAATACAGATTCTCCGCAAGCCGGACGGGGAGTGGGAAACGGTTGCCGAACTGAAATCATATCCCTCGACAACTGCCACCAACAACCGGCGAATCCGAAACGGGCAGCAATTCTCCGCCCGATTCCCGACGGTCGAGACGTACGGCATCCGCATCATCGGCAAGCCAGCTCACGGTGACAACCCGAGCCAGGCTTTCTCAAGCTGCTCAGAACTTCAGGGCTTCTTTAACAAATAATGGGCAGCCGCCGACGCGAGGCCGCAGCCCCGCGGCGGGAGTCAAGTTGGCGCCCTCGCGGGCGAGCTTTCCAGATGGCGTGAGGATTTAGAAGGCACATCCGATGTACCCGGCCCTGTGTGCGGAACCCATGTGCCTTTGCGCGGCTATGACGACCACAATCGCTATTGAAAAACCGCCTGCTGCAACTGGCCCGCAACGCCGTTCCGCGTCCCGGAGGCGTTGCAGCCCAGTCCGGCATCAACTCTTTTCAAGGTTACGTCGTTCCCGCTGAGCCCAAATCTTGTCGGAGCCTGGACACAAAGTCGCCGTATCATTTCCGCTCGGTCGCGTTCTTCCAGGCCGAGAATGCTTTCCCGAAGCTGCTTGAGACAGAGTCCAGCCGATAGATACCTTCTTAGCCCGTTCCAGCGCTTTCGATGGGCGAAACAGAAACACAGGGCCCGGTCGGCAGCCACAATCGGGTTGGGCGGATTATCGCACCTGACGAGCTCATCATACTTCTTCCAGAGCTGCTGCTTGGCGCGCTTGGTTGCGCCCGTCACTCTTGGGGGCGCAGCGAGTTCCCCGACCAGTTGCTCCAGCTCGGCGAGCTCACGTGTGAATCCACCTCGGCACGCCAAGCAGAGGAATGCATCGAGTTCGCGGATCGTTTTAACGCCGGGTTTCCTCTGGAACATATATAGCACCAGCAGGCCCAGAGCCAGGTTCCAGACCTCATCCTTTGCCCAGAGGCCGAGCCGCTCCTCGGCTTCGCTCACGTAACTCCTCGAGACATCGCATCCCAGGAACTGCCTGCCGAGCGTTAACGCCACCTTGCAGGTGGTGCCGCTGCCCATAAATGGGTCAACAACAATGTCGCCCGGAGCGCTGCAGCACCTTATGATCTTCTCCGAGATCTCCTCGGGGAACACAGCAGGATGCGTCGTCTGTCCAGTTGAGCCGTAGGCAACCCTTTCCGCCTGCCACACGTTGCCCGGGTTCCTCCCGAGGATATGGTTGCGGCCATCATACGACAGCGCCCTTTCCCTTATCTCGTCCAGCTCGAAGAGCGGCGCGGCGCTGTTCGGGCCCGCCTTCACAAACCAGAGGATAGTCTCGTGCCTGTTAGTGAACTTGCTCTTGAAGGCCATGCTTCCGAAGTAGTTCCAAACCACTCTGTCCCATAGCACGAATCCGCACTCCGCGAATATGGGCAGGCTAAGCGAATCGAGTAGGACTATCCCTCTTTCGGGCCGCCCCGACCCTTGGCGGCCCTTTTCCGTATAACCCGTTTGCCAAAAGACCGAACCGCCCGGCTTGACGATCCTCGAAAGCTCCGAGACCACTTCGTGGAGAAAGCTCTGGTACTGATCAATGTCACGAGCGTCCGAAGAGCCCTTATACGGGCGTCCTATGTTATAGGGAGGGCTTGTATGGACAAGCGCCGCCCAATTCGCCGGGCATAGGCGAAGAACATCCCTGCAGTCGGCCCGCACCAATGCGCGGACACCGCCACGAGCCTTGAGCATTCGCGGAACCTCTGCCTCTTTTACCTCGTACATTTTCTCCTTTCAGGGGTCAGCTCTCGGCCAGAAGGTCCAGCCGGGTCAAGAACTGCTCTGTAACGTAATCTATATGCTCAGGAGCGATTCGGTGCCGCACCAGCAGATGGGTCTCCGTGCTTTCCAGTCCCCTTAGCATATGCTCAAGCTTCCTCTTTCTTCCCTTGTAGTCCAGTATAGCGAAAAGAAAAAAGTCGAACTCGGCATGGTGGTTGGGACACAGGATAACCACATTGCTCGTCTCCGCCGGACCACGGTGTTGCCTGCCAAGAGGGCGAAGATGATGAGCCTCGCAGTGGTACCTCCCGCCGCCAAGTTCGATACGCCGCCCGCATACCTGGCACCTGAAGTCGTACCTGGTCTTAAGTTTCTCAACCGCCGGGTAGTCGCGGTCGAACTCTTTTCTGCGGACCATCCTGTACTTCGCCGGTATGCTGGCTTTCGCCTTCTCAGCAAGCACGGGGGTCCTCTGCGCCAAAAACTCTGCCGCCAGGCGGAGCGCCACCTTGAAGGGGTACGCGCCTCCGCCTCCAGTACGCGTGAGTCCCCCATATCGGGTCGGCAGAATATGCCTCAGAATGGAGTGCTTGGCGCCGTGCATGGCCATGAAGGCAGACCACGCCGGGCCGAAGAGCGGGCTGTCATAGTCCAATGGCCGCCGCTCGGACAATGGCAGAGTCTCGAGCCATTCCTGAACCTCCGGGTTCTCAGCCAGAAAGTGAACCGCTGCCATGTACCCGCGGTAGAGGTGCCCTGTGCGATTGCTCTCGTCCCGGTTCTCGGCGATTACTATGGCCTTGCGCGACAGAGCATCCGGCCTCTGCCTGCACCAATCAAGAAATTCTCGGTACTCAGGGTGCGCGACCGCTTGCGCCATGACGATTACCTCCTTTTCTGACGGCACCTCACCCGCAATTGTCGCTTACTCGCGGACCACTTGTCAACAACGCAGTGGTCCCCCCCCGAGGTCCCGCAGCTCCCAGGCAAGCGCGGGACAGGGCATAGTCAAAGCCTGCGACCAGCATGGTTTTCCCCCGTGACGGCTTCCCGCCCGTGGGAATCATCGGCAAGAGGCCTGTCCCACGCCAGGCGACGACGGAGTCCTTCTCATTCTCCTCTCTGCGCCCCTGCGCCTCTGCGTTACGCTCCTTTTCCCTTCTTCCCTGCCCCGCCTTGGCGGGGTATCCGCCCCAGACTGACGCATTAGTCAAACCGCGAATTTTTCCTTGCCCTCCTCAACATCTTGCGTTAGCCTCATTTTGACGACCAGAAGAGCGCCAGGGAGCTCGCTTCGCAGAACAGAAACTGGACTCAAGGAGGGTGAAGAGCATGAATGCTTCAAAAGTTGCCGAACTCATCGTCACTACGCCGAACGAAATCGGCACTATGGGAAGAGTTTTCAAACTCATCGCGGAGGCAGCGGTCAACGTCAGCGCTTTTTGCGCCTACGTAGAGGACGACAAAGGGCTTTTTCGCTTGGTTAGCGACGACAACGCCAAGCTCGAAAGCGTCCTCCAGGCGGCAGGGTACGAGACCCGCTCCGCCGGCGTCGTCTGCGTGCAGGTCGAGAGCAAAGTCGGCACGGGCGCTGAAATTGGCAGCAAACTCGGCGACGCCGGCATTGACATCCAGCACACCTACGCCACTTCCGCGATGGCAGGGGAATCGGTCGCCATTTTCAAGACCGCTGATGACGATAAAGCCATCGAAGTTCTGAGCTGAGGTGTGAGTTCTCTCGTCGGTCGTGGAAGCCCGGAGAGAATCGTGTATCCTTCCGGGCTTCGTGTTTGTTTATTCGTTCTTCATGACTGCGGGACGCTCGCGAGAGAGAGACAGACCTTTACAGCAACTCCTTGATGGGGAGGAGGACATGAGAATAGCACGCCTCGTTTGCGTGGCCGCCAGCGTCGCAGCTACCGCGGCCTTCGCGGAAGAAACCGCATTACTCCCGGCGGACATATACTACAACAAAGTTGGGGGAGCCTGGTTGGGAGAGTGCGCGGGAAATATGTTCGGCTTGCCGCACGAGTTCAAATACGACCAGCAGCCGGGGCCGGGCATCGTCTTCAAACCGGATTACACGAATGGCGCCAGGAGCGATGACGATACGGACATCGAGTACGTTTATCTGCACGCGCTGGAGGAGCACGGGCTGGATTTGTCGTACAAAGAAGTGGCACAGGAATGGATGGATCACATTCACGGGCACATCTGGGTCGCCAATGCCCGGGCGCTGGAGCTGATGAGGCAGGGTCTTCTGCCGCCCGCGACCGGCCACCCCAGCGACAACGACAAGGCGTGGTTTAACCTCAGCGGCCAATTCACTCAGGAGCTGTGGGGGATGATTTGCCCCGGAATGCCCGCCGCGGCGCAGAGGTTTGCGAACAAGTACGCCCACGTCGTGGTTTACGGCGAGAGCGTCATGGCAGCACACTATTTCTGTGTGATGTATGCAGAAGCCTTTTTCCAGAACGACGTACGCAGGCTCATCGCGAAGGGGCTTTCGGCCCTTCCCGCGAATTCCGAGTACCGCCGGGCGATCGCAGACTGCGTGACCTGGCACGATGAATATCCCGATGACTGGCGAGTGGCTCGCAATGCCCTCCACAGGAAATACCGGAAAAAATGGAATCCGAACTCAAGCGTCCTGAATGGCGCAGCGTGCACGCTCGGACTGTTGTACGGAAATGGGGACTTCGAGAAGACGATTCTCCTGATATGCTCCATCGGGTACGATGCCGACTGCAACGCCGCGACGGTCGGGGGCCTGCTCGGTGTGCTGAAAGGAGCGAGCGGGCTTCCAGAAAGATGGATGAAGCCGTTGAAAGACACTTACCGAAACGTGACCAGGGACAATCTGCCCCGGCAGGAGAAAATCTCCTCCATCGCCCATCGAATCGCTGCGATCGGAGAGAAGGTTATACTCGCCAATGGCGGGAAAATCGAAACCGTTGGCGGAAAAAAGAGCTATCGCATCCGCCGTCAGAAGCCGTACGTGGCGACCCTCGATCCCCCCGTACGGTGAAATCTTGCCACACGCCGCACAGAGTCCAGCAAATGTGCATTGCCGGGGAAAGGTTTCCGGTACTGGTCGAACGGAAGAAGATGGAAGAGTCGCTTTACGTTTGAGTACTCGAATGTAATGGACACACCTCTTCACACGTGCGGGGCAATCGCTCCTCGGGGCCAGCGGGGGCAACAGCTCAGGTATCCCGGAAACTCTTCGCCGCCGAGAGAAGCTCGGCCGCCAGCTCCTTCAGGGGCACTGTCCTGACGACCTCGCCCCTCCTGAAGAGGACACCGCCCTCTCTCGTCAAGGCGACTCCCACATCCGCCTCTGCGGCCTCCCCCGGCCCGTTGACCTCGCAACCCATCACCGCCACGCTAATAGGCCAGGCAACGCCGGACAATTTTCCTTCTATCTCCTCCACGAGCGAAATCAAATCGCCCCTGCACCGCCCGCACGTCGGACAAGATATGAGCGTCGGGCCGAAGCGGCGCAAGCCGAGTCCTTGAAGAATTCGTTTCGCGGTCCTCACCTCCTCGCGAGGGTCCCCGGTCAGAGACACCCGTACCGTATCCCCGATCCCCTCCAGGAGGAGATGCCCGAGTCCCATTGCCGACTTCACAACGCCCACAGAAGGCGGCCCGCACGCTGTAACCCCGATGTGGAATGGATAATCGCACCGCTCTGCCATCATCTCGTAGGCTTTTGTCGTTTGCACCACGTCCGAAGCCTTCAGCGAGATGACCACGTCGCGGAAATCTTCCTGGTCGAAGAACTTCAGGTACTCGGAAACCTTCTCCACCATCGCCGTCGCTATTCCTGAGGACGCAACTTTTTCCTCTGCGGTCCCGCGAAGGATGGAGCCAGAGTTCGCCCCGATGCGTATGGGAATCCGGGCGGCTTTCGCCTTCCGAATGACCGCCTTGACCTCCTCCTTTTCGCGGAGATACCCCGGGTTGACCCTGACCTTGTCCACGCCGCTGTCAATAGCCTCCAGCGCAAGGCGATAGTTGAAATGAACGTCAGCGACAAGAGGGGCATCGGTTCGCTTGCGGATTTCCCGAAGCGCCTTGGCGGCGTTCCGCGTGGGCACGGCGAGCCTGACGATCTCACATCCCTCCTCCAGCATCTCCTCAATTTGCCTCATCACCGCGTCAATGTCTTCGGTACTGACCTTGGCCATAGACTGGATCGAAATCGGGGCCCCGCCTCCCACGAAAACCTTTCCGATCCGCACCCGGCGGGTTGTTCTGCGGGCAATATTCGTCTCGCGTTCTTGCGAATGACTGGACACTTTACTCTCCTTCGGTAGAAACCGGCTCCGCCGGCTCCGAGCTTCTCGAACCTACCCGAGGCTATGATGCGTCTGTCTTGCGGCTCTGTCAACCCCTTCGATAATGCAACATCGTTCCCGGAGATGCCCGGTCAAAACGGCGCGCTATTCCTCGCACGGAGAATCCCCTGTTCGCAACGGCTAAATCACTGTGGCTCCTTTACTTTTTCACAACTGCTGAGGCGCGCGGTGTAATTTTCTATTGCCACCATGCTCAAATGTCGTGTTATTATAGCGGTTCGACATCACACAGAGGGCGGGGAAAGTGAAGAAAGACCGGCGAATACGCATACAAAACAAGGGGGGACTGTGCACTTTTTCCTTCCGACAGGAAAAGGCGTCGAGCGAAAGTAATGCCGCGAGTTAGTACACGCGTTCGCAAGTACGGTAACGTAAAGTGCGGGGTGAAGGGAATCCTTCGACAGGATAACAGGATAGACCAGATCGTTCGAGGAATGTGAGGTATCCAGTAAATCCGAACGCCCGTGGGGCACTCTGAAAAACCAGGAAGAACAAGCAATCGGCTGACAAGTTGTCGCAGAGTTCGCACTGCCCCGCCCCGGCGCGGTCAAAGGAGATACCATGCCACCCCGCGAAACGCGGCGTAGGCCTTGTCTTGAATTTCGGAGAACGGAAAGTGGAGGTAAAGCGAAAGGTCAAGGACCTTTCGCAGGGATAAACAGGATTCCAAGAATCCCGTCCATCCTGTTATCCCGTCAAGAAAAAATACGTGACCGAATTTATGAACCAGAGCACTTAGAAATCGAAGGAGAGATGAAAAATGAGAGATTCGTCGAATAGGCTGACAATCGGGGTAATCGCTGTTTGCGTGCTGGTGATCTTAACGTGCTTTATTATAAGCCAGCTCCGGGAGGACAAAGAGCAGAAACCTGCCCCGGGCGAAGGCGCCCCCACCGTTGTGAAGTCCTCGCGAGAAGCCCCGCCCACGGAAGAAGTGCCGCCCATTCCCGTGCCGGAAGAGAAAACCGAGGTAGTGGAATCGCCAGGGGAAGTCGAAGACTTCGACATTTCGGGGATAGTTGTTGACAAGGGCGGCGCCCCGCTCCAAGGGGCGACGGTGCAAGTGGTTTTCTATTCGTGGAACGACTTCTCACTCGAAAATCCCCAAGCCTTCGAAGATTTGACGAAGCCCCTGAAGTACAAGACAAACGAGGACGGGAGGTTCGGGTTCAGATACGAGGAGGGGAAAAGGTACTTCCTGGGCGCCGAGAAGGAGGACTATATCGCCGTGCAAAAGAACATGGCCGCTCCGGAGAAGGACATGGTCATCACCTTGACTCTTGGCGGCGCCATCGAGGGGAAAGTTGTGGATGCTGCGACTTTGGAACCGGTCGAGAAGTTCAGGATCGTGACTTCCGGGGACACCGGAGGTGGAGGTGGGCTTAGTATCGCCTTTCTCAAGAAGAAGGAGGTGGACATTTATCTTCCCACGGCGGGAAAAGAATTTGAGAACCCTGAAGGGATGTTCCGTGTGTCCGGGCTCTCGAAGGGGAAGTACCGGTTGACCTCCCTGGCGGAGGGATATGCCCAGTCGTACAAGGGCGGAATCAAGGTCGAGCTGGAGAAGACAACCTCCGGCGTGGTAATCAAGCAGCTTCCGGCGGGTGGAATTCGCGGCCACGTTATTGATGCCAGCGGGAAACCGATCGAAGCCGCCGAAATCGTCCAGAAGAACCCCTTTCATTCCACGTTTCTCGGGGAGCTACGATTGCCCCAGTTGAAAAGCCTTGCCACGAGCGATGCCAAAGGGGAGTTTGAGATTCCCGGCCTTCCGGGGGGGGCGTTCACTCTCCAGGCCCGCCATGCGGATTATTGCCCGGAAGAGCAAAAGGTCAACGTGAATAAGGGAGAGATTACCGAAGGCGTCGAGTTCCAACTGGTTCAAGGGGGGATGATCTCGGGCGTCGTCCTGGCGAAGGTGGACCTCCAACCGATCGCCGACGCCACCGTCAAAGCATCAACTGCCGCAACCTTTCTCATTCCGGACATGGGAGCAGCCGAATCGAAGACCGATGAAAATGGACTCTTCGACATCGTCAAGCTCGAGCCGGGTACGTATTCTCTCACGGCTTCCGCTCCCGACTTTGCCGAAAAGACCATAGAAGACCTAAAGCTTGCGGAAAACGATGCCATCACGAACCTTATTATCGAGCTTTCTCAGGGCGGAAGCCTCGTTGGAACCGTGCGGGACCTTTCCGGCGAACCGATTGCCCAACGGATGATCGTCGCTGTAGGCCCCGGTGGACAGAAATACGCCCAGACGGACGAGCAGGGTGACTACGCCATAAGGAATATAAAAGAAGGAGTATATACAGCGGGAGCGATAGAAATATCTGCTACGCCGACCGCGGGCGCAACTCGCAGCGATATGCACTTCGTCCAAATTGAGAACGATAAGGAGACCCGGTTGGATATCGTGGTCGGCGGGCCGCTGAAAGTCTATGGAAAGGTCACTCTGAAGGGCGAGCCACAGGCGGGATTGATGGTCATGGTTCAGACCTCTTCCAAAAACATCGCCTTCACCAAGAGCATGAAGCAAGCCTCCGGTAGAACCGCCGAGGACGGCCGGTACGAAATTGACAACCTTCAACCGGGGGAATATGGCCTGGCTGTCGTGAAGATGGCCGCCATGATACCGAAACCGGTGTTCGAGATGGATATTGAGTTGACCAACAACGACCTCGAGAAGAATATAGAGCTTCCGGAAGGCGGGCTCTCCGGCCGCGTCGTGGATGCGGAAACTCGAAAGCCCATTGAAGGAGCAAAAGTCACCCTGGAGCAGAAGCAGGCGAAAGACATCCAATCTGCGGCCATGTCAAAGCTGGGCATGTTTGCGGGCGGCGGCGAAAGCACCGACTCGGAGGGAAACTACAGCTTTTCCATCGTGGAAGACGGCGCCTACTATGTCGTCGCGAGCAAGGAGGGTTATGCGCCGCAGGGATTGACCGCCGAGGTGCGGAATTCACGAGGCCCCTCGGACCTCGATTTTTCCCTCAGCGCAGGCGCGACATTGTACGGGCAGGTGACAGGCAGCGATCCCTCACAGCCTGTCAAGCAGGCATTTCTCTCGGCGAAGGATTCCAGCGGCAGGCTCGTCTATTCGAAGAGGCTCACCCTGTCGGAAACGGGGGACTACGAGACGACCGGGCTTGCAGCAGGCGACTACACGGTGAGCATGGACGCCAAAGGATATGCCTCGGCGAGCCAGAAGGTGACAATTCGCTCCGGCGCCGACAACCGGGCCGATTTCGTGATGACCGCCGGCGGGACGCTCATCATCAGGGTGGTTGATGATAGAGGGAGAACGGTGCAGGGACCTCAGGTGGAGACCCTTGATGAGCAGGGCAACTACTTTCTCGGCTTCTTCCCCGACCTCAAGGAATTGATGAGCATGGGCTTTGAAGAAATCGTGCGGGAGGATGGCGTAAGCAGAAGTCCCAATCTCCCAGCAGGAAAATATCGCGTCAAGGTCAACGCCCTGGGCTACGAGGAGGAGCTTGTCAACGCCACCATTCGTGAAGGAGAGGAAACCGACCTGACGGTGACCCTCCGGGAGTCGAGGTAGGCGAGGGGGAACTCCTCCTCGTCCGGTCAAGCCGGTCGCGCTTTCCGTACGTGAGATGGCAAGAGGGAAGAGAGCAAGACTTCTGAAGGGCCACGGTGTCAGCCTTGTTTTTTTCGGTCTCCCTTGAGTGCCTTGCCTCCTCCCTCTCGTCATTCCTGACTGAAGCGGGGAGAGGGGTGTTCCGCTCCTTTCGACTCTTTCGTTGCGAGGGGACGAACCGGGGTCGGAGCCGCCGCAATTGGGGCGGACACGGCCGGTAAGGCCAGGGTTGTAAGGGGTGGTATGCGACTCCTTTGACCCGGAACGTCCCTTCTATTCTGTTTTTCGGATGTCCTGCGAACGAGCGAATTTATCTTTTTGCCTGATGCTGGTTCTCATTCTCTCTGTTCGCGAGAAACGTAAAGAACAAGACGTGTGCCAGGAGTGAGGAGAAAGGAACGGAAACTGGACAATCACCGCAACACTTTGGGAAAAAGGGAATTATGACCGAAGCGCCACCTTGACCTCGCCCCGCCCGCCGCTCACACCGGCCGCCAGTCGTTGTCATTATGGAATAATACGTTTGACCTACTGGAATATTCTCCCTCGGTCGCACTTCGTGTATAATCTGGACGGTGAAGAAATTCCAATGTGGGAGGTGCAAATGTCCGATAGCACAAAGGAGAAATCTGTATCTGGGGCCGAGCTACTGACTTCTGCGACAGGCTGCCTGATATTCTTAGAAAGAGAGGAATTCATTGATGTCCTCAAGAGGCAGGAAGAACCGCTCGTGGTGTGCAGCCTGAGGGGCACGTTTAGAAACCTATGTATCTACCTGACGCGCTACCGGGGTTTGGTGTTCGCACACAGAAGCAGAAGCCCCATCCCCCTGGAGGGATACGAGCTGATTAACGCGGAGGACATTCGCTTCTGCGGCCGGCGCCTGCGATGAACATTCTTCCGCGGCCACAACAGCTCCCTTTTCCGCCCGGGACGGTGTCCTTCTCATCCTTCTCCATGCGCCTCTGCGTTTAATCAATCCTTTCAGGGCTTTTCCTCTAATCGCGTATATCCTGTTATCCGGTCGGGAAACTTTTTGATTAGGATGCACACAAGGGACAGGAGCTTTTGACAGGATTTACAGGATGGACGGGATATAATCCTGTATATCCTGTTATCCCGTCCAAAAAATCCCTCACAGCCTCGACTGGATGCCCCGGCTTCTTCTATTGGCTTCCTCTTGGCGTCTTGGCGTCTTTGCGGGAGGCCTCTTCCCTATTTACTTCCCCTCCGCGTCTCTGCGTTCAATCAATCCTTTCACGGCTTTTCCTCAAATCCTGTACATCCTGTTATCCTGTCGGGAAACTTTTTGATTAGGATGCGCAGGATTAGGAGGAGATCTTAGACAGGATTTACAGGATTGCCCTGATAGTCCGGATATAATCCTGTACATCCTGTTATCCTGTCAAAAAATCCCTCACAGCCTTGACTGCACGCCCCGGCTTCTTCTATTTGCTTCCTCTTGGCGTCTTTGCGTGAAGCTCTCTCCCCTATTTGCTCCCCCTCCGCGCGGTTGCGCCTCTGCGTTGAATCAATCCCTTCTCGGCTTTCGGTCTAATGCTGTACATCCTCTTATCCTGTCAACAATTTCATCCCCCTCGTTATCCCCAACCCGTCCTTGACAACTGACAACAAATAAGCTATAATCTGCCCAAAAATGAGAGCAAAGCCCAAACCGAAGCCGGCCCTGGAAAGGCCCTCGAATCGAACAGCCATTCCAGTATGCCCTCTCGTCGAGAAAGTACTGGAAAATACTGGAATTTCAGCCCGTTTTGGGGGTTAAAGGGAAACTTGTATCCGACTCTATCGCGGTGAATTGCGGTCGAAAAAATGGCTCAATATGTACACAAAATGCACATATTGGCTGCTTTCCCGACCGGTTTTGCATTTCCGACCGAAAGGCCAAAGACCTTATGACACGAATAGACACAATTCTAACAATCCCTTCTATCCCGTTATCCTGTCGAAACAAATACGTCCCCCAACCCGCGCACCACAGCACCAGGGAAAGTCGCTCCACGGCCCGCCCGCCATCGGAGAGAGGAAGAAAACCTCAAAAGGAAACAGAAATCACTGTTCTTACCATGCCCTGAAAGGAGCAAAGCACAACTTAAAACAAACACCGAAACTTTTAACTTTGCGTGAAAGAAGACATTGCTTATTGTATGGGAATCTCGATAGACTTTGGCAGGGTTTACCGCCACATAGCTGAGAGGGCGAGCCTTTTTCGCTTGTTACGGTGAATTCGCGTCTTTTTACCCGGCCTGCTTGGCATGAATATTTGAAACTCAGACAGGCCGTTGCGGGGGCTAAAGCTTGCCGTTTGGCCTACAGTGACGTGCATTTCTAACAGGCCAGCCAAAGGCAGGTTTTTCGAGGGAACCCATTAATTATGGCACTGTATCTTTTGGAAACATTATAAATGCAGATTAACGCAAAAAACATTGAGCGAGCCTGAAACCAGTATGGATATGAGTTCTATGCAAGATGCTCGAGAAATGAAACCCCCTCCTCATCAGCAAAGAAACATGTTGGCTGGGATCATTCACGGCGCCTTTTTCAACATGGCGCAAGCCTTTGCCGAGCCTTTTGCCCTGCTTCCTCTTTTCCTGTCCGGGTTTACATCATCAAAGTTAATCATCGGGTTGACAGTGGGATTGATGCAGGCCACAAGTGTACTGCCGCAACTGCCGATATCCCGCCTTCTACGTCGTCATCCGCATACAGCAAGGCCGCTAATGCTCGGGGGAATCTGGACGCGCTGCGGCGTATGGGGCGTATTAGGTATTCTTGCTCTTATGAGTTCTGAACAAAATGTTCTGCTTCTTTGGGCATCAATCATACTTATAAGTCTGTACTCCTTTGCCGGCGGCATAGCTGTGCTTCCTTTCAACCGTATCATAAGTGAGACGATTCTACCGCAAAAGAGGAGCAGCTTCTTTGGATGGCGTCTGTTTTTTGGTGGCTTCATGGCTATGATGGCAGGTTATATTGTTAAACTTGTACTCGGGAACGATAAAATAGTTTGGCCGAAAAACTTCGGCGTTCTTTTTCTGCTGTCTTTTGGCACGCTGATTATCGCCTATACAGCGATGTCCATGTTCAAATTTCCAAGTGATTCGCCCGGCAAATCTGCAGATGCCTCGCCATCACTCTGGAGTGAATGCTTAAGAGTTTTCAGAACCTATCCCGTAATAAAGAGATTGATTCTAATTCAGCTTTTGACTTCCAGACTGGCATTTTTTATGCCCTTTCTGACGCTTTATGCAACGGAAGGCCGCCATATACCGCTGAAATGGGTGGGAGTCTTTATAGTCTGCATGAAACTGGGAACTATGTTGAGCAACCTGTTATGGATGCCCATCGGAAATAGAATCGGCACCAGAATCCTTATCCGTGCGGGCATAATGATAACGATGGCAGCGCTCGTGCTGAATATTCTCGCACATGATGTCCTCTTTTTCTCTGTGGCTTTCTTTGTTACAGGTTTCGCTTCCAGCGCGCTTATGCTCGGCTACAGTGGATACATACTGGAAATTGGGCCCCCTGAAATACGTGTACTGCTGGTAGCAATCACAGGCACGATGCTTCTGCCGCTCTATTTTATGCCCCTGCTCGGCGGCTGGGTTGTTGACACGATGGGATACGTCTGGTTATTAGTGTTGAGTCTGCTGCTCTTTTCCCTGGCTTTGCCCTTGGCATTGACTATATGCGAGCCCCGCAATAAAGATAAAGGATGTGGACCACCCCCAACTAACAAGTTTGTATAATGCATCCTTATTACTTTCGGCGCCTCTTCACGACTCGCAGCACAACCCCGGGGGAAACTCCTCTCCAATGGATATACATACACATGTTTCACCGTAGGATGGATGGTTTGTCTCCGGTCGTTTCGAGTGCCTCCCTTCGTCTGACCCGCGAGAATCCCATTCGCTCCCCGGTAGCAAACGCCGCAAAACCGCGTGTGGTCCATAAGGGGCTCCAGGAAGTAAATGGCGTGAGCGGCTACGGCAGGTTTTTTCGGAGGAGACTCAAATATATAAAGGGCGCTCGACGCCCGCTTTCATAGATGGGGACTACAGTCCCCCTCTGTTTGTCCTTGACGCGAGGCCAATGTTCGTGAAAAACTCGAATCGTCTCTGCCGCCGGTTTTGTCGCCGAACTCATTGCGAAACGGCCGCATTCCGCGTATTCTATCTGTCAGCTACGTCGCGAAGATGAGGTGTCTATGGGACCCGAGCAAGCAAACCAACAAACCATTGAACACGATGGCATGCGAAGGGGGAGTGGAATGCTCATTTCTACGCTGATCATGGCTCTGCTGGCCATCGGCCTTCTTGCGTTTAGCTATTTCAGAGGGCAAGGACAACACATTGAAGGCCTTAAGCGGACGAAGGATATGCTGATCGAAGTCTTTCCACTTCTGATCCTCTCCTATACCGTCGCGGGGATGTTGCAGGTTTTGCTCCCTCAGTCGCTCATCTCTGAGTGGGTTGGAAAGCAGAGCGGAATTCGCGGCATACTCATTGGGTGTGTGGCAGGGGGAATAACCCCCGGCGGCCCCTTGGTCAGTCTCCCGCTGGTCGCGGGGCTTCTTCGGGCGGGTGCAGGAATGGGAACAGCCGTGGCGTATCTGACCGCATGGTCACTCTGGGCGGCTGGCAGAATACCACTGGAGATGGGCATCATGGGACCGCAGGGACCCCGTTTCGTTTTGGTTCGCATCGCCAGCACGTTTTTCTTCCCGCCCATCGCGGGGTTGATTGCAAGGGCTCTCTTTGAGCGAGGTTGACATGACAATTGAACCGTTTCCCGTTCCGCTCAAGATGTTGTCAAGACGTGACAACTTGATAAAACTTATCGTCCGCGGTGCCTCTATCCTGCTGGCTTTGTGTTTCGTGCCCGGGCTCGGACCTCCATTCCCGGCGGCACCCGCAACCGCCGTGAGAATCTCTCCCCCCATGCTCTACATCCATTGCCTCCGAGATGACGGCAAGATTGCTTTCGTCGTGAGATGGGATTACCACTTTGCTTATTCGTCCAAAAACGTCTCCGGATTTCAAATTTATCGCCGAATTGAAGGAGAAGATTATTCGCTCGTCGCGGCCGTGAATAGAAGCGAAGCGAAAGCCAACCTCACCGCCGTTCAGGAGTTCGTGAACAGGTACGTCTATAGTTTCAAGGATGATGGTGTCCAGCTCGGAAAAGCCTACTCGTACAAAGTCGTCGCCTTCGATCCGGCGGGCAATGAGGGTTTCAACGAAGTGAGCATCCAGACCGACCCTGCCGCCGAGCCGGTCGCCGGCCCCGCCAACGTGCTGGTGGTCATCAACCGTTCTTCACGCGAATCGGTTGAAATCGGCGAGTATTACCAAAAGCGAAGAGGTGTCCCCAAGCAAAACCTTCTTTATCTCTCGTATCAAGGCAACTCCACAATCCTCAGCATGGAAAACTTCGAGAGAAAGATCAAACTCCCACTTCGAGCGTACCTCGCGTCCGAGGGCCTCAAGGAGAAGATACTTTACATCGTCATGACTTACGGTCTCCCATATAAGGTTTCGGTCCGTGGGGGAAAAAGCGTTGACTCCGTTGACACGTATCTCACCGACCTATTCGACGAGTACAGGAATGACCCGCAACTCGACGTTGGGCCCGCGGGCGGCCGCTACAGGAATCCGTATTTCCTCGCGGCCAGCCACTTCAGCCGCGCCAACGGCAATAGAGGCTATTTGGTCACTCGTCTCGACGGGCCGCTGGCAAATCCGAGCGACCCTCACTACAACAGGCGAACCGAGCACCGCGACGACCGGCTCCAGTACCTCAAGAATATGATTGATTACGCTATCTGGGCCGAGCAGAAGCCTAAGGGACTTGCGGGAAAGGGGTATTTTGACCGACGATTCAAATCCCCCTGGGCGTCCGCCCTCGCCAAAGGAGACCTTTACATCAGCGGCGCCTATGATTGCTGCGCGAGCGCTGGCTTCAAGAGCTTTCTCGACACGAATCCCCAGTTGTTCGGCGCCTCTCCCACCGATTCAGGAGGAGACAACTCTTTGTTCTGCGATAATGCGCTCTGGTACGCGGGATGGTACTCGCACTTCTATAAGGACGTTTTCGGCTGGGTTACGGGGGCGGTCGGTTTTCATATCGAGTCGTGGACAGCTCAGGACATCAGGGCGGAGGCAACATCGAGGGGGCGTTCCGGATGGGTTTGGGTTCCCGGCATGATAAGGGCTGGCATCACCGCCACCATGGGGCCGGTTCACGAGCCGGGTCTGGGGGGCGTGCCCCAAATTGACTGGTTTTTCCGATATTTTGTCCACGGGTTCAGCTTCGCGGAAGCTGCATATATGGCTAACTATTCTTCAGGCGGGCAGATGGTCATGATTGGCGACCCCTTGTACAAGCCGTTTCGAGACAGTTCTCTCGACCGAACTCCGCCCACAGTTACGATAACATCCCCCAGGGGCGGCGAGACAATACGCGGGACAAAAATCCTCATCGAAGGAACCGTGGATGATTTGGGCATCTCGATGCTCGACAATTTTCATCCTGTGCGAGAAGGACGTTTTAGCTTCACCCAAACCATCGGCTCATCCGGGAAGGATCGGGCGAGAATCCCCGTGGTTGTGTGCGCCACGGACACCTCCGGCAACGCAGGGTCCGCGGCCGTGACCGTTACCTGGGCCAATGCGCCACCCCGCTTGCAACCCATCGCGCCCACGGAAATCAGCGAGGGAAAGACGCTGACTTTCACCCTCAAAGCCAGCGATCCGGACGCTGATCGCTTATCCTACTATTTCGCCCGGGATTCAGCCCGTCCACGCGGCGCTTCCTTGAGCCGGCGAGCGGGGCGATTCAAATGGAAGCCAACCTTCGAGCAAAATGGAACATACGACTTCGGCTTCCGCGTCACTGACGATTTTGCGTCCGACGTGAAGCGCGCCACCATAACCGTTCGGCAAGCCGGCTCCCATCCGCCAAAATTCGCCTCTCCCCCGAAGAAGATTGTCAGAAAAACTGGTCAGGCCGTCTATTTTGTGCTCAAGGCTGAGGACCTCGATGGCGACGCTCTGACGTTCTCCGCTGCAACTCCTCTGCCCGAAGGAGCGAGACTCCGATCCTCGCCCGACCACGCCGTTTTTCTATGGAGGCCGACGCCCGAGCAAGTCGGGGCTTACAAAATCGCCTTCACGGTCAGCGACGGCAAAGGTGGGAAGGATGCGGCGACCGTCGAGCTTCAAATCACTCCCGCTGCGCCGCGTCCGGGCGTGTGATGGCGTCGTCAGCAATGGCTGACTTTCGCACTTTGCGGGCCAGAATGGAGGGGAATTTGGGGGAGATTTATCACACCCCTTCAGGGCTTTTGCACCTCATCACGTACTGTTCTCAGGGCGTTGCCCTGGGCTGGAATATCGCGCCTTTTCAGGGCTGAAGATTGCTTTTCCGTCGCCGTGTAGGGGCAGACTTAATAAAGCTCAGGGCAGCGCCATGGGAGAAGTCCCCGGTTCGAAAACGATGAGCCCTGTAAGGGCGAGATACGCCCGGGTTCCGGCTACTGAGCGCTCGCCTCGATCTTTTGGTAAACCCGTAATGCCTCTTCGTACTCCGCCAGGGCGTCCGGCTTCAGGATTTGCTTATTCCGTTCGATCTCATCCCTCAACCTCCTGACAAGGTACGCCGCCTCGTTCTTGCGGGGCGTGATCTTTTGTTCCCCTACCGTCAGGTACACCGGGCCGGTATGGGCAAAGGAGACATTCCCCGGGATTTCCTTCTCGAAGCACCTCGCGGCGAGCCAAGAGCTTGTCTTCGGCGAGAAATCCAGCTTGAAAACCGCACGATGTCTTTCGTCGGAAGGAAGGTCGGTATTCAGGTCGAATCGCTTGTACACCTCGCCATTGACGATGATTTCGACACTCTCAACAGGGCGCGCGTACTCAACATCCACCATCACCCGCGCTTTCCTCTTTCCATCCGAAGGGAATCTCAACTCTGCTCCCGGCTCGGACCCGTTGACCGTCAAAAAGAGCATGGGGCCGTTCGTGACGAAGCTCCTCCCCTTTGCGAGCGACTCCATCCATTTCTCAAAAGTGAACTTGCCGTCAATCTTCGCATAAACCCTGCTGTATCCCAGCGGCACAGGATGAACGCCGCTTGCAGTTCCCGCGCTCGGCTTGAGTCGAAAACCGCAGTTCAGCAAGGCGTAGTACATTTTGAAGCCGTACATCGCCCATCCTTTCGGGTCAGGCGCAATCTCCATGAACTCCGGCGCCGGCTCTCCCCAGGTTATGAACCTCGGATGAATACGCCACATGTGGTTGTTCGAAAGTTCGTAAAGGTCAATTTTAGCCACCGGCACCAGCATCATTGACCAGGGCCAGTTGTGCTTATCAAGGTCGAGCAGCGCGCCCTGCGAATGCGCCTCGTGGGCAATTTTTGCCACGGGGGGAACTCCCACCTCAAATGTTTTCGTATGGTTGAGAATCATGAAGGAGCCGAGCGTCCACCGTCTGCCGCTGACGCTGAAAATCTCGTATTCCGTATTCGTCCCGCAGACGACGTGAGTCCCATCAATCTGGTACAATCCGTTCTTCAGCTTTGGGGTGAAAGCCGGATCGCTGAAGTCTTTCGGCTTCGTGTAAGCGTCATGTGCCCAGGCGATGAGGGGGAAAGTGACGTTCAAATCCTCGGCGAGCATGATATTGGGCAGGTTGCTCGGCTTACAATGCACGTGCGTGTCGCCAGAGTACCAACCGCGCTCGGCCATATTGATCCACCGCTTCAGCTTGAACGTCTTTTTCGTCTCCTCCCCTTGCTTGACGAGCACTTTCTCCGATAGCGGGATGTACTCCTTCCCCCTTTCGATAGTGACGACGGCTGTTCCGGCGGGCAGTTTGGCGCGGAATACGCCGGGGTCAATTGTCGCGTGCCTCTCCCCGTCGCCGTTCCCCTTATTGTAGATTACGACCGACCCCTCCTCCCCAACTTCCGGAAAGTACAGCTTCCCGTCTGGTCCTTTGAGATAGACTCTGCACGCCACCGTCTTGCCTGTCCGCCGATCAACGACCCTTCCCGCCAAGCTGCCGAACGACGAACCTGCGGCCATACCTTTCGTTGCCGAGACCGCAAGCAAAATAATGGTCAGTCCAAAAAATCCCGGTTTCATGGGCATCCTCCTCGACGCTGATTGATTGGGGATTCTGCGATTGATTCAGGCTTGGAGGTTAGAGCCTTGGAAAGCCCGTTTCGCACCTGGGGCGAGGGTTGGGATGAGTCAAAGATTACTTGGGGTTTTTCCTTGACATCTACCTGAAGCATGGTATTTTCATAATGGCGACTGAAGCTGGTGTATATGCCAGCGGGGGCCGCCTCCACTGCCCTCGCAAGAGGGCTTTCTTATTGCGCGTATACGAAACCGTAGCGGTCCGTCGTATTAGCCTGCAGTAAGTACCGAGGCTTCATTATCTTAAACACTTTGTGCAAGCCCCACTTTCTTTGCCTTGCGGTCGCGTTATCACGCAGGCGGCACAGATACGAGATTGAGTCCGCCATCTGAACGAAATATGACTCCTTCGACCTCCTGAAAAATGGATCCTCCAGAATCCGCACGATTTCCTGCCTATAATAGTCCCCAAACTTGCTTCGTATGGGGTTGTATAGGCGCATCTTTCGCAGTTGGTCTCTTATGACTTTTTCACTTCCCTCGTCTGGAATCACTATGCCATGGGCGCCTTCGGCAAGCAAGAAGTTCTCGAATCTCTGGATGAAGAGTTTCCAAGCGTACAGCTTAATGTTAATTCGCCGTGCCTGAAATTGAGATTTGTGGATCGACACGACTATGATTTTTATCTCCGATGAACCGCGAAGGAAGAACGCGATCTCGGTGAACAGATGCCGACGTTGCTTGTACGAAAGGCGGAGCCTTCGAAAATCTCCTCCGGCCACCCAAATGTCGCCCGCGTGCAGTTCGTCCGCAAGCCTTAGGCCATAATCGCATCGCAAGGTTTTTCTGAAGCTCTTTATCCTCTTTAGGTAGCTGAGCCATGACCCCGCCTCGATGAGGAGCCCAGCAAGCACAAAGTGTGTCGTGATGCTTTTATTCTGCCCTGGGTCCCCGGACTCATCCACATAGAGGAAGTACTGTGACACTGCCGCGCTCCCAACCTGCGTTTCGGACACTTTTTCCCAGCTTCCTTGCGATTGTACACGAGCGCACCACAGCCGTCAATGCGAACGAGCCGTGAGCGCACGCGATAGGTCGGTACTCCTTCGGGGTGAGCTTAAAGGCATCGAGTTCGGTGGCCTCGTTGGAGGCTCACAGCCGCCAGGGCGCGCGATGGACCCTCCGAACCAGCCGGTTGGCCTCATCGTCGGAGATAATTCGCTTAGACCTGTCGTCCCAGTGCACCTTGCGCCCCACCCGCAGCGAGATGTTCCCCAGATGACACGCTATGTTGATTTTCTGAGCATAAGCCACATCGCAACTGGTGAGCTTCCGCGACCTCACCGAGTCTATGAATTCGTGATAGTGGTCGGTCGCGGGTGGTGGCGGGGGCGGCTCAAAATCTTTCATCCTCTTCCCTTCCGGCAGAATCTCGAGGGTGTTGTAGTCGGCGACAAGAGTTCCGCTTGTGCCGTGAAACATGATGCCGAGCCTTCTTTTGATCTCGCTTCCGCCCCGCAGCTCGTAACCGTAACTGCACCCGCTCATGTGAGACCAGGTTACCGTCAAGTTCGGAAGATCGTAAACGACCTCCTGTGTGTCAGGCGTCTCTGCGATGTCGTCCACGACATATCGCCCACCGGAACAGGCGGCCGCCAGAGGCGGAGGGAGCTCAATCGCCCAGAATACCAGGTCGAGAATGTGCGGGGCCATTCCGGTCAACCATCCCCCGCCGTAATCCCAGAAATAGCGGAACTGACCACCGTAAAACTTCGCCGAATTGTATGGCGATACCGGAGCGGGCCCGAGCCACATGTCCCAATCGAGACCGGCTGGCGGCTCAGAGTTCTCCGGCTTGCCGATACCGTTCGGGAACTCGTTGCAGGTCAACCAGGTGCGCGCGACGCTGATTTTGCCGAGGGCGCCCGACCGCACGATTTCGACGACTCGCTTGTAATTCGACCCGGCGTGGATTTGCGTCCCCACCTGAACCACTTGCCGATTCTCGCGGGCTGCTTTGACCATCGGTTCTCCCTCCGCGATGTTGTGGGACATAGGTTTCTCCACATACACATCCTTTCCCGCCCTGCACGCGTGGACTGTGTGTAAAGCGTGCCAGTGGGCGGGGCTCGCCACAACCACCGCGTCAATCTCCTTGTGTTCCAACAGCTTCCTGAAATCGCCATACTTTTTGCCCTGAGGACCTGCGACTTTGGCGGCTCGGTTGAGGTTCGGTTCATAGACATCGCACAGCGCTCTGACCACAACATCGTCGTAATTCTTGAACGTTCTCAACAGAGACGTTCCCCTGCCGCCCAACCCGATGAATCCCAGGTTGACCCGCTCGTTCGCGCCGAGGGCTTTGTCACGAAGAAAACAGGGTCCGCTCAAAGCCAGCGCTGCCGCCCCGGACCGTTTCAGAAATTCCCTCCGATTGATTTGACCGCTCTTGCTCATTTCCTTTTCCCTTTCTCGCAAATGTTGCGAACAACCTTCCATTGGCGTGATTGGGGCACACAAGCCTTATGTCGCTCGACGAAAGCGACTCCAGCGAAGGCCCGCCTTCTCTTGCCGCCGCCACCGACTTAATGGAGCCATGGAGCGGGGCAGGTGATGACTGCTTTTATTCTACCAAGAATGTTGAGTGCCGTTAAGAACTCTTCCGATGTCGGGTGTGGCTGTATTTGCGGGGCGAAGCTCGGATGAATCCTTTGGTCGAGAAGCCCGGCTGAAGCCGGCTCCTGAGGGGTTACATGTCCTGTCGCATGCCACCGACTAAAGCCGGTGGCTAACAGTGCTGCTGGCTAAAAACCGCCAAAGCAGCACTTCCGGTTGTGGGGTGGGGCCGGAGATTCAATAAACGCGCGCCTCATGCGCGCCGCGGGCGAGCCATAACCCGGGGCGCCCTGGTATGCCACGTAACCGCAGGCACATCTTCGGATAGCCGTTTTGGTCAATCCTCCTCTTCCCAGCGCAACGTTGGGTCTCGGGAATCCTCACACCCAAAGCAAAAAAGTGGAGGTAGAATGAGCGTGTGCGGGGCGAGATGGTGCAGGAGACCGTGGAACCCCTCGCTCAGGCTGGATAAATAGTTGATGACCAATAAGCGGGTGGCTAATCGGGATGCCAGCTAAAGCCTGGCAGAGGTGGGGTTGTGCTGTCCTGCTGGGCTCGAAGCGCATCGGCAACGAACGGAGATGAAAAGAGATGCGAGTCACCACTCAAATACAGCCGCACCCTGCCGCGTTTTGCGATTGTCAGAGGCTCTTCTATCAACTATAATGGGGCTTGTCTTGCTTGGGTGGACTCCCAAGCGTGTGGCTGGAACAGAGTGAACGGCTAAATTGAAATCTCGGTTAAGGAGGCTGCAATGAGATTAACACTTTGTTTGGCATCGGTAATTTTTGTCGGTGCGGCGATAGCCGGCAAACCTTCCGTTCAGGCCGCACCCGGCGTCAATGACCCCAACGTGCAGGGTGTGATCCAGGAGGTCGAGAAGGAATGTTTGGAGGGGCCGAGATACATCTACACCATCGGTCACGTAAAAGCCAAATGGCTGGCGGAACTGGTCCGGCAAGCAAAACCGCGCCTCGTGGTCGAATGCGGCACCGCCATCGGCTATTCGGGCCTCTGGATTGCGCGCGAGCTCAAGGCCGCCGGCAAGGGGAAACTCATCACCATCGAGATCAATCCGACAATCGCGAAGAGAGCTGAAGCGAACTTCCACAAGGCCGGCCTCGCGCAGTTCGTTGCCGTGAAGGTTGGCGATGCTCGGAAGCTCGTCAAAGAAATCGAAGGGCCGATAGACTTCGCCTTCATTGATTGCAATGCGCCGAACTATCTTCCTGTCTTCAAGGGGATGGAAAAGAATCTCGCTCCCGGCGCGACGGTGGTTGCGGACAACGTGGGCGTCTCGGCGCGGCAGTTGGGCGACTACCTCAAGCTGGTCCGCTCGAAATACCGAAGCCGCACCGAGTGGTTCGACGCCAATCTTCCCTGGGCAAAGCGAGACGCGATGGAAGTGACCATCGTCAAGGAGCCGCGAGGAAAACGCGACGGGAATGACTCTCCTCCCGGTTTCACGGCGATTTTCAACGGCAAGGATTTGACCGGCTGGTACGGCTTGGGCCACTTCGATCCCCGAAAACTGTGGGCCATGTCCCCAGAACAGCGAGCGAAGAAACGCGAAGCCGACATGGCGGGGTTCAAGGCACACTGGCGAGTCGAAAACGGCGAACTGGTTAACGACGGCGGGGGCCCCTACGCGGCCACCGAGAAGGAATTCGGCGACATTGAGTTGCTGCTTGACTACAAGACCGTCGCGAAGGCCGACAGCGGTATCTACCTCCGCGCCACGCCGCAAGTGCAGATTTGGGACTACACCAAGGAGGGCGGCAAATGGAACATTGGGGCCGACAAAGGCTCCGGCGGCCTTTGGAACAACAGCCCGGGGACGCCCGGCAAAGACCCGCTCGTACTGGCGGACAAACCATTCGGGCAGTGGAATCATTTCCGCATTCTCCAACTTGGCAGCCGCACCACCGTCTATCTGAACGACAAACTCGTTGTAAGTAATGCGATCATGGAAAACTATTGGGATCGCACCAAACCCCTCTTTCCCAAAGGCCCAATTCAGCTACAGACGCACGGCGGCGAAATCCGCTGGCGAAACATCTACCTCCGCGAAATCCCTTCCGATGAAGCCAACCGTCTTCTGCGCGGCAACGACGAGGGTTTCGAGTCCGTCTTTAACGACAAGGACTTCGAGGGTTGGGCCGGGCCAATCCAAAATTACCAAGTTAAGAACGGCGCGATAGCCTGCAAGAAAAACAAAGGCGGCACGATTTACACCAAAGGCGAATACTCCGACTTTGTCGTGCGGCTCGAAATCAAACTCCCGCCCGGCGGCAATAATGGGCTGGCGATACGTTATTCCGGTGCTGGCGATACGGCTTATAAGGGTGTGTGCGAATTGCAGGTGCTCGACAATACCGCGGCGGGATACGCCAAACTCGACCCCCGTCAGTTCCACGGGTCCGCTTATGGCATGGTGGCAGCGCACCGCGGCTATCTCCGTCCGGTGGGTGAATGGAATTACCAGGAAGTGACCGTCATAGGTTCAACGATCAAGGTTGAGCTGAACGGCACCGTTATCCTCGACACGGACTTGAGCAAGGTCAGCCAATACATGCACAACAGCGCGCACCCCGGCAAAAACCGCACTTCAGGCCATTTCGGTTTTGCTGGACACAGCGATCCGGTCATGTTCCGTAACATAGCCATCAAGCGATTGAAATGAACGTAGGGCCGCATCAAGCGACCTATCGCTTCGGCAATGGCGGCGGATTGTTCCAATGGGGGTTTCGCGGCGAGGGCGTTCGCTCGGCGGCTCACTCCACGCGGCGCCCGCTTCGTTACCGGCTGAACAAGCAATTAACAGGGCAACCTACCTTCAGGTTGCAATATCAACCAGACTCGTGCTGTGGCGCGCACCGCGATGGCAAAGAGGTCGCTCTGACGCGGGCATCCTGCCGGCAGATTCTCGACTGCTCAGCTTGCGCCAGCGGCTTGGCTGAGAATGGCGCCCAGAAGAATGACGACAACCGCGCCGGCGATCACAATCAGCTCTATTTTCACTTGCGAGGGCGTAGGCGCCAAGAGCCATGCCGTCTTCCATTCACTGGCTTTTTCGCGAGGGGACACATCTGCGGCGTCTGCCGGTGGGGCAGGTGGAGGTTGAGAGGCTTCTGCCCCTGGGATTTTCGCAAACGCATTGCGGAAATAGAGCAGGAGGACGGCTGCCGCGAGGACGACCTTGACAACGAGCAGAAGGATGTACCATCCCCTGGGAGGAGCGATGATAATATTGATGACCCCGGACGCGACGATGACCGCTGTGAGCAATACGGCGACCCAGCGGAAGCGAGCTCTGATGAAAAAAGAAACACGCTTCACCGTCGGCTCTTCGGCGTGGCGCGAGAGCGCCGGGCGCAACGCGAAAAACACGAAGGCCATCCCGCCCACCAGTATCGCCATCGAGGAAACATGTATCCAACGGACTACGATGATCAGCATTTCGTCACCTCATTTGTCTGAATGTCGCATCAGGCGCCATGACATCTATTCCACGGCGACGACTCGTTCGACTTCAGGGAGAGCTTCCTTCAGCAATCTCTCCACACCCATTTGAAGCGTCATCGCTGCGGCGGGACAACCGTGACACGCCCCAGTCAGCCGGACTTTCACAATGCCGCCTTCGACATCCACCAACTCGATGCCGCCCCCATCGGCTTGCAGAAGGGGCCGGATTTTGGAAGCAATAACCTCTTCGACCTTATCTCTCATATATCCCTCTCGCTTTGGATTATCTGACCCTGACCACCCCACTTTTTTAAGTTTAAACTGAACGCCAGCATATTTCAACCCTTTTCGTAATGCCTCACCTGCGGGTGGGACAGGGGCACCTGGCGCAAGACCAACGCGAAAGCATGAACATCCCGCGGGACGCGGGAAGCCGGGTTGGGGTGTGTCGTTCAGGGCGAAAAAAACAGCCGTCCCCCACGTGGCATCCCGCTGGAGGCGGGACCCGTGAAAATCATGAGCAAGATGCCCATGCCACCGCAGGCGAGCACGGGGTCCCTCCCATCTTCCTCACCGCGCCTTTGCGTTAAGCTCTCCCCCCTTCCTTGCGTTCCCCTCGAAATACGACCGCACCCGCAAAAACCGTTGACTTTCTTGCGTGCTGTGGTAGGTTCCGTTTGCGATCCCGAGGAGCGGTGCAGAAGGTATCAATCGGTTGCTGATTTTTCATTCGGCGAATAGAGAAAAGGGTAGTGAATAGCTCATGCTCGTGATCCCTGCCATAGACCTAATGGGAGGAAAATGCGTTCGCCTCCTTCGAGGGAAAGCCGAGACTAAGGTCGTTTATTCCGACGATCCGGTGGCGATTGCCCGGAAATGGGAATCTCTCGGAGCGGAGTTCCTGCATCTTGTGGACCTCGATGGCGCAATCGGGGGGAAGATTTCGAACCTTCGCTATGTGGAGGGTATCGTTCGGTCGGTCACCATCCCCGCGGAGTTCGGCGGCGGTGTGAGAAGCATAGAACAGATTTCGGAAGTTCTGCAGGCAGGCGCGCAACGCATCATCCTGGGAACGAAGGCGTGTCAGAGAGATTTCCTCGAGGGGGCGATTTCGGAGTTCGGGGAGAGGATTGCCGTTGGGATTGACGCTCGGGGTGGAATGGTGGCGGTGGAGGGTTGGACTCGCTCCACGAACTTGCGGGCTGTGGACTTCGCACGCCAGGTCGAAAAAATAGGCGTCAAGACTGTTATTTTCACCGACATCTCCGCCGATGGAACGCTAAAGGGGCCCAGCTTCACACGCATCGAGGAGTTGGCGAAAGCGGTCAGCATGGATATAATTGCTTCCGGCGGTGTGAGTTGTTTGGAGGACATTCGCAAGCTCACGGCCTACGAGGAGGACGGCGTGATTGGCGTCATCGTGGGAAAAGCTCTCTACGAGGGGACCGTTGACCTGTCGAAAGCTGTCCGGATAGGAAAAGAGGATTAGTCAAGGCAACGAGGAGGCAGGCGACTGGATAACGGTCGGCGACGCCGCGACCCCGGTTTACACAGTGAATTGATCTAAGAATAGACTCGTTGACCCGGTGAAATGAAAAAAGTTATCGCACAACGAAAAGAAGGAAGTGTGAGTGGTGCAGCAGCCAGGCCAAGCGCGCCGGGACTTACCTGTGTCATCCTCGTCTCGGCCTTTCTGTCTGTTTGCTCGCCGCCGGGCTGGACGTTCGCCGACGGTAAGGAACCGACTGAACGGGAGATCGTCAGGCGTGCAATACAGGAGAGGTCGTCAGATCCCTGGCCTCGCGGGAGCGGACACATCGTGCTGGCGATTCCCGGCAGCGAGCAAGCCAGCAAGGCCTATCATGAACAGGGCGGCAGCTTCAGTCCCGCTGTCGGCAGCTTTGGCGTTTCGATCTGGGTCAGCGAGCGGTTCGGTGCGCTTCGGGCTAGCAGCGATAGCATTCCGCTGGATGAGGTCCGGCAGCGGTTTGTCTGGCCCGACCCGAAAGGCATCCCGGCACTTGCCACGAAGACGCCTTACTATCAGGCTCAGTGGTCATGCTCCGGTCCGGGGCGTTGGGCGCTCGGTCTGAAGACACCGGAGAAATCCGATCTCACGCCGAAGGTCGTAATCCGGAGCGTCGGGCCGGCGGGTGGGCCAATCCGGTCGTTGGACTGGAACGGGGAGCGGCTGCTCGTCAATGGCTGGTGGTCGGTGAGCATCGAGCCGAAGCCTGCCGCATGCCATCTGACGCACGAAGGTGATGACGGCTGGATGACGGCCCGTCCGAAGCGGACGCGATGGAGCGGAGAGGATGGCTGGGGGTGCGCACGGTTCGACTTGGCTGAGGGGCACGCGTACAAGGTCGCGGTTCGGGACTCCCGACCCTCCACTGAGGGGCTGCTGCGTTTTCCGGGAACCTGTGCAAGGTTCAAAATGGAGCTTCCTGACGAGCGGTTTGTGGAGTGTCTGAATGCGCAGGTGGCTCACCTTATGATGGGCCTGATGGACCGGCGGACTCCTCCCGGCGACCCGACAAATTACCCCCTTGCGTGGCAGCGCGATGGCGCGTATGTCGTCGTTGCACTGGCTCGTGCCGGGCAACTGGGGGTGGCAAAGGAGCTGGCAACGTACTTTGCGGAGAACGATTTCTTTGGCGGATTCGGGTCGGAAGCGGATGCTCCCGGCCTCGGCATCTGGGCGGTGACGGAAACAGCGGTTCGATTGCGTCAACCGGAGTTTGACAGATGGTTGTGGCCGCACATTCGACGGAAAGCCGAGTTCATCCTGAGGATGCTCGCGACGGACAAGCCGATTCGCCGGCGATACGCCGGGCCGATCGTCCCGATGCACAGAAAGCGTAGCGATAATACTCTGGTCTGCGACCCAGCCCGCAGTGGGCTTGTTATCGGCAAAATGGACCATCACCGCCCTTTGCTTTACGTGAACGCTGTAAGCTATCTGGGTCTTGTTAAAGCCGCGGCGTTGGCCGAGCAGCTCGCCGAAACCGCAGACGCCGAGCGATGGCGTTCCCGTGCGGAGGGATTGAAGGGGGCGTGGCTCGCTGCTTTCAAGCCTCCCGAGTGGAACAACGAGCGAACGTACATTTGCGGGCTGTGGCCCTCGTGGGTGGTGGGTTCGGAGAAAGAGGCGTATCAGGACCGTCTCCGGTCACTCTGGGGCCCGGACGATGCGCCTCGAGGGGTGCAGGGCATTCCTTTGTGGACTTATTTCACTGTGGCTCAAACGCACCAGTGGCTCATGCTGGGCGGGCTAAATCATGTCTGGAAGAATCTTACCTGGTTTTGGGGCAATCAGGCATCGCCCGGTCTCTACACATGGTGGGAAGGAAGTGGCGAAGAGAATACGTTTCACCTATGGGAACATGTTCGTGGCTGGGTTAAGCCTCCCAACGTCACGCCCCATTACTGGACGGCGGCAGAGATGTTGCTGCTTCAAATTGACATGCTGACGTACCTGGACGAAGCAGCGACAAAACCGACGCTGGTCATCGGCGGCGGAATCCCGAAAGGATGGTTGGACAAGCCGATGAGCGTTCGCGGGCAGCCCGTGCAACTCGGCAAGGTTGATTGGACATGGAAAAACGGGATGATGTACGTGGTCGTCCGCGGCGCTCAATGTGACGTGCGCCTTGGACCCGCGTTCGATACGCAAACGGCGATTCGTGTCAAGTTCAGCCACCCGGAATGATTGGACAACTCCAAGATTGGCGTAGCGGGTTCTAATCAAGAAGAGACAGAGGATTTGAAATGGGATTTTTGGACGAATTGAAGTTTGATGGGAAGGGGCTTATCCCTGCAATTATTCAGGACTATCGCACGGGCAAGGTTCTGATGCTCGGCTACATGAAAAGGGAGGGAGTCGAGGAGACACTTCGGATAAACCGGCCCGTTTTCTGGAGCAGAAGCAGGCAGACCAGATGGGTGAAGGGGGAAACCTCCGGACATACGCAGGAGATGAAAGAGTTCCTGTACGATTGCGACGGGGATGCCCTTGTCATCAAAGTCGAGCAGAAGGGGCCCGCCTGTCATACGAACTACAGGTCGTGTTTCTATCGCAGAGTTTTCCCCGACGGGTCAGAGGAGATTGTTGAGGAAAAGCTTGAGGATTAGCCCCGAAGATGATGCCGCACGGGCGACGAGGGGCCATTCTCTGTCGCGCCCGGAGAAAGGGGAGAGAACATCTCCTCACTTTCGGCGATGACGGCGGCTCGGGAGGAATAGCATTGAGAGCAGTTGTTCAAAGGGTCAGTTCCGCGTCTGTAAACGTTGATGGGGAAGTCACCGGGCAAATAGGGTTCGGGATGCTCGTTTTGCTCGGCGTAACCCATTCGGACACGGAAGCGAATGCCGAGCGCCTGGCCGGCAAGCTGGCTTCGCTACGGTTTTTTCTGGACGATGCCGGAAAGATGAATCTGTCGTGCCTCGACGTCGGCGGGGAGGTGCTGGTCGTCTCCCAGTTCACTCTGTATGGCAACTGTCGAAAAGGCCGCAGGCCAAGTTACACGCACGCCGCCGAGCCGCAAAAAGCCGAGTGGCTCTACGAGTATTTCATTGAGAGAATGAAGAGCTTCCGGCTAAAGGTCGCCAGCGGAGTTTTCGGAGCGATGATGAAGGTGTCGCTGGTGAACGAAGGCCCAGTTACGTTGATTGTAGATGTTTAGCACTCGTCACAATTCCACTTCAATCGGGGGCGGGTCGTCGCGCTTCGCGGCGGCGGCTGCTTCATCTCTGCCGCGGGTTCGCGTTTTCCTTGCTTTTGCCGTGTCGTTTTCAGCAGCACTTGGCTGCGGGAACCAGGGAAAGTCCGCGGTGGTCAGAAGCTACGACGGCAATTTTCTCGTCGAGGCTCCGGAGGCTACAACTGCGGCCTCGGCAGCGAGTTTGGCAGAGCTGACGAGAAAAAAGGTCTTCAATCTCTTGGGACACGAGAGGCATTGGAAGCGGGCCGCGAGCATTCGCCTCCGTGTACGGAACAGGAAAACGCCGGGCGGCGAGATGCCGCTGTGGAGCATTTCCGTCGCCCGGAATACCTTCGCGAGATTAAAAGACGACGTCTATCCGAACAGAAGAAACGATGTCATGGTTCTTCAGCTCGTCGCGCTGTGCCTGGAGGATATTGCTCAAGCCGTTCCGCCAGAAAAAAGAGGACCGCCAGCGGTTGCGCTTCCCCCGTGGCTCTCGTGCGGGGTGGCTGAGAATCTCTCGCGGGAAAACGCCGCTCGCCTGCGGCGGTTTGTCAGCGATGTCGTTAGCAGCGGCAATTTCCTTCCCATCGAGGAGCTTTTTTCCCTCAAGAGCCTACCGGCCGACGAAGCCGAAAGAGAACTGTTCTTCAAGGAAAGCGGAAGCGTTGTGGACTTCCTGCTTCATCAAGAGGATGGCGATTCGAAGCTGCGGCGGGCCATTATGAGCTTCCGGGCCGAGCGCGATTTCGTCCGGGCTCTTCTGCTGGAGTTCGCGGAGGGTTTCGCCACGCTGGACCGACTTCAGGACAGATGGAAAGAGTTTGCCGTTGAGCGGGCTGAGCGGACTATCGGCGCGCCCAGGATGCTTCTTTCGGAAACAAAAGCATCCCTGGATCGCGTTCTAACTGTAACAATTCCGGTCATTGACAGGGATACCCTCCAGGAAAAAGTTCTCACAACTGATTTAAGGGGACTGTTTCGGCATCGGAACAAGCGTACGGTGCGGCGAATCGCCAGGGAGAAAGCGTCCGAGCTTTTCCAGCTCAGGCTGAGGGCCCGGCCCGAATATGCCACCATTCTTCAGGAGTATTCGCGGGCTCTTTCGGCGATAGGGAAGAATGACCGGAGGACGTTCAAAAGACACTTTTCTCTCGCCGAAGGGCTGAGAAAGAAATTGGAGAAGACCGCTGACTTCGAGGTTGAAAAGGCCGAGCATGTCAATACTGCTAACGAATGACGATGGCATTTACGCGGAGGGTCTTTCCGCCCTCCGAAAGGAGCTGAGTAAAATCGGCGAGATAGTGGTCTTCGCTCCCTCGCGGGAGAGAAGCGGAGTGGCTCACGCGGTGACCATTTCCCGTCCGGTCGCCGTCGAGAAAGTTATGCTCGACGGGACGACTGCCTACGCTGTTGACGGCACGCCCGTGGACTGCGTCAAAATCGCTGTCAAAGGTATGAGAGCAATCCGGCCCGACATCGTTTTTTCTGGAATCAACTTGGGCTCGAATGTGGGGATTGACGTCATCTATTCCGGGACAGTCTCCGCCGCCGTGGAGGCGGCAATCATGGGCATACCCGCCGTGGCAATCTCACTGGATTCGAGGGAGTCGCCGGACTTTTCATACGCGGCGAGATTTGCCGGGAAGCTTGCCGCAACTCTGCTCGAAGATCAGTTCCTTCCGGCGGGTGTTCTGCTGAACGTGAACGTGCCGGGCGTGCCGGAAGACCAAATTAAAGGCGTCGCCGTCACAAAGCAGTCAAGAAGCTCTTACGGGGAGCAGTTCGAGACTCAGGAAATCTCCCCCGACAAAGTGATTTTCACCCTCAGCGGTAAACGTGTTGACCTGTCGGAGCCTTCCGACGTTGATGTCACCGCGGTTTCCGACAACTACGTTTCCGTTACCCCTATTCACTTCGACCTGACCCATTATCCAAGCATCGAATCGCTTCTTCGCCGGAAAATCGAAAGATGAATCCCCTGCAACTCGCACGCTCTCAACTGACCAAGTGCTCCCGGTGCGGAAAGTGCCTCTCTGTCTGCCCGACATACCTGCTGACCACCGATGAGAAAAGAGTCGCCAGAGGGAGGGTCGCTCTCGCGGAAGCGGTGCTTTCGAGGGGACTGTTTTTCACGCCAAGACTCAAAGAGAGTATCCAATCGTGCCTGAAATGTCTGCGGTGCTCGTGGGCGTGTCCGAGCGGTGTTGATGTGCAGACGGTCATCACAGTCCTTCGCCGGCGAATGCCTCGGAAATACGGCCTCTCGCTCTGGAACAAGTTCGTCTTCAGATTCGTGTTGACCAGGCGAAAACTTATGGACCTCGTCGTCCGGCTGGCGTATCTGTTGCAGTTTCTTCTCCCGAGAAGGAAAGGGATGACCCGCCACATTCCCCTTCTGTTCAAAGGGCGAAGGCGAATCCCTCATGTCGCCTCTCGGACAGCTTTGCAGCGCTTCGGCTCCGACGGGCAAGCATCGGGAAAAGCAGTGTATCTCTTCGTCGGCTGCATGATGAACTACGCCTATCCGGAGATGATAGAATCCACAACCCGCGTTCTTCGGAAACTGGGATATTCAGTGGTCGTCCCGCGAGACCAGCTTTGTTGCGGAACGCCGGTGCTCTCACTCGGGGACATAAAGCAGGCGCGTCGGCTGGCGGAGCTCAATCTGCGAGCATTCGCGGGAGAGTTGCCGATTGTTGTCCCCTGCGCGAGCTGTGGCAAGACCCTCAAGGATGAGTACCCAAAGCTTCTCGGAGAGAAGGCGGAGCAATTCACTCGCAGGGTCTTCGGTTTCAGCGAATTCCTCGCAGGGCAGCTCAATAGAGAAATGGTCCCGCTCGATAAAGCGGTTCTCTACCACGACCCGTGTCATTTGAGGTATGGGCGAGACATCACCGAGCAGCCTCGGGCGGTGCTTCGCAGGGCAGCGAGGTATCTTCCATCGGAAGGAGAAGATTTCTGTTGCGGAATGGGCGGCTTGTTCAGCGTGCATCACTACGGCATGTCTTCGAGGATTGCGGAGAGAAAAGTCGAAGCGGTCCGAGGAGCGCCACGAGCCGACCTACTGGTGACGGAATGCCCCGGCTGCATTCTTCAGCTTCGTGACCAGCTCGCTCACGGAGGTATTGACCTGCCGGTCCATCATGTCGCGGACCTGCTCGCGGAGGCCCTTGAACGTCGCGATGAGTGAACACCACGGCGCTTCCACCGCTCTTACGGCAAGGGAGGGGTCTATGCGAGCCGCATCGGAACGCTCGCGGAGTGCATGAGTTAATGAAACTTCGAGCTGAAACGCGAGGAGCTAAATGTTCTTCGTTTCGACCACCCGGGTAGCTCACGTAAGCGGAGGCGTCTGAACACAGGCCGGAAAGACGGTTCTGAGAGAGCAGTCGGCAATGGTGGCGGCGGGAGCAGAATCTGCTTGCGAACCCGGACGAAGGAGTGCAGTGTCGCATCTTGGTTTTGGACGGGCAAAGGAGCGCGCCGCATCCACCAAAATATCGTCGCAAATGCTGCCCCATGCCGTTTTCTACCCCAGAATAACGCGGCCCGAACTGTGGGAGCGTTTGTGGCGAGAAGATTTCGAAAACCGCCCGGAAAACACCTAAAGTCACGGACAAAGCCTTCGCTCCGAGCGCAGAAAACAGGGACAGACCTCAATGCCTGTCCCTGCGCGACTTCAATTGGTAGCGGGGCTTGGATTCGAACCAACGACCTCCGGGTTATGAGTTCAACAACCTGCGATTCTGTAACTCTTTTGCCCGCTGCCGGTTATCACATAGGTGATTGTCTCGCCAGGCGTTACATAAATCTCCATGTTGAACATGTTGAACATGTTTCACGCGAAATTTGCTGCAATTTGCTGCAATCCTTTCCGTAATGCAAGGAAAAAATCAAAAACAGGGTAATGCCTCAGTTACCGGCGGCTGAGGGTGGAACCGCACAGTCCGCAGACCATGCAGAGAGGTTTACCTATCGCCTGCATCCTGTCCCGCCCCGCGTTCCGCGGGGGATGTCGGGGAACTCCCCTGCCCCTGCCGAGGGCGAGACGCCCTCGGGACTGCCCCGCCACGGCGGGGCGGCGTTACCTTAGTACAAGTGTTCGTAAATACGGCCACGTATTGTGGATGCAAAATCTTATGTGTTTCATGGCCTTTTCGTCTTTGCAGAACCCGAATACGTGACGGAACTTACAAACCAGAACGCTTAGCAGACCGGCAGGCCAGATAATAAGATACCACAATGTGATAAACCTTTCGCGGAAAAGCATGGCACAAAGCAATAGAGGAGGGTTGATATTCGTCGGGAAACGTAGCCCTATTTATAGTCTAAAACGCCAGGATACCCGCCTCTCGATTCCCTCATGGCGCCCTTGTTAGGCACCGGCTGCAGCCCTTGCAAAAGCCCATGATATGGGCCTCTTGATTCTGCCGGCGCCCCTGTTAGGCACGGGCTTCAGCCCGTGCTTGGCGTGCGGCCCCGGCCTTTTTAAGCCAGCTTCAGCCCCGCTTCAGCGGGGTCACGGGCTTTAGCCGTTCTTACCAGCCCCTGGCGGTTTTTCGTGCTTCCGGCCGAAAACGTCATCTCTGGCCGGCCTTTCCAGCCGCTCGTCGTTCTTCGTCTGCCAGACGATGCGGAGGCAGATGTCGTGAAAAACACGTTGCGGCACGGATGAATCCTTTTGATCGAGAAGCCCGGCTGAAGCCCCGCCTTGGCGGGGCTAAAATGCTATCCTCGTGTCCTCAATTGTGCGATAGAGATGGAGACTCCACATAGGGACGGCGTGAATGCCGCCTGCGAGAAGGACGAAAGAAGGCGTCATGGCATGCCACTGAAATGGAGCCACACTCCAAAAAACTTGCAGTATGTATTCCTGGGAAATATGATGTGAAGCTGTGTGCTTGCGAAAACATCGGGGGCTTGCCGGGAAAAGCTCCTGCCAATAATTGATGGCAAAATAGGAAAAGCGGGACACAGCCATACGGTTCAGCTATTCAGGCAGACTCTCTTCAGTGGAATGAAGGTACGGTTCCAACTCGAATGTTCGAATCGCTCCGGTGATATGCTCGTCAATATTGTCGAAGGCAGGAGCGAAGAGAGGAGCATCTTTGCGGAACGCCCGAAACTTGCATCGCAGATGACCATTCGAATTATAATCGTGGCTGGAAACGGCGAAATGCAGTTTCGAAGGGGCAGACTGTGGCAAGGGACCTTCAACAGAAAGGATAAGTCCTCATGAGGAGAAGAATCCGATTTATTGCAGCGCTATGCTGTTTGATGGCAATGCCGTGCACTTTGGCTGTGGCAAAGCCTCAGCAGGCGGCACAGGAACGAGATGCCAAGCAGGTCCTGGAGGCGACGGGCATCACAGGCGGGTTGATCGCCCACGTCGGTTGTGGCGACGGGAAGCTCACGGCCGCGCTGCATGTCAGCGACAGCTATGTCGTTCACGGCTTGGATGCGGATGCCGCCAACATCGAACAGGCGCGCGCACACATCCGGTCGCTTGGTCTCTATGGCAAGGTTTCGGTCGAGCACTGGACGAAGGCCTGCCTGCCATACAACGATAACCTCGTGAACCTTCTCGTATCAGAAGAGCTGGGCGATGTCTCTATGGAGGAGGTACTTCGGGTTCTGGCTCCCAATGGCGTGGCGTATCTCAAGCAGGGCGACCGCTGGACGAAGGCGGTCAAGCCCCGCCCGGACGAAATTGACGAATGGACACATTACCTCCATGACGCAAGCGGCAACGCGGTGGCCCATGACGCGGTCATCGGCCCGCCCCGCCGCCTACAATGGATTGGAAGCCCAAGATGGGCGCGGCATCACGACCACATGGCCAGCATGAGCGCGCTGGTATCGGCCGGCGGGCGGATCTTCTACATTTTCGATGAAGGGCCCACTGCTTCCATCCAGTTGCCGCCAAAATGGTCTCTGATTGCGCGGGACGCATTCAGCGGCATCATCTTGTGGAAACGGCGAATTTCCTCGTGGTACACCCATCGCTGGCCCTTGAAGAGCGGGCCCGCCCAGCTTCCTCGGCGCTTGGTCGCCGTGGGGGACAGGGTTTATGTCACTCTCGGGCTTGACTCGCCGCTGACAGCTCTGGATGCGGCGACGGGAGAGACCGTCCGGACTTACCAGGGCAGCCGTGCCACCGAGGAGGTGCTCGCTTCGGAAGGCGTGCTTTTCCTGTTGGTCAACGATTCTCCGACGAAGCGAAAAAGGTACACGCCGATATACACGTATTGCTGGGACGAGACGGCGCGCGCGAACCATGGCTGGGCGTGGGATGAGCAAAAGCGGTGGGTCATGGCCGTGCGAGCGGACACGGGCGATGCGTTGTGGAAAAAGCAGTATGCGGTGGCTCCGCTGACGCTGGCGGCAGACCAAAAACAGGTCTTCTTCCACGACGGCGAGAAGGTCGTTTGCCTGAATCGGAAAACCGGCGGGGAAGTGTGGAGCTCAGAGCTGGTCGCAAGACGATCTCCTGTCCCAACCTGTTTCGGCCCGACGCTGGTTGTGTATAAGGACGTCGTCCTGTTTTCGGGGGGAACAAGGTCCATGGTGGCGTTGTCGGCGAAAACCGGCAAGATGCTGTGGAGCGCGAGACACCCCCGTTCCGGACACCAATCTCCCGAGGACCTTCTCGTCGTTGATGAACTGGTATGGTCGGGGGCAACCGCAAACGGTAGGGATTCGGGTGTATTCACCGGACGAGACCCACACACGGGTGAGGTCAAGAGCGAGTTCCCGCCCGATGTGAAAATCTACTGGTTCCATCATAGATGCTATCGGGCTAAGGCAACAGACCACTACCTCCTCCCGTCGAGAACCGGCATCGAATTCATTGATTTTCGCTCGAAGCACTGGATTACTCATCATTGGGTTCGAGGCGGGTGCATTTACGGCATCATGCCCTGTAACGGTTTGGTTTATGCGCCGCCGCATAGCTGCGCCTGCTACCTTGAGTCTAAGCTGTACGGATTCTGCGCCCTCTCTGCAAAGTCCACAACCCCGCGGGATCAGCGTGGCGCCTCGGACGATGGCAGGCTCGAGCGCGGCCCAGCCTACGGGCAAATCCGCAATCCGGAATCCGCAATCCGCAATTCTGAAGATTGGCCGACCTATCGCCACGATCCGGCGCGCAGCGGCTTCACGAAAACGTCTGTTCCCGCCGACTTGAAGCGAGCGTGGCAGAGGGACCTGGGCGGCAAACTCAGCGCTGTGGTGATTGCCGGAAACAGGGTTTACGTGGCGTCCGTGGACACCCACACGGTCTATGCCCTCGACGGGAGTTCGGGAAAAACGATCTGGAGCTACGTGGCCGGTGGGCGGGTTGACTCGCCTCCGACGCTATATCAGGGCCGAGTGCTGTTCGGGTCCGCTGACGGCTGGGGTGTATTGTCTTGGCGCCTCAGAGGGCGACCTGATTTGGCGTTTCCGCGCGGCGCCGGAGGATCGGCGATTGATGTCTTTTGAACAATTGGAATCGGTCTGGCCGGTTCACGGCAGCGTGCTGGTCGAGGGAGGCGTCGCGTGCTGCGTCGCCGGCAGGTCAATGTTCGTGGACGGCGGGTTACGCCTGTGTCGGCTTGACCCGAAAACGGGACGCAAATTATCCGAGACCATTCTCGACGACCGCGACCCGGAAACCGGCGAGAATCTCCAGGCGAAAGTGCGAGGCCTGAATATGCCCGTTGCGCTTCCGGACGTTCTATCAAGCGACGGTCGGTATCTCTATATGCGGTCCCAGCGGTTTGACCTCCAGGGCACTCGCCAGAATATCGGCCCGACGAACGTCACCGAACAAGTCGGCGAGGGGATACATCTGTTCTCGCCCGCCGGTTTTCTGGACGGCTCATGGTTTCACCGCTCCTATTGGATGTTTGGCAGGAGTGTCGCCTCGGGGTGGGGCGGCTGGTTCCGCGCCGCGCGTTACGTTCCAGCCGGGCGGCTTCTCGCGGTGGATGGGTCAACCGTATATGGATTTGGGCGCAAGCCTCAGTTCTTGTGCCAATCCTCGGTGCTGGAGTACCAGCTCTTTGCCGCCGACAAGGAGATCAAAGCCGAACCGATCCGTCATGTGGTCAACGCGCGTCGCCGAATCAATGCCGGCACTAAGAAGAACGTCTCAGCCGCTGACTGGAAGGTTCGAGAGGGCTTCTCATTGGCGGACCTTTCCGCGGTGAGCTACAAGTGGGTGCGTGAGAATCCTCCGCTTGAAGTCCGCGCCATGGTGTTGGCAGGCAAAACGCTCTTCGTCGCCGGCCCGCCAAACGTGGTGGATGAAAAGGATGCGTTCCGCCACCCGGATGCTGCCCGGATTCGCGAGAAGCTCGAGGAACAGGCCGCCGCCCTTGAAGGGCGAAAAGGCGCTTTGCTATGGGCAGTGTCCGCCTCCGACGGGAAGAGGGTGGCGGAATACAATCTTGAATCCATGCCCGTATGGGACGGCATGGCCGCCGCCGACGGGCAGCTTTATATCTCGACCGGAGACGGTCGTTTGATATGCATGGGAGAGAAATGACCCCAACGGAGAAGGCTGACGGGCGATGAGAAGAGGAGCGAGATTGGGACTGGTTCTCGTCCTTTCGCTTTGTATGGAGGGCTGCGCGGCGCCGCAGGCCGGTCAAGTACGTTGTTTTTGATGCGCAAACCCGAGGCCGCAAGGAAAGCTGCGTCTGGCCGATAATATCAACAGGAGGTCGTTATGGATAGCTTAAGATTGGGAGGAATTCGTGCGATAGGACAGTTTTCGGTGGGGCTTATGGTTTTAACTGCGCTCGGCGGGAACGTCGCCGCCGCCGACGGTGGTTTGACACTGTGGTACAAGCAACCAGCTACAAAATGGGCGGGGGCATTGCCAATCGGAAACGGCCGCCTGGGAGCATTGGTCTTCGGCAAGATTGCCGACGAGCAGATTATTCTGAATGAAGATACTATCTGGACAGGGAGTCCGTATGAGCCGAGCAACCCGAAAGGCGCTGCGGCAATGCCTGAGATACAGCGTTTGATTTTTGCCGGTAAGGTTGCCGAGGCTCAGGACCTGTTCGGCAAGACCGCGATGGCTATGAATCGTAAGCACGATCATGAACAGATGAAATACCAGATACTCGGTGACCTCTGGTTTAATTTCCCCGGCCATTTTAGCGCGAAGAATTATCGCAGAGAGCTTGACCTTGAGACGGCAATTGCCCGGATTGTGTATCAAGTTGATGATGTGAAATATAGCCGTGAGATTTTCTCAAGTCCGGTTGACCAGGTGATAGTCGTCCGGCTCACTGCGGACAAGCCCGGCAAAGTTTCTTTCAGCGTCAAATTAGGGGGCCGCATAAACGTCAAATGGCCCAGCGACGAGAGTTTTGTTACCAGTGCGATTGAGCCTGATACATTAGTGCTGCGGGGAAAAACCGGCACATACAGGGAAATTGAGGGGCGATTGAGATACTATGCTCAGATGAAAGCGTTGCCGGAAGGCGGCAGAATGTTTATTGACAATTCCAATGAGCAGGACCGGCTCAATTCTGTTCGCGCCGATGCGGTTACTTTGGTGTTAGCAGCGGCAACGAATTTTAAGAATTATAAGGACATTAGCGGAAACCCGAAAGCTCTGGTCGAAAAATGTATGTTTGGGATTCAGCGAAAATCATACGAACAACTTCGCAAGGACCATATCACCGAGCATCAGCGGCTTTTTGATAGGGTGAGGATAGACTTGGATAGGACCGCGGCGAGCAATCTTCCAACAGACGAAAGGCTGAAAGCTTTTGACAAATCTGACGACCCGGACCTTGCGGCGTTATTGTTTCAGTTCGGCCGTTACCTATTGATAAGCAGCTCTCGGCCGGGTTGTCAACCCGCTAATCTGCAAGGTATCTGGAACGGTTCAATGCACCCGTCTTGGGACTGCAAGTACACGACTAATGTCAATCTGGAAATGAACTATTGGCCTGCGGAGGTCGCAAATCTTTCTGACTGTCATGAGCCGCTGCTTGCGATGATACCTGAATTGGCAAAGCAGGGAGCGCACACTGCGACTCTGACCTATGGCGCGAAGAAAGGCTGGGTGCTGGGGCATAATACAGATTTATGGCGGGCTACGGCTCCAATCAACGGACCTTATTGGGGTAGCTGGAGGTGCGGAGGTGCGTGGTTGTGCACTCATCTGTGGGAACATTACTTGTTCACAGAAGACAAGCAGTTCCTTAAAAAAGCATATCCCACTATGAAGGGTGCGGCTGAGTTTTTCCTGGAAACGTTGCAGGCGCATCCAAAGTATAAATGGTTGGTGACGTGCCCTTCGTCTTCGCCAGAAAATTGCCCGCGAAACGCGCCCAAAACAGCCGAGGGACAAACGGCGAGCATGTGTGCGGGCCCCACAATGGATATGCAAATACTGAGATATTTGTTCAACAGTTGTGCCAGGGCATCTGAGATACTTGGCCTTGATAAGGATTTCCGCGAACAGGTTATTGGAGCAAGCAAGCGGTTGGCGCCGAACCAGGTCGGCCGGCACGGGCAACTCCAGGAATGGCTCGAAGACCTCGACAGTCCTGAAGACCATCATCGTCACTTCTCGCATCTTTGGGGTATGTATCCGGGGAGAGAAATATCTGTGTACAGAACGCCTGACTTAGTCAAGGCTGTGGCTAAGTCGCTGGAGATGAGGGGCGAGGGCGGAACTGGTTTTGGAATGACCTGGCAGATGTGCCTTTGGGCGCGCATGAAAGATGGTGATAAAGCTTACAGACTTTTTAAGAATGAGGTCCGTGCCAACACATGTATAAATCTGTTCTCCAAATGCTTCGGCACCCCACAAGTTGATGGCACTTTCGGGGCGGTGGCTGGTATTGCTGAAATGCTGCTGCAAAGTCCTACCGGCCAAATCCATTTGCTGCCTGCTTTGCCCAGAGCGTGGCCGAATGGAAGCGTCAAGGGACTGTGCGCACGCGGAGGCTTCGAAGTGGACATGACATGGAAAAATGGCAATCTCACTGCCGCAACAATTCGGTCAAAGCTTGGTAATAAGTGCACAGTTCGTTACGGCAGTGCGGCAGTCGAATTGGAAACGAAGCCTGGAAACGCTTACAGGCTAAACGGCAAGCTAAAACAGATTAAAGAATTGTGAGGAAACTTAGCATTCCGGTTCGTAAGTTCGGTCATGTATTCCGGGGCCGCAAACGGAAAAGGCTGTGAAACACATCGGATTTTGCATCCGTAACACGTCGCCGCATTTACCAACACGGTTCACCCATCGGATTCAGCCGGTGGACTCGTATCAGGAATCAATCCCCATAATGACACATACATGCCGTGTGTAGGGAATGCGGCAGCCTGAGCGCGCACACTCCGAGACATCAGCTCTATACGCGATATAGCTTTGCTATTTCCTGCATGGGTCTGACGCCGGAGGCGCCTCTGGCAGATACACACGCGGCTCCTACGGCATTTGCAAACGTGCAAGTCTTTTTCAGTTCCCATCCCTTGACCAACGCCGCGATGAATCCTGCCACGAAACAATCACCTGCGCCAAGGGTGTCCACTATTCTATCAACTCGGAACGCCGGCACAGAGAATTCGTGGTCAGAGGTTCGGGCGAAACAGCCGTCGGCGCCAAGCTTGATCACGACGGTAGTAACACCGTAGCTCTGAAGCACTTTGGCAATTTCAGATGGTTTCTGCTTTTTGGTTAACATCTGCGCTTCATCAAGGCTGGGGACAAACATATCAACGTGATGGAGACAGGGCTCCACAAGTTGCATCCATCGCCCCTCGGCGTCCCAGGCGGTGTCGAGTATGGTTTTCACGCCCATCTTTCTTGCCCTTGCCAAAACTCGGGCCATGGGTACTCCATCCAATCCCGGCACGAGGAAGGCGGCGGCAACATGGAGTATCTTTGCAGTCTCGATGATGTCGTAATTGACCTCGTCCTCCGACATTCTTGCGTTCCCGCCGTAGTAGTGTAAGAATGAGCGCTCTCCGTCTGGGCTCACCAGTACCACCGTCGAGGAAGTGTCAACGGAAGGGTCCCGAAGCATGGCTGATGTATCCAGGTTCGCATCCTTCATTACCTTAATAAGGAAGTCGCCGAACGCGTCGCATCCCACCTTGCCTATAACGGCGGTTTTGACGCCGAGCTTGCCCAGGGCGATGGCCGTGTTGCAGGCACAACCGCCGTTGTGGAGCCTAATATTCTCGACAAATATTGCTTTGCCTTTTTCCGGCAGAGATTTCACTGAGCTTACCACGACATCTGCCGTGAACTGGCCAAGACAAACAACGTCAGACATGTGCCTCGCGCTCCTCCGATTGCATCGCAGGTCTCTTTCGATGCTCCGACTGCTCAAGCCAAAGAAACTCGCCTCTCCGATTGCATTGCCCCCAGGGGCAGACGTTGATGTTTAGGGCGAGCTTCCGAGAGGTGATTCCGGATAGCCCACCACTGTTCCCGGGCGGCTGACGCCGTGAGACGACGGCGGGAGATTTCGTTAGTGCTCCGTCACTGGCCGCCTGGGGCCTTGTCAGAAAGCTGAGCTGCGTGTCGCTGGGCAGCGGACTGCATTCGCTTCCCGTAAATCTCCCTGGCGCGGTCCACGATGATTGCCAGGAGAATCAGCGCGCCCAGGAAGGAGTTGGCATAGTAAGCGTTGGCCTTTACTTCCACCAGACCGTGCTTAATCAACATGAAAATTGTGGCGCCCATAAAAATCCCAATGGCCGAAATGACGCCGCCGCTGAGGCCGGTGCCGCCGATGATGGCGACAGCGAAGGAAACGATGAGCCACCCGTCCCCGGTTTCCGGGGCCGCGGAGCCCAGCTTGGAGGCCCACAGGGTGGCGGCGAGAGAAGCAAACACGCCGGATAAGACGTTAGCCCACACTATCATCCTGTCGGTGTCAATGCCCGAAAGCCTCGCTGCATCCGCGTTGCCGCCCGTGGCGAGCAGTCTCCTGCCGAAGACGGTGTCACGGAACATGTACGAGACGGCGGCGAGAACAACTATCGTGATGAGGAAAACGTATGGAACGCCAAACAGGTCCTGCTGGCCAATGAACGTGAACGATTCCGGCACCCGGTAAGGAGCACCGCCGGAAATGCCCGATCGCAGCCCCATGTAAACGAACATCATGGAAAGAGTCACGATGAAGGAGTTGATCTGGAGGCGGGTGATAAGTTGGCCGTTGATTAAGCCGGCGACGGCGCCCACAGCCAGAACGATCGGCACGGCTACCCAAGAGGACAGACCGAAGTTGTCCATGCAAAGTCCAAGGGTCACGGTGGCGATGCTGCCGATGGCGCCCACGGAAAGGTTCATTCCTCCAACTACGAGGCACACCCCCTGCGATAGAGCAATGAGCGCAAAGAAGGCCGCCTGCCTGGAAATGACAGTCATTGTATAGGTTGACAGGAAGCTCCGAGACCGCGCGGCCAGAATGGCAAACAGGATTGCGGCGGACAGAACCAGCCCGAGGGTCCTGCCGCTGAACAGCTCATGGAGGGCGGACGGGGTCCCGCCATACTTGCCCAAATCGGGCTTTTGGCTGTTTTCAAGAGAAGCGGTTGTTTCGTTCTCGGTCGAGCTGTTTTTCATGGTTGCGTATCCACTGGTTTCCCCCGGCTTGCTCAGGCGAGGTAATGCCCGATCGCCGTACTGATTTCGTCGTATGTCTTATTCTTGTCGCCGATTCCCGTCAGTTCACCCACGATGCGTTGGTTCTTGAACACGAGGATGCGGCTGGAGACCTTGATAATCTCAGGCATATCGGATGAGATGAGGATGATGGATTTTCGGTGTTTCTTGGCGAGCTCCCAGATCAGACGGTGAATTTGCTCCTTGGCGCCGACGTCCACCCCGACGGTGGGTTCATCAATGATAAGGATGTCGCAGTCGGCTGCGAGCCACTTGGAGATGCTCACCTTCTGCTGGTTGCCGCCGCTGAGGTTCTCAGTCCTCTGGCCTAACCCGGTGGCGCGGATGTCGAGAGCAGCGACCATCCGGTTGGCTATCACCAGCTCCTTTTGTGGGCTGACGCGGCGGGTGAGCTTGTTGATGATGTTTTGCCAGACTGTAATAGTAATGTTGGTGTGCACTGGCGCCTTGAGAAGGAGGCCTTCCTCCTTACGGTTCTCCGTGACGTACCCGATGCGGTACCGATATAGGCTGTCGGCGACGCTTCGGATGTGCGCCTTTTCACCCCGCACATAAATCCCGCCGCCATCCAGCTTGTCCTCCCCGATGAGAATCCTCGCCAGCTCTGTTCTGCCGGACCCGACCAGTCCGTAAAAGCCGAGAATCTCGCCTTCATACAACGTGAAGCTCACGTCGGCGGCCTTTTCGTAGCGGACGATGTGCTCGGCCCGCAGCATCTCCCGGCTGCGATTGACGTCCAGGTCGCCGAGGTGCTCATCCTCGCACGTTCGGCCGATCATCATCTTGATAAGCTCGTTGATGGTCAAATCGGGGATGCGGCGTGTCCCGACGCACCGGCCATCCCGCAGGACGCTGACCTTGTCGCAGAGAGCAAAGACCTCCTCGCACTTATGGGAGACGAAGACGATGGTAACGCCGGACGTTCTCAGGGCACGGAGAATCTGAAACAGGTGCCGGGCCTCGTGTTCCGACAGAGAACTCGTCGGCTCGTCCAGAAGCAGCACTCGGGCGTTGGCGGCCAGGGCCTTGGCGATCTGGGCAAGCTGCTTATGGGCGGCGCTGAGGCGCCTCATCACGGTCGTTGGCGGAAACTTCAGGCCGACCGTGTCCATGTACTTTTTCGCAACCCGGTTAATCGCCTTCCAGTTGATGATCCCCGTTTTGCCGCGTGTGATCATCTTGTCAAGCATAATGTTCTCGGCGATGCTGCTGTCCGGGATAACCTGGATCTCCTGGTCAACGACATTGATACCCCGTTCCAGGCTGTCTCGATAACTGCGACAGCGCAGCGGCCGGCCCTCGAAAAAGACCTCCCCGGAATCGGGCTGGAGGATTCCGGTGATGACCTTGATGGCGGTGCTCTTCCCGGCGCCGTTCTCGCCGACGAGCGCGTGGATCTCTCCCGCATCAAACCGGAGAGACACGTTGTCCAGCGCCTTGACGCCGGGGAAACTCTTGCTTATCGAGTGCAGTTCGAGCACGCCCATTCCCTCTCTTTGCGGCGGGCCACGTAGTTGTTCCCCGCCGATCTTATCTCACTTGGGTGGGAGGAGGTACTTCGTTTTTAGGTCGGTCACGATGCCGTCGGTGATCTTGCGGACTTCGTCGGGATAGGTGCCAACGTTTTTCTTGGTGACCTTGACGATTCCGGCGTTGATGAACTGGTAGTCCTTCTTCGGCTTCCAACCATCCAGCATCATCTTCAGAATCGCGCATGAGATATACCCGTGGCCGAACGGGTTCTGGGCGATTGTCGCGTCAATGTACCCGTCGCGTATCGCCTGAAGGACCGTCGCGCCCGTGTCTATGCCGATGAAGCGGATTCTCTTGTGATTGGGATTCTTGTGCCACTCGGTAAGGATGGCGGCGGCCGCGATAGTCGGGTTGTATCCGGTTGTGATGATCCCATCTATCTCGTCGGCGCGCGCAGCCAGGGCGCTCTGGATTTTGTTGGTAGCCTCGCTGACCTGCGTCATGTCGGCGATGGTCTGGACGATATTGACGTTGGGATACTTGGCGACGACCTCGTTGATACCCTCGTCCCGCTTTTTGGTGTTGATGTCGGTGACCGTTTCCAGAACGTTGAGGATATTGCCTTTTTCGCCCATCATTTTGATGAGCTCTTCGCAGGCCGTCATCGCCGCGCCCTTGATGTCAGTGGCGACGGTGAATGACGCGGGCGTCGGCAGCGCAGGTTCCGCCCCGTAAGCAACGACCAGTTGCCCCTTCCTTCGCAGCGCGGCGAAAAGTCCGTTGGCGCCGGCGGCGTCGCCCGGATAAACGCTGAACGCCTTGTGCCCCTTTGTCGAAAGCGCCTCGACATTGATGTTTTCGTTGTCCTGGGTCCATTCCTGCCCGACCATTGTGAAAATCTTTGCGCCGAAATCCTTCCCACAGGCCTCGACGCCTGCTTTTACTTCGCTCACGTATGGATGCGGCATCGGCCCGTACCAGACAATCGGCTCGGCCTCCTCCTTTTTGCGAATCGCGACAACAACAATGACTATCACAGCCAGGCCTACCAGAACGATAATTGGAAGCGCTCTTTTCATGTTTTCTTCCTTTCAATGCGTGCAACTGTTTTCATCAGCCGGATCAAAGGCGTTCGACCCACGACCGCCCATTCAATATACTCCATGGCCCAACTTTTCTTTTCACAAATGCGGGAGGGAGACGTCTAACTACATTATAGCACAATTATGCAACGTATTTGTCATGTCGGGCCAGAAGGTAAAAGCCAGCCGCCGCGTGCCATCCAATCGTTCCGACCTCATTCCTTTACGGGTGCGAATGCCACTTGTATCGGCGCCATCGCTTCCGCCTCGATCCATACAACCAGGTCGGCGCCTTCCAAAGTGTAGCGATGCCCGAAGCGGAAGTTCTTGCCAGGCGGAACCGGTTGCCCTTCGAGCGTGAGCGCGACGCCTGCCTCCCCCCATCCTTTGATGACAAACGCGGGGTTTACCAACGGGGACTTTTCGGAAGCTGCAATGTTCAGCTCAAGGGTCTCGGCGCCGCCGGGATGATTGCTCGCCAGGATAAAGGCGCGTTGGTCACGGCTATATCCTTCGCTGTTGAAAGCTGTGCCTGTGACCCGGACTTCCGGCGCCTGAAGCCACGATCGAGCGATGGGAGCGAGCTTCTCGATGGGTTGATTCGTCAGCCCCATGATGAACCTGCCCACCATGACACCGTCTTCCCTCCTTGTCATAGGTGGCTCAGGCGACGTTACCGCCGAGCTGGAAACTCTGTCCGTGGCGAAGGCGTACCGCCCATCTGACGGAGCCTGCGAGACTGGCCAATGATTCCAGGTGGGGAATGTTGAATAGTCGCGCACTTCCCTGAGGCCGCCGCCATACGGAATGATCCGGGCGCCCGGCTCGTAAATGTAGAATGGCTTGGATCGAGACCTGAAATTCACCACGCAGATGTTGGCGTCGGGCAGCGCGTTGGTGAAAGGGGCAGCCGTCCTGCCGCTGCTCGGCCACGGGTCCCACCTGTGCGCGCGGATTTGGCCCTTCATGTTGGCTGTGACGATCGCATCAACTCGGAGGTTGTCCTCTGCCCTTTCGCCCAGATTATTGAGAGACGCCGGTTCGGTAATGCTGCATCCTCCACCCATACCGTAAACGTTAAAGGCTCGCACGGCTACGCCATCCGGGTAGATGTAATAATGCTCATCCGCCCAAGCTCCCCAGCCATCGCGCAAATTGGCGATTCGGTACAACACATCGCACAGGGCATAACGCCAATGCACCACCACCCGGGCGTCGTGATTTTCGATAAGCCGCACGTGAGAGTAACGGCACTGCTTATCAGACATGTGCTCGCAGCAGCCGGTAACATTGCCGCCGCCGCCCTCGGCACTCTGGTCAGCAACCCATTTGCCATTCTCTCCAACCAAATTCATGTTGTAGTTGGTGCCGCGCCAGAAGACCATCTGGTAGGGATTGCCGTCGAAATTCACGACGATATCCGGGCGGTCGCCAACCCGCCAGAGAGCGTCCCACTCCGGATAAAACTTTAGTTTGCAGTATATCGCGCCAAAATCACCTGAGCCTTTTGGCAGCTCAGGCAGCTTTCGCCATTTCAGGGGAGGCGTAGTTTTCGGGTCGCTGTGCCGGTAGGATTGTCTTATCTCCTCGGCAGACAGAGCGCGATTATAGATTTTCAGTTCATCTATGATGCCGTCAAAAGAATAGGACGTGGGGAAATTAACATCCCGCCGAACCAATGCTTTCGGATTCATTTTAGTTTTCTTATGGTTTCTGCCAATCTGAAGGTTTACATCGCCGGCAAAGATCAATTCACCCTTGAGCGGCAGACTGGCGGCCGATTCGCCGTTGATGTAAACGGCAATCCCCTTCTCTTTGCTGAATGTGCCTGCGATGTGGGACCACTTCGTCATAAAAGGTATCGTTTCCTTCGACGTACATTCACGCCATTTGCCGTCAACTGCTATATGTAAGCCAACTCGCCCGAAGTCATCTATTCCGAAAAAGTAGCCCGCCCGGTGGTCCCGTTCTTGATTCACAATCGCACACCAATTGTATGGATACGCCTGAGGTGCGACCCAAGCCTCCACACTGAAGGCGTCGAGCAACCGCGGAGCGTCGGCCGCCGTGCGAACGATGTGAGTTGTGAAGCCGTCGAATTTCGCACTGCTCCCGGAAACCCCAGGAAGATACCAAAAGTTTCCCAAAACGCTATCTCCCCTTTGCGCGACGCTATCGAGTGCGATTTTGCCCCGCTCTTCGTCAAACTTCCACCACGCGACTAATCCGTTATCGGTAGCATGTATGGGCATGGATAACAATAACAGGCTCGTGATGAAAAACGATTTTCTCATTTCCTATTCCTTGCGTTCTCTTTCTTACAGTGTTCAGACTACATATTTTCATTACGAGAGGCTATCCTGACAGTTATGGCGGCATGGGCTCTTGCCTATGATTCTCCACGGGTCCCGCCTCCGGCGGGATGCCACGTCAAGCGGCCGACCCGCGAAAGAGAAACGCTGAGCGGCTTGTTCGATTCGGTCTTGATCCATACGATAAGATCGTAGCCGTCGTCGCTTGGCCGATGCCCAAAACGGAAATCCTTACTCCGCTTGATAGCCCTCCCGTTCAGTTTCAAGGCGGCGCCGATTTTACCCCAGCGTTTGATTACAAAGGCGGGATTGACAGAAGGCGAATCCTCGCTTGCATTGATTCGAAAAGCCAGTGGTGCGGGCTCGCCTGCTTTGTTGCACGTCAATACGTAGGCACGTTGGGTCAGGTCATAGCCCGCAGAGGTAAAACCGCGGCTGACCATCTCAAGCTGCGGCGCGTGCAGCCACGATTTCGCGAGGACGGCCAGTTCCCCGCCGTCCCGGTCGGTCATACCATGAAGCATTACCCACGTTCTCGATTTCTCTTCCTCGGCATACGGTTTCCACTTGATGTGGGATAGCGAGGTGTGAGAAGGCCTGTCGAAAGTAGTGGCCACCGTGGTATCCGACTCTTCCTGCGATACCGGCCAGTGGCTCCAGCAGTGAAACTTCGTTTTGGCGCCATATTTTGGGTACGCCCTGGCGAACGCCCCGTCGGGGTCCACAATCGAGAAAGGCCGAGTCTTGCCCTTAAGATTCACCACCTGGATATTGCCATCGGGCGGTTTGTCGAACTTATCCGGCCATGTGTGCTCCCATGAGTAGGTGTGGCTATCGCCTTTCATGTTCGCGAGGGTTACAGCCGCATAGTGCAAATTGTCTTCCGGTCGGGTGCCCGGCTGATTGACCACAATACTCTCCTGGTATTCAATCCAGTCTTCAGTCGCCGAAGTGTATAATTTGGCCTTGCGTACTCCGACGGCGTCGGGGTAGATCGTGTAATATTCATCCGCCCAGTCGCCCCAACCTGATTCCTTATCAATATAGGCGAGATGGTACTTTAGGTCCACCGGCGCGTAACGCCAATGAACGACCACTCGGGCGTCGTTGCTTTCGATGATGCGCACACGAGAGTATCGGCATTGCTTGTCCGACATCGGCTCCACCATGCTCATCGTGCCGCTACGCTCACCGCCGCGTCGCTCGAAGAACTCGTTTGTGTACCATCCGCCGGCGTCGGTAACCCAGCAGGGGATGTAACTGGTGCCTCGCCAGAAGACAAACCGATGGCCCCCGTCATCAAACCGCACTACCACATCAGCGTCGGGGCCCACCCGCCAAAGCCTGTCCCATTCGAGACTGTATTTCAGCTTCGTATAATACGCGCCAAAACGGCCCGGGCCTTTTGGCCCGGAAGGAAGTGTCAGCGGGATTTTCGACCGAAGTTCCTCGGCATCGCTTTCAATACTTGCCAGTCTCCTTATTGCGGATTCATCGCCGTGAGCCAAGCTGGCCGTCACCCCGCGGAACGCGGGGCTGGCGAGCGCCGCTACAGCAGATTTGTACTTCTGCCATTTCACATCATCCCGGCTGTGTAATTCTTCCAGGTAGGCGACCCCATCCCGCATTGCCTTTATCTTCGTCCGCACGCTGGCACTGGATTGATAGCTGAATATGGAAAGGTGATAGAGGCTCGCAACTTTTTCGAGATCAGCGGAGTTTTCGGTCCCGGACGCCAACTTGCTTATCTTAGCGAGCAAACCACCAATATCACGAGCAGCCTTAGTATAACGGCTTGCCAACTCCTTCACGTCGCCGGTATTCCAGTCAGCTTTCCAGATGTTGTCAGCCTGTTCCCGTTCCATTTCTCTCTTCGGCTTTTCATCCGTAAAGTCACGAGCGATGAGCTCCCATACCTCACGGCGAGCCGCCACGGGTGCAGAAGACGGGAGCGTAACACTGCTGTTTCCGTCAAATCTTACAGCGTTTCCGAACTTTCCCTCGGAGCGTGTTGCGCTATGTATCTTTCCATCATTTCTGTTGCCGGAAACGTCTGAAGCGCCATCTTCGAAGTTCCAAAAGCCTGCCAGACCTTCCGTCACGTCGTCAGAATTTTCAGCAGTGGCTTTTATCTCGTCCGGTGACAGTTTTCTGTTATAGATGCGCACCTCATCTATTTCGCCTTGAAAGCCGCTTTGCTCTTCGGGAAAATCAGGTGTGCAATAACCGATTTTCATCACATGCTCGGGCTCGTCCGGCTCCAGCAGCAGCTCGCCCTTCCGGATCAATCTGCCGTCCACAGAAATGGCCAGTTCTTCACCCTTTTTCGTCAAAGCAGTGTGATGCCACTGCCCGTCGTTCACGTTTGTGTCCGATCCCATGAACCCGACGTAGGCGCTGTCACACCCAAGTTTGCCATTCCGGACAAAGAAGGCCTTGCCGTAACGCTTCCATTCGCCGAGGCGAGGGCACTTAGAAACGATGGTTCCGCCGTCAGCCTCTGTCCTGAGCCAGGCCGTGATGGTAAAATCGGACTCGCCCAGATTCGGCAGCGGTACTCTGATTCCTTCCCGGCGCTCCTGTCGGCTCAGCGCTTCCCGGGAAGCACGCATCGTCTCCCGCCAGGTGTCTTTCCTTACATAATACGCAGGGTCCGCCGCGAGAGCCGTCGCCCCAATCAGAACCATAGCTGCCGGGATGCCAAAAACGAATCCCCACTTCCCGTAACTTCTTCTGCTTAGCCATATCTTTTCCATACTTTACTCCTCACAGAATCAATCAAGGGTCTTTGTTTACTTTCTCCCGCAACGACTCGATAGGCCCTTTCACCCAGCAATCCTTCGCTCGGTGAAGAGCGTCTTGGCCTCACCCGCGCCCGCCGGGCTCTCACCTTATGCCCGGCAGATTCTACCCCCTTGTCGCTATGAATGCACCAACGAATACGACGACGGAGTAACGCCTCAGTTAGGGGCGGGGATAAGTCGCTGCCAGATATACGGTTTGCTCCAGGGACAACAGACCGGACCTCCGTGCCACTTAAACGTAGCCGCATCCGTGGAAAAACGAATGTTGGACAAAAGGCGAGTCGTCTGCTATTATCGGTCTTTATTGGGAGGACGGCGTGATAGAGATTTACGACATCAATAACGGGAAGCTGAAGTATTCGGCATATACCTTCTGGCAACTCTGCGAGATGGTGACGGTGGATTTTGCCTATCATACGGGTGACGAGGAGAACGACATCGTCGGGTGGATAGAAGAGAAGGCGAGGCCTGTCTGCAAAAGGGCACGGAAAAAAGAAGCGCTCAAGCGGCTGGGAGAGCTATTGGAATTCGGAGAGAAGCACGGGCATCGCGCGTTCGCATCGCGTGTGAGCCTGCTGTTGGGTGTGATAGCGTTTGAGGAGGGCCGCCACGAATCGGCCATCGGGTATTCCCAGAAAGCTGTCAGCCTTTTGCCGGATCACCTCGAAGCCCTTTATCAACTGGCACGCGGGTTCGCTGCGGTGGGGCAATATCAGAAGGCGGCACAGGCCTGGCGGAAGGCCAACGGGATATTCCCTTCGGAGGAGGCATTTCTCTGCCTCGCCGAAACGCTGGAGAAGCTCAAAAGGCCCAAGGAGCAACAGAACGCGTTGATGTCTCTTTTGCGGAGCTACCCTCACTCAATCAAGGGGCTGCACGCGCTCTTGCAGCTATATCGTCGGCAGGGGAAAAGCCAGCCGGCTGCCCGCCTGGCTCAGCGGATTGTTGACCTCCGTCCGGATAAAGGAGAGCGTTTCCGGCCATTCTTCGACGAATTCGCCGACGCTCTCATCTGGACGAAGTACAATTACGACGCGAGAAAGCTAAATGAGGTTCTGGAATTCTTCGACGAAGAACAGGAAAGAAATCCCGAAGAACGGCTCGGTTTGTTGAAAGCGGTGATGTTGTATAGGCTCGACAAGAGATTGTGCCGGGAAGAATGTTGCTACGAGCTTGGAAAGTATTTTGAGGCCATTGCCTTTGAGAAAAACATCATGGCCGATGACCTTCGTCAGGTCGTAGAGGTCTTCGGGCAGGAGTTTTCCAGAGGCGTGGTTCGGTTTATCAACAACCAACTCACCAAGCGCCTCCTCCGAAGAAAAGCACGGGAATCTTCTTCATCTGCCAGGACATCCCCGGAGTTGGCTGATTCCCCGCAAGCAACTTCCTGGGGAGAAACTCAATAGCTCCGCACGGAGAGCAGTCCCTTGCCCCTCGCCCGCCTCCTGCTGATGCGAAGAACCCTAACCAAACTGTTTGAGATAGGAATGGATGAACCGGTCAAGCTCCCCGTCCATGACCGCTTCCACGTTCGAGGTCTCCACTTTCGTCCGGTGATCCTTCACCATCGTGTACGGCTGAAACACATAAGACCGAATCTGGCTGCCCCACGCGATTTCCATTTTCTCACCGTGCGCCTTTTTCAATTCCTCTTCCCTTTTCCGCATCTCGTGTTCGTAGAGGCGTGACCTGAGAACCTTCATCGCCGTGGCCCTGTTCTTGTGCTGGGACCTCTCGTTCTGGCAGCGCACGACGATCCCCGTCGGGATGTGCGTTATGCGAACGGCAGAATCGGTCACGTTGGCATGTTGCCCGCCGGGACCGCTCGAGTGAAAGGTATCTACCCGCAGGTCATTCTCGTCAATCTCCACGTGAACGTCGTCCTCAATTTCCGGCGAGACGCCAACCGATGCGAAGGATGTGTGCCGTCGTTTGTTGGCGTCGAAGGGAGAGATTCGAACAAGGCGGTGGACGCCTTTCTCCGCTTTCAGATAGCCGTAGGCGTAATCGTTACGAACGACCACAGTGGCGTTCTTTATCCCAGCCCCGTCCCCCGCCAGCACGTCGAGAACCTCAACGCGAAACCCGTGGCCTTCCGCCCATCTCTTGTACATCCTGAACAGCATGTCCGCCCAATCGCATGCTTCCGTACCACCCGCTCCGGCGTTGATGCTGACAATGGCGTTTCTCTTATCGTTCGGTCCGCCAAGCATCCTCTTGAGTTCGAGCGCATCCAGTTGAGCGGCTATTCTGTCCAGCTCGCCCGAGAGCTCTCTAAGGGAGTCGTCCGGGTTTTCCTCCTCCGTCGCGAGCTCCAGCAGGACTACGGTATCTTCCGCAGCCGCGGTCAGCTCCCGCAGTGGCGCCACCCACGCCCGCAACTGGTTCGCCTGCGCAATCAAACCCTGGGCAGACTCAGGCTCATTCCAGAAACCGGGCTGGGACATCTTTTCTTCAAGGGTGGCAAGCTCTTTGGCCTTCTTATCGAAGTCAAAGATACTCCTTCATTTTAAGGAGGCGAAATCGTACGTCGGCGAGTTTACCTTTCACTTCCTCAAGCATTTGCGGAAACTCCTATTTGAGGTGGGAAATTCCCTGACGAATCGCTTTCTTTTGCATCTCTATTATATCGCGAATCCCCTTCTTCGCAAGGGAAAGCATTTGCTGCAACGCGCGGTTGCTGAACGGAGGCCCCTCGGCGGTCGCCTGCACCTCCACCAGTTTGCCGCTTTCGGTAGCCGCCACATTCATGTCCACGTCTGCCCGGCTGTCCTCCTCGTAGCACAGGTCGAGGAGGATTCTCTCATTCACAATCCCCACGCTGACGGCGGCGACATGCTCCCGCCACAGCGGCGACTCAATGGAGAAAGCCTTTTTGATTTTCTCCAGGGCGATGGCAACGGCGACGAAGCCCCCCGAGATGGCAGCCGTTCGCGTGCCGCCATCAGCTTGCAGCACATCGCAATCAACCCACACTGTCCTCTCGCCGAGCGCCCTCAGGTCAACCACCGAGCGAAAACTCCGGCCGATAAGCCGCTGGATCTCGTGCGTTCTCCCACCAATTCTTCCTCTCGAGGATTCTCTCGGAGTGCGCCGCAAACCGGAGGCATACGGGAGCATCGAGTACTCGGACGTCACCCAGCCCATCTTCTCCTCCACGGAACCTTCCCGCAGCCACCTCGGAACAGATTCCTCCACGGACGCCGCGCAGATAAGCCTCGTCTTTCCGAACTCCACGTACACGCTTGCCAGCGGGTTTTCCAGATAATCGGGCACGATTTTGATAGCCCGAAGCTCTTCCGCCTTCCGCCCGTCAATTCGATTGTCTTTCATGTGCCATTGCCCTTCAGTCTGAGCCGTTCGCCGTTCGTTACTGACAAGATATTCGTGTCACGCCGAGACTGTGTCAAGAAAGAATTCTTGCGGCGACCCGCAGGGGCATTGTCGCCTTGCTCATCCCCTCGGCGAGAACCCCTCCGAAAACCCGACACTCCCAGCCAAGTGCGAAAGTCGGCCCAAAACCTCCGCAATCAGGAATCAGGTATCCCGGGCGCGCTTGCGGGACGAGAAACGGCCCCGCCGGGAGGGCGGGGCCGTTTGTCTCTGCGTTGGCTGCCGGCTCAGTCGCCGCGGATGCGGTAGAAGCCTGCGTCCTCTCCGGTGACGGACACGGCCGCGCTGGTGCCGCTGATCGGCCCCCCCGGCACTTCCGTCCAGCTTACCAAGTCAGTGGTGTGCTCGACGTAGTACTCTCCCGTGGCGCCGAAGGCATTCCATGTCAGATTCAGGTTGCCTGCCGCAATCTCGACCGACAGAACCACCCTTTTAGTCACCTCCGTCGGCTTCGGCTCGCCGGAGACCATGACGTTGTCAATGGCCCACCACCAATCCCACGTGGCTTCGTAGAAATGCCACCTGAGCTGGAATGTCTCTCCGTCATAAGCCGACAGGTCCAGCTTCTCCGGGCTGCTGTCAATTGCCGGATCGAGGTTGGGGTCAATTGAGTTCACGTTGTAGGACAGCAGGTTGACCCAGCCGCCGCCGACCTCCCGGATGTCCACCTCCGCAATCTGGGTGTGATCCGCGTCGTCAGGATAGACCCTGAAGTTCTTGCTGAAGTCGAGCTTCAGTCTTATGTAGTCGGTGCAGTCTATGTCCGGGGTGACGAGTTCCTCGTTGAGGTCCGCCGTGCCGACGAGGTCGCTATCCGTGATGACGTAGTTGCCGGTCATGCCAGCGATGGCGGGATGTCGGTCCTCCGTCTCATCGCCCAGGTAATTGCCCGCGGTGTTCCACAACCGCCATCCGACATCCGGCTCGCCTGAGCCATTGGTCACGTCCCAATTGCCGACAGTCTCCAGATCGTTCCAATCGTAAAGGTTGGTATAATCCTCGAAGTCGTCCTCGAAGATGGCCTCGCGACTTATTTTCTGGTTGAAGCCGACGCCGATGATGTCAATGTTCATGCCTCCGGACGCCAGCTTCACCCTTAGCGTATGCTCTCCCGGAGTTGTCCGGAAGGCGTCCTCGAGGGCGTACCAGCGGAACACTCCCCAATCGCCCGTGTTGAAGCTGAGAGTCCCGAGGAGGCCTTCATCCCAGTACAGCTCAGCCGTCCCGCCGCTCGGCGAGGCTGCCTTGATTCCTATCATGGCCCAGCCGTCCGTGGGCTCCCCTGCTCCCGGCGCAGGAACATCAAAGGTGTACCGCAGCCAGTCGCCCACGGTCATCCCTCCAACGTTCGGGGTATCCACCCGAAGCTCCGTGAACACATCATCCTCCGGTCGGTAGGCGCGCGCCGGGTCGCCCACGGGCCAGGTGTTGTTGAAATAGAAGTCGTAATCCGCCGGTGTGCCGACTGTGTCGGAGTCCGGCGCCTCATTGGCGGCGGGACAGTTTTCCGATCCGGGGTATTGCCCTCCGCCATAGTTGTAGTTCTCCGCCTCCCTTGTTATCGGCAGGGTTACCGTGGCGGGTTCCGTGGCGTCGCTGAAGGGCCCTTCCACGCCGTTCTTGTTGACGGCTGTGATCTTGTAGCTGTACGTGCTCCCCTCGACGACGCCTTCCGAGTAAGAGGTCTGCCTTGTAAACGCTACCTCCTCCCAGTCGCCGCCGTCCACGCTGCGATAGACGTGATAGGCATCTGCTCCTTCTTCCGGCGGGGGACTCCAGCTTAACTGTGCCCCAAGCATCATGTCCAGGCTTACATACTGAGGCGCGGAGGGAACGGCATACGTCTCGGTGTCGCCGAGAGTGTTCTCTCCGTTGACATCTCCCCTGAACTCCAGCCCAGCGGTAGTGCCCGCCGGAACCGACACTGAATAGGAGACCTTCGCAGAAGAGACGCTCCCAAAAACCCAGGTCAGCGTTCCTGCGCCCGGTGTGCCGCCGCCATCATCAGCAACCGTCACGCCTTCCGGAAGGATTTCCCTGACGGCTATGGTTCCCGGGAGGTGGTCGGGGTCTGCCCTCACCGAAACTTGAACGTTTACGGTCCCCGGGGAAGCATACGACACGGGCAGAGCCCTCAGTCCGTACGCAGCCGGGAGAGGACTCCGGACAGACAGGGCGTACGAAAGGTCGGTGAATGGAACGTCGTTGGCGTCGGTGATCCTTGCCGCAATGCTGTTCCCTCCTTCCCCTTCCTCGAACCTCAGCGTCATGGAGTTGACTCCCTCATCGAGGGTGAACTCCGAGGAACGCTCAACGCCGAGGTCCCAGGAGTTATCGGTATGAGCCAGCCCGCCATTGTTCCAGATGCGGACCTCATCGTCGTAACGGGCATGCACCCGCGCCTCCCGTTCATCCGGCGAGAAGATGTAGATGTGGTAAATCTGGCCGAAGTTGTCAAGAGCCTGGCCGGCTCGCAGTTCCCACATGAACCAGCCGTCGTCCCTGTGGACGGGCGTCCATACCATCGGATTGACCGTCGTGCTTATGCCTGTGTCGGTGAAGTCGTACGCCTCGCCCTCCACAGGATTAACGTTCGCCTGCCCACCCCAATCCGCGAGGTAGTCGTTGGTGTCCAGGCTCAGGTCCAGCGGGCCGAGAAAACGGTCCTCCGGCGTATTGCCCAGGTGCAGGAGGTCCTGAAAGTAGTACGTCGGCAGAGGCTTCGTCTCAAACACGGAGTTCGTGACATTGACGTTGACCTCGTCGCTGCCCGTGCCGCCCTCGCCATCGTCCACATCCAGCCGGAAGGTCAACCGCTGCACGTACGGCCATATCTCAGGAGCGATGAAGGAGCATGTTGGGGCAGCGGCGTCGCTCAGAGTCACGTCCGGCCCCGCGGTTTGACTCCAGGAATAGGTCAGGTTGCCGGTCGCAGTCAGGGAGCCCGTGCCGTCGAGACTCACAACGGTTCCCTCCTCCACCGTCTGGTCAACGCCCGCGACAGCCGTGGTGGTGACGTTCTTCACCGTGATGCGGACATCGTCGTCCGTTCCCTCGTTAGTGCCGTCGCCCGCCGTCAACGAGAAAACCAGAACGGTATCTTCCTCCACAGCCGGAGCGGTGAAGGTCGTAACGGCAGCGGTCGAGTCGGCGATGGCCACGGTCGGCCCGCTCGTCTGGGCCCACGAGTAGCTGGTAATATCTCCTATGAGCGACATGGTATAGCTTCCGTCGAGAGTGGCAGTGCCGTTCTCCGGAACTTCTGCGTCCAGTCCCTGAACGACGAGATCACCTCGCGCCTGGTTGCCATAAATCTCCAGCTCCGCTATTGACGTGAAGGTGTTCATGCCGCCAGGCGTCCCGAAGATTCGCATCCCTGTGCCTCTGACGGTCCCGAATGTGATTGTATATCTGGTGAAGTCTTCTCGGCCGCCGGAAGAATCAACGAAGTCGTAGTCCGGGATGAGCTTTACATTCGGAGCCTCCACCCATGTGGTCCCATCCTCCGTGTACTCAACGGTTAGGTCCGTAAACCATCCGCCATCGGAGTAAAACTGGCCGGTGTAATACGCTATCTCGTCGAGCCACAACGGGGTATCCCAGGTATATCCCCAGAAATCCTCGGTCTCGGCTGCAGTGCCGTAGCTGTCGGTGCTGCTCTCGACGTTGCCGTCATTCAACGCCCCGACGGCATTGCCATCGTAGTCAAAAGTCGCGGAAGGCGGCGTGCCTCCAGTCGGCGCCGGCAGCGACAGATTCCGCATAATAGTCATGGAAACCGGGTCGGAGACGGCGCCAATTCCATGATTGTTCCTCCCCGACACTCTGATGGGAACCACGTTACCGGGGTCCTGATCCTTGACCAGGTATTCGAGAGCCGTAACGTTCGGGGCGACAGGGACCCAGACCGTGGGGTAATATTCTATCTCTATCTGGTAAGCCTCCGCGTCGAAAACGTTGTCCCAGTACAGGCAGAAGCCCCTGTCCGTCCGTACCGTTCGCAGGTTACTGGGGGCGATCTTGGGCGGGTTGGGAGCACGGGCCATGACCAGACATTCGTCGGTAGTTGTGCCCGTCTCCGGGGATTCCACTGTCAGGCGGAAAGTCAGAGTGTAACCGATGTCGCGGACCGGGCAGTCAAAGCTACAGGTAGGCTTGTCGGAATCGGTGATTGTGACGACCGGCTCGTCGGCAATGATGACCTGTTGCCAGGCAAAGCTGGTGGCGTCGGGGGGGGCCGCGCCGTCCAGGCTTACCGTGTCCCCAGCCTCGACCCACTGGTCGTCTCCGGCGTTGGCCCCGCCGACCCAGTTGTACAACTGGAGGATGTCCTCCTCGCTCAAGGCCCGGTTGTAGATGCGGACGTCGTCAATCATGCCGAGGAAATTGTTGCCGGTCTCATTACTCATGGCGATAAGAACAGTGGCTGTGTCTGAGGCGCCTGGCAGGCTGATATCTGCTACAAGCTCACCAGCAGGTTGTCCATTGATATAATACCTGTGGTCGCCATCCACCACCATTGCAGCAACGTGTACCCATTCATTGAGCGGCACTGTTCCGGTGCTGTTCGAACCAACGTAAGCGCCAGCGCTGGTTGTGCTGAAATGCAGTGTCCCGTCCACATAAGTGTAAAAGCTATACGATCTGGGATCATTGGACTTTGCAAGAATCCCTTGCCAGTCACCACCAGCGCTGTTATGCCTCGAAGCATTTATCCATGCCGCTACAGTGACTTCGGTGTCCACCGTCAGGCTCGCGGCATGGGGCACCTCCACGAAGTCATCGGTGCCATCAAACTCCAGAGCGCCACCTAGCTGGCCGGCCACCCACAGCGGCCCATTCATGAGGGTGCCATGGTTGTTGTTGCCGGAGCTGTCTTCGGCGGTTGTGCCCTCGCCCTCGTCAAACGTCCAGTGCCCGACCAGACCTTCCTCGATGTCCGCATTTGCGACACCCACAGCCAATCCCACGCTCAGAAATACAGCCCAAAACATGCAATTAAAGATTCCTTTTCTCATTTTGAGACCCTCCCATTTTTTGTTACATAATTATTGCCACGATAGCCACTAAAGTTAATGATAAAGACGCTCTTGGCGATTCTGGACACCATCGGGTATCGTTTACCATTGCTCATCTTGAGACGCCTTTTTCGGCTGACAGAACTTTTACTGCGCCGGGGATGGAGAGGACAATACGGCGGTTTTCAGGTGAAACGAGTAACGGCGACGTCACGTCAATGTCCACCGCATGCACACCACAAGACAGTAGCTTACCCACACCATTGTCTCCCCAAAGGATTCCGCCGTGCAAAAAGCCTGGACGCTGTGAAAAGGCAAATCGTATGATGGACACAGGGTTCATCGAATAACTCTGTTATTTTAATCCAAGAATAACCGCGCGGTATAGTCGGTTGTCAACCCTTTTCTCGGTTGCGGCGCGATTCCTCAGTCTCAGGGGGAGATGAACTCACGGCAGAAAGCGCAGAGAGCGCGGAGAGAATATTTGCCTATCTCCAATGGAGGGACAGGACAGCCCCACGGGCGGCTGAGGACCTTGTGGGGACGTTCCGTTTTCGCGTATGGCCAGCTTTCGCCTCTGTGTGCCGTCAAGGCAAAATGATAGCGTGGCGCTCGGATGTGGCGAGGCGCCCTCGTGCCACGGGCGTCTCGCCCGTGAACACTCATGGGCAAGATGCCCATGCCACGTCCCCGTGCGCGCTCTGCGGGCTCTGCGGTTCCACGCTCAGCCCCCCGTAAGTGAGGTATCGCGTTGGGGCTGTATTTAGTTCGCATGTCAGCGGGCTTCTTTTTCGCTCCTCACGCAGGCGGTGATTGTGCCATCGAGAAACTGATTCTCCTGCGCGCTGGCCTGGACGGTTCGGTTTCACCTGAAGGAAAGGACACAACTTATCGGAACAAGAAAAAGAACGGTGGGTTCATTCGAAGGGGAACATGAACCGGACGGGAAAAGGCCGGAATCGGGTCGCATTCCGCGCTTCACAGGCTGGGGGTTTTCGCTCCTCATCCCCGCCTATTTTCCGAATTCATCTTCTCAGCCTTGATTTTTCTTCCTATTTTTGGCTCCATCGCACGAATAATGGTGTTTTTGCCATCTCGTTCGCAGTACACAGGTTATTTCCAATATGGATACGTCATTGTGCCTGTTTCTCGTTCGCGTTCACCAAGTTGCTTGCCTTGCCTATGGGTCTCTGAGATCTGTCGCTGCGAGGATATCTCGGGGGATTATGATCTCTTTGACCAGGCGGTCTTCTTTTCTGCCTGAGCAGCCCCTTTTGCCAGGACAGTTGCTGGCAATTCATCGGGTTTTTTGCCCCATTGACTCTGGACAGTTGTCAGAACTCACTTTGTGATGGGGGCTGTTTCTCCCTCCATGTCCCCAATGACAAACTGGATGCCGGCGAGGAGGTGCCGCAGAAAGAGCGGGTTCCAGTACGTCTTCGGTTCGTGCCCCAGCGTCGTGTAGAAGACACGGCCTTTGCCAAAAGCCTTGACCCATGAGACGGCGTAATCCCTATCAGGGCGCTTGTCCGGGTCCGCCATCCGGCTCAAATCAAGGCTGGCGATGACACGGAGGTTCTTGCGGGAGTAAGGTGCGCGAAAGATGTACACCTCGTCCATTATCTGGAAGGGCTTTCCTTCGAAACAAGCGTTGATAGGGTGGGCAGGATCATCGAGTTTGATGGTCACCTCCTGATGGATATGGCCGCCGTAATAGCCGCCTATCAGGTCGCCGTACTCGGGCCAGTTTTGGAAGGCGGCGGTCGCTGCGTGGATGCCGACCAATCCTTTGCCGCCACGGACATACTCGATGATACTCTGCTTGACGGCCTGATCGAACTTCCTGGCTGCAGCCTGCCTCTCGGGGTCGAGCTTGTTGAATTCCTCCGGAAGGAATGGCTCGCGCTCGTGGATGTTGTTAAGCACGAGGGCGTCGAACTGCGGCAGGCGATCTCCCAGCAAGAGTCTCGGGTCGTCGCTGACGACGGCCTGGAAAGCTCCGGTCTTCTTGCCGAGAATCTCGATGGCTTTCTCCGCGAAGGCGTTCGGAGTGTGTGTCCAAGCATGTCCCCAGACCAGCACTCGGCGAGGCTTGGCGGGCTTCGTCGGCGCCGTTTCGGGTGCTGCCTCCTTGATCCGATCAATCTGCTCCTCGGTGGGTATGGGAACCCGGCGGGCGTTCATCTTGGCCTCGCGCACATCCGGCGGGGTCGGCCCTGGGGCACGGTGGACCGGAGCTGTGTCCCGCGGCGCGGTGGGCGCCTCCAGGTCTCCCACAGCGAACTGGATGGCGTCCAGGTAGAACCGGAGTATTGTCGGATTCCACCAGATCTCCGTGCGATGCCCGAAGGCCGAGTAGAAGATGCGTCCCTTGCCAAACGATTTCACCCAGGCCAGAGCGAAGTCGTTATCCTCCCGCCGAATCCACTTGACGCCCATGTTTGTGCGCTCGGTATCAAGCGACAGCAACACGCGGAGCTTCCTGCGATCGTAGGGAGGGCCGAACTGGTATATCTCGTCGGCGAGGCGGAAGTCCTTACCGCCAAAGGCGGCCACGAGCGGGTGACTCGGCTCCTCGACCATCACGGCGACCTCTTCGTTCCAGGGATGGCCTGTGAAAGCGGCTCCAAGAAGCTGGTGGAATTCCGGCCAGTGGGCGTTTGCGCCGATGGCGAAGTGATACGCGACGATCCCGCCACCGTTTGCAACGTAGTCGAGGAGGCTTTCGCGGAGTATCTTCTCCACGGCCTGTTTGGTTTTGCCGTACGCCTTCAGGGTCTCCATCGCGGCGTCACTCGGAGTAATCCACGCCCTGCAACTGTTGTTCATCACGATGGCGTCGAATTGCCGGATATTCTCGGGCAGGAAAAGCGCGATGTCGCCGCTCACAACGGGCTCGAAGGCGCCGGTCTTCTCCCCGAGGATTCGCATAGCACACAGACCATAGGGAACACAGTAGCCCCTGTGGGGGTCCTTATCTATGAGGTGGGAGGGCGTGCTCCAGATGAGCACTCGGCGATTTCTTTTGGGTACGACGCGCGGCTTCGCCGTAGCCGCAGCGCGGATTTGGTCTTCTCTATGCCTGGAAATGCCTTCGGGCGATTTCGCAGGTTCAGCCGCGAGAAGGGATGCGGCGAGAACCAACATCATAAGGGCGGTGACTGCAAAGAATCTTACTTTCATGCTCATACCCTTTTCACAAGGTCCATCCTTGCCGATACTTGCTGCGCAGGAGGTTATCCGCGCGTGCATTGTTGACGATTTTGCACTCCACAGGGTCAAATTCGAGACGGCCCTCGACCTGAGTGGCGACGTTGCCAAGCATGAGGAACTCCGTCAATGGACCAGCATATTCGAATCTCGCCCAGGCGGGCTTGCCGCCGCGGCAGGCGATGAACCAGTCCATCTCGTGGCCGCGGGAGGCATCTACCGTCTTTGGGCGGTCTCTCGCGACATCCTTGAAGTCCGCCTCGGGCAAGAGGCGGAACGTGGCGTTGTGGGCGGTGGCGTGAATCCTTCCCTTCGTGCCAACAATCACGGCGCCTGCATGGTCCAGGTACTTTTTCTCTTTCTTGTCACCCCAATCCAGACCGTCGCCAATGAGATTTTCGAGAAGGTCTCGACTGCTGGCAGCCCTGCCGTTGTGCCAGGTGAACGTGATTGGCGGGAACTCAGCGCGAGCAGGGACCTCCCAGCTCACAACTTCCCAGCGGGGAAACGAGCGATGGTTGATCACCGAGCAGTTGGCCTCGAAGCAGATGAGCTGCCTCGGTTGCCTCGAGGGGTCAGCCTGCCACAGCTCATGCACCTTCAGGGCCATGAAGGCGAGGTTCGCGCTGTGACTGGCCCAGTTGCCCAGTTGGGAGGTGCCGAAATCTCGCCAGAGGTTCCGGATCATCCACTCAGGATGGTAAGGCCGGAACGCTGCCGGGCCGAGCCACAGGTCCCAGTTCAAGTAATCGGGAACAGGTCGGCTTCCCTGGGGCGGCTTCTTCCGATCGGCGCCACCGCTGGTGTTCCAAACATGTACCTCTTTAATCTCTCCGATTGTGCCATCCCGGATGAGCTCGAGGGCGCGACGGAACTGCCCGCTCGCAGTTCCCTGGTTGCCCATGGAAGTCGCGACCTTGTGTTTCCTGGCCAGGTCCGCGAGGGCGCGGGACTCATGCACGATTCGCGTTAACGGCTTCTCGCAGAAAACGTGCTTGCCTGCCCGGATGGCAGCCGCCGATGCGACAGCGTGGGTGTGCTCGGGAGTGGCGATGATGACCGCATCAATCCGCTTTCCCATCTCGTCGAGCATCTTGCGGAAGTCGTGAAACGCCCGGACTTTTTCGTCGGCCAGCCGGCGGAAGGCCGGGGCTGCCGACCGCTCCCATTGGTGCGATGAAACCGCAAAACGGTCCGCGAGATTCGCCCACCGCTTATGGGCCTCGGCAATCTTGCGGTCATTGACGTCGCAGATGGCAACCACGTTTTCCATCCTCGGTATCGTGTCAACAAACCACCTGCCACGGCCCCCCACTCCGATGAGAGCGACGTTGATTCTTCCATTGGCAGGCGCGCCGCGGGCCGATCGGCTGTCCTTGAGAATCAGTAGCCCCGTGGCGCCCAAAGCGGCTTTCGAAATGAAGCTGCGACGACTCATGGTCTTGTTCACGGTGGTAGTCTCCTTTACGGAAAAATCACAAGCAGGCCTGTCGGCCCAGTTCGGGCAAAGGTGGTCCCATGCCACCCTTCCTCCAGTATATCCTCAAAGTCCGTTTCCAACAAGTCTTCGCGAAACTTCTCGCGAAACCAAGTCCCTATGTGCTTTCGCATCTCCGGTCTGATCGAAGCCCCGGCGTAATTATTCAGATACTTTCCGCTGACTTCGCGTGCATGGAGGCAAGCAAAGCTTCTTGGAAAGGCGTTATCAGCTATCGAGTGACGGGAGGAAAGGAGTTCCCGGGAAAACGCTGTGGATGGCGTCAATGACATTGAGGGCATGTTTTCGGACGGTTGAAATGTAACTCCGGATGCGGCAGAAATCACTACCGCCGGTTTTGCTTCGAAAGGTTTCTTCCCCGGGTTGGAGCGTCCCAGCCGATAAAGACATCCCGCGGCGCCGTCTTCCAAGCGGCGCTGCCAAACAACCGGCACGACAGCGGCCGCCCGGTATTGTCCCGAACCAGATAGCTCAGGTTTTCCCCCACGGTGTTTCGCAGTCCCAGATAGTGATGACGCGACAACAGACACCGGAATGGAGCGTGATCCTCGCAACGCTGCGCCACCACAGAAACCCGCAGGGGAAGGAGGGGGCGCAGAGCCCCGTTGATTTCCTCCGTGGAATAACTTACCGAGATGGGAGAACGGCTGCTACACTTTTTTTCTGCCTGCCTTGAAATCCCCATTCTCAACGGCTATGCTACCTGAATAGTTACAACTCATGCTTAGCAGCTCAAAGCTCCGCCTTTTGACAAACCGGGGAAACGGCGGAAACGTAATTGTTCTTGCGGCGGAGAACCGAGATGATGAAAACGTCAATGATTATCGCAGCGATGGGAAGCAGGATGCCAAAGCCACTTCAGCAGATGGCCCACAGCGCAAAAGCAGCCGCCAATAACTTATGACTGTCGCGGAGAACATCTCTGCTCGCGCCCGACAAACCGACACCGAGAGTTCGGGGCCAGTGGTTTTTCTTTTCGCAGTTCCCGTTTTCCATTCTTTCGTTTCGCCTCCTGGTGTCCGTTTGCCGTTCAAATGAATGTCAGGCGATTCTAAGGGTGGGGCCGAAACGACGCGTAGCTGAAACTGGTTCGCGCAGAATCGCGCCGGAGAATCGGGACACTCTTTGCTGCTCGAAGAGCCGGGCTTCCGGGGCGCGCCGCCCTTGCTGTGCGCCTTACCTCCTCTCGTAAGCGCCTATGTCAAAGCCCGCGCCCTGGGGTCTGCTCACGCCGTCATGGCCGTTGGGCGGCGCGTTGTCTGCGGTGCCTTTATCTATGGCAATGCTCCCCTCTCTCAAGTGAAAGTCCCAGTTGCCCAAGTCCTCGAAAAGCTGAGAGTTTGGATCGGAGCAGACAAGTGAATGTAGGTCTTGACCGCTGTGCGTGGACCAATCTCCATCCTGGATCATCTGTAAAGAGAACTCTGCATCCTCCCCCCAGACCACGATAGCACGCTCGGCATTGTCGTTGTGGAACACGTTGTAGTCGCCTTGATAGCTGGCGAGAGCCTCTATTGCCAGTGCAATGTTGTCGCCGCCCACAAGGATGCAGTTGTACATGTGCACGCAGTCAGCGGCGTTCTCAACCCAGACATTGAATGTCCCGCAATCCACAAACGTGCAGTTCCTCAGAGTTGTCGTTTTCGCCTCCCCCGACCAATCCAACTCCACGTTGGTCTCCCCGTTGTGGTAGCTGAGACAGTTGACCAGCGTTATATCTTTCTGCCAGATCTTGTATCCGCCATTCATACAGTCGTGGGCCGAACAGCGATTCAGTGTGGTGTTCCGCGAACTCATGTCGAATCCGTCAAACACTCCATAGGTCTGGCAGCGGTTGAACACAAAACCGTGCTGGGTGCCGTGACCGAGAGCAAACCCGTCCACATTCTGCTCGGGGTCCCTGCACGTGTGGGCGACGCAATCGTTGAACGTACCGTTGTAACAGTCTGCTCCTCCAGAAGGGGAGGCATCGAACCCGTACAGAGTGAACCTGTACATCTCCACCCGGTTCAGCACGAAATCATGGGCGCCGTATGCGACTCCAATCCCGCACGAGACGTCGTGGACTTTGCAGTCGGCGATCTCGAAGTGGTAGGCGCCTTCCATCCAAAGGCCGCAGTCCGGCCAGTTCTGAATCTCCAGGCCAAGCAGCCTGATGTAGCCGACAGGGATCAGTACACCGTTGTTCCCGATCTCGCCGGTTCCGTCGATCACCGGCGTTTCCCCGGGATAAGCAGCGAACGTAATGTACCCTTCGGCAGCGCTTCCGCTGGTTTCCATCAGCACTTGTTCGTTGTACGTTCCCCCCCTGATGTAGACCGTATCGCCGGCGGCCACCATTTCCGCGGCGTGCTGAATGGTGCGCCAGGGCTGATCTATCGTGCCGGGATTGCTGTCATTTCCGACAGTCGAGACGTAGTAGATCGGGGGTGATATATCGTCGCCGCTCCACTGTTCCTCCGCTATTGGCCAAGTAGTGCCGGGCACGTCGGACCAATTTTCGGAAGTAAGGTCGTCAGTGTATTGCACGCGATAGACGCTTGTGCCGAAGGGTTCCCATGTCAAGGAAATCATGTCACCGGCAATTTCGATGGAGAGTATGTTCGCGCTGTCGGGCGGCTCTCCATTGGAGCGCACGCGGTAAAACCTCGATTGGCCCGGCCTCACGAGGGTGCTCGAGTCCCCCCAAGCAGTCGCCGGGGCCGCGGCCGCCAGAAAGCTGACCAAGACAGCATTCATTAGCAGATTGCGATTCAACATAAGACAGCCCTCCTTCGTTGTTACTGAAGCCCTTATGCCCTCCTTTGCCGCTTCGGTCGCGCAGGGAAGAGGGAATCCAAAAGCACTCGGTCTGGACTCATTTGTTGGACCGAAGTTGGTCAACCGCCCATACGGTTCCCTTGTTCAGATCAGCGTTGGCAGGAGCGTACTTGCCCGCCGTAAGCAGACGCCTCACCAAGCTACTGCAACTCAACCCGGTAGAACTTGCTTTCGCCGCTGGCGGAGGTATCGGACCATTGTGTGCTCGAACCTTGGGACGAAACTGTTGCCTCCTTTATCCAGAAACCAACGACCCCGCCGCTTGGGAGAGAGAAGCGAGACCAGACAGCGTAGCTCTCGCCCGAATTGCTATCCCACGTCAATTCTATGACCCCGCGAGTAGTTCTTTTCACATCAACGATCTGGAACACGCGAGAGCCGAACTCGTAAGCGCCCATGTCCACAGTGGAGGAGAAGCTTCCTTTGAAAACGCGATTGTTGCCATCCAAGTCCCTTGCAGCCCACATCATCCACGGTTCATTGTATCCCTTGTCTATGCACGGTGACCGCGACCCGAGCCTGTAGTCGTTGTCTTCGAACGTGCTGGGATCACTATCCGGGCCATCGGGGTCAACGAATACCGGGCCGCTGATGATGTTCCCTTCACCCCCTGCGGTCCAGCCCTCGATGCAGCAATACGTCGGATTCGTTTGGTAGTGAATCTGACGACCGACGTTAGCGTCGTTGCCCCAAACGATGTTGTTGCGGACTGTGCCCTCGCACCAGTAGATTCCACCGCCCTCATCCGCCCAGTTTCCCACAATAGTGTTGCACGAGATGTGCTCGTGACAGCGGAACAGACCACCGCCCTGGCCCCCGCTCGCCGTGTTTCCCAGGATCAGGTTGCCGCGGATCAAGGCATCGCAAAAACCGAGGCCCCCGGCACCGGTATCGGAGTAGTTATCGAAGATGAAATTGTTCAGGATTTTGCCCATACAGGCAATCAAACCTCCGCAGAAGTCCGCGAAGTTCCCCTCAATGATATTATCTTGAATCAGACCATCGCAAGCGGCCAGGCCGCCGCCCTGGATGTCGGCTACATTACCGCTGATTGTGTTCTCCTGAATGATACCGTTACAATCAGCCAGACCACCTCCGTTGAACTCCCCGGTGTTGGCCTGAATCGTGTTGTACCGAATAATGGCCCCGCACGAGCAGAGTCCCCCACCTCCACCTCCAAAAGCCCCATGACTCGGAATGGTAACCATAACCGCCTGATTCGACACGATGGTATTGTATTGAATGGTCGCGCAGCATTCGCAGAGCCCGCCCCCGAAAAGGGCTTCATTGACTCTAATTGTATTGCCTTGAATGGTGCCGTGGCAGGCGCACAGCCCGCCTCCACGACCGTGAGGAGGCACGACGTATTTGTCTCTGTAACCTTCCGCTATGTTCCAGAGGATGGTGTTGTTATAGATCATCCCGTCACAATGGTACAAGCCGCCGCCATTCAATTTCGCCTGATTGCTCATGATTGTGTTGCCCTGGATTAGACCGTGGCAGCCGTACAGACCCCCGCCGCACTCTTCCGCAACGTTTGAAGTGATGTCGTTATTCTGTATCCTCGCCCGGCAGCCGTTGCCCAGGATTCCTCCGCCGTTAGGGGCGCGTCCCGACCGAATGGTGAATTCGGAAAGCGAGCATGTGTTGTCCTCCATCCCCAGAAACGTTACTGCGGGACCAACCGAATCACCGGAAATGACGGTGTTGGGCCGATCCATCCCCGTGAGACTGATGTTTTTCCCCTTGAAGCGGATGTTCTCATGGTATTCCCCCTGTGCCGCCATGACAACGTCGCCGTTTTTCGCCGCATCAATTCCGTGCTGGATGCGATTGAACGCCTTCGCCCAGGAGGTTCCATCACCGGGCGTCGGCACAGAAATGTCCACATACCACATTTCCCAGGCCGTAGCCAGGCCACTCAAGGATACAATCAGGAGACATACAATTGCTGTCCATGTTCTTCTCATAGCTGCCGTCCTCTCAAGAGTCAATCGGTTCTTCTCATTCCTTCTTTGCTCTCCGGCTCACTGCCCACAGAAATGAAGTGGGAGAGTCTCGACCCCGTGTCGAGCAGGCCTCGGAGCCGAAGTCGTCCACGCTACACGGAACGTGCCGCGACGCCATCCAGCGCTCGGCGACCCCGCCCCGCCAATCTCGACGGCGCGACAGGGCGCCGGAACGTCCGACGCGGCGGTGCTCATTCCGTCCATGCTGAGACAGGTGTACGGCATTTCATATCCATGAAGCAAACCGTTCACGGTCTCTCAAAGAAGTCCGTGTAGAACACCTCTGGTCTTTCATCGAAATACTGTTTGTGGCCGACCAGCTTGAGGTAGCCCTCACGGATCATGGACAACTCTTGCTCTTCAATCGCAAAGCCGTGATCCCATACGATAGTGAGGGTGCCGTCGTAAGCGTCAGCGACAGCGGTTCCTTGTTCCCCCCAATCGCAATCCTCCGGGTGGCATTTCCCCCACACATGGACGAAGAGCTCGTCCTCTTCCTCTCGAATCTCAAGGTGCGTAATGTTGTTTGTCTCGGAAGACTCGTTGACCCAGGCGCCGAGGAACATCCCGGGTTCCATGCTGACGCCGACCCTGTAAAACTTACGAATCCCTCTGACGTTCGCGTCGGCCCACGACATGAGTGGGCCTTCGGCCCAGACCGAGGCTTCCTCGTTCCACCATCCTGTCTGGAGGTCGGGGCACGAGTAGATCGTGTACATCTGTTCTGCAAGGCTGTCCCAGACCATCTCGAAATGCTTTTCCCGGTTCAGGAAGATTTCCCTGACTGCAGGAGCGAGAGAAGTGGTCCAGTAGTACTCGGTTGCGAAATCCCCGGGGCCGAAGCCCAGAACATATGTTCCTGGAGGAAGGTCCGGCACATGGATGTGTCCGTAAGAATCCCCTGGTGCTCGCTCACCGAGAGGGCTATCGCCTTCGGCAACCGTTGTGGCGATTATCTGGCCGTCAAGGTCGTACAATGTCATCTCCAGGTGATCGCCCCCTTCCGTGAAAAGGTACAGATTCAGGTCGCCCTCCTCATGCCATCCGAATATGCCGTACTCGCGCGGCAACGGGCCCGGCTCCGGGTTCTCGAAGAAGCTGTTGATGACCTCCGGGTTCGACGGATAGATCCATCGGACCGCCTGCCTCCAGGGCGGCCAAGGCAACGGAAACCGAAATAGCGGCGGGTAGGGCAACGGATCAAACACCCAGCTTGGCACGTCAATCGGATGGACACTTCGCCGGTACAGCAACGTCACTTTGTAGAAATTGCGGAGGGCGCTCTTACCCTGGACGGAGAAACGAATCTTGCCGTCGGGGAAAACCTGATGGGGGCACTGGAGGGTGAGGCTGTACCCCGTTTTTGTGACGTTCTCTGGATCATAATATTCCTGCCCACGGACATTGTAGAGTTTCAGGTCGAATTTCTGGAGATCCTTGGATACCTTCACGGGGCCGGAAGGGATGCAGGAATTGGCGTAAATCGTCAGGTAGCCCTGGACCAGGTTTGGATCCTCGTACCCCGGATCTCCCGGCTCCAAGCAGTCCGCCATGCCCGGTGGTTCGGCCTCGAGCTGGATCTCGAAGAAATCGGCGTCGTCTTTGACGTCGAAAGTGAGCGACACCCTCGGCAGCTTTCTGCTTGCAGGCCGGGCTTCGATTACCAGCGGAATGATAGCCCGGTCGGCGAACGTATCGTTGCGAGGTTCGCCTGTGGGCAACTGGTCGTCGAACACGTCCGGTGGGACGGACACTCCTCCTATAACCAGGGAAGGGTCGCCAAACACGATGATCTTCTGCGGTTCATCGAAGTAATGCCCGTGCTCCCATGTCCCCGACTGATTGACCAAATAGCTTGTGGTTTCGTACTTCTTGAGGCTCCTCTTTTTGTAATATTCCCGGATCATATACGACCACAGTTTCCCCAGCGTATTTCTCGGGTTTGCCGAATCGGAGTAGCCCTTATAGAACAACTCGGCCAGTTCATGACCGTATCTCCCCGCTGAACGTGCTCCAAGATACGCGACGGCCCCCGCGGAGCCAGCCGGGTTGCCGAACTTGAACAGAAGGTCTTCTGCCAGGCAACCGGCGTCGAAACCGCTCTGGATAGGGCTGGGCGGCGCGTATTGCGCGGCATTGGGGGGTCCAGGAAATCGCTGGCACTTGGCTGTTCCCTGGTGCGAATTCCCGTACACGTCCCTGTATGGCTCCGCAGGAGGCGTATAGGTGAACCTTCCAGTGAAGCAGGCGGGGGAAAACACGATCGGAAGCATGCCCGAGTTCGTTATCTCTGTCGGTGCGGTGCCGCCGCCACAGAATCCTATGCAGCTCCAGCAGTCGCTGCTGCCATGTCCCCCTATATAATTGATGAATCCGGCGCCGCCATTGAAGCCCTTGATGACCTCCTCGGGCCGGTCACCGGGACTGTAGTTCGCCAAGTCGCCCATCCACCACCGGTTGACGACCGAAAACCCTTTGGCCTTCAAAGCGGCATCCACCTGCTCAATCGTATACGCATTCCCGACCGTGCCCTGATAATTCACGGCTTTCTTGAACCAGGGACCGTTGGGGCGGGTATCCAGTTCGTACCGAATCGCCTTGTCCACGTAACGGGCAACCTCCTCCTTCGTTGACGCCGGGATCCTTCCCACCCCCACATCGGGCAGGAAATCAATCTTGTCGTTGTTTAGGGTGCATCCCACACAGTATTCTGCGACGGAAGCATCCCATTCGATCTCGCCGTACAGTTGCTCGTGGTGGCCGTTGGCACTCTTGTTGCCATTCCAGTCATCGAACGTCTTCGTTCCCTCCTTGTAGAGGTCCGCGTAGTACAGGTCGCTGGCGGCCCATCCCCGCTCCTCCATTGTGGGGGCGGGAGTAAAGTCATCGGCCTTTCCGTCCCCGAAATCATCATTGCACAGGACTGCACTGGTCTTTGAGGTGACTTTGAAGTTGTCGAACCTGCAGCGGCACATATACGTGCCAAGACCGATGAGTCCCCGCCCTTCGACGCTGTAAGCGCTCAAAGTCGTGTCGTGGAGTTTCGTGTTTCCCACCCAGACCTTGACGTTGTTCGAACCCACCTCGATTTTCACGTGATAGGTCTGGTTCAATGGAAAACTGTGAGCCGCATAGAGGTTTTTCTCACAGAGGACCAGTCGCGCCTGCGAAGGCAGAAAATCCACGCGGAGACGAGCCCCCGCTATGTCTGCATTGGCGAAGAAGACCCGGAACTCCCTCAACGTGGCGTGGCCGGACAGCGGTGTGCAATCCACCTCGATTGTGTATTCACTGTGCGGACCCACGTCCACCCAGGAGCAAAACGGCTTTTTATCTTGCTCGTTGGACTGCTCGTAGGCGTTGCTTACCACTGACCATGCGCCCTGGAAGTACGGGTCTTCCGGCAACCACCTTCCCCACCATCGCCACCTGACGGGGAACTTGTCCACATCGCCCACCAGAAGGACGGATTTCACGCCTGCGGTTTTCTCGTAATGGGCGATGCACTTTTTGATCTCCTCCGGCTCGTCCACTCCGTTGAAGAGAGAGTTGTTGTAAACCTCGGTTAAACTCACCAGCTTCGTCGGTCTCCCGCTACATTCTTTGAAGCCTCGCAGAGGTTGAAGTTCGTCAATGAATTCATCGGGAGCGATAATGAGCAGCTTGTCCTGACAGAGGGAAGAAAATGAAATGGACGCCAGGGTAACCAGTAGAGCGACCGTCAAAACCTTCCTGCGATTCATCAGACCTTCTCCTTTCTTGCCAAAGATTTGAGCATAGGCGAATTCCAGTGCATTTGCTTTTGTGGACTGTCTGTCGGCGTCGAGAGGCATCAGGCACCATTGCTTTCTTTTCACTGTGCCCCTGTACAGTCAGCAAAGGGTGGCGAGGTCTTAATAGGAAGGTTTGGCACGGGCACTGCCCGCGTCGTGGGAACTCGTTTCGCCACGCAATCGCGACGAGAAAACCGTTGGCTCAAAGCTACCGCAAAGGAGCAGCCAATCCTTCCAGGAGCCGGTAAACCTCCGGTTCCTTGTCAATCACTTGCACGCCCTGAGACTGCCGCAACTAAGTCCCCGTGTCAAGACCTTTGAGGTGTCAGGAGTAATCCCTCCGTCTCGGGCGGATAGCCGGCCGGGGCGGGGACCCGTGAACACTCATGGGCAAGATGCCCATGCCACGTCCCTCTGCGTGCTCTGCGGTTCCAGCCTCAGCCGCCGGTAACTGAGGCATTGCAGGCAACAGCATTTCGCTCTTGACAGGTGTGTCGCACATGGGGATAGGGAACTTATCGGAGGATCTTGAGGAATTCCTGCTCCGGAAGGGTCTTGACCTTCAGCGACAGCGCTCGGTCGTACTTGGAGCCGGGGTTTTCGCCGACGACGACATAATCCGTCTTCGGGCTGACACTGCTTGATACCTCTCCGCCCCGGCGTTTGATCTCCTCTTCTGCCTGATGGCGGGTCATTGTCTTAAGGGCCCCGGTGAGGACGAAGGTCTTCGCCTGGAATCGGGGGTCCGGGGTCGGGGGTCCGGGGCCGGGTGTCGCCGCGGAAGCCATGTTCACACCGGCGGCTCTCAGCTTCTCGATTACCCGGTCGTTCTCCTCCTTCTTGAAGAAGCGGACAATGCTCTCGGCGGTTCCCGGGCCGATCTCCGGTATTGTCTCCAGCTCTTCGGTTGAAGCGAGGGAAAGGTCCTCCATTGTGCGGAAGTGCTCAGAGAGAAGGTCTGCGGCTTTCGAGCCGACATAGGACATGCCGACGCCGAAGATGACCCGACTGAAATTCCTCTTTTTGCTTTTTTCTATTGCTTGCATGAGGTTCTGCGCACTCTTTTGTGCCATGCGCTCCAGGCGGGCAACCGTGTCTTCGTCGAGGTTGTAAACGTCTCCCACGTCCTTGACCAGGCCGTCTTGCAGGAGTTGCTCGATGAGAACTTCGCCCAGCCCTTCGATATCCATCGCTCCTCTGGAAGCAAAGTGCTTCAGGCGGTTTTTCAACTGCGAGGGGCAGGCTATGTTCCCGCAGCGAACGGCGACTTCCCCTTCCACTTTCACGACTTCCGATGAGCACACCGGGCAGCGGTCGGGCATGGCGAAGACTTTTTCTTTTCCGGTGCGCTTGGTGAGTACGACCTTGACGACCTTGGGGATGACTTCCCCGCCCTTCTCGACCAGCACAGTGTCGCCGATGCGAATGTCCTTTCTTTTAATCTCGTCGGCGTTGTGGAGAGTCGCCCGGCTGATGACCGTCCCGCCCAGCCGCAAGGGCTCGAGGAGGGCTACCGGCGTCAGCACACCGGTTCTACCCACCTGCACCACAATGTCCTTTAGAACGGTTGACGCCTGGCGGGCTTTGAACTTGTAGGCGAATGCCCACCGAGGGCTTTTACTCGTCGCACCCAGAACATCGTGCAGTTCAAGGCGGTTGACTTTGATAACCATCCCATCTATCTCGTAGGGGAGCGTATCTCGCTTCTCCTCCCACGCGTCACAGTATCTCATCACATCTTCGATGCCCTTGCAGAGCTTGTATCCCTGGTTCGCCTTCAACCCTCGCTTCTTGAGCTTCTCCAGGAATTCAAAGTGCGTGTTAAAGGAGACGCCCTCCATCTGTCCGAGGCTATGCACGACGATGTCCAATTTCCTCTTTGCGCTTGTCCGGGGGTCGAGCAGTTTCAGGGAGCCAGCCGCCGCGTTGCGTGGATTCGCGAAAGGCTCCTCTCCGACAGCTTCTTTTTCCTCGTTGAGTTTCTGAAAGGCGTGCCTGGGCATGTACACTTCTCCACGCACCTCGAGCACCGGAATCGTGTTCCCCTCCAGTCTGAGGGGGACGGTTCTTATCGTCCGGAGGTTAGCGGTAATGTCGTCCCCCACCAAACCGTTCCCCCTGGTTGCCCCCTGGACGAAAACGTTGTTCTCGTACCGCAGGGAAACGGCTACCCCGTCAACTTTTGGCTCGACCACGTACTTCATCTCTTGTTCGGGTATGGGGCTTAGGGTATCGGGCTTGGGGGTTGGGCTTGGAGCCCCGGCACCATACCCTGAACCCTCACCCCCAAAGCCCAGGGCCCTTTTTATCCGCGTGTCGAAGGCGAGAACCTCTTTCTTCGAATAGGTGTTGTCGAGACTCAGCATGGGGACCGCATGTTCCACACTCGCAAAGGCCTCCAGCGGCTCGCCCCCCACCCGCCGCGAAGGCGAGTCCGGCGTGATAAGCTCCGGATGGGCCTTTTCCAGTTCGAGCAGTCGCCTCATCATCGCGTCGTATTCGGCGTCGGAGACCTCCGGGCTGTTCTCTATGTAGTACATCCTGTTGTGGTGGCGAAGCTCTCTCCGAAGAGCCTCAATTCTCGCGGCGATTTCTTCTTTTGCGCTCATGGGTGTCGTTCATCCAAGCTGCGAAGAGTGTGTGGCTGCCTCCAATATGCAGCACCCAAATGCGTGGTGGAACTTATGAACCAGAAGGCTTAGGTTGCTCCGGAGGCTTGAGGGAACGTTCAGCGTCCGGCTTCGATGGAGAGGAACGAGCTTGGCTGCCGAGATGCCGCATACAACCTCCTCGCTTCGGTGTGATTCTTTTCAGCAGGTTTTTCAGTTTTGAAGAGAAGTAGAGATAGGGAGCCACCGCCGCTCCTGCCACGTCCGCGAGGACGTCGAGCATATCTGCGTTGCGCCCTATGCCGGCCTGATGCAGCTCCGTCAAAACCCCATAGGCTGCCGCCGCAAGGACAGATAGCAATGCAACCGCGATCCTTGAGAGACCGTGGAGCGACCCGGCCCCGCGCGGGGCGGCCCAGCAGACGAGGAGTCCCCACACGCAGAACAGGGCGGCATGGACCAGCTTGTCTTCCCAGTGAGTGAAGCCGAGCTCCGGTACCTTTTCAGGAGGGAGCGAGGTGAGCCACCAGATAAATCCAGCCCAGGCCAGGACTGCAAGCCACCTCCAACACGCCACAAAGCGGCTGCGCCCACGTGGTATCACTTCCCCCACTCCAGTCTCATGGCGAGGACGTGAGGCAGGCCGGCGGCGATGATTTTCTTCTGCGCCGTGGCTACGTCGTACGGCACGCGAACGAACTTTATTAGATTCTCCATCAAATCGTACACCACATAGGACGCCATAGGGTTGTTATCCCTCGGCTGCCCAACGCTGCCGACATTGATGATATATTTCGTCGCGGGCTTCAAGCGAATGCTCCTCGCCCGGCTCAAAGGGCGCGAGGGGTTCGTGGAGAAGCAGCATGGGATGTGCGTGTGCCCCACAAAGCACACTGCATCTTCCTGATAGGGGAAGAACGATTCCGCCTCGAAAGAGCTGAAGATGTACGTCCACTGCTCCGGGTGGCCGAGGCTGGCATGTACGAGCGTGAAACATTCCTCCCTGGCGACGTACGGGAGAGCTGAGAGGAAACTCGTCGAAGTGCCGTTGAGCGTTTCTTTTGACCACTCCACAGCCTCCCTGGCGGCGCTGTTGAAAAAGCGAATATCGGTCTTGCCAACCACACCTGCGTCGTGATTGCCGAGGACGACTTTGCAGCCCAGCGCTCGAATCTTCTCCACACACTCCACGGGGTTGCCCCCGTACCCGACGGTATCGCCGACGCAGGCGTAGTGGGTGACTCCCTCCTCCTTCATGGACTCAAGGACAGCGTTCAGTGCCTCCAGATTTCCATGCACATCCCCAAAAATCGCGTATTTCGCCGGTATCGGGTCAACTCGCATACGTTTCCTTCCCAAAAATCAGGCGCCCCGCCGCCAGCACCAACAGCAGGACGAATCGCATCACCCACCACCAGTCAAGCCCCGGCGCGGCTTTAGTCAGTTCTCGGTACATTTTCATGGTTTCTGCTTTGTCGGCTGCCTGCTCTTTCGTGGCCTCCTTTTCCAAGGAGTTGAAATGCTCGTCAATTCGCTTCCGCAGAGCCGGCGGCGTTTTCTCTTCGGGGGCAGCCTTTTGAAGCGGCTCGACATCCACTCGCTGCTTCTTCAACGCCTCCCCGAGGCGAGCGACGTTTTCCGTAAAGGACTCCACGTCCTTATCCGTTTTCTTTATGTCTCTCGGGTCTGAGAACTTATCCTCGGCAAGCTCCACCTTCTTCTGTTTGGCTCCGGTCAGCAGGTTGTACCAGGTTTTATAGGCGTCTTGCAGCTTCTCGTCCTTTTCGAGGGCGAGCGCATAAGCCTTGGCGTCGCTTATCTTTATCGTCTCGACGACCCGCTTCATGTGCTTTGCGACGATCCTCAAGTTCTCCTGTTCGTGGGGCCAGGTCTTCAGCCTGTACCATTGCTTATACGCTTCATCCAGCATATCGCCCTCTTTCATGATGATGGCGATGATTCTGCCCACGTACGCGGGATGCTGGGCCAGAGGGGGCTGAAACAGCGAGGCGATTCTCATTTCCTTCAATGCCGCCCGCAAAGCTTCGTTCCCTCCCGGCCATCCCTTCTCCTTGTTGAGCCTATATATCTTGTAATAGAGGATGGAGAATCCGAGGTCCCAATGGAGGTCGTAGTGATAGTAGTTGTACTTGATCCCTTTTCTGAGGAACTGCTCAGCGATTTCGAAGCACTGGTATCGGCGGTCATCCACCTGCTCGTCCGTGAGGTCCTTCCGGTCGTAGAAGGACGCGGAAACATTGTAGGCCATGTGCCAGCCCCCGAAGGACCACGTCGCGCGAAAGCGCGGTTGGAGGTAGGAAATGGCCTGGAAAAGGGGGATCTCTTCGGTGACTCGCTGCTGCTCGAAAAGAACTGTCGCCCGGAACCACAGCATGTTGGCAGCCAGTCCCCGGAAGCCCGCCAGAAGAAGTCCGATGGCCGTCTCCCCGGGGCGAACACTCCCTTGGCGCTGTACGACGAGCTTCTCCTCGACCCTCCTCTGCTCAATATTTGTCTGAAGAGGGACGAGGCTCGCCAACAGGATGACCGCGACGAGGTAATGTACAAGCTTCCTGTCGAGCACTTTTCAGCTCACTCCCATCTCTCGGTTCCCACTTCCTTCACACGGAAAAAGAGTATTCCCAAAGCTACCATTGCGGCTGCCCGAAAAAGAGAATCGCCCACAGCGGAAAGAACGCGAATGGCCCCGAGCGAAGATTCGCCTGAGAACGCTTTCGCCGGCACTACGAACTTCTGAAAGTTGGGCAGGATGTAGAGGAAGGCGAGAACGTAGTACTTCATCAAAGTGACCTTCATCATCGCCGTCACATCTTTGAAAAACAGATACCCGCTGCCGATGAAAAAGAGAACCAGCGAAAGGAGAATGTTCGTTATTCGGGACAAGAAGGTTGAGCCAAGCACGCACATCGCTGTCAACATGACGAGCTGGAAGAATAAGAGCACGACCGCCAGCGCGACTCTCCCCGTCAGCGTCCACCACGGCGTCAGGGTGAAATAGACCACCAATCCCGTCCCCATCAGCGCCACCGAAACAAAAACGACGCCCACTACTCCAAGAAACTTCCCCAGAATAATGTGAAAGCTCCAGACGGGATGCGAAAAGAGAAGAAAGATTGTGCGACTTCTGATTTCCGAAAAGAGAGCAGTGGTCGCTGAAAAAACCGCCACCAGCATTCCGAATAGCCCGACGACAAACAGCCCCACCTGGGCTACGGCTTCCCCTTCCCTTCCGGGCTGCACTCTCGATATGGCGCCCGAAGCCACTATGAGCACGATGCCGAAAAGAACGAGAAAGAACAGTATTTTTTTACGCAGTTCTTCTCTGATGGTGTTGAAGGCGATCGCTCGGACAGTCCTCAACGAGCCCCCCGCCACAAGCAACGTTAGACAAACCACTCCCAACCCGATCTGAATCTCCGGCCAATAGGTTTTCAGGGGTGTCAGAAAAGCGATCACTTTTCGACTTCTTCCTCTTTTCTGATGGTTTTCAGGAAGAGCGATTCCAGGGACTCCCTCGCATGGCCAATCGCTTGCAGCTCCCCACCGCCTTCCCGAATCACGTCCCGAACCTTTCCCCGCGTTCCTTCGTTCAGGTTCCTGGCGATGATCTGCCAGGTGTCCTCTATGGTCAGAAGGTTCCCCACGTAATCCGTCTTAATCAGGTCCCCTCGGTGGAGGATGGCTATGCGGTCGGAGATGTCCTGCACCTCGGAGAGAAGGTGCGACGACATGATGACAGTTTTCCCTCTTTCCTTCAGCCCCAATATGACGTCTTTCATCTCCCTCGCACCCATAGGGTCGAGCCCGATTGTCGGCTCGTCAAGTATCACAAGCTTTGGATCCTTCAGGAGAACCTGGGCCATTCCTATTCGTCGCGACATCCCTTTGGAGTACTCTCTCGTCCGCCTCTTCCGGGCCTCGGTCAGCCCCACCGTCTCCAGCACTTCGTCAATCCTCTTCTTCCTCGTTTTTCCGTCCAGGCCCATCAAACTCCCGTAAAAGTTCAAGGTCTCGTTGGCGTTCAGGAAGCGATAGAGGTACGATTCCTCCGGCATGAAGCCGAGATCGTTTTTGATCTCGACGTTTCGAGGGGACTTGCCTAAAACCTCCACCCGCCCCTCCGTCGGAAACATGATTCCCAGAAGGAGCTTCATGGTAGTGGTTTTCCCCGAGCCGTTCGGCCCGAGCAGGGCAAAAACTTCTCCTTCGTAAACTTCCATGTTGACCTTGTTCAGGGCACGCACGTACGTCCTGCCCCAGAAGGTCCTATAGACCTTGGTGAGGTCTATCGTTCTTACCACGACGTTCCTGTTCATGTTGGCTTCGCTGACCTCTTAGCTTCGTTGTTGCTCCCGGGTGATGCCCCGGGCCACCATTGTTGGTCTCCAGCATAAAAGAAGTTTTTGCGTCACAAAAACTTGGGTCAATGCCAGAAGGCACCAACCTTTTATGCTGTATTATTTCTAATCAATTTTTTCTAAATCCTTTTTGCCTAATTCAGGTATCTCTTTGGATCTGTTACCCTTTTGCCTTTCTTCAACCACGCTGCAAATTTCACTAAAGCATTTTACAACTGCTTTCATAATTTCGGAAATCTTATCAATCCTTATTACGACAGGTTGAAGTTTTGTGTTAACCGCTATTCGTACGAAGTTAGGGCTTATTGTCTTACCTATAATAACATCCGCATCTTTAAGTATGTCCATGACTGCTTTCATCTTTTCACGAACCCCATGTTTTCCTTCTTCATTCGGCGATGTATTCTTTCTCTTCTCTACAAAACTCAAGTTTCGATCGCGAGAAACATCATATACATAAAAGTCTTTTGCCATACCCATATGACCTACCCAAACGTTCTCGCCATCGTTTGAACCAAGAGCAATTCTTATCTTTTTCATCTCCTTCCTACTTCTCCTATTGGGGGCCATTGCGTATAACCTTAACTAAACCTGCCTGTCCTTAAAAGCCGCCACCCCGATCGTCAACATGCTCGTCGCGTATATCAGCCCGTAAAGCGTTATCGAGAGCAGGTACGCGTACGAAACGTCAGCCTTCAATGCCAGTTCGTTGGAGAGGTTGAAGTACTCGAAGTTCGGGATTGCCGTGTAAGCAGCGATTAGCCCCCATTTCGCCGGCAGAAAGCTCGCCCCCTCCGCGAGGGTCTTGATGTATCCGGTGGTGTGTCCCGCCAGAAAAAGAACGAAACAGAAGATAATATTGAAGTTGACCGGTGCGAACGTCGAAAGCATCACGCAAACCGATGCCAGCACCGATAGCTGAACGATCAGGGCATAAATCCCCTTCAGCATCACGGGGTCAAATGATTTGTACCTGACAAAAAGAGCGGCGTAAAGGATAACGGTCATCACCGGCACAATCGTCAGTATCACCAGCACCTGCCCGAGGAACTTTCCCAGAATGTAGTGCCGCCGTTTCAAGGGAAAGGTCAGGAGAGTGTACAGAGTCCGCCCCTCGACCTCTTCGGGAATCTGGCTGGCGGCGGTGAACAGAACGATGAGGACGGCGAAAATGGCAATGCTGGCAACACCCATGTCCTTGGTCATCTTCTCTTCCGTAGCCGAGGGGTCGGCCGTAGCGAGACCAGCCGTCCGGTCGAAAACGCTCGCCCTGTCCAGGGAAATCACCTTCAGAGCCACGGAAGTGAAGATCAACACGAAAGAGAAGATGAGGAAGACCCACAGTATCCGCTTGCGAATGGAGTCTTTGTAGGAGACGATGGACAAATGCCAGATGTTCTTCATCTCAGAATCTTATGGAAAAGCAAGTGAACTCCCCGGTCGCCTCCGACCAGGTCACCTCCGAACTCTTAACGTAACGTTCGAAGGCTCTGTTGAGCTGATTCAGAATCTGTTTGAGAAATTCTTGCTCGCCTTCAGCGACGAGCTCCACCCGCCCGTCGTAACAGTTTTTCACCCAGCCGACCAAGTCGAGCGATTGGGCAACCCTCCGGGCCGTGAAGCGAAACCCCACACCTTGAACGTACCCCGAGAAGAATACGTGAAGACGTCTCATCCTCTATAGCCCACTGCCGAGCCACGGCACCGTATCACAGTGCAAAAATCGGGGTGACTGGATTTGAACCAGCGACCCCTGCCTCCCGAAGGCAGTGCTCTAAACCACTGAGCTACACCCCGATATAATATCAGAATCGCCTGCGAACACCTTTCGCCCCGCTGGGGCCCCGAGCATTTCGCTGGCGACCCGGGTCAATTCCACCAGACGCCCTTGACTCCGCCGGCATGCTCGCTAAGCCTTCATCCTGGCTCTTCGCCTCCTGCTTATGACTCGCCGAACGAGCAGAGCCAGCAGCACGACCACGGCTGCGACGCCAACGGTCGCCCAGTTGAAATATTGCTGAAAAAAGCTCCTAAACTTCTCGCCCCAGAGCCTACAGAAAACCGCCTCTGCAAAGAATCTGGTTCCTCGACTTAATAATGATATCAAAATGAAGGGGCGAAAGTCGAGCCTAAAAGCGCCCGCCGACCATGTGAAGGCAATGTAGGGCAGAGGCGTGAAGCCAGCTATCCCCACCGCCGCGACGCCGTACTTTGCATAGAGCTTATCAACGGCGGCAATCTTATCCTCGCCGAAAAACTTGAGGAGGATCGGCCGCCCGCCTCGTCTCCCCAGAAAGAAACCGAATGCCCCTCCAATGACCGAGCCAACCGTGCACACCAACCCGAAAAGAAGCGCCGACTCCGGTTTGAGGACGGCGAAAATCACCAGCGGCACGTCCGGCGGCATCAGGAACAGGAGCTGTGTCGGGAAAATCGAGGACTCTACAATCGCCGTGGCGGACAAAACAATCAGCCAGTAATGAAAGTATTCCGGAGAGAGAAAGCCCTTTATCCAGCTTGCCACGTTTTCGAGAATTGCCATACATTTCCTTTCCGCTCACGGCTCATCATCCGCTCCCGCCAAAACCAGTTGCCGCCAGTCCTGTCGCGCTTCGCCGTCCTTTTCGGCAGGCAAACTTTTTCTCCTCCGACTATCCTGACTCCTTCCACCCGTACTCGCCCACCAGGGGAACAAACCTGCATCCGCACACGTCCTTCACGTCGTACCCGCTTTTCGTTTTTACCAGTTCTTTCAGAACTTGCGTGCACGCGTCGCCCACGGGTATCACCAGCCGGCCCCCGACTGTCAACTGCTCGATGAGAGGCTGCGGAATCTCCGGCGCCCCCGCGGTTACGATGATGCCGTCATAGGGGGCGTTCTCAGGCCAGCCTTTTGTCCCGTCACCCTCCTTAAGACGAAGATTTTCCAGTCCCAGTTCCCTCAGCACCGCGCTCGCCTTCGCATGAAGCTCAGGATGCTTTTCAACCGAGTAAACCATCTCGCAAAGGAGACACAATATCGCTGTTTGATACCCGGAACCCGTGCCGATTTCAAGCACTTTTTCCGCTCCTTCCAGTTGCAGACATTCCGTCATCAGCGCCACCATATACGGCTGGGAAATTGTCTGCCCGAAGTTGATGGGCAAAGGAGTGTCCGCATGAGCTTCCCTCCGGTCACTCGGCAGAACGAATTTCTCTCTGGGCACCCTCCGCATCGCGTCTAAAACTCGGGGGTCCTTGATTCCCTTGCCCTCGAGCTGCTTTCGCACCATGGCCTGTCTTCTGTGGGCGAAATTGTCTTCTCTCTCACCCGGCGTCAGCATCTCTCTTTTCTCTCCGGGTCAGCCTTCCGCGGCGTTGCCCTTGGTCGAAAGACATATTTCGCCGCCACTCGCAGGAAGCGAAGTGTATCCAGCAAGGGACGAAAATAACTTTTCTCCGCTCCGTAAATCGTCGGAATCGGCAGGTTCCCGACCCTGAACCCTTTCCTTGCCGCCTCGACCAGCATCTCCGATTCGGTATCGAATTTTGTCGTTGTCAGAACAAGTTTTTTAAGAACTTCGGTTTTCACGAACCGAAAGCCGCATTGACTGTCCTCGATTTTCTGCCCTGTCAGAGTGCTCAAGATTCGCGATGACAGACAGTTGGTTGCCTTCCGGGACAACGGCATAGGGCGAACATCACGCATCCTGTTGCCCACAACGATGTCGTACCCTCCCTTCTGAAGATAGGAGATAAACCTCGGAATCTCCTCCCAGTCATGCTGCCCGTCCCCATCCAGGACGACGATGCCATCCCATCTTTCGTCCTTCATAATGTGGGCGAACCCCATTCTGAGAGCGGCTCCCTTCCCCCTGTTTATCGGATGCCTCATAACGATTGCGCCCGCGTCCCGGGCGAGCTCCCCGCTGTTGTCGGTGGAGCCGTCATCCACAACGTATGCCGCGATCAGATGCTTTAGACACCCTTTGACGACCTTCTCGATATACGGCGCCTCGTTGTAAACCGGGATAAGCGCGCAGACTTCCACATCCCCCTCCTGACGAGCTCCTTCGCCGAACATGAATTGTCCAGCGAGCCGGCTTTGGATGAGATGGGAGGCAGCCGTCTGTTCGCCGGGGCTATCGGAGGTTCCTTCCGCACAATTGCCGGGGGAAATCCATTCCCGGAGGGCAGGGTACGAGCATTGCGGTCTCACCAAGCATGTCGGCGACAATGAAACCGAGTTAGTGCCCGCGCCTCCAAAAAGGTTTGCCCTGCCATCCTTATCCGCCCAGCATCGCCAGAATCCTATCAACGATGCGGAAGGAGGAATCGGGGCGGCTTAGCTCCGCCATCCTTCTCTTCATCCGGCTCAACCTGCCACCGTCTCGAAGGAGATCAGCGGCTTTTCGGGCGGCTTCGTCGGCGCTGCTTGCCAGGACCGCCACCCCTTTTTCGACGAGAAGTCTCGCGTTGCGCACCTCCTGTCCGGGAATCGGCGACATCAGCACCATCGGTAGCCTTCTCGCAAGCGATTCGGAAGTGGTTAAGCCACCCGCTTTTGAGATAAGCAGCTCGGAGCGAGACATCAGCTCGTGGACGTTGTCCACATACGTCAAGATGACCAGTCGCTCAGGATATTTCCGTGCAAGGCCGTCGAACTTCTTCTGGAGCCGTTTATTCCTCCCGGTGACAGCAACGACCTGCACGTGCTCGCTGAGGTCGCAAAGCCTCTCTGCCACCCGGAGCATCGGCCCAAGGCCCCGGACTCCCCCCATGAGCAACACCGCTCTCTGTGAGGGAGACGACTGCTGTTCCTGGGAATCCGCCGCCAGCGCGAAACGCGGGCGTATTGGAATGCCGGTCACTTCTATCTTATCCGATGTTCCTCCCATTTGGAGGAAATCGCTTTTAGATTCTTCCGCCGCGACGCAGAACAAATCCACGCCGTTCAGTTTCCAGTAAAGATTAACGAAGAAATCCGTCACGACGCCCACCAGGGGCACCCTATTACCCGTCAGACTCTTATACATGTCAACGATGATGCACGGAAACGCCTGCGTGCAGACGACAGCGTCCGGCTCGAACTCCTCAATAATCTTCCGCAGGCGGAGGTAGCTGCTGAGGTGAACCGCATCTCTGAGCTTCTCGGTCTTTTCCTTGAAGGCCAGATTATCGTAGAAATATCGCCATACGGACGGGTTATTCCGGATCAATCCTCGGTACGTTTTCGTCGCTGCCGCCCCCAGGAGAGGGTTTGTGTGCTTGATTAGATTCATCCCCCTTACCTTTACGCGGGGATGGCGAATGGCAAACGCTTCCGCAAGGGCAGTAGCGGCCATTTTGTGGCCAGAATGGTCGGGAGAATATAGCAAAAGGACCTTGAGCAGCATCTCACCTCCCATAGGAGTTTCTTCCTTCATCCGTTTTTTAGCACACGACGCAGGCCTCGCACAACAGAAATCTGCCGCAACGCCTTGGGAATAGCAAAGGATGAAGTCCAAAAGCCCTGAAGGGGCATGATAAATCGCTCCTAAACATACGGTTCGCTCCCGGGACAAAAGAGCGGACCTCCGTACCACGGAGACGCAGCCGCGGCGGCGCCCCCCGGGAAAGGTCCTTCACTTTTTGCTCCTGGGGCGGCTGTAGCCTTGTTCCATGTATCTTTGGAGTAGCGACGCCAGGCGTTTGACGATGGCGGGATGTTTGTCGAACAGATTATTCTGCTCGGCGGGGTCTTCATCGAGGTTATACAACTGCCCAGGTCTGCCTGGCTTGGGCCCGCCTCCGCCAGGCCGGACCCACCCGCCGGAGTCCCGGTTTTCGAGGATCAGCTTCCAGTGTCCCTGCCGGATCGCAAACACGCCGAACACAGAGTGCGACACAATCGCTTCGCGGAGCGGTTTATCGAGCTTCTCGCCCAGGAGAGCGGGCAGAATGTTGTAGCTATCCTGGCCGCCATTGTCGGGCAGCTCGACACCAAGAATCGCTGCGCAAGTGGCCATCAGGTCTGTGAGACATATCGGCTCGTTGGTGGTGGTGGGATTGATCTTCCCCGGCCAGCGTGCGATAAACGGAACGCGGTGACCGCCCTCCCAGGTGTGAGACTTGTATCCGCGAAGATTGCCAGCAGACTTTTGGCCGTTCACGCCCCTTCTCGGCCCGTTGTCGCTCGTGACGATTATCAGCGTCTTGTCAGTCAGGCGCATGCGTTCCAGGGCCTTCACGGTCTCTCCGACACACCAATCAACTAAGACGACCTGGTCGCCTCGAGGTCCCGCCTGACTTTTCCCCTGAACAAATGCCGGCGGCAGCCACGGCGCGTGAGGGGCTGAAAGCGCCAAGTAGAGGAAGAAGGGCTGGTCGGGGTTTTTCTCCTTGCTTCGTTGAATGAACTCGATGGCTTTCTTGGTGAACGTGGGGTCCACGTTCTCCAGCTCGAATCCGGGGGCGCTTAAGCCCGGGCGCGGGCGATAATCCGGATGCTTCTTTTTGTCCACGAAGATGGGTTTATTGGGAATACCTACGGTGCGGTTGTTCTCGATATAGCAGAAGGGGCCGTCAATGGTCGAACAGGCAGCCGTGTAATAGGCGTAGTCAAAGCCGAGGTCCGTCGGTCCGCCGTGAATCGGCTTGGTGAAATCAACATTCATGCCCTTCTCGGGGTCGCCATCTTGCCAGGAGCCATCGAAATGAGCCTTTGCATCCTTCCAGGAGCCTACGTAGCCGTTGTGCCTCGTCCAGCCCAGGCCCAGATGCCACTTGCCAATGAATGCCGTCGTGTAGCCGCGTTTCTTCAAGAACGAGGCAACGGTCATGCGGCTGGGCTCGATTAGCGGATTCGTGTAGCCGCCCACAACGCCGCTTTTCAGCCACGTGCGCCAGCAGTAACGCCCGGTGATGATACCGTAACGCGTCGGCGTGCAGACGGCTGATGGCGAATGGGCGTCGGTGAAGCGCACGCCTTGTTTCGCCAGGCTATCCATGTGAGGCGTGGGGATTTTCGAGTCGGGGTTGTAGCACAGCACATCCCCATAACCCATATCGTCGGCGAGAATGAAAATGACGTTCGGGGCTCGCGCAGTGGGTCTTCCCCATGCGGCGGGCGGCATCGCCATCGCTGCCGCGCCAAGTCCGAGACTCTTTATAAAATCGCGTCTTCTCATCGCATACCTCCTTCGCGCTCGGCGTCAAGCCATCATTTCCCATCCTTTTTCCGTTAAGCTCTCTCTTCCTCCTTTTCTTGCCGCCGAAGTACAGCGACAGCCCTTTCGACATGACGAAAGCTGCCGCGCGTGGGTCGAATGCCGGTGACCGCCACTTTTTGCTGGTTTGGGACAGCGCTTCGGCACTTGGTGTATAATAACAGAAAGTCGCCCGGATGTTACGATGATCCGAGGGGGTGTGGCCACGTCTAACGGGTGGAGAAGTTGCCTTTGGTTTGTTTCTGCCGTGTTGCAGAACTCCGAGTGATAAGACGCACGGGACGCTTGGCGTCTTAGTGTTCTGGTTCGTAAGTTCGATCACGCATTCGGGTGCTGCAAAAAGGAAAAGGCTATGAAAGACATCAGTTTTTAGCCACCGGCTTCAGCCGGTGGGTCATCGGATGTGCTATATGTTCCTGTGGGAGCAGGCTTTAGCCGGGCTTCTCGACTAAAAGGATTCATCCATGCCGCAGCATGTTTCTCACGACATCTGCCGTCACATCGTCCGGCACATGAAGAACCACAAGCGGCTCGAAAGCGCGGCCGGAGATGAGGTTTCCGGCCGGAGGGACGAAAAACCGCCAGGGTCTGGTGGAAATGGCTAAAGCCCCTGGCCGAGAAGCCCGGCTGAAGCCGGCTTAAACATGCCGGGCCGCACGCCGAGCACGGGCTGAAGCCCGTGCCTAACAGGGACGCAGGCAGCGAATCAAGAGGCCGATACCATGGGCTTTTGCACGGGCCGAAGCCTGTGCGTAACAAGGGCAGCATGAGGGAATCGAGAGGCCGGTATCCCGGCGTTTTCGACTATGAATACGGCTGCGTTAGGTTCTGCAATCCACCCACTCAAATGTAAACTCACCCGATTGGAGGGCTGGGAAGCATGGCTCGACAAAGCATATCTGGGAAATATTCGTTGAGAAATATGTTGCGGATTGTGAAGCGGGCAGAGCAGTGGTTGGGCTTGAGCGCGATTTTTGTTGCGATAAGCTTTCACTCGGAGGCTGCCGAATATTTCGTAGCGGTGGACGGCGCCGACAGCAATTCCGGGTCACAGGAGCAGCCGTTCCGCACGATTCAGAAAGCGGCTGATATGATGAAGGCGGGAGACACCTGCTATGTGCGAGGCGGCGAGTACGGCATGATGGTTGATCCTGAGTTGGCAAAAACGGGCGTTGATTGGAGCGGTGCGGTCGCGACGTTGAACGTCGGCACGTGGCAGACGTGGCGGCGGGTCGTCCGCACTCACAAAGCGGGCGGTGACCGGTTCACGTACCGCCGCGACCTCTCTCGCCGGCTGGAATCGAAGAGGAAATGGGCGAGCTTCGACCATTACTTCCTGTCCGGGAAACTGGAGGCGCTGGACATCCCCACCGAGTGGTATCTGGACCGCGGCGCCGGCAGGCTCTATCTGTGGGACCTCAATGGCAAGAGCCCAGCCGGGCACAACGTGGAGGCTAAGGTCCGGGACTACGTCTTCGAGGCGAGGGAGCGCTGATTCAATCGGGAGGGCTCCAACTCGCGGGGACGGTTATCCGGTACAACTGGGTGCACGACCACAATGCGTTCAACTGGGGCGGCAACGGGATTCGCGGCGACGACCAGACCCGCAACCTCCTCGTACACCACAACGTCGTCTGGAACTGCCGGGAAAAGGGCATCATCGTCAAGGGCGACCACAACCGCGTCCTCAACAACACCTGCCTGAACAATGACAAAGTGGACATTCTGGCGTCGAGCCGCGCCGAGCGGTTCAAACCCTGGAACCCGAGACAGCACCCCCACTTGCTCAAGCAGCAAAACGCTAACACCGAAATTGCCAATAACGTCGCGCGGGTCATCGGCTTCGACCACCCCATGTTTTGCCCGCCGAACCGTACAATCGGCTCATCGTTCCGAATAAGAAAGTGATGCTCTTGGCGTGCGAACTGTTGTATTCTAACAAGAGTTGTCGAGAATATCAAAAGGTGTTGGAAGCCAGGCGACAGTACAAGGAGAGGCGAGTCAAAAAAGCGAAGAGGACGCTTGAGGAACTGAATCCGAATGGGAAGTGAGACTTTGCTTTCAACTGCGACCGCCTGCTGAGTACTTGAAAGAGGAAACCTCTCGCAGAGGCGCGAAGACGCAAAAAAGAGGACTGACAGTCACGTAGGGAGGATTCTTCGCGTCTTAGCGTCTTGGCGAGAGACGGTGGGCCAGAAAATGAGAACTCTCAAGCCAACTGTCCCTGAACAATAGGAGGCACGATAATGAAACAAAGTGTGGTCTGTGGGGCGGTAGCGCTAATCATCGGCTCTGTGCTCGGCGTGCAGAGCGCGTCGGCGGTAGAACTCTCGGTGGTCCCCGACACTGTCGTCAACCGGATTGACGAGAAGGTTTACGGTCACTTCCTCGAACACATCTTCCATTCGGTCAACGGCGGCCTCTGGGGCGAGATTATCTGGGATCGCAGCTTCGAGGGCGGGGCCGTCGCGGGCAGCCGGTGGAGCATTGAGGACGATTGCCTGGTGCAAAACGGCCTGTCCGAGAACGTTCGGCTCGTCTTCGGGAACCCCGACTGGACCGACTACGAGTTCACCCTCGAGGCACAGAAAATTGCCGGACAGGAGGGGTTCCTGATCCTCTTCCGCGTCGGCAGGGAAAAACAATTCTATTGGGCCAACCTCGGCGGATGGGGCAACTCGCGGCATTCTCTGGAACGTGGCGTCAAGGGCGAGAACCGCTGGGGTACGGTCGGCCCCGGTGTTCCAGGAAAGATCGAGCGTGGAAAATGGTATCGCATTCGAATCCGGTGCGAAGGACGACATATTCGAGTCTGGCTTGACGGCGACAAGCTGATTGACTTCACCGACGACGCCAGGGCCAACCTCTCCGGGCGAGTCGGCGTCGGCACATGGAGCACGAAGGCCCGATACCGCAACGTCCGGGTGACCTCGCTCGACGGCAGGAAGCTCCTTGAGGGATTGCCCGAGGTGAAGCGGCAGGCGGCATCGCCCCATTCGTGGGAGGCGTACGGACCCGGGAAAACCTATTTGAGCGCCGACAACCCGCTCAACTGCGACAAGTGCCAACTTGTCGTCTCCGAGAGCGGTGAAACCGGTTTCCAGCAGAAGCCGCTCTGCATTCGCGGAGGCGAGACGTATTACGGCTCGGTTTGGGCACGGGGCAAAGCAACGGAAGGGCTTGTCGTGCGACTGCTCGACGGCGAGAAGACGCTGTCCGAAAGAGCATTGCCCGAGCCAAACCCGGAGTGGAAGCAGTTCGCCTTTGAGCTCAAGCCGAAAGCGAGCGCCGAGAATGCCGCCATCCGGGTCGGCGTCCGCGGCAAGGCCAAAGTGTACATTGACCAGGTCAGCATGATGTCGAAATCTGCGCGCAAGACAGGCGGTTTTCGTCCCGACCTGCTGAAGGCTATCGCCGACCTGAAGCCACCTGTCATCCGCTGGCCCGGCGGTTGCTTCGCCTCGGAGTACCTCTGGAAGGACGGCATCGGCCTGCAGCACAAACGAGTCAAATATCCTCGCCGCATCTGGGACGACGTGGATGTCAACTCTTTCGGGACCGACGAGTTCATCCGCATGTGTCGAAAAGTCGGCGCCGAGCCGCTGATTGTCATAAACATCGGCATGACGGACTCGCGGGAAAAACGCGACGCTTATTGCCGGGACGCCTGCGACTGGGTCGAATACTGCAACGGACACGCCGACTCAAACTGGGGAAAGGTGCGGGCCGAGAATGGTCATCTCGAACCGTATAACGTCAAGTATTGGGAGATAGATAACGAGGTCTGGCGGCTCAAACCGGACGATTACGCGGACGTTGTCAAGCAGTTCGTCGCCGCGATGAAGAAGGTTGATTCATCCATCATCATCGCCGCCTGCGGCAGCGGGCAGCTCGGTCGCAACTGGGGTGAAGGCGACAAGGTCGTGCTGCAACAGTGTGCTGATATTATCCAGTATCTCAGCGTGCATCATTATGAAAGTGCCGATGCCTATCGCAGCGGACCCGGGCGGGCGGAAACGTTCTGGCGGGGCCTGGGGAAGATGATCGCCGGGTCGAGCAATCCGAGGGTGAAGCTCTACGTCTCGGAGTGGAACGCCCAAAGCACCGACTGGCGGACGGGGCTTTACTGCGGCTCGATCCTCAACGTGTTCGAGCGTTGCGGCGACGTCATCGGGATGGCGGGGCCGGCTTTGTTTCTGCGACACGCCTCCGCGAGAAGCTGGGACAACGCGTTTATCAACTTCGATAACTGCACCTGGTTTCCGGCGCCGAATTACGTGGTCATGAAATTGTGGCGTGAGCATTATGCGCCCAATAGGATTCAACTTGTTGGCGACGCCGGCCCGCTGAACGCGGTAGCCACGAAGTCCGCTGACGGCGACAGGCTTTACATCAAGGTCGTCAACCCGGGCGAGAAACAGGTTGCGGTTGAGTTGACAATCAAGGGAGATTTCCCGGCGAGGAAAGCGAGCATGGAGCTCGTGGCCCCCGATTCTCTGGGCGCCCGCAATACGTTGGATGAACCGAAGAGGGTCCGCCCCGTTCCTCACAAGGTGAAAACGCTAAAGCAGACCATCAAGTTCACTATGCCACGATGGTCGGCGGGAGTCATCACCATCACGAAGTAACGAGTTTTTTTGCCGACACCAAGAAAAGGAGATTGTGGCGATGTTGAGAATCAGCTTGCTCGTTGCAGCGCTGACCGTGCCGTTGCTTACGGAAAGCGTTTGGAGCCAGGAGCCGGTCGAGCGACTGAAGGTCTCGCTCAAGGCGAGGCCGTTCAATCTGAAACAGGTGAAGCTTCTCGACGGCCCGTTCAGGGATGCGATGGAACGCGACAGGAAATACCTGCATTCGCTCGACGCCGACCGCCTTCTGCACACGTGGCGGATCAATGCGGGTCTGCCGACCGATGCCGAGCCGCTCGGCGGGTGGGAGCGGCCCAATTGCGAGCTTCGCGGGCATACGCTGGGGCATTATCTCTCGGCGTGCGCGTTGATGTATGCCAGCACGGGGGATGAAAAACTCAAGGCAAAGGCCGATGCCATCCTCGCCGAGTTGGCGAAGTGCCAGAAGGCGCTCGGCGACAGCGGCTACTTGAGCGCGTTTCCGGAATCGCTCATTGATCGGGTGGAGAATTGTCAGCGCGTTTGGGCGCCTTTCTACACCCTCCACAAAGTTTTCGCCGGTTTGCAAGACATGTACAGCCACTGCGGCAACGAGCAGGCTCTGGAAATCGTCGAAAAGATGGCAGGTTGGCTGAAGGGGCGTCTCGGTAAGATTGACGAAGCCCAGATGGATCGCATCCTCAATCACACCGAGCAGGGCGGCATGAACGAGACCCTTGCAAACCTTTACTCGGTGACCGGCAACAGGGATTACCTCGCCATGGCCCGGCGCTTCGACCAGAAACGTTACGTGGAACCTCTGGCGAGGGGGGAAGACAAGCTCAAGGGCGAGCACGTGAACTCGTTCATCCCGAATATGATTGGCACAGCCCGGCAGTATGAAATGAGCGGCAACGAACGCGACCGCAAAATCGCCGAGTATTTCTGGAACGAGGTCACCAGTGCCCGCACGTACTGCACCGGCGGGACGAGTAACGAGGAGCATTGGCGAAGCGACCCGTATCAACTGGCAGACCAGCTCGGCGACCACACTCAGGAAACCTGCTGCACGTACAACATGCTCAAGCTGACCCGGCATCTGTTCTGCTGGAAGCCGAACCCGAAATACGCCGACTACTACGAACGGGCGCTCTGGACGAGCATTCTCGGTACCCAGAACCCCGAAACCGGCATGATGATGTACTTTGTGACGCTGGCAACGGGGCGCTGGAAGATGTTCAACCTGCCGACCGAGTCGTTCTGGTGCTGCACGGGAACGGGCATAGAGAACCACGCCAAGTACGGCGACAGCATCTACTTCCACAGCGGCGACAGCTTGTTTGTGAATCAATTCATCGCCTCCGAGGCGGAATGGAAGGAAAAGGGTGTCAAGGTCCGGCAGGAGACGACGTTTCCGGAACGAGAGAGCACGGCGCTGATAGTCAGGACAGACAAGCCGGTCAAGTTTTCGATGCGAGTTCGCGTGCCGTACTGGGCGAGCAAAGGCGTGACCGTGAAGCTCAACGGCGAGCCGCTGAAGCGCAACGTCAAGCCGTGCAGCTATCTCGCGGTCAACCGCACCTGGAAAGATGGCGACAAGCTCGAGGTGGCAATGCCGATGAGCCTGCACCCGGACGCCATGCCGGACGACAAGACGCTTGTCTCGCTCATGTACGGGCCGTTCGTGCTCGCCGGGAAGCTCGGGGGCAAAGGTCTCACCACGGAGAACACCCATACGTCGCAGAACTGGTATAAGTTCGAGGGAGTGGCGACGGCGCCGCCGCTGCTGGGCGACATCAACAACCTGAACGCCTGGATAAAACCGGTGAAGGGCGAACTGCTCACCTTCCGCACGACGGGACAAGAGAAGAACTTCACGCTGATACCGTATTACCGGCTCTTCGGGGAGCGATACGTCGTTTACTGGAACGTTTACAAGAAAGGCAGCCCCGAGCACCGCCGTATGCTCGAGCGGCTCGCGGCCGAGCAGAGAAGGGCGGCTCACCGCCTCGATAAGGTCGAGATTGGCGACGCCAAATCGGAAAAAGACCATGCTCTAAAGGGCAGCAGCACTGCAAGCGGTCAGCACGCCGGACGTCAATGGCGCCACGCACAAGACGGCGGCTGGTTCAGCTACCGCCTGAAAGTCAGGCCGGATGGCCAAAACACACTGGTTTGCACCTATTGGGGTTCGGACAGCGGGGCACGGATGTTCGATGTCCTCGTCGAGGGAGAAAAGGTCGCCACCCAGACGCTTAATGGAAACAGGCCGGAGAAATTCTTCGAGGTGGAGTACAAGCTGCCCATCGGGCTGACTCAAGGCAAGGAGAACATCCTGTCAGGTTTCAAGGCCACCCGGGCAACTACGCGGGCGGAGTCTTCGGGTGCGAGATGTTGAAAGACAAATAATCCGGAGCGCACACGAAATCGAGTTGCAACGTATCGGCTTATGTTCAACTGTCTTATGGCTCCGATTGGCACACCAGGAGGTCGAACATGTGGAAAGTAAGTTTTTCTGTCATGATAGCGATGGTCGCGGTCGCTTGTGGGTCACCCACGTACGACGCGCAAGCGGCTGACGTAAGCGGTCATCAATCGCCTGTCACGACCCCTCCCAAATCACTTCATCTCGATTCGTTTTACAAGAAGTACGTCAGTGCCAGCGGGATTCCGGTGGTCAGTTCTGAAAAGGTCTCAGACTTCGCGTTGCTCGAAGCAGCGTACGTGGTCAACCAAATGCTGTCAAACCGTCCGGACGTTCGTGCGGCGCTTATCCAGAACAAGCTCCGAGTGACGGTGATTGGCGTCAGCGAGTTCACGACGGACATCCCGGAGTACAGTCGCCTTAAACCCAAGAAGTACTGGGACAAGCGGGCTCGCGGCCTCGGCGCCACTCCGGAAATCCCCGTCGTAAGCTGCGGGGAGGAGAATCTGCTCGGCTATCCGGGTGATCCTTACGAGACGGAGAACATCCTCGTCCACGAATTTGCCCACACCATCCACGAGCTCGGGCTGAACTCCATAGACAAAGAGTTCGATGGCAAGTTGAAGAGAGCCTATGCGAAGGCGATGGCAAAAGAGCTCTGGAAGAACACATACGCGGCGACCAACCGGCGCGAATACTGGGCTGAGGGGGTGCAGTCCTGGTTCGACACCAACCGCCCGCCGGACCGCCTCCACAACGACGTCAATACCCGAGAGGAGCTCGAAGCCTACGATGTTGATCTCGCGAAGCTGATTGCCGAGACACTCGGTGACATCGCGTGGCGCTATCAACCGCCCGCCCGGCGAAAGGAAGCCGGACATCTGCAAGGCTTTGACCGGAACAAGGCGCCCACTTTCTCCTGGCCGCCCGAGCTCACTGACTGGTACGAGCAACACAAGCATAACTGAGAGATTTACGAGGCCGGCGTGCTCCCAAAAGAGGAATCTTGACGGCAACCCCGGCCGCTGCGAGTAAACAGGAGGTCCGGGAACTTCATGCGGCTTCCGAATCTACTGGCTACGAAGTCGAGGCGACTGGCGGCGTTCTTCTTTTTGTACGTCACTGAGGGTCTTCCCCTCGGGTTCACGGCGACAGCCATCGCAACCCAGATGCGCCGCCAGGGTGTTGGACCCGCCCAGATAGGGGTTTTTGTAGGGACGCTCTATCTGCCCTGGGGATGGAAATGGTTGGTCGGGCCGTTTGTTGACGTCTTCTACTCGGACAGGCTCGGGCGCCGGCGGATGTGGATCGTCGCCATGCAGGTCCTCATGGCCATGATGCTGTTGGCCAGCATGCCGGTGGACTACGCCGCGCAGATCAAACTGTTCACGTTTCTGATCCTGATCCTCAACGTCTTTGGCGCCACACAGGATGTCGCGATAGACGCACTGGCTTGCGGCGTGCTGAAGGAGGAAGAACGCGGGCTGGCGAACGGCCTGATGTTCGCCGGTGCGTACGTGGGGCAAGCCATCGGCGGGGCAGGGGTGCTCCTGCTCGCAAAGTATGTCGGATTTAATTCCACATTTTTATTTGTTGCCGCGTGCATTCTCTCCGTGACCTTCTTTGTAGCCCTCGGTCTGCGAGAGCCAAAGATGGGGACGCGGCCAAAAGCGCACGGCTCGTGGTTTCGCGCCGCAGTTCTCGACATCCGAAACTATAGTGTGAAAGCCGTCAAAGCGTTTTTCGGCACGCGGGCAGCGCTGGTGGGGCTGGTCTTCGCACTGCTTCCTGCAGGGGCGTACTCGCTCTCGCTTGCTCTACAGTCGAATCTTGCGGTAGAGCTGGGCCTGAGCGACTCGAAGATTGCCCTGCTCGCTCTCGTTTGCACCATCATCTCGGCTGTCGGCTGTGTTGTGGGCGGATTCCTATCCGACCGTTTCGGCCGGCGTCGGATGCTCGCGCTCTACCTTGTCGGTACTGCCGTTGTAACAGGCTTCCTGGCTGTTGCGATGAGGCGCCAAGGTTGGATCATGCCCATTGATCCCCGAATGCCCAACCGGCCCATCCCCCCGACCGCTTTAATCACTTCCTTTTGGGTGGCCAATATCGTTTATTCCGTCTTCCAGGGCCTGATGTACGGAACCCGCACGGCGCTTTTCATGGACATCTGTACCCCGGCGGTGGCAGCTACCCAGTTCACCGCTTACATGGCCATGCTCAACCTGGTCATTTGGTACTCCGCGATATGGCAGGGTCGGGCCATCGAAGCGTGGGGGTATCCTGCGACCTTGACGCTCGACGCCGCTGCCGGCCTGGTGTGCATTTTCCTATTGCCGTTGATGAAAAAGCGGACCGCAGCAGCAGCCCCAACCGGGACGGAGCCAACGTGATGCCCGCCGCAACTGAAGGCGGCCCCGGCGGGACATCGCTCCAGATGGCGCGCGCAAAGCAGGACGAGCAACCATGCAGCGCGGCCAGATAAGCTCAAGTCAACTTGCCCGCGAGGAGCCTTCCGGCACAGGGGGGGAACGGAATGTCGGGGGAGCTGAGGAGGCCCCGAAAAACGATTGCGAATGTACGAAGGCAACGTGCCGGGCCTCGGCACCGGATGCAGGTTTTTGCCCATGCTGCCACATGATTGCCGGGGAGACCTTTCAGCCATCGAAGGCGCTTCTGACTCTGCCGGGGACGTAGTTTTTCGGCAGATATGTTCCGATTGGGCGATACATGTTCCAAAGTCTCAACATTCTCCAATTATCTCTATGCCAAGGAGATACCAAAGCGCATCTGCGAAACGTTGATGATTGGCAACGTTTTTGGGGTTGAACGTCGTTTCCTTCTGTCCTCGTAATGCACGAGGGGACAGGCAGTTACGTGGAAAATACATGTTGGCACGCATATTGCTTCATACGTAGAGCAATAAGGGCGCCCTGTCGCGAGTCTGCGGTTGGGATATCGCTAGAGATTCAGCCGAAAAGCCCCTGATTTGGGCAGAACTCATGGTCTGTGCTAC
>CAZXGF010000013.1:0-117819 GCA_964640185.1 uncultured Verrucomicrobiota bacterium | reverse complement strand
TCCCTTCTTGCCTCCTCCGCCTCGGCCGGCTATCCGCCCGAGACGGAGGGGTTACGTTGCATCCTATTTGATTCTTCCCTCTCTATCTGGTAAAATAGAGATGTAAAGGAGATTCGGGATGAAAAAGCGAAAGTGGTGGTTTCGAGCAAAACATCTTATCGCTATCATAACCTGCGCTCTCGTAGCTGGATGCGGAGGGGGGAACAAAGGCCGTGGCGACTTCAATTCTCTGCTCCAGAGCGGCCAGGAGCAAATGCAGAAAGGGCGCTATCGGCAAGCTATCGCGAGTTTCGAGAAAGCGGTGAGGCTCGATCCGAACGCCCCCCGGCCTTACATGCGGCTGGCCTTGATTTATGAGGAGTGCCTTCACGAGCCCGCGAGGGCTTTGCAGTATTATCGCAAGTATCAGCAGGTCGAAAAAGACGCCGTGAAGAGGGAAGAAGTCCGCGGCTGGATCGTGCAGTTGGAGCGTTCGGCAGCGGAGAGAAGCAAGGAGGCGGGAAAGGCCGTGTCGCCCGGCGAGGAGGTTGCCGCGAGCAAGGGCGATGCCGCCGCGTCAAAGGGCGCCGTCTCTGAAGGGACGTCGCTCAGCGGTTTGCCGGTCCCGGTAGAGAAATCCTCTGCGTACAAAAACTTCGAGGGGGAACTGGCGTCGGCTCTTGAGGAGATACGCCGGCTCAAAGCTCAGGCGGCGCCGGATGCCAACCCGTCGAAGAAGCTTGCGGAGAGCGAGCAAAGAGTTAGGGACCTTGAAAGCGAAAAAGAGTTGTTGATGAAAGGTCTCCGGGAGGCGAGAGCTAATGCCCTTCGGCAGGAGCAAGCGGCCCTGCAAGCGAAGAAGAGCAACGACGCATTGAGGAAGGAGAACGCGTCCCTGCGGTCGCGATTGCCCGGAGGCGGTAGCCACGTTCGGTACTATGTTGTCCGCACGGGGGAGACCCTGCAGAAGATTGCCGGGTATAGGACTGTGTACGGCGACAGTAAGAAGTGGGTTCTCATTTACGAGGCAAACAGAAACAAGGTTCGGGACCCGAGCAGGCTCACGCCCGGGCAGGTTCTGATAATCCCGCCCGGATGACGCAATCTATGGAGAAGAATGCCCGGCGGGTGGGCGGAAAAAACGAGGCTGGCAACTGACTCGCCTCGAGGGGAGAAGCATGCGCTCTCGGAGTGTTGTGGCAAGAAGATTTCTTATCGCTGTCTCCGTTTTTCTTATCTCAGGGTTTTTGCTTTCGGGGTGTGGAAAGAAGGGAGGCATCCGCGATTGGTCTCCGCACTACCGGAAGGCTGTGGAGGCGTATCGTCGGGGAGATTACAAAAACGCTGTGTCTCTTTTCCAGAAAGCGCTGTTGTACGATTCGTCGAACGCGGAAATCTACCTCGACATCGCGGCAATATACGACGATTTTCTGGGGGATGCTTCGGAGGCGGTTTCCTATTATGAGAAGTATTTGCGGCTGGCTGCCGGGGGAGGCAAGACAAAGTGGGTCAGGCAATTGGCGGAGAAAGCGACGGACAGGCTCTTGTCTGCCGAAGGACAGGAACAAGCCGGCGGCTCGGGAGGCGAAACTACCGCCGATGAGGATAAGCTCGTCGAAACTCTCCGTGAGCAGCTTCGAGCCTCGAGGCAAGCCCTCGCCGAAGAGAGGAAGAAGACAACAAGTCTTTCAGAGCAGATTTCGAGCTTGTACGCCGAGCTTTCAGCGATGGAGAAAGAAAACAGCGAACTGCGCTCACGAGTGTCGGCTCACTCCGGCGACGCGAACGACGCGGTGGGAAACAAGTCGCAGTCTCGGCTTACCGGCAGCGAGCGGAGAGGTTTGGCGAGGCAGGAAGGCTGGCTCGCAGCAAGCTGGCTGTTATGTTTGGCGTTGGCGATTCTCCTCATAGCTTTGCTTGTGAAGCTGAGACACGCCAGCGCGAGAGAAAAGGCGCTTCTGGCAAGTATTCAGGCGGCGGGTTTTGATTCAACTGAGCAGCTACAGAAAGAGGATATTCTGGGGAAATATTTCTGGGTGGAGAACAACGCAAGCACAGGGATATTGACTTTCACGGAAAAAGACGGCGAGATTCACGTCTGCGCCACGGATAAAAAAAGCGGGGCGAGGTCTCGATTCAAAGGGAAGCTCATCGGAAACGTGCTGACCGCGGAGCCTGCCAGCGGTGACGTGGAAACCGTGGTGACGAAGTTCATTTTTGCCCACAAAGGCAGGACGTTTACAGCGGTTTGGCAGGGGGACTGGGGGAGGTGCGTTGCCGCCGGTACAAAGGCGGTGGGAGATTGAGAGAGCTGTCCGCTCCGCTTTAGGCGTCGGGCTGAGTCAGCCGCAGAGTCAGGGTGCAGGGAGATGGCAAGAAAACTGCTGATACTAATGGTCATCAGCTTTTGGGCTTTGATGACCGGCTTGTTCATAAAAAAGCACTACTCTTTTCGTGAGAATCCGCATCACGTATCGAAGCCCGCTCTTCTCGACCCGGAATACCGGATGGGCGTTTACTACGGCGAAAAGCGGATAGGGGAGTTCCGTTTCAACGCGTATCCGCTGCTCGATTACCCCGATGAAGGATACCGGTTGGTGACGAGCCTTCACCTGAAGTACTCGCCCATTGGGGAGGCGCACATCACCGGGGAGTCCCTGACCGATGAGAGACTTTTCCTTCAGGGGTTCAACTATTATGTCAGATACAAACTGAAGATGTTTGACCAGCAAGATGCGAGGCTGGTGGGAAATCTGCACGACGGGAAGCTTGTATTGAGAGTCAAATGGGGGACATTCGACAGGACGTTTGAGATGCTGGCGGGGGAAGGTATCAGCTTGTACGACCCGATTACTCCGTGGATTGTCGGTGGCGAATACCGTCCCGGTCGAGAGTACACCGTCGAGGTGCTCAATCGCCTCACCAGGACACGCCAGCTCGCAAAAGTGAAGGTCCTTTCCGAGAGGAAAATCCTCTTCCAGGGGAAAGAGATTCCGGGCTTCGAAGTGGAGATGACCGTCGGAGAGCTGAAGTCCACTTTTTTGCTCGGGCGAGACGGGAAGCTGTATCGAATGGAAAGTCCCGTCGGGTTTTCCCTTGTGCGTGAGCCCATTGCCCAGAAAGAGAGGCAGGAGTTTTGATAAGAATAGAACACGTGTTCAAAAAGTTTGGGGAGAAGGAGGTCCTCCACAACCTCTCGCTGGAGGTTGCGAAAGGCGAGCTGTTCGCCTACCTCGGACCGAACGGCGCGGGCAAAACCACGACGATAAAGGTCGTGACGGGCCTCCTCAAGCCCACAGCGGGGCGAGTCCTGGTGAAGGGGCACGATGTCCAAAAGGAGCCCCTCCCGGCCAAGAGGGTCATCAGCTACGTGCCGGACCTTCCCTACCTTTACGAAAAGCTAACCGCTGAAGAGTTCCTCAGATTTATCGGCAGCCTTTACGGGGTCAACGGCGCCCTTCTGGGAGAAAAGATTAGTCATTTTCTGGGCCTGTTCGGCCTGGAGGAGTTCGCCGACTTTCTTATCGAGGACCTCTCCCACGGCATGCGTCAGCGCCTTGTGTTCGGCGCCGCTCTGCTCCACGACCCGGAGGTTATGATAATAGATGAGCCGATGGTCGGTCTCGACCCGAAAAGCGCTCGCTTGGTCAAGGATGTTCTCCGAGAGAGAGGCAATAATGGCACGACGGTATTCATGTCCACCCACTCCCTCTCGGTTGCTGAGGAGTTGGCTGATAGGATCGGCATACTCAATCACGGCCGCCTAATTGCCATCGGCACTTTCGAGGAATTGAAGGAGATGTCCGGAGAAGGCGGGCGGTTGGAGGACGTGTTTCTGCAATTGACCGCCGACAAGCCGGTTCCATTGGGGAGTGCGGATTGCGGATTGCGGAATGCCAAATGGGAAATCCCCAATCCGAAATCCGAAATCCGAAATGGCAAAATGGAGTAGGGGAGGGCGAGCGAAGCGGCGGCGGTTTCAGCCGCGATTGCAGGAGCTTTCCTTTTCCACCCGGTCATCCGACTGAAAGGAGGAGCGACAGATGAATTGGCGTTACTTTCGCTCATGTTTGTTGGCGGCAGTTCTCGCACTTGCATTTCTTTCGCCGCGGGTGACCTCACAGCCGCGAGTTTCATTTGAAGAAAGGCGAGAAATCCGCGCTTTGATCAATTCACTGAGCACGAGCGATAGCGCTATTTTGCTCAAAAGTTCTCGCGCGCTCGGGGAGAAGGGGGGAAAAGCCGTCCCTTTCTTGGTCTCGGCACTGAGGCTTAATCCGAACCCGAAAGTCCGTTATCAAGTTGCGAGGGTTCTCGCGCAGATCAGAGACGACCGTGGAATTGACGCACTATTCCAAGCCTCCAGGCTCGATCCGGATGATGGCGTGCGAAGAGCCTCGAAAGCATCCCTCGATGCGCTGATTGAGAAGCTGAGCACCTCTCAGCTCGGCGACCGCGTGAAGAGGCACTACAGGCGGTTCGATCGGCGGTCCATTTTTTCCCTGCGGAACAGGCTGAAGACCGATAGGCTCGCCTCGGTGCGTCAGAGGGCAGCGCAAGTGCTCGCCGACTACGGGGACGAGCGAGACCTCGACGCTCTCTTTGAGGCTGCGAAAGGGGATAGCGTCGCGGCGGTTCGCAGGGAAGCCGCAAAGGCAATCGTCGAGATAGCTTACCCCGTCCTTATGGGCGCCGAGTACCGGGTGACATTCTACGGCACGTTGAGCGACGGGCCCGACTCTTTTCGGGAGAGGATGGTTTCCTCGCTCATCAACCTCGTTTCCAAGGAGCCGGATGCCTCCGTGCGTCTGGAAATCGTGAAGGGACTGACCAGGTTAGTGTACCCGACTTTCCTCCTCGGAGAGGAGGTTTTCGGGCCGTCGTTCTCGCTCAAGGCAAGAAGCCTCGAGGTTATTCTCGGAGTGGGGAAGTGCTTCCTTTCCCGGATGCGGGAGGACAAAAGTGGTCCGGTCAGAAAGGAGGCTGCCGCATCGCTCTGCAAACTTTTCGCGGCTCTTTTCGACAAGGGTGACGAGGCGGACAACGAAGAGCTTCGCCGCAGCGTGCTGCACCAGGGGAGAGTTCATTATTTCTATCCCTATCTCCCCGACAGGATGAGCCGTTTCTATCCGCGTTCATTTACCTACTATCCCTCAAGGGCAGGGCGTCTGTTGAAGCGAGTCCGCGATGGCTTCTCGAGGGCGTATTCGAGCGATCCCGATCCCGGCGTTCGACGCGAAGCGGTCATCGGCCTTTCCCTCCTGGGTCGAAAAAAGAATTGCAGCGAGATTCTGAATCACCTCGCGTATGAGCGGAGTGAAGACGTGTGGCTCGCTTCGATAGAGACCCTTGGGCAGCTCGGCGGGGGCGCCGCAGCAGAAGCGTTGCTCAATGTGTATAGAAGAACATCCAACAGCGTGAAGATTCGAAGAGCCGCTGTGGTGTCCATTGGAAGGATAGGCGCCAGGAACGTCATGCGAAAGCTGGCAAGCTACCTCGCGAGGGAACCGAGTCGCGAAATCAAGCTTGCTGTCCTGGAAGCCCTCGGATACCAGCGTGACAGCGCGACCGCCGCCGTTCTGGCAAGGGCCTGTCGAGATGAAGACGCCGACGTGCGCGCCGCGGCTGCCACAGCCGCTGGACATAATTTCTCCGACGAGAGTATCCCCGTTCTGACAAGGCTTCTGAGACACGACCCGGATGAAGAGGTCAGGGCTGCCGCGTGCATCTCTCTGAGCAAGGCTCTTGGCAAGGAGGCGGCAGACCTTTTCATCGCCGCTTTGAAGGACGACGGACCCGCGGTCCGCAGAGCTGCCGCGGTGGAATTGGGAATCCACGAAATCGAGAAAGGTCTGGATTCGCTTGCTTCTCTCTTGCTGAACGACATGGATAACCGTGTGCGTGCTGAGGTGGCGAGGTCGCTGGGCAGCATTGGCGGTGAAAAGAGCGTTCGCCCGCTTGTCTCAGCCGTCGCTCATGACCTCAATGCTTTTGTCCGCGACCGGGCCGTGGAGGCCTTGCTGAAGACAGGCGAGCCACGCACCGCCATCATCGCCATCCTGTCCGCTCTCCCCAAACTCGCAACCGAGAATCCGGATGCCTATCGGGAGCTTAACGACGCCCTCCCGCGCCTCCAAGAGCAAGCTCACGGGCGAGGGTTCAGAGAGAGATGATGATGCGCTCCGCGACAAGCACCGTGGCGAAGGCAACGCGGCGGCCAGTTTCCCGGAGCAGAAACTTGCAGAACATGTGACTTCGTGTTTGCCACTGGGAGAGTATATTTCCACGCCGTCAAGGAGGTACTCATGAAATTTACTACAGGAAGTCCTCAGAAATCGGCCGCTTCCTTCCGGCTTGTTGCGATGTTCTGGGCACTTCTGACGCTGTTCGCAAGTAGCGGAGCATGGCCGAACGACATCCGCGGAGGTCGCGGCCGCTTCGTGCGCAGCTACTGGCACGAGCGAGGCATCGAGCACGGGAATCCTTATTTCAACTCGCGATTTCGCGTCAATGCCCCCGAGGCGTCCTTACACCCCTCCTTCATGCACCGCAGCGAGGTCCGCGGCAACGGCATGATGCAAATCTTGATCGAGGAAAATCTCAGCCGATTGATCTCCGCCGAGTTTTATCTGGAGCTCTGGGGCGGGCATCCGGAGACAGCGAACAAGCGAGTCACCATTAACGGCACAACCACGTACAGAATTCCAGAAGTCGGCACCGAGGAAAACAATTGCACCCATTCCTATCCGACACTTCCCTTGAAAATCACCGACCTCGTCAACGGTTACAATGCGATTCAGTTTGCCTGTGACCAGGGAAAGAGTTTCTGGGGACACTTCATTGTTGATAGCGCCTGCCTGCGCGCCGTACTCAAGGACGACCATCCCGACCTCGAAAAGGGAGGGCTTGCCGACCTTAGGGCCGATGTGGCCGTTCATCCGATGATTCTCGACCGGGAACTCATCCCTATCGAGCTGAAGATTCTTTCCTCCAGTGAGGAGAAGGTCTCGTCGGTGGAGTTCATCGGTTACTACCGACGTTACGACGAGAACGAGAACGGGAACGGCAAGCTCACTGATTGGCACGGCCTTCACATCCAGACCTTGTCGGGCAGGGTTGGCCGCCAGCATCCGCTATGGCGCACTCAGGTGTCAGATGACGAACATATCTTGAGGTTAAGACCACCACAGCTACTCGGTTGGTTTGACCTCGATATCCTGACTTATTGTCACGCTCTCACCAGGCCCCAGCACCTTGCGCTTGGCCCACAGCTCTACCTCAAGCTCGCCCAGATAGTCCGGGTAGGCGTAGAGCCAGGTGAAGTCCATTACGTCATTATCAAAGCTCTGGGTGACCTGCAGGCCTTTGGTTCCGATAAAGGTCCACGATCCACGCGGCCTGTCCTGGTCGTAGTAGTACTCCCCCTCGCGCAGTGCCGCGATGATGTCGGTGATGTCCTTGTCCACTTTCTTGCCGCTCAGGCTAGTGAAACGCACCCGCGTCTTCTGCAACTCACCCAGGTTCAGTTGCACATGGCTTCTGAGCCGGGCTCGCATCGGTTTCTTAGCCGGGTTAGTCAGCGTTGACTCGACGTGCAGAACCGGCTTTTTGGGCTTAAGCCTCAGCGTACGCTTCAACTGAAAGCCGTTCACGGTTTGAATCGTGAGTGTCAGTGAGGTCTTGGTTTGCTTCACAACCGTGGCGGGCTCAATCCAGCCGTAGAATCGGAACGACTCCCCAACGCGGTTTTCCAGGCCGCCGCAGAAGGGGAAGAACAGATCGCGCTTGGCATTGTAGGCTGTGACACATTTTCTCGTCTTCCGGTGGACAATGCGCAGCGCGCGTCCGCCAAGCATCGGCACCACGTCCACCCAAAGGTGCTCGTTGCTTATGTGCACAACCCTCGGGCTGGTCCTGAGCATCACGGTGGCGAGCATCAGATGCTCTGGGGCGCCAAGAACCTCACGGACGGTCCGGAAGCCGTGCTTTTGCATCCTGCTAATGAAATCCGATGCCTGGGTCAGTGACGCGATCTGGCCCTGCCAGAGCAGCCTGTTGCCTTTTATCTTGTAGCCGTTCCGAGGGAACATCCGCGAGTAAATCAGAGGCATCCGGGCCACGCGCACCCGCTCCAGCAGCTCGGGGTCGTCTTCGACCGCCGCCTCCGCCTGGTCGAATAGCGCCATGGCCCTTTCGACAACGTCATCGGTCAGGTAGCCCTGGGCGGGGTTTGTGTAGAGGTGCATGTGGATGTTTTCCTTTTCCACCTTGTCGTGCAGCATGACGATGTAGTTCCACATCGGCTTCCACGCTGCGGCGTAGTAGCCCTGGAGAAAGTCCTTAATAAGCGTGTCAGCGTTCTGTTCGGGGTTCCATAGCAGTTTCATTCCGTAGTACGGACGCAGCAGGCTGAATTCGCCGCCACCACCGCCGTGGCCCATGCCCGCCAGGTATATGCCCTCCACGCCGATGTCGCGATAGAACTTCATGTCGGCAGACAAGGCGCGGAAGTTGGGGAACGGGTTGTAATAATGAGCGTAGTCCACGCAGTAATGCCATATGTAGAGATGCGAACAGATTTTCGACCACTCGATGGCCCGACGCTTGTAGTTCGCGTCCAATGGGCAGGTAGCTATCGGGTGGCTGTCGCAGGAGGGGAACATGTGGCACAGCCATACGGCGACGTTGGGGTGCATCTTGATTCCCTTCGGCGGCTCCTCCGTGTACGTATAGGCAAGTGTTCCGATGAGTTTGTCTGGATAGACCTCCGACGTGCGTTCGGCAAGCTTGTTTACGAACCAGAACTGCGTTCCGCCGGCTGTGGCGTATTTTTCATTCATCGCGCGGCATTCCGGGCACTCACAGCAGTTGTAATAGTCCATCTGCGAGAAGTTATGCTGGCGGACATTCGGGCTATTCTTCATTCTTGCCAACATCCGCCCCGTGACGATTTCCAGCACGTCCGGATTGGTTAGGCACAACTGTGTCTCCACTGCAGTACGTACGCCACCGATCTCTGAGAAGTATTCGGGATGGGTCTCGAAGAACTCGCCCGGCTTGATGAACCGAAAGTAGCTGTGGGCCCTGCCGTCATGGGAATGCTGGATGCCATGAGGGGAGTCAGCGTTTCCCCCTCCTGAGTTGTCGGCGACGCGGGCCAGGAAGTCGGCATCTTTCCCTGGCCAGGCATAGGATGTATGTCGCCAGAGAAATGCCGGCTGCACCAGTCGGGCGGTGGATGGAATCTCGATGTCCGTGGCACGCGGGGTTTTGGTCACGCCCGGAGCATACCAGCGCACACCCAGGTATTCCTCAAGGAAGCGATAGACGCCGTAAAGCGTGCCGGCTTCGGGCGTTCCCGCGATCACTATATGAGGCGGCACAGTGCGCAGCAGGAACCCCTGCTCCCCAAGGGAAGCTACATCGGGGTGTACACCGAGACCCCGGGCCACCGGGCCGCATCCCAGGACGATCATCGGCATCTCATCATCGGGAGCTTTCTCCAGAATGGATAGCTCCGCTCCCGTGCAGGCCTTGAAATGCGTCTGCAACTCTTCGGCGGCGTGCTTCTCCGAAGGACTGGCCTCGGGCTCAAGGACGATGCGGTGTGAGCATGATCCATTCTCAAGCAGGCGGACCGGCCTCTCGGCACACGCGCTCAGGGAAAGCGCGGTCACCAAGGCCGCGACTGAGACGACATCTCGTAGTGAAGAAATCATTTGCTTCCCTCTTTGCTAACCGAAAACGAGGAAATGTCCAATTCCGTCTGAAGCAGAACAAAGAAAGTACGCTGCGTACTTACATTCTGCGATGAGACTGGCAAACACTGCAGGCTTCGGACCCTAACGCGACAAGTGACGAGACTTCGGAAAGAGGATAGCCTGCATCCACAGAGTTGTCAATTCATTGCTCGCCTTTCGCCTACCGGGAGCTTAACGACGCCCTCCCGCGCCTCCAAGAGCAAGCTCACGGGCGAGGGTTCAGAGAGAGATGATGATGCGCTCCGCCTTCCGCGGGTAAGTGCCGCCACGACATCCTCTACCAAAAGCTCCCCGTGGACCCCAGCATGTTGAAGCGACGCTCCAACCGCATGGTCCTCCTTTCAGACACCGAGCACCACGGCATCGAAATCCCCCTCCCCGGCCCGGTCATGATAGTGCAGAGCAGACGGGTTACGTCGGAATGAGGGATGGAGGGAGAAGCATTGGCAGAACGCAATCGGAAGCGGCCGACGGCGCAACGGAAAACTCTGCCTACTCTTTGGAACCGTCCCCTGACTTCTCCTTGCCCTTCTTCAGGGGCCCTCCCCCGTGCGTCTCCTCGCGGGATTCCTTCTCGTCTCCGCGCTCCGAACCCAGAAGGGAGCCTGGCGGAATCACAATCTTCGGCAGTGTCGGTTCAAATGTGTAGGCTTTCCCATAGGAGTGGAGAAGTCCAATTCCGGGGAGTTCTATGCCATGGAAGTCGTTCATAAGTTTAAGGGGCAAGGGCTGAAAGTTAATCTCGTCCAGTATATCCAGGCTTGTCCTGATGGACGCCTTTTCCCTCTTTTCGATTCTCATCTGATCCAACTTGGCCCTAAGCTCGATAAGAAGCCTCGATTTGTCCTGCACTGCCTTTTCGAACTCATGCTGCTTTGCCTCCAATTGTGCCTTTAGAAATCTGATGAATGATCCCATCTCGTCGGCGCTGCCTGCCAGTCTATTAAACATGACCAAGAATTGTCGGATGATCACGTTGTCGGTTTCATAGGGGTATCTGATTCGGTGGTCTATCTCACTCCACCCCTCTTCAAAAATGGTCCGCACTTGAATCTCGGCAATCAGCTGCTCTTTCACCGGACTTGACGATATGATATAATGGATAGACCTGTATCCAAATGGGTGCCCCCTTATTTGGCAACCTCTCTCTCTAAAAAGCTTAACCAACGCTTCAGAATCGCCTTCACGAATGTTTGCGATGGGCTTCCCCTTTAGCTCCCAGGTTCCGGATATATAATCGTGAATCGCCATCCAGTCTTCCTTGAACAGATGCAGTACCCTAATGCCAATAAGATCACTAATCACGTCCCTGTAATTGCCGGCATCGATCTCAAGCCTTCGATCCTCCGCACGTAGTCTAATGATCTTTCCAACGAGGTGTTCCGGGTCCTTAAGGCGGAGCTTCACGGAATGCACGTCGGGAACGCGGCGTAGGCACTCTGCTATAAAGGACGCCGGCGCCTCCAGCGAAGGCCGCACCTGCACGTAGTTTTGATATATTTTCGCGAGCTCTCCCCATTTCAATCGCGTTTTTCGATATTGGCGTTCTGTTATGTTATATTTCTTCAAGAACTCTTTTTGATTAAGCATCCCGAACCCTCCCGACTGATTCCATGAAGCCGTGCAATTTCCAGTAGTGCTCGCGCAGGGTCAAACTCCGTGCGGCGGGGTCACGACACTCGGCTCGCGCTCGTAAGAGTCCGGCAAGTTCCATTTCCCCCCACCCAATTTCAGCGCCTTGCAGGCGGAGCGCCCGCGTTGATTCCCACCACGGCGCGCTCACACACCCGCCGCCGACCAGTAAAATGATAACCCGTTCCGCGCGCCCTGTCAACCAAACTTCTCCTGTTCCTTCGCCCAGTCGAGGACGTCTTGGCTGGGAAGGCCGAGGGGAAGATACGGCTTGATCCGCCACAGGCTTGCCAGCGCCGCGTCGGGTTTCCCTGAACAAGATGACTGCTTGTCCTTCTGGTCCGCTGCGCCACGTTTATCAGGTCCGTCCTGGCGGTAACGGGCGATCTCTTGTTTGAAGGCGTGGTAGCCGGGTTTCTTGGTGCCGTTCTGGTATCGCAGGCCGAGGGATGTGAGGAATCGCATGAACGGCTCGTTCTCCAACAGCGCCGGGTCGAGGTATCCCTTGAGGGCTTTTTTTGTTCCCTCGTAAGGCCAATCTATCGCCGCGAGCCACGAGATGCCGAGAATCCTGCCCTCTTTTCCTGGAAGCCATTGAAAGAGCGCTTCGATGAACTGAGCCTGAAGCTCAGGAGAGGAGTCGAGCGCCGGATGCGTGGCACATCCAATCTCGGTGATGAGCAACTTCTTTTTGCCGGCGATGCGGATCGCCTCATCCAGGAGCCTGGCGAAATACTTGCTGCTTTTCTTATCAAGCGCTTCGGCGGTTGGAGATTTGCCGAACATGCTGCAAGGGGTGTAATAGGTGATAGCAAGGTGGTCGCAGTATGGCTCGACGGCTTTCCAGAAATGTTCCCGCCGTTCCTCTACGAGAACGATGCCGACGTTAATCTGCGGTTTTAATCTCCTTATGACTTCCGAGCCGCGTTTGAAAAACTCGACGTAATCCTTCCACTCATTGTAGTGCTTGCCAAAATAGTTGTTCACTTCGTTGCCGATGTTCAGGAAGTCAATATAGTTTCCGTATCGGGGCAGAAATGCTTCCAAGTATTCTTCCCAGCGTTCCAGGAAATAGGGATCATTGAATCGCTTGCCCTTCAGGTACGCGGGAAGATGCTTTTGATCCATGTGAACGTTGGTAAAGGTGATGGAGACTTTGTATCCCTGCTGTTTCAATTCCATGAGCTGCGCCAGGAACTTGTTTTCACCAACCGATTGCCGCCAGATATATTGGCCCTCTTTCGGTTCAATCCACTGCGTAATCTCGTGAATGAAGTTGAGACCCAGTTCCTTGGCCGTTCGGTAGTCACTGGCGTTGTGATAGGCGGGAACACGGTTCAGACCGAAGGGGATTCGCGGCGCCTCTTGGGCGAAAAGGATTCTGGGTCTGGGGAGGACCATTGCCCAGAGTAATGACGCGCCCACTAAGATGAGAAGCAGGATTATGCGTCTCGAACGGATCATGTTCTTCTCCTATACTGGCTTGGAATATAGTGGCATAATACGCGTGGCTCGCTAAGTGCTGTGGTTCATAAATTCGGTCACGTATTTTCTTGACCGGATAACAGGATGGACGGGATTCTTGCAATCCAGTCTATCCCTGCGAAAGGTTCTTGACCTTTCGCTTTACATCCACTTTCCGTTCTCCGAAATTGAAGACAGGGCCCACCCCGCGTCTCGCGGGGTGGCGACGAGATAATTGACAAGCTTTATCTCATCAGCAGTGACCAGGGGCCGCGCGGACTTCAGTTCCAGAATGACGGTATACCCTTCGACCCCGCCGGGGCGGGGATTGCGAACTCCGCGACAACTTGTCAGCCGATTGCTTGTTCTTCCTGGTTTTTCAGGGCGCCCCACACGGGTTCCGATTTACTGGATACCTCGCATTCCTCGAAGGATCCGGTCTATCCTGTTATCCTGTCGAAGGATTCCCTTCACCCCACACTATACGTTACGGGGCTTGCGAACGAGTGTACTAAGGTTTTCACGCTGTTACGATCTAAGCCAGCTTATAAACGCAACCAAATAAAGTTATGCGTTGACGGCCCGATGAATACTCGAAAGAAAAGACCCCTCGCAAAGGCGCCAAGACGCAAAGAGGTCGCGAACAAAGAGTCTGACGGTCGCCCTTTCTATTTCTCGACTTCTCTGTAAACGATGATCACCCCGTAATCGAGCATGATCTCGCGAGTAGCCATGTCAATATGCTGGTAGGTAATGGGCTGAACGCTTATGAGGTTCTCCTCGCCGATCTTCTCCAGGATTTCGGTGACCCTCAGGTCGAAGAGGTCCTTGCCCATCTCGTAAAACTGCGTTCGTTTCAGGGTCATGAGCCGTACTTTGCCACGCTTTTCCGCCATGAGTTTCCTCCTTGCCAATTGCACTATAAAATTGAGTCCGGCGCGGCAAAGGGATTCTGCTCTCCGCATCACCGGCTCGCCACACCCCATTTCATCCGTGAGGATGCCGGGTGGGGTAGGGGATACCGCTTTGCAAATCAAGCGGCTGAATCACCTTTGCCGTTCTCTGTCCGTCCGCTCTCGAGAATCTTCTGAGCGTCCTCAAGCTCTTCTTTGCTCTGAATCCCCGACGCGATTGCCCTTTCCAAGACGGCCATTCCTATCTCCGTCAGGCCTTTCTCGATCAGGAGCTTCGCGTAGTGATAGGCGATGATCCCTACATCAGGATTCGCCAGGTGCGAATGCTCGATGAGCTCGAAAGCCTTGTCGAAATCTCCACCTCCTTTGTATATAATCCAGCCGTAGGTGTCCCAGATGAAGGAGTTGGCGGGGTCCCTCGCGACAGCTTTCTCGATTATGTCGTAAGCTTTGCCCAGCTCCCCGCTCTTGAAGTAGAGCCAGGACAGGTTGTTGGCGACGATTACGCCGAAGTTGCCGTAGTCCTGAGGCAACAGAGACATAGCTTTCTCGTAGTTTTCCGTGGAGTTTGCGCTTTTCCCCAATGCCTCGTAGCCCACTCCTTTGAAATAGTAAAACCGCGCCAGGTCCGTGTTCGGCCCGGTGACGACAGGCGTCTTCATCTGCATGAGGGCGTCATATTTCTTTTGGCGGAGATAGAGTTCGGCAAGATTGGGTATCCAGGATATGGGGAGCTCCTTCCTGATGTCGCCGTATTTTTCGAAAAGCCAGGTCGTGACTGCGTCCAACTTCATATCATTCCGAAGTTGTGCGGCAAGAGCCAGGAGTATGTCAGCGTCCTGCGGCCGGGGAGTCAGGTACTGGTTCAAGAACTCTTTGGCCTTTTCCGCGCCATCCGATTTCAGGAGGACCTTCGCCATGATGATGGCTGCCTCCTTTTTGGCAGGGGCGAGCTTTTTCTTAGCGTCCTCGTCCGCCGGCTCCTTTTCGAGAATGTTCGTGGCCAGTTTTTTGACCTGTGACGGCTTCTGGTCGGTGCTGAGGTAAAACTGCATGAGGCGTAACTGGGTGATGGGCTCGTCCGCGTCGAGAGCTTTCGCAAGGAACTTCTCCGCCTGTGAGTTGTTGTCGAGCCTGGCATAAACGTCACCGAGCTTTCCTAAAATCGTTTTGGTTTGCGGTTTGTCCTTGGGGTCGGTTCGCTCGAGAGCTGCCAGATATTCGCTCCTCGCTTCCTCAACGGAGAAGGTGGCTTGCGAAGACAACAGAAGGTCACCCGTCATTTCTCTGACGCGCGCGTTCCGTGGGACGATGTCTGAGATCAGGCGGAGGATGCCGAGCCGCCTCGCTGCCGCTTCCGCTGTCTGCTCGGAGGCCAGAGCTGCCGCCGTGTTCAGCAGGCGGGCGACGTCAAGAGCCAGCCCGAATGTCCGGAGGGAATCTATCTGCTGTTTTTCGGGTTGCTTCAGGAGCGACTCGTACTTTTTGTTCAGTTCCTCGGCGCGCTGGCTGTCCCCTTTGCTCATCATGACAGACGCCATGTTCACCACCGCCGAGCAATTCTCCGGCACAAGCGTTAACGCCCGATGGTAGAATTTCTCTGCGAGGTCGAGTCGCCCGGCAATTTGGCAGAAAACGCCAAAATCGTTAGCGGATTTCGAGTACTCGGCGATGATTTTTTCCTCGATGTCCGCGCGCCTTTTCCGAGCATGTGCGTCATTCGTAACACCGATGTCACTCAATAGTTGCTTCCATAATCTCGTGTTATCCTTTATGAGTGTGGAGTTGTCACGATGTTCGAGTCTGCTCCTGTAGCGGCACAGCAGGCCGGCAGGCTCGGCGCGATAATCCTTGTTCATGACCTCGTTTCCGGCGTGGAAAGGTGACAGAAAGAAGTTATTCACCAGACCATATATCGGACGGGGATGCTTCCTCCAGTTCTCCACAACAGATTCCCTCTTGCGTGCTTCCAGGGCCCTGAGTGTCTCACACTTCAGTATGCCATCGTACGTGGCCGCGAAAGGGTGTTCTGGGGTAAAGAATGTCCGCGGCTGAGCTACCTTCCGCCCAAAAACCGTCTCGGCGAGATAGCGTGCCGTTTCGACACGTTTTTCTCTTTGGAAATCGAAGTAGGCTGCGTTGAGGTCTATGATGGTTTTTTCTCGGCCGAGGGGGGAGTCCTTGTGTAGAGATTGAAAATACCTCAGGGGGGAACCGACTGACGCGAAAACAGGCGCCACGGGGACGACGATGATGGCATTGTCCGGGCTGGATCGCAGCAGGCCCAAGGCGAAGCGCTCGGCATACCTGGCGCTGCGCTTGGTGCTCTTAGCGTAATTCGTGACGAAGCTCGCTACCGGCAGAGCCAGGGCTATGATGACGCCAAGGATGTAGGCGACCTTGCGGTACTTAACCTTGGGCTCCGGATCGGTTCCCGTGGCTTTGAAGTTGCCGGTGAGGACGATGAGCCAGTAGCCGATGACGTACGCGAACCAACCCCCCGCGACCACGTATGAGCCGAGATAGCGCGGATACCTGGGATAATCGAGACCCGCTGTGCCGAGAGGCCCGATGCGGATGCTGCACAGGTGTGCCAGCCCAACGATGGTGAACAAAAAGACGAAAATGTATCGTACCAGGTAGGTGAAATTCGTGGCCGTCGGGCTGCCTCGCTCGTACTCGCGCCGTCCTATCATAAAGAAGAGGATCGGCACGAAGGTGGGGAGGAAAAGCCAGAGCGTCCAATCGAAGAGGGCGTTCTTGGCCAGAAAAAGGAGCTTCATGGAGCGAAAGTACGTGTCCACGAAGGCAGAGAAAGCAAGCCCGAAGGTCTTCGCGTGAATGACAAAATCCTTTCCTTGAAGTTGATATAATCGCGGCTCATAAAGGGCTGGTAGCAAACCGACGCCGAATAGGAGGAACATCAGAACGATTGCAATTGGGTCGTCAAGCAGAGCTCGACACCGCACAAGGAGGAATACTAAGAAAATCGGCGCGAGGAGGAAGAGGGTCGGGTAATTGCCAATCGCCAGCCCGTAGATGAGCCCGAATGCAAGGGCGTATCGGGACTTGGAAGTCTTGACGTAACGCGCTATCAGAAGGACGATGAGCACCAGGAAGAAGGTGTTGAGAGTGTCTGACCCTGCCAGAACTGAGCTTTCCCAGAACGGTCGGGAGAAAGCCACGAGCAGGGCGCCCGCCAGCGCTGCGGCTTGCCGCAATTGCGGGTGAGTCTGATATCGGGCTTCTTCTTCGGCTGTCCTCGTATGGCTGACTTGCGAAAGGACTCCGTAAAGCAGAGCTATGGTGGCGGCGCCGAAAAGGGCTGACATGAAGTTCAATACGTAAGCGGTGTTGGATGAAAGATGTGCGAATAGCCTGCCGAGAATCAGCCAGATAGGGTGAGCAGTCGGCGGTGTCAGTCCAATGCCTTTGACATCGCAGACTGCGTCCGCGCTCGGCCCGGGATATATCGTGGGGCACAGCGTGAGGAAGTACACCACGAATACAACGACAAAAAGCCCGAGCGAGATTTTTGTATCGAGGGAGAGTGTCTGTTTGGTTTCCATGCCTGGTGTTTCTCCTTGCCTTGGGGGCGAGTCACAAAGGTCGTAAAGCTACGGTCTCGCATACAAATATACAGCATTGAGGGCGGAGTGAAAATGTTTTTTACGGGGAGAGGTCGTGGAGTGGAATGGTCAAGTTGACATAAGTATTCTTATCAGACGTTGCGTTTTTCTGCACGATGCCCGTCTGGGCGAGGCGCGAAGATACGCTATGGCATTGTTGGCATGGGGCGGCCAGAACGCATTCCGTTTGTGACGGTGGGAACCGGCGCGCAAGCCCTCCTGCTCTCCACGCAGGGTTTTGCAAGGCGGGCGTGCCTCCATGATGCCCCGACGACACAGCTACGCGTGTGGAATGCAAGGCGCTTGAGCTTCGAGGCGGGCTTGACAAGAAAAAAGTATGGCCTCAGTCTCGGGCGGATACCCCGCCAAGGCGGGGGAAGGAAAAGTGGAACAGAGGAGTAACGCAAAGGCGCAGAGTCGCAGAGAGGAGAATGGGAAGGACTCTGACGTCCCCTGCCGTGGCATGGGCATCTTGCCCGGGATGCCCAAGGGAGTTCGGTGTTGCCACCCATGTAACGCCGCCGTCCCGGCGGCAGTGCCGAGGGCGTCCCGCCCTCGGCGGGGGCAAGATGCCCCCGAGACAGCCGGCAAGATGCCGGCGGTACAAGGCCGCATTCGGGTGCTCCGCGGGGTGTGCAGTTCCACCCTCAGCCGCCCGTAAGTGAGGCGTTACTTGGCAAGAAAAAAAGCTATTGATTTGCCTGCGGTTGCTGTGGTAGCGTAGTTGAAAAATAGCGGTCGGGACGTGGCGCAGTCTGGTAGCGCACTTGAATGGGGTTCAAGGGGTCGCTGGTTCAAATCCAGTCGTCCCGACCATAAAGATTTTTTCTGACGCGTTGATGTGCGACGCCAAAAGAGTTTCCTGAGCGGCGAGAGCCTTAGGTTGGAAAAATGGTCTGTCGGGAAGACGACAGGATGTGATTCAGCGAGGGCGCTACTGAAGCTGCCGAGGAGGTTATTGGAGCGGGCGCCTCCCCGACGGCCAACGGTTCAGCCCTCGTAAACTGTCTTGAGGGCAAGAGGATGAAATATGTCCTTCTGATCTGCGACGGGATGGCAGATTATCCGCTGGAGAAATTACAGGGGAAAACTCCGCTTCAGGTTGCGAGAACACCGAATCTCGACCGCCTGGCGCGGGAAGGAACGACGGGGCTGGCTACGACAATTCCCGAGGGCATGGCTGCGGGAAGCGATGTCGCCTCTCTTTCCATCCTCGGTTACGACCCGTGCTTGTACTACAGAGGGAGGGGGCCTCTGGAAGCGGTCAGCCTTGACATTCGACCTGCCCCGGACGAGGTGATTTTCAGATGCAATCTGGTCTCGGTCAGGGATGGATTGATGGAGGACTACAGCGCGGGCCACATTTCGTCCAAGGAGGCAAAAGTGCTCGTAGATGTCCTCAACAAGCGGCTTAAGGTTGAGGGGGTAACATTTTATGCGGGCGTGAGTTATCGCAATGTCACAACGGTCAAGGAAAAGCTTCTCCGGGAGGGGAAAGGAGAGCTGCGGTGCGTGCCTCCCCATGCCATCATCGGCCAGCCCATCGAACCGAACCTCCCAACCGGGCAAGGCTCTCCCCTACTCCGCGATCTCATGGAAAGGTCTCGTGAAATCCTGGGCGCCGAACCGATAAACCAGGTGAAGATTGACCTTCAGGAGAATCCGGCAAACATGATCTGGTTGTGGGGCGGCGGCAAGCTCGAGCGCCCGCCATCGTTTCAGGATAGGTTTGGAGTGGAGGGAATCGTCATCGCGGCTGTGGACCTCATAAAAGGAATCGGCAAGCTCATCGGACTGCGGGCAGTGGACGTTCCGGGAGCGACCGGCTATTACGACACGGATTACGATGCGAAAGCTGCCTACGCGATTGATGCCCTGGAAAAGGCGGACTTCGTTGTGGTTCATGTCGAAGCGGCTGACGAGGCGGGACACAATGCGGACATTCTTCAGAAGATAACAGCGATAGAGAGGTTCGATGCCAAGATCGTCGCAAAAGTCGTGGAAAAGCTTGAGCGATGGGGAGAGTATAGGGTTCTGGCTATGCCCGATCATTACACGCCCATTTCCCTCAGAAACCATACGCCCGACCCGGTACCCTTCGCCATTTGCGGCAAGGGAATTGAAAGAGATAACGTTGAGGTGTTCGATGAGTTCGCGGCGGCGCAGGGCGGACTCAATCCGGTCCAGGGGCATCGGCTTATGTCCATTCTGTTCGCTCCAGAAGCGTGAGGAAGAAGAGTCATGGGAGTGATTGTTCAAAAGTACGGCGGCACGTCCGTAGCGAATGCGGAGCGCGTGAGGAACGTCGCGAAAAGGATCTGCCGCACAAAAGACGAAGGGCATGACGTGGTTGTTGTAGCTTCGGCTGCCAGCGGCACGACCGATAAGCTCATCTCCCTGGCTCGCGAAATCAGCGATGATCCCCACGGGCGGGAATACGACATGCTGGTTTCGACCGGCGAGCAGATTTCGGTTGCCTTGCTGGCGATGACTATTCAGTCATTGGGTTACAAGGCGATGTCCATGACCGGCTACCAGGTCGGTATTCTGACCGACAGCACCCACACGAAGGCGAGAATCATTGACATCGGCAGCGAGAAGGTTCTCGAGAAACTGAAGGAAGGCTTTATCGTGGTGATCGCCGGCTTCCAGGGGGTGGATATCAGCGGAGACATCACCACGCTCGGTCGAGGGGGCTCGGATACTTCGGCGGTGGCTGTCGCGGCCGCTCTTAAAGCGGACCTGTGCGAGATTTACACCGACGTGGATGGCGTGTACACCGCCGACCCCCGGATCGTTCCTTCCGCCCGGAAGCTGGAGAGGATAAGCGCGGACGAGATGCTTGAGTTTGCAAGTCTCGGGGCAAAAGTGCTTCAGTTGCGTTCTGTGGAATTCGCCAAAAGATACGATGTGCCGCTGGCGGTCAGGTCGAGCTTTACCGATGACCCGGGCACACTCATAGTGCAGGAGAGCACCAAGATGGAACAAGCGAAAATTACCGGCGTGGCCCTTCTCAGGGACCAGGCGAGAGTGAACATATTCAACGTCCCCGACAAGCCGGGAGTAGCTGCCAAGATCTTCGGCGCCATAGCGAGAATCAAGGTTGACGTTGACATGATCGTCCAGGCGCAGAACCAGCAAGGCGAGCCTGATATGTCGTTCACGGTCCCCAGACAAGAACTGAGGAAAACGCAGCAAGCGCTTGAGGAGGTCATTCGGGAGCTGGGGGCGGGCGGAACGACTGTTGAGGAAGGCTTCGCAAAGGTCTCGGCCGTGGGAATCGGGATGCGAGGTCATCCTGGGGTCGCTGCGGAGGTGTTCGATGCTCTGGCTTCCAACAACATTAACATCGAAATGATAAGCACCTCCGAGATCAAAATGTCCTGCCTGGTCAAGGAAGATGCCGCCGAAGCCGCCGTGCGAGCGATACATGACAGGTTCGAGCTAAAGGAAACTCCGCAAAACCAGCGACCGGCATGAAGAATACCGAGCATGCGCGGGCAACACGCCAGCGGGGCCGGACGCTTCATAACGCCAGTAGTCGTTGATGGAGGAACGGCGTTTTCATGGATATCCCGAAACAGTACAATCCCAAGGAGGTGGAGGGCAGAATCCTCGATTCTTGGATGAAGAAAGGACTCCTGCATTCGGACCCGAGCAGAGGGGGCAAACCTTACTGCATTGCCATCCCGCCTCCTAATGTTACGGGAATCCTGCACATGGGACATGCCCTCAATAATACGATACAGGACATCCTGATTCGCTGGAAAAGGATGTCCGGTTTCAACACGTTGTGGGTGTATGGGACCGACCATGCGGGGATAGCCACGCAGAACGCGGTCGAGAAAAACCTCGCCAAGAAAGGCGTATCCCGTAAGGACCTCGGCAGGGAGAAGTTCATCCGGAAAGTGTGGGAGTGGAGAGAGAAGCACGGAAATACCATCAAGGAACAGCTCCAGAAGCTGGGCTGCTCTTGCGACTGGGAACGAGAGCGGTTCACCATGGATGAGGGATTGAGCAAAGCGGTTCAGGAGGTCTTTCTGCGGCTTTACGGAAAGGGCTACATTTACCGCGGGAATTACATCGTAAACTGGTGTCCGCGATGTCAGACGGCCCTTTCCGAGGAGGAGGTGAGCCGCACTGAGCAGGAAGGCAAGCTCTACTACATCAAGTACCCGATTAAGGACAGCGAGGACTTCGTGATTGTCGCCACCACGCGACCGGAAACGATGCTGGGCGACGTTGCAGTCGCGCTCAACCCGAAAGATAAGAGGCTCAAGCAGCTCGGAGAGAAGGTGGTCGTTTTGCCGGTGCTGGGAAGGGAGCTGAAGGTCATCGCAGACGAGTTCGTTGACCCACAGTTCGGGACGGGCATCGTAAAGGTCACCCCGGCTCACGATCCCAACGATTTCTTGATGGGGCAGCGCCACAGCCTGCCCCCGGTTAACGTCATGAACGAAGACGGTGTGATGAACGAAAACGCCGGGCCGTACGAGGGACTCGACAGGTTCCTGTGCCGCACGAAGCTGCTCGAGGACCTCGACGAGCAGGAACTGCTCGAAAAGGTCGAAAGACATACTTACGCTCTCGGGCGATGCTATAGGTGCGACACAATCGTGGAGCCCCGCCTCTCTCTTCAGTGGTTCGTGAGAATGAAACCGCTGGCGGAGCCGGCACTGAAAACTGTGCTGGAGGGAAAGATCAAGTTTCATCCTAAGCGCTGGACGAAGGTGTACGTTAACTGGATGGAGAACATCCGCGATTGGTGCATATCGAGACAGATATGGTGGGGACACAGGTTGCCCATTTGGTATTGCCGGGATTGTCAGGAGGCTATCGCTTCTCTCGAGCGGCCGGAATCCTGCCCCAAATGTTCGGGGACAGATATGAGGCAGGACGAAGACGTTCTGGATACGTGGTTCTCGTCATGGCTGTGGCCGTTATCCACGCTGGGTTGGCCGAGTGATAGTGACGACCTCAGGTTCTATTATCCCACTGACGCGCTGGTGACGGCCCAGGAGATTATCTTCTTCTGGGTAGCCAAGATGATTATGGCTGGATTGGAGTTTGTGGGGGATATTCCGTTCCGAGACGTTTACATTCACGGGACGGTTAGAGATGACTCCGGCACGAAAATGAGCAAATCCCTTGGAAATATTATTGATCCGTTGGAGGTCATCGAGGAGTTCGGCGCCGATGCCTTGAGGTTTAGCATAATCGCCATCACTGCCCAGGGGCAGGACGTGTTCCTCTCGAAAGAGAAGTTCGAGATCGGACGGAACTTCGCCAATAAAATCTGGAACGCATCTCGGTTTGTCCTGTTAAACCTGGAGGGGTGCTCGCGAAATGCGGAGTTCGATACCGATTCGCTTTCCTCCGATGACATCTACATACTCTCGAAGCTCAACGACACCATTGGGGAAGTTGCCGCTGCACTGCGAAAATTTCGCTTCAACGACGCGGCATCGGCCATTTACGATTTCTTCTGGCATCACTACTGCGATCGGTACATCGAATACGCCAAGGCCAGGCTCTTTGGCGAGTCACAGGAACAGAAGAGCCGCACGCAAAACGTCCTCTATTTCGTGCTAAGCAACTCCTTGAAACTTCTCCACCCCTTCATGCCCTTCATCACCGAGGCTATCTGGGAGCTTCTGCCCCGCGATGACGAGCTGCCGCTGATGATCTCGCCGTGGCCCAAACGTCTCAAACTACCTTTCGACAAGGGAGTTGCAGAGAACGTCGTGAAGAAGTACGAGCTGATTCGCGCGGGCCGAAATCTCCGCACCGAGTACAATATCCCCGCGGGGAAAAAGGTGAGGTTCACTATCAAGCCTTCCGGGGAAAAAGAAAATCATTTCCTGATTCAGGAGCGGGACAACATCGCTGAGATGCTGCGGGCTTCCGAGGTGGCCGTGGAGATGGAGCGTCCTTCTGCGAAGTCGGCTCCTTCAGCTATCACGGCCCTGGGGGCAATTCATCTTTCCCTCAAGGCGGAAATTGACGTAGAGGCTGAAGCATTACGCTGGCGGAAGCAGCACCAGAAGGTCAATGGTGAGCTGGACCGAGTGAAACGCAAGCTGGAAAACCGGGATTTCCTCGAAAAAGCGCCGCCTGAAGTTGTGCAAAAAGAAAAGGATCGCCTTTCGGCGTTGACCGCCCGAGCCGAGAAGATAAGGAAGAATCTGAGCTTTCTCGAATAGAGGGCCGCGGGGGGGGGATTCTGCGTGCGAGACGAAACCTCCGCTTCTCAAGCAATTCTGCCCCACTGGCCACGACGAATCGTTCCTTCGGCGGGAAGACTTTTTCATTCGGAGTTTTCATCTCGGCTCAAGGCCACAAGGCAAAACAGGAGAATCGCCCGATGCCCCAACTCAATCCGGATATACTTGCCCGCATCGTGACGACGGCTATTGAGGAGGATGTTGGACCGGGGGACATAACGACCAGCTCCGTCATCGAGAAAAACCGTACGGCGAAGGCCGACATCGTCGTCGAGGAGGACTGCGTCGTCGCAGGAATACCAGTCGGGCAGCTCCTTTACGAGACCATTGATGAGGAGCTCGATTTTCAAAAGGAGGTTGAAGACGGCAAGGAGGTTCGGAAAGGGTCGGTTGTTGTGAGATTGTACGGGTCTGCGAGGAGTATTCTAACCGGTGAGCGTGTAGCACTGAATTTCCTCCAGAGGCTCTCCGGCATCGCCACGTTAACGTCTCAGTTTGTGGCTATAACGAAGCAGTTCGGCACGAAGATTATGGACACCCGGAAAACCACGCCCGGATTGCGGTATCTTGAGAAGTACGCCGTGAGGGTCGGCGGCGGCTCGAACCACAGAATGGGCCTCTACGATATGTTCCTCATAAAGGACAATCACCTTTCCGCAATCGCCGGGGAGAAGGAGGGGGCGATCGCCACCGCTATCGAGCGGGCAAGGAAATTCAATCCCAACGTGCAGGTCGAGGTGGAAGTCGAGAGCCTGCCGGAGCTGGAGCGTGCCATTGGAGCTCAGCCGGATATGATTCTTCTCGACAACATGCCGGTTGCGGAGATAAACGAAGCTGTGAAAATGGCGCGAGGGGAAGTCGTTCTGGAGGTTTCGGGCGGAGTGACCCTGGAGAATGTGGAGGAGATTGCCCGCACGGGAGTTGACTGCGTCTCGGTTGGCGCCTTGACGACGGCGGCCAGGGCGGTCAATATGAAGATGGAGTTGACCGAATGGGTCTGAACCGGGATTTGGTCAGACTTTTCCACGAAAACCGAGGCAGGTTCTTATCCGGGGAGGAACTGGCTGCGAGCCTCGGCGTCTCCAGAACGACTGTTTGGAATCACATCCGCGCCCTCAAGAAGCTCGGCTATCGGTTCATCGCTCATACGCACATCGGCTACAAGCTCGTCGGCGTTCCCGACAAGCTGCTTCCAGAAGAAATCAGCCTGAGACTGAAAACACGCTTCCTGGGCAAGACCATTCATTATTACGACGAAGTCCCCTCCACGAACGACATTGCACTTAAACTTGCAGCGAACGGGGAACCGGAGGGCGCCGCGGTCATCGCGGAGCACCAAACCAAAGGGCGGGGGCGCTTTGGTCGGAATTGGTTTTCTCCACCCGGAAAGAACCTCATCTTATCTCTGGTTCTTCGTCCCTCCATAGCACCGGGCAGGGTCTCGCAGCTCGGCATAACCACGGCTGTCTCGGCCGCCGTGTGCCTGCGAGAGCTCTTCGGCCTTCCCGCCCTGATAAAGTGGCCCAACGACGTCTATATTCGGGGGAAAAAAGCCGGCGGCATCTTGACCGAATTGAGCGCAGAGCTGGACTGGATTCACTATGCGGTGGTCGGGATAGGGCTCAACCTCAACCTGGAGAAAAAGGAAATTCCGGTGAGGCTGCGTCCCAATTGTACCTCTGTTCGGATCGAAACCGGCGAGGAGTGCGACAGGATTGAGGTTATCCTGAAACTGTTGAAGGAAGTGGAACAAAGATACCGCCGACTTCTCAGGGAAGGATTTTCCGCCATCATTGACGAGTGGATGGACCTTTCGCTCACGCTCGGACAGCGGATAGAAGCTGTTAGCGAGGGCCGAAAACTGACCGGGTATCCGACTGGTCTCGATGAGGACGGCGGTCTTCTCCTCCGGGTTGACAGCGGCATCACTAAAAAAATATTGGGCGGGGACATAACGGTTCTCTCCAGCAGCGAGCGACATTGACGTCCTCAATCCTCTCTGTCCGAACGACGCCGTGCGGTGCGAGGCGGGGTCGTTGGGCTTGTGTCAGCCGTGCTGCATCCCCGAACCAACGGCGAGCGGGATGCCGCGCATTAGAAAGCCAGCCGACAAGGCGCTGACTCGGAGAAGGCTCCGGCTGGCAGTCACAGTTGTGCCCTCGGTAGGATGAGCCGGCTAAAACTCTCCGTTCGTCGTGACGCCTTTGCGTGTTGCGTAGAACTCCGATGGCATCGAGGCGCTATCTCTGCCCCATCTTCTCTCGCCAAGACGCTAAGACGCCAAGGATCCTCCCTATGTGATTCTCAGTCATCTTCGCGCCTTTGCGAGAGGTTTTCTCCTTGAACTATTCAGCGCGCCGTCAACGCATAATTCTATTTGGTTGGCGCCACAAGACCCCTTAGTGTTCTGGTTCGTAAGTTCGGTTGCGTGTTCAAGCGCTGCAAGGAGGGAAAGGCTTCGAGAAATCCCATCTATTCTGGGGTATCGCCGCCGCAAAAACTTCTTGACCAACACGCTTTCTTCTGGCAAGTAACGAAAGGTCTTTCGTGTATGATCAAGGAGCGGAAAAGCTCCAGAAAGGCAGAATCGCCTTGCCGCAGAAAAGGAGGATGCAATGGCAAAGTCATATTCGCTGAAGCCCAAAAAAAGCGACCGTTTCTCGTTTGGTCTATGGACGATTATGAACACCGGGCGAGACCCCTTCGGGGAGCCGACTCGCCCGCCTATCAACCCGCTTGACGTGATAGTCGAGCTTGCGAAGCGGAACGTGTACAGCTTTGAGATGCACGCGGAGGACCTCGTGCCGATGGGGACGAGCGCGAGAGAAAGAGACCGTTTGGTGCGAGAGGCGAAAAAGCGAATGGCGGGCCACAAAATCAAGTGCACCAATTGCGGCAGCAACTGCTTTTCGCATCCGGTGTTCAAGGATGGGGCTTTAACAAACAACAACCCCAACATTCGAGCCTTTGCCGTGCAACGATACATCCGCGCTATAGATATGGGATACGAGCTGGGCTGCCGCCTGTGCAATCTGTGGTGGGGGCGGGACGGGCTGGAAGTCGAAGGCAGCAAGGACGCCAGAGAGGCCATGAAATGGTTGAGGGAGTGCTGCAACCTTATCACGGAGTACGTGCTGACGAACTATCCGGATTACGCGCTGTCCATCGAGCCTAAGCCGAACGAGCCGAGGGGAGACATCTTCTTGCCGACGGCGGGGCATGCTCTCGCGTTCATCGCGACTCTGGACCATCCGGAAAAATGGGGAGTGGTTCCGGAGCTGGCGCACGTCCGAATGGCTGGGCTGAACAGCGTGCACGAGGTAGCCCAGGCTCTCGAATCCGGCAAACTCAGCGGCATCCACCTCAATAGCCAGAAGCCTTTGCGATACGACCAGGACATCCGCTTCGGCGCGGAGGACTTGAAAGAGTCGTTTTTCATCGTATATATGCTCGAAACTTCCGATTATCGGGGAACGAAGAGTTTCGATTGCCATCCTCACCGGACAGAAGACCGACGAGGAGTGTGGGACTTCGTGGAAGGGAACATGCGAACCTACCTGCTCTTGAGGGAAAAAGTTAAGGAATATCAGCAAGACCCGCAGATTCAGAGGATTCTGACGAGAATCCGCGGCGCGCAAAAAGCCCTCCCCTACCCTGAAAAAATCTCGGCGACCGAATACGATCTCGAAAAGCTTATGGCGGCTCGTCTGCCTTACGAAAAGCTGGATCAGATGATTATCGAACTTCTCCTCGGAGCGAGGTGAAAGTGCCGCCGGAGAAACGCACGGCGCATGGGCAACAAACTGAGGAATTGCTCGCAAGCCACGGCAGGAAGCCGAACGGGAAGTAATGCCTCAGTTACCGGCGGCTGAGGGTGGAACCGCAGAGTGCGCAGAGCACGCAGAGAGGCACACGTATCGCCGGCGTCCTGTCCCGCCCCGCGTTCCGCGGGGGATATCGAGGGGCTCCCTTGCCCTCGACGGGCTCGGGCTGTACCCTTCACGGCAAAAAAAGCCATTCCCACGTGGCATCCCCCGCCTCTGGCGGGGGACCCGTTCGGGATCATGGGCAAGATGCCCATGCCACGGCAGGCGACGACGGAGTCCTTCTCATTCTCCTCTCTGCGACTCTACGCCTTTGCGCCTTTGCGTTACCCTTCTCTTCCCTTTTTCTCTCCACCGCCAAGGCGGGGTATCCGCCCGAGACTGAGGCGATACAACGGGAAGCCGAAATTGATTGACAGAATGCGACGCGGGAAATACAATAATAATGAGCTGTCTTGAGAAGAGACGATAAAAGTCACGGAAATTTCACAGGGGGCTGTGATGTCAGAGAAAATGAGGCGACTGAAGAAATGGGGCTTGGTAGTGGGATGGGTGGCGATGGTGGGCGTATGCTTGCGGGTGACGGTTCCCGCGGCTGGCGAAGGCTCGCCGGAAGGCACGGCGGCCGTGGCGCCGGGAGTCCCTGCGAAGCCGGAATCGGTTAGTGGCAGCAGCAAGACGGGACCGGCAGCCGCGGCCCAGGAAGGCCAAGCGAAGCTGACCTTATGGAGAATCATTGAACTTGGCGGTCCTCTGATGTACGTGCTGTTTGCGCTGTCCATCGCGATGGTGGCAATGGTTACTTACTTTTTCCTTGCTTTCAATCCGAGGAGCATCATGCCCCCGGATTTTCTGAAACGTCTGCGACAATCGCTGCGCGAGAAGAAGATGGACCAAGCGAAAATGCTGTGCGCGCAGAACAGGAACATCGTTTCGCACATCATCCGCAGCGGGCTGGAAGCGTCGCAAAAGGGGCCGGCGGGCGTGCTGGAATCTATGAACAGCGAAGGTGGCCGGCGGGCAGCGTCGCTTTGGCAAAAGATAACTTTTCTTTCCGACATCGCCGCCATTGCGCCGATGGTAGGTCTTCTGGGGACTGTTATAGGGATGTTTCAAGCGTTCATGAGCGTGTCAAGCTCGGGGATAACAACCGGCGGGCAGATTAACCCGATGCACCTTACCAGCGGGGTGGCTATGGCTGTGATCACAACTATCGCCGGTCTGATAATCGGGATTTTGGCCACAATGGCTTACGCTTACTTCAGAGGAGTTGTCCAGAAAATCATCGTCAATCTCGAAGCGGTTTGTTCCAGATACGCAGATGTAATAGCGGAGGGCGCAGAATGAACTTCGGGAGCAAAATCGGGGAGCAAAAGCACGGTTTCCCACTCACCTCCATGATAGACCTTCTTTTCATCCTCCTGATTTTTTTCATGACGGCTTCGATGTATGCACAGTTTGAGTCGGAACTGAACGTTCAGGTGCCGGTCTCGACTGAATCCGCCGAAGGGAGGAGAGAGCCTACCGAGATTATCGTCAACGTGACCAAGGAGGGGAAATTCATCGTCAACCAGATCGAGAGACCAGTCGAAGAACTCGATGAGATGCTCCAGACGATTGCGGACGTTTACAAGGGCTCCCATATCATTCTAAGGGGCGACAAGGAGACTGCATGGCGAAACATGGTCAAAGTCCTCGACGCTTGCAAGAGAGCGGACATCTGGAACGTCTCTTTTTCTGTGCTCCCCGAGGAGACCGGGGCGGAGTAAACCGCCAGCGACTCTTGATAAAGGGACGCATCCTTCGTGAGCAGGAAAGGAGCCTACGCAAGCCGGTGCCAGTAAAAACCGTCACAATAATCACCCTTTGTGCCATCTTGATTCTCGCGCCGTGCCTGTCTTCGGGGGAGGAGGCGGAGGACGAAGCTGACAGGCTATTGAGGCTTGCGACCGGTCTATACGTGCGGGGGCCGGTGTACCACCGCCAGGCGATAATCCAGTACAGGGAGTTTCTGAATCGCTATCCGAACGACAAACGGTGCGACGAGGCCACGTTTTTTTTGGGGAAGTGCCTCCGTAAGCAGGGGAGCTATGAGGAGGCTTTGCGGGTCTTCCTGAATCATCAAAAGTTCAAGGGAAGCCCACGGCGGGACGAGGCGAACTTACGAACGGGACAGATTTACTTTTCGCTGGGCAAATATGCGGAGGCGGTTCAATACTTGCTCAAAGTTTACAACAAGAAGCAAGTTGACGAGAACCTGGTGAAGAGTTCCGCGTTGTGGCTCGGGCGGGCTTACCTGGAGAGTAACCAGCCCGAGAAAGCAATTCCCCCATTGGTAACCCTCGCGGACGGGAAAAAGAATCCCTGGGCGCCGTATGCAAACTTCTACCTCGGTCGGGCCTATCGGGACAGGGGAGACTTAAGCAAGGCAATCGAGCGCTTTCAAAAAGCAGAGGCGACTTTGCCGGAAAAGAACGCAAAGGCAGAGGCTTTGTTCATGATGGCAGAGGCTTATGCCAACATGAAAAAGTACGGAAGCGCGTACGCCGCATACAAGACACTCGTTGAGAAGCATGCGGAATCCCCGTTCCACGGTCGGGCGGCGTTTGGGGCGGTATGGAGCCTCCACAAGGCCGGGAGTTACGGGGACACCATCAAGGCTTACGAGGTATGCCAGAAGTTTATTCCGCAGGATTCACAAGCCGAAGCCACGTACATTCTGGGAAACTCCTACTACAACACCAAGAAGCTCGACGAAGCTCTGGAAGCTTACCGGAGGGTGTCGAGGAATGACCCGAAAAGCGTTTTCGCGCCGCGTGCGGACTACGAGGCTTGCTTCTGCCTCTTCTTGCAGAACAAATTCGATGAGATGGTCGCTTCCGGAAAGAGTTTCGTCAAAAACTATGCGTCGCGTCCGGAGGTCGGCAACATCCACTTTCTGATGGCGGAATCTCTTTACGAGCGGAATCAGATAGATGAAGCGCGGTTTCACTATCAGGCCGTAGTTGTGAAATACCCAAAATCGCTGTTTTTCGAGCAGGCGAGCTTCAAGCTGGGGGATTGCCAGCTAAAGCAAGGCCGATTGGAAGAGGCGAGAAAAACGTTCCGGGACTTTGCGGCGGCTTATCCGACGAGCGAGCTGGCTGTGACGGCACTCGCGAGAGCAGCGGAGGAGTGCGGGTTGGAGCTTGTCCGCAAGGCAAAGCCAAAACCCCAGCTTCAACGGGCGCAATACCGGGAGGTGGCGCGCGACTACGAGGCTCTTTACAAGGCTCTTGTCAAGAAAGACGCGAAGGCCCCGCTGGCCGGTGAAACGCTGTACAAGCTGGGGGTTACTTATCTGAAATTGGACAAGTACGATGAGATGGCCAAGGCTTTCAAAGGACTGGTCAAATCTTACCCGAAGAACAATAACTGCGCGGAGGCGTACTACTGGCTGGCATCCGAGAGCGAGAAAGCGAAAGAGTACGATAATGCCATTGATTTCTTTGAGCGCTCGGTCAACCTCAAGTCGAAGGGAGCCTATGCCCAACGGGCGAAGCGCCGGCTGGCGGATGTCTATTTCAAAAAGGACGATAAAGAAAAGGCGGCCGGCCTCATCGTGGAGATACTTCGCAGCGATCCGCAAAGCGATGTCGCCGCTGAGACCCACCTTTGGGCAGGCGAGTTTCTCCTCGAAAAGGAGAACTACGACCGCGCGATAGAGATGTATGCGCTCTTTCTGAAGAAGTTTAGGGGGAATCCGCTGCTTGAGAGAGCGTACTACGGGTTAGGCGATTGCTATTTCAAGCAGGGGAAGTGGCAGAAGGCGATTGACAACTTCACCAGGGCCATAGAGCTCAAGGGAGACTGGATTTCGCTGTCGAGGTTACAGAGCGGCATAGCGCACGTCAAGCTCGGTCAAAACAAGCAGGCAGAACAACTTCTTCTGGAGGTGAAGGAGTCGGGGAGACCGGAACTGGAGGCGAAAGCCATTTTCTGGCTGGGAAATATGGACTTTGAGCTTGCGCGGGCGATGAAAAGTCCGAAGGACAAGGCCGCGCAGTATAACAAGGCCCTGAGGAAGTACATAACGGTTGTGATTGTTCACAACAACTCGGAGGTCAGACCGGAGTGCATGTATCGTGCTGCGGAGTGCCTGGAGCAAGGGGGGCTGCTTTCGAAAGATGAAAAGCTGCTTCAGGAGTCGAAAGAGCAGCTTCGGGAGCTGATAAGGGATTACCCGGACAACGAGTTTGCCAAGAAAGCTCTGAAGAAGTTGGGGACGGAGCCGCCGCCTCAGCCTGGGGAATAAATCCCCGGCGATGCTCATCCCGGAAGAGCACTGGGGCGCGGCTAAAGTTCAGTCAAGTCACCCTGACGAGCGATGAAGCTCAAGGAGGTTAGCAATGACAAACGCAAAGGGTCCGAGACCAATTCTGGTGATGGCTCTGCTCGTGTCACTTCTTGTGCACGTCTTTCTGGTGGACTGGGCGGTTGATATGACAATAAAGTGGCGGCTTTTCAGCACTGCTTCGGGGGATCAGTTGTTCCGAATACGCGACCTCGACATTCACCGCACACCTGTAATTCCTTTGGGAAAGCCAAAGCTGCGGCCGGAAGAACTCATAACCATGCTGAGCGCGGCTAAGAACGAAGTGCCCGTGAAGCAAGAGAACGAAGACAAGAACCTGCTGAAAACCGAGAAATTCATTTCGCCCGATGTCAAGGAAGAGACATTGCTGGAAATGGTCGAGAAAGCTATCGAGGCTGGGGACATTGCTACGGCTGGTGAAACGCCAGCATCTCCCGCGGTGGAGAAGACAATCGCTCAGGAGGTGCTCGCCGTCGAAGAAACGATGATCAAGGAGAATATTCCGCCCTCGCGCCCCAGGATAAACGGAACCGTGAAAAGAGGAACAGCTACGTCGGACTTCATTTTCCTCACGAAGTCAGGTGCTTCCACAACGCCTCTCGAAGCGACGATCCCCACGCAAACATCTGGGGAAGCAACAACTCCGGCGAGCGCCGCGGACAAGCAGAAAATGGTCAGATTGGCGATGGCCAACGAGACCAGAACAATTCCGGGGGTTATCGCGCCGCCACCTCCCCTCGTGACGGAGAAGGCGATTGAATCCGTGGACCTGGTGGACATGGTTACGGAGGAATACGAGAGAATACGAAGGTATCTTCCCCTGGACGACCTTCTGACGGTCAGTCTGTCCACCTACCATCGTCCGGGCGAAACGAAGGGATATTTTGAACTTGTGGTGGAGCCGAAAAGAGATAAGAGAGACTTCAGAATAATACCTAAGGACATCATCTTCGTTATGGATACTTCAAAGAGCATAACTCAGAAGAAGCTAAGGTCTTACGTTGAAGGTGCAAAGCTCTGCTTGAGGGCGCTCGGTACGCAAGACAGGTTTAACGTAGTGGAGTTCAAGGGCTATACTCGCAAGCTCGCAGAGCAAGACGTGGTGCCGGCGAGTCCGGAGATGATTGCCAGGGCGGGAGTGTTCCTATCGGGGTTGGTCTCCGAAGGGAAGACGGACATGTACAAGGCTTTGACAGAGCTTGTGACATCGGAGCCGTCGCCGGGGCGGCCGCGGATTATTTTGTTGGTGAGCGACGGGCGTCCACAGGCTCAGGTTTGGCATGACCGCGAGATCATCAACGAGGTCACAAAGCTCAATAGCCTCAAGACCTCCATCTTCTCGTTCGCTGGCGGGGAGGAAATAAACACTTATCTTCTCGACCTTATTTCTTACAGGAACAAGGGGGCGCGAATGTTCGAGGTGAACAACAAAAGGATCGCCGACTCCCTGTTCGGGTTTTACCGGCAATTCAGTTCGCCGATTCTGACGACTCCGAGGTTCAACTTTGGCAGCCTCGACAGCACCGAAGTTTACCCCAAGATCCTCCCCGACCTCTATCTGCACAGTAAGCTGGAGATGTTCGGGCGGTTCGAGAGCGAGGAGGAGTTCAGTATGCAATTGCTGGGGGAGGCCGATGGGCAGACAAAAGAGTACGTCCTCCAGCAAAAGCTCACCGGCAAGGATAATGGGGACAAGACGGTCGCTCGGCAGTGGGCTTTTCGCAAAACATACTACCTTGTCGGGCAGATGGTGCAAAGGGGAGAATCGGAGCAAATCCTCTCGCTAATCCGAAAGCTGAGCGCTGATTACAACGTGGAAACGTCGTACTACCGTAAGGGAGGAGGTCGGTCATAATAGACGACGGTAAGGAAGCGGGGCTGCCGGGTACATGGTTCGCGGCGCTGGTTAAGTTTTTCATAGCGCTTGTTCTGATTTACCTCTTTCTCGTGAGCATCCAGCTCATGGGAAGCTCTTTGAAATTGCTGGGAAAGGGATTCGCTGCGGGAATGATCACTCTGACGGCGAATCCGTTCGTGGGCCTATTCATAGGGATTCTTGCCACAAGCGTCATCCAGAGTTCTTCAGCGGTAACGTCTATGGTTGTGGTCGCTGCCCAGGCGGGGAATTTGACTATCGTGGGCGCTGTGCCTATCGTGATGGGGGCCAACATAGGCACGAGCGTAACGAACCTGCTGGTTTCCTTTTCGCTCATCACGCGGGGGCCGGAATTCAGGCGGGCTTTTGCCGGAGCGATAGTTCACGACCTGTTCAATCTCTGCTCGGTGGCGGTTCTATTTCCGTTGGAGCTGGCGACGGGCATCCTGCACAAGATGGCTGAGGCCAGCACCTCCCTCCTCGCCAGAGCGGGAGGGCTTAAGTTCACCGGGGTAATCGAAGCCGCCGTGAAGCCGGTTTCGGGGACGATCGTGGAGGTCTGGAAAGACCTGCTCGGGGCGGAGTCTAAGCTGGCGGCGGTGACCCTGATCGTTTTTTCTCTGCTCCTTCTCTTCGCAGGTCTATTTCTCATCACGCGGCTTATGCGAGCGGCCGTCCTGACGCGGTTAGAGCATTTCCTCCGGAGGTATCTTTTCAGGAATGCCGCGGTAGCGTTTCTATTCGGGGCGGCGCTGACATCGGTGGTTCAGAGCAGTTCGGTAACCACGTCCGCGGTGGTGCCGCTGGTGGGAGCGGGCCTTCTTACCATCCGGCAGATTTACCCTTACACACTCGGCGCAAACATCGGAACGACGGTCACAGCGATGCTTGCCGCCCTTGTGGAGGCGGGCAAGGGCGCGGCGAGCGGCGGGCCCGCGGGAGTGACTGTCGCCCTTTGCCACTTGTTCTTCAACATCGCCGGGACAGCCATCTTCTATCCGTTGAGAATCATCCCCATTTCCGTCGCCGAGAGGCTCGCCGAAATCGCCGCTGGTAAGAAAATCTTCGGTTTCTTGTACGTTCTCGTTATCTTCTTCATCATTCCTGCGGTCATGATACTCATCAGCAAGCTTGTGAGCTAACAAGGAAAAGAGCAATCGAACAATTGACTGAGGGTGGGGAACCAAAAAAGGAGGGAGTTTCTCGCTCTCTCGCGAGGCTTGCAGTCTTTCTTGCGCTGTTCTACCTTTTCCTCGTCAGTATCAAGTTGATGGGCCTATCCCTTGAGCTGTTCGGGCGAGGGTTCACGGAAGGTCTTGGTCGGTTGGGACGAAACCCTTCTGTTTGCCTGTTCATAGGCATCTTGGGGACAAGCATCCTGCAAAGCTCTGGGGCAGTGACCTCCATGATAGTGGTGTGGGGGCAATCCGGAATGCTCCCTTTGGAAGGCGCCATCCCCATGATGATGGGAGCAAACATCGGAACGAGCGTAACCAACCTTCTCGTTTCCCTATCTATGATTACCCGTTTGCACGAATTCAGAAGGGCGATTTCGGGCGCAATCGTTCACGACTTTTTCAACCTGATAGCCGTGTTGATATTCTTCCCGCTCGAGGTCTCAACTGGTTTTCTTCGCTGGTCGGCCGTTCGGGCGGCAGCTCTCTTCCAAGGGGCAGGTGGGGCTGAGCTTGTGAACGTGATGGACCTTATCGTCAGCCCTGCGGCAGTGGCGGTGTCGCGATTGCTTTCGGAGGTGCTGGGCGTTGCGAGAGTCGTGGGGGGCGTAATCCTTTTGACATTGGCGATTGGTCTTCTGTTCGGGTCGCTCATTTTCATCGCCCGTCTGATGAGAAAGACAGTCCTGAAAGGACTGGAGGCTTTTTTCGACAGGTATCTGTTCCGCAATGCCCCGGCGGCTTTTCTTTTCGGAATTATTCTGACAGTGATCGTTCGCAGCAGTTCCGTTGCGACATCGCTGGTGGTGCCTCTGGTCGGCGCCGGGGTTTTGACCGTGGAGCAGATATTTCCATATACACTGGGGGCCAACGTGGGGACAACCTTTTCGGCGATGCTCGCTGCACTGGTCAAAGCGGGGCAAAGTGTCCCGGGGACGGCTACTCCCGTGGGATTGACCGTGGCGTTCGCGCATTTCTTCTTCAACATCTTCGGCATCGTTGTGATTTACCCGTTTCGATTCGTCCCCATCACCATTGCCAAAAGGTTCGGGGAAATTGCCTCGCGGAAGAAAAGCCTCGCTTTCTTGTATATTGGGATTATGTTTTTTCTCATCCCGGGGAGCGTGATTTTGATATCGGAACTCTTGAGATAAAAGTGTAAGATAGAATAACGAACGGCAGGTGAGAGGGCGCGGCAACCGCTGGTTCTCCACTGACAAAAAGCATCACAGAAAGGGGGTGAGCAACGTGATCCGGACTTTGCTCCAGGCGTTACGGGCAGGGAGTTCCCTGAAGGACGTGAAAGACGATTTCTGCTCCATGCTGAGCAACACGGAACAGATGTTTCGGGCGGTGACGAGCATCCTTCTCGGAAAAGTCGAGCTCGTGAAAATGAAAGATGAGATTTACGCCAAGGACAGAGATGTCAACCGAAAAGAGCGGGAGATACGCCGGCGACTGGTTGGACATCTTGTCTTGAGTCGCATGGTTGACGCTCCGACATGCCTGGTTTTCATGAGCGTCGTCAAGGACGTGGAGCGCATCGGCGACTATTGCAAGAATATCCTCGAAGTTACCAACTTCTATTCACTGCCGGACTCCGAGGCCAGGTACGCCAGGCCCCTCCGGGAGGTCGGCGAGCAGGCCGCAGTCCTTTTCCAGAAAGGGGGCAAAGCGTTCGCCGAATCGGATGAGGCCCTGGCCATGCAGGTGCTGGGAGAAAAGGAGGTGCTCGCCAAGAAATGCGACATGTTGATAAGCCAGGTGCTCAGCGACACTTTACCGACCAGTGAAGCGGTCTCCACTGCCCTCCTATCCAGGTACTTCAAGCGTGTGGTAAGGCATTTGGGGAACATCGTCTCCAGCGTCGTTGCCACGGTGGAGGACATAGACTTCTTTCCCGAGCGAGGATAGGTAACGGTTTTGAAGGTTTGTTCCGGCACAGCCAAAGGGGTAACCCTAAAGTGTCCCCGAGGGGTGAGTGTGCGACCCACCTGTGCCAGGGTTCGCCAAGCGATATTCTCGGCTCTCTCGGGGAAGATAGGCGGAAGTTACGTGCTTGATTTGTACGCCGGCACGGGCGCCATGGGTATTGAATCCCTCAGTCGGGAGGCTGCAAGAGCCGTTTTCGTGGAGATTTCGCCGAGTTGTTTGAGGATCATCAAAGAGAATCTCGAACTGGCCGGCTTATCGGATAAAGCTACAGTGCTTCGAGGAGACGCCCTCAGGGTTATACGGCGGCTCGGTAGGGAAAACCGAAAGTTCGACGTCGTAATAGCGGACCCACCTTACGAGGCGCAAAAGGGCGCGGAAAGAAAACCGTCGCTTGCCCAAAAGAGCTTGAAAGCGCTCGTTGAGAGTGATATTCTCCGCGCGAATTCGTTAGTTATTCTGGAGCATTCGGGAAAGGGAAATTGCCTGAAAGGGGAGGCTGGATTGAGGCTTTTGTCTGTGAGAAAATACGGGGACACATCAGTCTCGACATTGTGTCCGAGTTAGCCAAAGCGGGCGGATTTCTGCGAATGCGGCTGATAAACCGGCTACGCTGCGAGAGAGGCGGCTAAAGCGAAAGGGGCAGGAGGACAAATGCAGGCGGCGGTCTATCCGGGAAGCTTTGATCCATTAACGTACGGGCATGTGGACGTCATTCAACGAGCTAAGCGAATCGTCGGGACGTTGTTTGTGGCTGTTGCCAGGGAGCCGGCAAAGGAAACGATCTTTTCCGCAGAGGAACGGTTAGCTATGGTGAGAGACGCTTCTGCGGGGCTCGAGGGCGTGAGTGTGAGTCTCTTCGAGGGGCTTCTGGTTGAATACACGCTGAAGGTTGGTGCGCAAGCGATAATCAGGGGATTGAGAGCCTTGACCGATTTCGAGTACGAGTTTCAGATGGCTTTGACAAACAGGAAGTTGTGTGACCGGATAGAGACCATCTTTATGATGCCGAGCGAGGCTTATTCTTATCTGAGCTCCAGTATGATAAAGGAGATAGCGAGACTTGGCGGCGACCTCTCGGCTTTCGTCCCTCCGTTTGTTCGCGAGAGAATGAGAGAGAAGTTTGGGAAATGAAGCTCGAAGTAGGCGAGATTCCGAAGTTGGGACTCACGCTGGAGGAAGAGGAATCTCCCCTGATCATGGGCGAAGCCCTGGATCGTGTGGAGTACAAGGAGGCGATCCGGGTAAGGATTTCGGTAAACCTTGTCGGGCGCACGTTGGTCGTGCGGGGGAAATTGAGTACTACGGCTGTACTTGAGTGCAATCGGTGTTTGAAGAAATATGATTATCCGGTGGAGGTTGGCGACTACTGCTTTGCGGTGGGGGTCAAGGGCGACGAAACGGTTGACTTGACAGACAGCATCCGCGAAGATATTATACTCAGTCTGCCTATGAAGAGGCTATGCTCTCAGAACTGCAAAGGACTGTGCCCCATTTGTGGTCGGGACCGCAACGTTTCCGCATGCAATTGCAGGAAGTCTGAGGCGCCCGGTCCTTTTTCGCAGCTCGATGGTCTTAAACTCTGAAACATCGCATGGAGACGTTGAATGTCACCCGTTCCCAAAAGAAAACACTCGAAGGCGCGAACGCGAAAAAAGCGCTCGCATCAAGGTCTTTCAGAGATACAGCTTGCGACCTGCTCGCATTGTGGAGCAAGTCATTTGCCACATAGGGTTTGCCCCAATTGCGGGTACTACGGGGAGGAGCCGATAGTCAGCCCCGAAGGAGCGACGTGATTTGGTCAGGATAGCCGTTGACGCAATGGGGGGCGATCACGCCCCCGAAAACATCATCGAAGGAGCAGTCAAGGCCCTGCGTGATATGCCGGGCGAGAGGGAAATCCTTTTCGTCGGCGACTCGGGAGCTATCAAGACAGAGCTGTCGAAGTACGATACGAGCGGCTTACCTATCAGAATCGTCCACACGACCCAGGTGGTGGAAATGGACGAGCCGCCTGCTGCGGCGATCATGAAGAAACCCGATTCTTCTATCGTCAGGGCAATGGGCCTTCTTCGCACCGGAGACGCTGACGGCTTTTTTTCGGCGGGCAGCACGGGAGCAGTCACGGCGGGAGCTTGGCTAAAGCTCAAACCTCTTGAAGGGATCGAGCGGCCAGCTCTGGCGACGACCCTTCCCAACCTGGTCGGGACGGGGGTGCTTCTGGACGCGGGCGCCAACAGCGACTGTCGGCCGAGGCACCTCGTGCAGTTTGCAGTCATGGGGAACGTCTTCGCGCGCGATGTGCTGGGCATAGAGAATCCGAGAGTGGGCTTGATGAATATCGGCGAGGAATCAACCAAAGGAAATGATTTGACAAGGGAAGTTTTCACGCTTCTGGAGACGAAGAACCTCAACTTCATCGGCAACGTGGAAGGGAGAAACGTTTTCGACGGCACGGTTGATGTGATCATTTGCGACGGGTTCGTCGGCAACGTCATAATTAAAGTGAGCGAGAGCCTCGCCTACGCACTCGACAGGACGTTCCGCGACGAGATAATGAAAAGCCCCATCAGGAGGTTCGGGGCCTATCTGGTCAAGCCCGCCTTCAGAAGGTTGAGAAAGAAAGTTGATTACGCGGAATATGGCGGGGCGCCTCTTCTCGGCGTCAATGGTGTTTGCGTCGTAGGACATGGCCGTTCTTCGCCCGGGGCGGTAGCCAACGCCATCGCCGTCGCGGCGAAGTTCATACGCCGAAACGTTAACGAGCACCTGGTTCGGGCCATTCATGACGCGGACTACTCTCCGTCACAAGCCCAGCAGAAATTGGATCGCCCCGGAATCCGACGGCGTGTTGCTGACCGGCTGTCCGCTCTCAGACGCTCGGCCCGGGCCCGACAGCGACCGGGCAAAGCCTTTGGAGGACATTAGTTGGCAGCGTCAAAAAGGAGCGCATCCATCATCGGCACAGGTTCCTGCCTCCCGCAGAAGGTACTGACTAACGCGGACCTCGAAAGGATGGTTGATACCTCCGATGAGTGGATAACTGCCCGCACCGGAATCAAGGAACGGCGGATCGCAACTCGCGAGGAGACGACTTCTTTTCTTGCCACAGGCGCCGCCGAGATGGCTCTTAAGGACGCGGGAATCGCCTCCAAAAACATCCAACTGATAATCGTCGCCACGTTCACGGGCGACATGCTCATGCCCGCCACAGCGTGCCTGGTTCAGAAGAACATCGGCGCCTTTCCTGCGGCGGCGTTCGACATCTCTGCGGCGTGCAGCGGGTTCGTGTATGGGCTATCCATCGCCAAGCACCTCATCATCTCGGGGCTTTACGATTATGTCCTTGTGATAGCGGCCGAGAAACTGTCATCGGTCACCGACTGGACCGATAGGAACACCTGTGTCCTCTTCGGTGATGGCGCGGGCGCCGCTGTGGTCAGCTCCGAACGGCGGGGGCCCAGGATCGTGGGGGAGTACCTTGCGGCGGACGGTTCAATAAGCAAGCTGCTGTTCATGCCCGGCGGAGGGTGTCTGCATCCGCCAAGCCACGAGAGCGTTGACGCGAAATTGCATTTCGTGAAGATGTCGGGAAGAGAGGTGTTCAAGCATGCGGTCAATTGCATGGTGAAGGCTGCCTCGAAACTGCTTGAACGACATAACCTGTCGGCGGATGACATACGACTGCTCGTTCCGCACCAGGCCAACAAGAGAATTATAACGGCGGTGGGAAGATACCTCGGCATCCCCGAAGAGAGAATCTACGTAAACGTCCAGAAGTACGGAAACATGTCAGCAGCCACGACCTCCGTGGGGATGGACGAGGCGTTTCGGTGCAACAAGTTCGTCCCGGGAGATAAGGTTCTCGTGGTGGCTTTTGGAGGAGGGTTCACCTGGGGGTCTGTCCTGCTGGAATGGTAGAGAAAATTAGCAACGTAGCTGTCCTATTTCCCGGCCAAGGGGCTCAGTACGTGGGCATGGGTGAGGAATTGTACGAAACGTGCCCTGAGGCCAGGAGAGTTTTCGACGATGCGAATCGCGTCCTGGGTTTCGACATCACTGGATTAATGTTCGAGGGCCCGAAGGAATCGCTCACCAGGACAGCCAATAGCCAACCGGCGATTTTTGTGATGAGTTACGCCGCGTGGCGAGCTTTGAGGACCCACGCCCCATGGCTGAAGCCGCGAGCGTTTGCCGGCTTGAGCCTGGGCGAATACACGGCTCTTGCGGCAGGCGGGGCGTTTTCTTTTGAGGAAGGATTGAGCATCGTCCGCAAGAGAGGCCAATACATGGAAGAAGCCTCCGTCTCCCGCTCCGGCACAATGGCGTCGGTCATCGGGCTTACGATGGAGGAGGTGAGGTCAGCGTGCGCATCGGCTCGGCGATTCGGGATAGTCAGTGTGGCGAACGCAAACTGTCCCGGTCAAGTGGTTATCTCCGGAGAAAGGGAGGCGGTCGAAGAGGCTGCGAGGTTTGCCAGGGAGCGGGGGGCGAAAAGGGTCATCGGGCTTAAAGTCAGCGGAGCATTCCACTCGAAACTGATGGAAGACGCCGAAAGACGTTTATCGGCTGAACTGAGAAAGGTAAACTTGACAAGGGCGAGCGCGCCGGTTGTTGCGAACGTCACCGGTGAGGAAGAGAGGGAACCGGAAGAGATCGTCGAGAACCTGGCTCGCCAGGTAACCGGCACGGTTCTGTGGCAGAAATCTGTGGAGCTTCTCATCAGCCGAGGAGTCAACACGTTCGTCGAGGTCGGGTGTGGAAAAGTGCTGCGGGGACTGGTCAAAAGAATCCGCCCGCAGACCGTCAGGATGGGCGTGGAAGACCCCTCAAGCCTTGAGAGGACGGTGAAGGCTCTCGAAGAAAACAGGAGTTGCCTATGAAAGCTAAGCTCCTCGAAGGAAAGAACGCAGTTGTGACGGGAGGAGCGGCCGGGATTGGCAAGGCTATTGCACGAGCCTTTGTTGCCGAAGGAGCCGGTGTGGCGATATGCGACGTGGATTACGAGGTCGCCGAGAAGACCGCCGCAGAACTTCGGTCAGACGGCGCTGTGGCACGGGCGTACAGAACGGACGTTTCCGACTGGAGGGAGGTCAAGGAGGTCGCCGAAAAAATCGTGGAGGCTTTCGGGGCGATTGACATCCTCGTGAATAACGCGGGCATTACGCGAGATAACCTCATCATTCGGATGAGCGACGAGGAATGGAAGGAGGTGCTCGATGTCAACCTGAAAGGCGTTTTCAACTTCACGAAGGCGTTCGTTCCGGGGATGCTTCGCCGAAGAGCGGGAAAGATCATCTCCATCGCGTCGGTGGTGGGAATGACGGGGAACGCGGGCCAGGCCAACTATGCCGCATCGAAAGCGGGCATCATCGGGTTGACGAAGTCGCTGGCCAAAGAGCTGGCTCCCCGGGGGATAAACGTCAATGCCATAGCCCCCGGATTCATCAAAACAAGAATGACAGAGTCCCTGTCCGAGCGGCAGAAATCCGCGCTCACGGAACGGATTCCATTCGCCCGCCTCGGAGAGCCGGAAGATGTAGCGAAAAGCGCACTTTTTCTGGCAAGCGAGTTGTCCGAGTACATTACCGGGCAGGTGTTAGTGGTTGACGGGGGAATGGTCATGTGAGATATAAAAACGTGCGGACACGATTATGGTTCTGAATGAGTTAACCTGTTTATAGGAGGGAAGGATGGACATAGCGGAAAAGGTCAAAGATATTATCGTCAAGCAGCTTGCGGTCAACCCCGAAGAGGTCACGGACGACGCTTCTTTCGTGGATGACCTGGGTGCAGACTCTCTGGATACTGTGACGTTTGTCATGGAGCTGGAGAAGGACTTCGGGATCGAGATACCGGACGAGGATTCCAAAGACATTCGCACGGTGGGGGAGGTGGTAAAGTATATCGAGGAGAAAACCAAGCAGAAGGAAGAGGAAGCGGAAGAGATAGAGTAACTACCAATTGTGAAAGTGGCGGTGGCATCGAAAAGCCGGTCGTCCGCCGCGGAAGGCTTCTTGCGACTTGTGAGCGGGTTGGAGGAACGCATTGGGCAAACACCGCACAGATAGACGGCGGGTCGTCGTGACAGGAATGGGGGTGCTGGCCCCCAATGGTCTGACCCTGGAGGCGTTCTGGGATTCCCTCGTGAACGGGAGGAACGCCGTCGGCAGGGTGACGGCGTTCGACTGTTCGGGCTTCATCTCCCAGATGGATGCGGAGATAAAGGATTTCGACCCTCTCAATTATCTCCCGCCAAAACTTGTCAGGCGAATGGACAGGTTCGCTCAGTTAGCCACCAGTTGCGCCCTGATTGCCTTTGAGGATTCCGGGATAGAGTTGTCAAAGGAGGATGCCAATAGAATAGGGGTGTTGATCGGCTCTGGTATCGGTGGAATCAAGACAATCTCCGACCAGCATCAGGTGCTTCTGGAAAAGGGGCCGAAATATCTGTCGCCTTTCTTGATTCCGATGCTGATCATTAACATTGCCTCAGGGTATGTGTCTATGATTCTGAAAGTGAAGGGGCCAAACCTGAGCGTGGCTACGGCGTGCGCGACAGCTAACCACGCTATCGGGGAGGCGACAAACATCATCCGGGGGGGGGAGGCCGACGTAATGATAGCCGGTGGGAGTGAAGCGCCGCTGACTCCTCTGGGTTACGGCGGCTTCTGCGCGATGAGAGCGCTGTCCACTCGCAACGATGAGCCTGAAAAGTCAAGCCGCCCCTTCGACAAGGAGAGGGATGGTTTTATCATGGGCGAGGGGGCCGGCGTGGTGGTCCTCGAATCGCTGGAACATGCGACGCAAAGGGGCGCGAGAATCTATTGCGAGCTCGCGGGCTACGGCATGACGGCGGATGCTCACCACATCACGGCGCCCAGCCCTGACGGCGAAGGCGCCGCGAGATGTATGCGGTTGGCATTGGAGGACGCGGGCGTCAATCTGGAAGAAGTGGACTACATCAACGCCCACGGCACCTCTACCGTCCTCAACGACAAGGTCGAAACAATTGCCATCAAGAAGGTCTTTCGAGATTACGCCTACAGGGTACCCATCAGCTCCACGAAATCAATGGTCGGGCATCTCCTGGGGGCGGCGGGGGGTGTGGAGTTGATTGCAGCGACTCTTTGCCTTCGCAACAACGTGATTCATCCGACGATAAACTACGAGACGCCCGATCCCGACTGCGATCTGGACTATGTGCCCAACGTAGCGCGCGACTGCAAGATTGATGTAATCCTTTCCAACTCCCTCGGGTTTGGCGGACACAACGCAGCCCTCGTCGCGAGGCGGCTGTGAACAGGAGCTGAGATGAACTATTTCCTCACGGAAGAACAGGAAATGATCAGGGACCTTTGCCGGAGAATCGCTGACGAGAAGATTCGGCCCGAGGCAGCCAGGTACGACGAGGAGCAAACATTCCCGTGGGATATGGTTAGAATCATGGCGGAGTCCGACCTCTTCGGCATCTTCATCCCCGAGGAGTATGGCGGGCTCGGCGGCGGCGTGATGGAGTTGTGCATCGCGGTGGAAGAACTCAGCAGAGCCTGCGGTGGGATCGCGTTGGCGCTCGCAGCCACGGCACTGGCGTCTTTCCCCATTATTCTCTTCGGCACGGAGGAGCAGAAGAAGAAGTATCTGCCGGACATTGCTGCGGGCAGGAAGCTGGCCGCTTTCGCCCTCACGGAGCCCAACGCGGGAAGCGATGCCGCGGCGATTCAAACAACGGCGGTGAGAGACGGCGATTCCTATCTGCTCAACGGCACGAAACAGTGGATAACCAACGCGGGGGAAGCCGAGGTTTACACGGTGTTCGCGGTTACAGACAGGTCAAAGGGGAGCAGAGGCGCCACGGCTTTCCTTCTCGAGAAAGGAATGCCCGGGTTCGATTTCGGAAAAAAAGAAAACAAGCTGGGCATGCGAGCTTCTACGACGGGGGAGATCATCCTTCAGGATTGTAGGGCGCCGAAGGAAAACGTACTTGGCCGCGAAGGGCTTGGATTCGTGATTGCCATGAAAACCTTCGACCAATCCCGTCCGGGGGTGGCGGCTCAGGCTGTGGGAATTGCACAGGGCGCCCTCGATGAGGCGGTGCCCTACGCCCGGGGAAGAGTCCAGTTCGGAAAACCGATTTCCTCCTTTCAAGGGGTGCAGTTCATGCTTGCGGATATGGCTACCGAGGTCGAAGCCGCCAGAGCGCTGGTTTACCAAACGGCTCGGGCAATTGACGCAGGCGAGAGGAACATCGCCAAAGAATCAGCCATGTGCAAGATATTTGCGTCCGACGTGGCGATGAAAGTCACCGTAAATGCCATTCAGGTGTTCGGCGGATACGGGTACATGAAGGATTATCCCGTCGAGAAAATGATGCGAGATGCCAAGATCACGCAGATATACGAAGGCACGAATGAAATCCAGCGAGGGATTATTGCAGCGAACCTCATAAAAGAGTATGCCCGCAAGAAGAAGTAGCCAGCCGCAAGGCCCCCCCATTTCGCCTCTCGTATCCGTCGTTTCGGCGGAGAGGAAAGCTGATTGGAGATTTCGCAGGGAGGCCGCGTCGCGCACTGCCGGTTCTCAAAAGCCTCCGCACAGTTCCTGCCACACCGGGAAAGAGGCGAAGCCGCTTGACGTGAGCCGGGGGGCCTGGGTTATGCCTGAGAACTTCCGGAGTGTTCGGCCCTCGCGAGAGGAACAGGATGCACATCATCGTATGCATTAAGCAAGTTCCCGATACGACCAATATCAAGATCAACCCGGAGACCAACACTCTCATGCGAGAAGGGGTGGAGTGTATCGTGAACCCCTTTGACATGTATGCCATAGAAGAAGCTCTCCGTTTGAAAGAACGATGCGAAGGTAAGGTGACAGCCGTCACCATGGGACCACCCCAGGCGGAAAGCGCGCTGAGAGAGGCGCTGTCGCTCGGCGTTGATGAGGCTGTGCTCATCAGCAACAGGGCTTTCGCCGGGTCCGATACGCTGGCGACCTCGTTCACGCTCGCCAGGGCGATTCAGAAGATCGGGGAATACGACATTGTCATCTGCGGCAAGCAAGCGATTGACGGAGATACCGCGCAGGTTGGGCCGGGCGTAGCGGTGCAGTTGAACATCCCGCAGATAACTTTTGTGAAGAAGATTGAGGAAGTCACCCCGCCGCCGGCGGGGTCAATTCGCGCCGAGCGAATGATGGAAGAGGGTTTTCAAGTTGTGGAATCGCGGTTGCCGGTGCTTCTGACGGTGGTCAAGGAAATCAACGAGCCCCGCCTGCCTTCACTACGAGGAAAGATGAAAGCCAGAAAGGCGAATATTCAGGTCTGGGGCCCCGAAGAGCTCGGTGTTGACTCCGACCGTATCGGGTTGAAAGGGTCTCCCACATACGTTTCGAGAATCTTCGCCCCTCCGCAAAGGAAGTCCGGAAAAATTTTCCAGGGAGACGCGGAGGAAGTGGTGGATCAGTTGCTGCACGAGCTCCGAGACGGAAAACTGGTCTGATGACGACGGAGGGAAAAACTCGCAACGTTCCAAAGCTCAGGAGCCTGGTTCCAAATGAGCATACTCGTCCTTGAGGAAAAATGTACCGGCTGCCGGCTGTGCGTGAAAGCCTGTCCGTTCGGCGAGATCTCTGTAGAGGGCAAGCTCGCGGTCATTGGCGACGGGTGCACTCTGTGCGGGGCGTGCGTTTCAGCGTGCGAGTTCGGCGCGATTGAGATAGAGGTCGAGAGAACAAGGGAGATAGACTTCTCCCAATATAGCGGCGTGTGGGCGGTAGCAGAGCAGAAAAAGGGGAAGGTCCAGAGCGTCACGTTCGAGCTGTTGGGCGCAGGGAGGGAGCTCGCTGACCGCAGAGGCTCGGAACTTTCCGCCATTCTAATCGGTCGCCGCGTGGCGGACGCAGCGGGGGAGCTGATTGCCGGGGGAGCTGACAACGTGTACGTGGTGGATTCCCCGGTGTTCGAGCAATTCCAGGACGAACCCTACTCGAGGGTTCTGTCCCGCCTCATCGTCAAATGGAAACCGGAGATTGTGCTGGCGGGGGCCACGGCGATAGGGAGGTCGCTGATCCCTCGCGTCGCGGTAATGGTGGGAACAGGGCTGACCGCCGATTGTACGGGGCTTTCGATTGACGACGACGGGCAGCTTCTTCAGACGCGCCCTGCCTTCGGCGGGAATATTATGGCCACTATTCTGACACCGCGACACCGCCCTCAAATGGCGACCGTCCGGCACAAGGTCATGAGGGCCCTTCCCTCCGACGCTTCGAGGCAGGGAAAAGTCGTGCACGTCGAGCTCAAGGAAAGCGACAAGTTTGTCCGGGCGAAGGTGGTTGACTTCGTGGAAGAAGAAGAGAAGACCGCCAATATCGCCGAGGCGGACGTTATCGTCTCCGGCGGGAGAGGGTTGCAGGCGCCGGAAAACTTCTCGCTTGTGGAAGAGCTCGCCCTGGCGTTAGGCGGCGCAGTCGGCGCCTCAAGAGCTGCCGTTGATGCCGGGTGGATTCCGTATTCGCATCAGGTCGGCCAGACCGGCAAGACCGTCCAGGCCAAGCTGTACATCGCCTGCGGCATTTCGGGCGCCATCCAGCATCTCGTCGGAATGCAGTCGTCCGATGTTATCGTCGCCATCAATAAGGACCCCTACGCACCGATTTTTCAGGTCGCTACTTACGGGATTGTCGGAGACCTATTTGAGATCATTCCTATGATGGTCAAAAAGCTCGGGCGGGCGTAAGTGGGATTCCATCTCCTTTGCCTCGGCTGACTCTGGCTGCCTTGTCCAATCGTTCAGGGGGATGGAACGAATCGGCTCGGGTGAGCTCTCCCGCCGGGACAATAACCTTTTCAGGAAAGTATTGAGCACCGCCGAAGAGCGAAGAATAGGTACGAGCGATCTGGAAGTCCGCCTCGCCCCAGCTCAGGAGGCGAGACTGGCCGGCTCCGGAATGCCAATGTCGGACGTTTGTTTTATATTCCGAGGAGGAAGCTCCGACTCCGTTGCGCGGAAGGGAAGTGCTTTCTCTGTTTCTTCGAAATAATGGCAATCTGGCAGAAAATCGAACAACACGTCGCCGACCCCGCCGAAGCGATTCTTCGTGACGTAGGCTCTAATTGCGAGGCCCTTATTCTCGATGAATCCCTCTTCGGCAGCGTCCGGAGCGGGCTGGAGCACTAACGTCAAGTCCTCAGCGTATTTGATCTTGTCGTCCCCGTTGAGCTTATACCAGGCCTGGCCTTCCTGATCCTTGTCCACGGAGGAGATGACAACGATAGGAATTGCCAGTTCTCTTGACAGGAAATGTAACTGCGAAGCGCACGCCTCGATTTTCGCTTTCCCGTGCAGGTCGCGTTCCGGGTAAGGAACCGCTTCCAAGTCGTCAACCACGACGAGGACCCTCGCCTCTCCGGTGAGGGATTTGATCCTTTGACAATAGTTCCGAATGACGTCAATGGTAGTAGTCTTGTTGCCTTCCACAGCGAAGAACTTTTTCCCCCACCTGGACATCTTCTCGACAGCCGAAGCTAACCAATCGGCTCGAACCTCACCGCGAAGGATGGAGCTCGCTGGCATCATGCTGAGCTGACAGAGCGTTTTCAATTTCAGCAAGAACTTCCCCTCGTTGTAGGAGATATAAAGTACAGCAATCTCGTTGTTTTCGAGGATTCGCCAGGCCATCTGCAGGCAGAACGTGGTCTTGCCCACGCCCGGCGGACCCGTAGCGACGCACATTTGCCCGGAGCCGAGAGGGTCCAGCCCCCCACAAATCTGATTGAGGGCGCCGAACCCGGTGTCCAGCCCAAGGAAAGGGCGTTTGATTGCTTTAGCTTTCGTCTGACGCTCGCGGAGCTGCTCCAGGAAATCGGCCATGGCGCTACGAGTTTGGCCTTCGAGGATAGGTTTGCTGGTCCTGATTTTTGGCGCCATCCAAACGAGGTGCTCGAAATCCAGTTCTGTCCCGCTCTCGGCGAAGAAGCTGTTGACATCGTGACCTTTGGGAAGTCTGATGGAATGTACCGCAAGATCCGATTTCGCAAACACAATGGCTATGGCTCGCACGGCACGCTCCGCATCGTCGTTCCCATTATGCACGAGGTACGTCTCCAGTCCCTTGAACTTATTCACCCACTCGGGCTTGAAATCGCTGAGGCTCGGCGTGGCGACAGCGTGATGGCCGTGTTCCTCAAGCGTGAGGCAGTCTATGATGCCTTCGACAACAAAAACCTGGTCTCCATCGCCAAGCCTACGAAGAACGTCCGCGTTGTACAGGGAGGATATGGCGTCGCGGGGGCGCAGGTAGCGAGGAGTGCCCTTCGAATCCATGCGGTGGCCCTGAATAAAGATAGGCTTGCCATCCTCAAAATAGGGAAGGATCAGAGGGTATTCCTGAAACCGAAGCTTGCCTGTTGGGTCAAGAAGTCCTGCGAGCCGCAACAACTCCGACGGATATTTCTCCTTCAACGAATTGGACGTGCCGTGGTAACCCTTTACATCCGTGACTCCGTGTTTACTGAGAACGGCGACCGATATCCCTCGACCCTGCATATATTCGGTGGCGTGCGTGGAGGGGTCGCCCAAAATCCGAAGAAAGTCATCGTACGCCTTGTTCAGCAGCGTTCCGGATGCCGCCCGAGAATCGCTGTCAGCCGTTTCCCCCCCCGAGTCCCGCGTTTTGTCTCGTTTCGCCGAAGAGATACCAGGCAAATAGAAGTTCTCGCCAATCCATTCAATCGCCTGCGAAGCTCCGATCTCAGAGACATAACAGACAAGTTCCAACACTGAACCCTGGAACTCGCACGACGTGCATCGGAACGTGTTCGAGGCGCGGTCAAAGACCAAACTCAGAGGTTCGTGAACGGTATCACTCCGAGAGCGAAAAGGGCATTCTGCGTGAATATTCTCGCCCCGAAAGCCAAGTTTCATGCGCAACTTTTTGGCGACGGCTATGATTGGTACATTCTCGATGTCGCGTAAATCGTAACTCATTTGCCTATTCATCCTCCTACGCTCTGGTGCTCAGTCCTGTCAGCTCGGTCTCCAAGTTCCGAAGACGCAAGCTCTATATTTCGGAGGAGCAACTCCCGTGCCACACTAAGCGCCGGAGGGTGGCTGGCCACATACGCAGGTGGAGACAGACCCGTGAGGGGCGCGCCGTTGGCGTCAGGACGCAGTTTTCCCCAGGGAAAAACGTTGCTCCTGGGGAAAAATCCGCATGGCAATCGGCCTTTGCTCGCTCCTGAGTTCAACTCCGTCACGCACAACGGGCTTCCAACGTGAGAAAGGGGCGTGCCCGGAAGAAAAAGGTGTAGTACGGGAAATCGTAAGCGCCACCGCCCCAAGAGATAGCCATCCCGATTCTAATCCTCTGGTATAAGGGGCAAAATCACGATGCTGCGCTGACCGCGACGTCAATCGCGGCGCCCGCCCTCCCCTACTCCATCTACTTGCCTTCCTCCTTTGCGGAACGGCCGTGAAAGAAGACGGCAAACCGCCTGATCTGCGGCTCGCCCTTTGATTCAACGCATCGCAACTGGATGCAGTTCGTTTGAACGGCAGGGAATCTGTCAATCTTTTTGTGTCCGATGGCAGTGCCTTCGGCGACGGTTCTCCACTTGTTCTCGACAAGAACTTCGATGAAGTATTTGCGAACTCGCTCGCCGTTCTGAATCGCTTCCAGGGTGATTGCGTGGTCCACCCAGGTCGGCTGCGGGAAGGAGATTGAGAGCTGGTCGCCCTTGCCGCTTGTGCTGGCGAGGCTCTTAGAAAAGCGTCGGGCAATCTCCTTGCCAAACTGCCGCAGCCGCGCAGCATCCTGTTCAGGATAAAGCCCTCGCCGGTCGGGGCCGACGTTGAGAAGAAGGTTGCAGCCGTGCCCCACGGAGCGGTAGTACATTCCCATGAGCTGGCTCACTGACTTGAGAGTTCTTGCATCGTCCGAATGCCAGAACCAGTTTCTGCGAATTCTCCCGTCGCATTCCGCGGGCAACCACACGCTTCCCTCGGGTCCCGCTTTCCCTTTGCCTTGATTGAACTTCAGGACATCTTCTTTTCTCACCGTATTCCAGCATGGGTATGGAGCCACCCCGTCCTCGTTCCCAACCCAGCGGATCGTCGGCTCTCCCATGTTGAAAATCATGGCGTTCGGCTGATGCTTTCGCACGAGGGCGATGATTCTCGGCCAGTCGTATTCCCGTCCTGCCGAACCGGCGCCGTCGAACCACACCTCCACAAGCTTGCCGTATCCGGTCAGCAATTCCTCGAGCTGCCGCTTGTAGAATTCATCGTATGCTTTCTTATCCTTATAGCACGGCTCATGGCGGTCCCACGGCGAGAGGTAAACACCGAACTTCACGCCGTACTTCCTGCAAGCGTCGGCAACTTCCTTGACCACGTCACCCTTACCGCCGCGCCAGGGGCTTCGCTTGACGCTGTAGTCGGTCGTGGAAGTTTGCCAGAGGCAGAATCCGTCATGATGTTTTGCCGTCAGCATGAAGTACTTTGCCCCGGCGTCGCGTGCCGCTTTGACCCACTGCTCGGCGTCCAGCTCCGTCGGGTTGAAGCTCGCCGGATCGAGTGTGCCGTCGCTCCATTCCTTGTCGTGGAAGCTGTTGATGCCGAAGTGACAGAAGACCCCGAGCTCCATGTCCTGCCACTCGAGCTGCTGCTTGGTCGGCCGTGCCAACTCAGTTTGGGATAACCCCTTTTCAGGTGACAATGCCATCCCGAGAAGCAGCCCCGCAGTTATGAAGATGACGGCGCGAGAAAATCCGCTCCTGAACATTGTGGTAGTCCTTTCCGTTTTGAGGTTCTGTTCCCTTCGCAGGCTTGATACGCGAGAGGTATCATCTCTTTAACGCGCAAGCATACAACTACTTTATATCGCGCCACTTAGATTCTAAACTCTAAACCGATGCTCAACGTTCCCCCTTCTCCATTTTCCGCGGGTGAAGTCCGGGATTTCGACGGGCTTTCCGCCGGCGCGTATGGACTTGGCGGAAAGCGGCACGACCGAGCTCCACGTCACTGCGTCGTACACGTCAATCCCGCCTTTCGGCGGGACACGAATGGCCCCGATGAAGTCCCTGATCACGAAGAAATCGGCCCCGCCGTGGCCGGTTTTCTTCGCCTCTTCCTCCCACGTCTTCCATTTCGGGTCATCGTATTTCATCGCGTACTTGCTTAACGGCTCCCACGCCAGGCGCTTGTTGGCTCCTTCGATCCAGATCTGCTCACCTCTCGATTCGTACGAAGCTTTCAGCCCTTGCAGGGCATAGTAGGTCGTGGTCGGATGGGGGCGAGCTGAGGCGGTGTCGTACCGCAGGTCTATGACGGCGCCGTTCGCGGTTCGAATCAATGTGGTGGTCGAATCGCCAACCGCAAACCTGACTTTCGCAGCGGGACTCTCCTTACCGAAGTGGGTGGTGGCATATCGCTCGATGCTCGCCTGCCGGGTGGTCATCGCCACGAGAGAGACAAGGCGGTCTCCACGATTGATTCCCATCCACTGAGCGACGGGACCGAGCGAGTGCGTGGGATAGAGGTTACCCAGGTTGTCGCGAGACAATTCCCCTCGCCATGTCAACGTCCCGTCTGGCTTGAATTTTATCGCCCTACAGTCGTGGACGTAGCCACATTCGGCGTAGGTGATGTCTCCGAACACACCCTCCTTGACCATGTTGAGAATCATCATGTTTGAGCGATAGTAGCAGCAGTTTTCCGCGAGCATGTAAAGCCTGCCCGTTTGCTCAACCGCTTCCACCAGCCCCCAGCATTCGTCGAGAGTGCAGGCCGCTGCCACCTCGCTGAAGGTGTGCTTGCCTGCACGAAGCGAATCAACCGACATCTCCGCGTGGAGCTGCATGGGCGTGGCGATGACCACCGCGTCAACGTCGTCCCTGTCCAGCAATCGCCGATAATCCTTCGGCCCCACCGAGTATCCGTGCGGCGTATTCCCCCGGGCTTGTTGGACGATGTCCTGTGCTCGACGAAGACGAGCTTCATTAATGTCGCAAATGGCGCGGACTTCCACTTCCTTCAGGCCGAGCGCGAGCCTCAGCAAATACGTCCCTCGGCCTCCAACACCGATAAAGCCGAGGCGAGTAGGCCCGGAATCGCCATTCGCGAGTCCTGAGTTCCGAACTCCCGCAACAACTCCCGCGGCCATCCCCAGCCGCAAAAACTGGCGCCTGCTCAAACGATTCTCCATCCTTCACCCTCCCTTAGCACATAGATTCACAAATACAGTAACGTGTAATGCTGTGTGAAAAGAACTTCTTCGACAAGATGAACAGAATTCACAACATCGAGTTTATCCTGTTATCCCATCGAAACAAATGCGTCACCGAGCTTATGAACCAGAACACTAAGTATGAGTTGCGATTTTCGGTCTTCACCGTCGCCCGTAGGCTTTGCTTTTTGCGTTTCGCGCGTTTTCGCCGGGGCCCGACACAAGGTCTTTTCATGCCCAAAAAGAGCCAGAGATGTGGCTGACCACTGAGATGCACGGCGCATGCTGTGTATGGTCTTGTCCCGAGGGCTGTCACGGATACAATAGGTACCGTTCCCTGCGCCTTATGAAGCGCCGCAGTCGAGGCTGCCAATCGCTGATAATTTTATCAACCGGGACACCGGCCTTGATCTTATCCGCCACCGCGGGGTCGCCAATCATCGGCCCGATTCGCTCGGTCTCGAGCGCGTCTCCGTGCAATCTGTAAATTGCGTCAACAAAGGCAAGCCCTGCGCGTACGCAATCCAGCTTACTCCTATCGGTCAAGACGACCCTCACACCCGAACATTTTTCGCCAGCAAACTTGCTGCTTGCGGGCGTGAACTCGACAGGCGTGAATTGGAGGCCGGGCAAGCCGGTCTCGCTCATCTGCTGGGCGAGCTTTTTCCCATCTATCCACGGCGCCCCGTAAAGCTCGAACGGCGACAAGGTCCCCCTGCCGACGGAGATATTGCTTTGCTCGATTATCCCGAAGCCCGGATAAACCGTCGCCGCGACGAGATTGCGGATGTTCGGAGAGGGGTTGACCCAGGGCAGACCTGTTTCATCGAACCACATCCGGCGTCGCCATCCTCGCACCCGCACAACCGTGAGCTCGCAGTGAATGCCAAACTCGCTGTTGAACATGCGGGCGAGCTCGCCGACGGTCATACCGTGCATTACCGGAAGAGGGAAATAGGATATGAAGCGGCCTTCGTAATCTTTGTGAAGGAGAGGTCCTCCGACCCTCGTTCCGGTGATGGGGTTTGGTCTGTCGAGCACGAGGAAGTTTATCTTGTGCTTGGCGGCTTCCTCCATGCACATCGCCATGGTCGAAATGTAGGTGTAAAAGCGAGCGCCGATGTCCTGAATGTCGAAGACGAGGGTGTCAATGCCATTGAGGCTTTTCTCCGTCGGGCGCCGCGTCTCGCCGTAAAGGCTATAGACCTTCAATCCTGTCTCGGGATGGACGGCGGAGGCGATTCGCTTGTCCACATCACCCTTCAGCCCGTGCTCCGGCGAGAACAGAGCGACGAGATGAAAGGTGCTCTGGCCGCCAAACAGCGCGATTATATGCTCGCCTCGCGAGTTGACTGCAGAATGGTTGCAGATCAACCCGACTCGCCTCCCTTTCAAAGTCCGGTATCCTTTCTCGGCGAGAACGTCAAGCCCTGTCTTGACAGTGGGGCGCCGGAGCGGGCGAGGGTTATCCCCGGATACGCACGACATAAGAAGCACGCAAAAGGCGACGCCGACCGTGGCGAGGACAATCCACCGCCGCGTCTGCGCGGTAGCTCCAGCCCTTCGCTTTTCGGAAGCAGAATGCGATGCGACGGACATTGGTCATTTCTCCTGTGCGTTAATCGTTATAGAAACCAACCGCGCCGTCCCGACTACTCCGGCGGCAGTTGCACTCACAGCCGTCGAAAGCCGGAAGCGTCGCTAATCCCACGCTCTTATCGGACAATAGAAATGAGATAGCTGGCGTCTTCGGCGACGTTTTTCAGGATGGCATCACGGGTTCCCGGGCCGGAGTATTCGCCGTGCAGGCTCAGGGGACCGTCGTATCCCCGCTTTCGGAGGAGAGCGATGGCGCTCGGCCAATCCACGAAACCGTCGCGAAGCAAACACCATTTCCTTTCCCACTTCGTCGCGTTGGGCCCCTTGGTCGCAACGTAGGCGACATTCTTGACGGCGACCATTGCGAGATGACTGCCGATGATGTCGAGAGCCAGCGGAAGAGGCTCACCATTGATGGAGAGATGCGCCGGGTCAATATAGACGCCGACATGAGCGGGATTGAAATCTCGCAAAAGCGCCATCGAAGCCGAGGCATTACACGCCAGGTGAGGTCCGGAATGGGTGTGAACGAGGGTGCGGACGCCGTACTTCTCCGACAATTTGCTAAATCCGCCCAGGTCTCGCTTCGCCTGATCCACCATTTTCCAATAGCTCCCGGCTTTCCTCCATCGCCAATAGCCGACCTTGATGTTGGGGATGCCCGCCTTCGCACAGGCCGCCCACATTGGCTCAACCGTCGGGTCCTTCGGATCGGTCAAACCGGTTTCGGTCGAGACCATGGGGACGGACAGACCGGCTCTTTTCCAAACCTTCATCGCCTTCGGTAAGGCATCGCGAACGTTCTGGGGATTGACGCATTGCCCCCGCCGGACGGCAAGGTCAAGACCGTCCATGCCCATTCGCTTCACGACACGGGCAATCTCTTCCGGACCAAGCCCTCGCAGGAACTTGGTGAAGTAGATAATCGAGTTCCGGCGGCTTGGGGCTTCGTGGGAAAGACGATGTGCACTTGTGAGAGCAAGGCCTGCGATTCCCGCGGCTGTCCTTCTCAGGAAATCTCGGCGGTTGAGCGTTCCATGCAGCATGTGCGTGTCCTCCATTGGGAGAGTTACGGTATTGCCTCCGGGTAGAAAAGGCGCCGACAACCGGTAGTTTACCATTTCTACGGCGAGCAGGCCAGCAAAGAACGAACCCATGCGTAACCCGTCAGTCTCGGGCGGATAGGCGGCCGAGGCGCAGGAGGGAAGCTGTCGGATATGACACGATTTCGCAGCCACACCTAAAAAACATTTGACATATCCGGCTACCGATGGTGAATTAACTTGGCAATTTAGGATTCTCCCTGCAAGTTGTCAACGCTTCTATATGCCGTGCGTGGCCGGAACGGCTCCACGGATTCAGGGCACTATCAAAAGGGAGGAAGAGCGATGAAAAACTTACAGCACGCGGAACGCTCAAAGATGCCGCGACGGGATTTTTTGCGAACACTGGGCGCCACTGCGGCGGGTATAGCGCTGAGCTCCAAAGGGTTGGCTGGCGCCGCGTGGGCTGGGGACGGCAAAGCCCGGCAAAAGGGAATCGCCACGGTGCGCGGGGCTTTTTTGTATCCCTCCACAGAGTCTCTCAGAAAGGCGGGATATTATAGCTGGCCGGGGGCAGGTTTCGATGCGGAGGGACATCAGAAGGAATACGGAAGGCGAATCGAAAAGATCGCTCGGAAGCTGGGTATGCGCATCTCTATGGACGACAAACCGCTCCACGACGGCGCGAGCGTCACTCGATTCATCAACGAGGTCAAAGAGCGACCGCCAGATGGGCTGCTCCTTATTCCATTTAAGAAAAGCGACTGGGCGTCCATCGTCCGCATCGTCAAGGAAGTTAGAGTTCCGGCTGTCCTTTTTGTGACGACCGGCATCCTTCTCAATCCACACATCAACCAGTTATACCGGCAGCCCGGCGTGTACCTGATCTGCTCGCTCGATAATTTTGACGCCCTTGAACAAGGCATGAGGATGATAAAAACCGCCAGGCGGATGAAAGAAGGCCGCATTATTAGTCTGGCGGGGAATGCGCACAGAAAGACGATGGTGGAAAAGCTTGGGACGGAGGTTCGCGTCCTCCCCCGGGCGAGGTTCGCCGAGGAATTCAATCGCACGGAAATCACCGCGAAGGTGCGGGACATCGCTCGCGCATATCTCAAGAACGCCAAAAAGGTGGTCGAGCCTTCCGAAGCGGATATAGTTGACGCGGCAAAGACTTATGTTGCCTGCAAACGAATCCTGGAGGCTGAAGAGGGCGATGCCATCATGATGGACTGTTTGGGGGCAATCAGGGACCGGCAGTTCCCGCCGCCTTGTATGGGTTTCATGAGCTTGAGGGACGAGGGTATCGCAGCGGGCTGTCAAAACGACCTCGACGCGACGCTTTCCATGATGCTGGTGCAGTATCTCTTCGACAGACCGGGCTTCCAGCAGAACTCCTCGAGCGAGACGGAGAGAAACCATTATTTCGGCGCGCATTGCACCTGCGCCTCGAAGTTGAAGGGCACGAGCGAGCCGCCCGAGCCTTATATCTTGAGAAACCACGCCGAGTCAGGCATAGGGGTGGCGCCTCAGGTGCTCTGGCGTGCCGGGCAGGAAGTCACGATGGCGGATTACCTCGCCGGAAAAACTCCGCAGATGATTATTTATTCGGGGAAGGTCGTACGGTGCTATAACACACCGCCCGCGGGCGGATGTCGCACGAATGTGGAAATGACGATAAACGAGGTCGCCGATGTGTGTGACGTGAAGGGTATGCACCAGACGATATTCTACGGGAACTACGCAGGGCAACTGCGAGCTTTTTGTCAACTGTACGGCATCACCGTCGTTACCTGATAGAACTGTAAGTCTGAGTCGAACAGCGCAACGCGAAGGCGTCGCCCCCATTCGCCTTTCGAGGCCTGGAGTTAACCAGGCGAGAAGACGGTGTGTGGGCAGAACGGGTTAGTGAGAAGAATGCGAAAACTATCAATCGGCACAGAATATTAGGAGAGGTCATGTCTATTGTAACGAGCATCGAAAAATCGTTGGAGGTTTACGAGGTATGCGCAAAGAAAAAGGCGGCGGTTCCGTGTTTCTGCACGGAAAACCTCGCCACAACCCACGCGGCTTTTGCGGCGGCGGAGGAGATCGGGCGGGAGTACGACATCACAAACGTCCCCGTGATTCTCTCTTTCACGGCGAGGTATCCGGAACGGCAGCAGCTTATCAACTACACGCCGTTTTCGGACCCCGTGGAGGGTTTTCTCGCCGTGCGGGACGATGCCCTGAGGCTCGCCAGAAAAGGGGGGAAGTTCGAAAACGTGATGGTCTTCGCTCACCTCGACCACGGTCAGCCGGACGCCGACAGCGACCTTTTCGAGCTCGGGAAGGGGTTTGTATCGTCGGTGATGTACGACTGCTCGGCGTTTCCGCTCGAGGAGAATATGGCCCGCACGAAAAAGTTCAAGGAGGAGCACCGCGAACATTACCTCATAGAGGCAATCGTTGACGAAATTGCCATGTCCGGGTCCGAAGCGCTCGTGCTGACGGACCCCGCCAATGCAAAGGCTTACTTAGAGGAGACAGGAGCAGACCTCATCGTGCCCAATGTCGGCACGGAGCATCAATCAACCTTCATTCGGGCGAAGTATCACGCCGCTCGGGCGCGTGCCATTCGAGACGCTATCGGGCCCAAAATGGTTCTTCACGGCAGCTCCAGCCTCGGCAAGGAGGACGTAAAGGGAGTCGGCGGAGACGGAATCGTCAAGTTGAACATCTGGACAACCTTTGAGAGAACGGCGGGGCAGCTCCTGGCGAAGGATACAATCGAGAATCTCTCCGGCATTCTCACGCAAGAGGATATTGATGCCTTGATAGAAGAGGGGAAGCTGGGGGAGGCTTTCAAGGGGATTCCGGCAGCCCGACCGAGCCTGAAGTTTCTCACAGATGTCCACCGGCGAAACGAAATCTTCTTCCCCACGGTGAAGGAGATGATGAAGGAATACATGCGGCTGCTCGGCTATGCCTCCCTGGCGGGCACGACCCTCTGAAAAAGAGGCGGTGGGGCTGTTTGCTCAGGACGCCAAATAGAAACTTATCCTCTACACCGACGACATCAAGCGTTGCGGGGCGGATGAGGGCGAGCCGCCGCGGCGCTTCCCTACTCTGCTTGCCACGCCAATACAGCCGCACTCCCTCTATTCCTTGCCTCGATCCGCCTGCGATGTCATACTGGCGGTGAATTGTTGCTATTGACCAACTCCTCAATTGGCGGAGCCTTGCTGAGCATGACCAGCCAACGCAGTGAACTCGGGAAAAAGGGAGAGAAAATCGCCCGCAACTTTCTCCGCAGACAGGGATACCGAATACGCGCGATGAACTACCGCTGCCCTTACGGAGAAATTGACATCATCGCGCAGCAGCGAAGCACCATCTGCTTCGTGGAGGTCAGAACGCTTTCTTCCGGGAAGTACGGCCCCCCTTTCGAAACCCTTACCCACACGAAAAGGCGCCGTTTGACCCGCGCTGCCCGTCACTACCTTTATAGATACAAGCTCACAGAACGCGATTGGAGGTTTGATTTCGTGGGCATCATTCTTGCTGAGAAGGGACCGCCGGAAATTGAGCTTGTCAAGGACGCATTTCCTCCGACGCGTTGAATCGTGAGGAGGCGCTTGTTATGGGCGCGCGCCCTGCCCATTGTCTCGCCCGCAGCACGGCGAGTCGTGGGGCGAGGACGCGGCGAGGGGAAGTATTTCGGAACATTTTCTCGATTTTAGCGTCTTTTTTGTGAAGGCTCCTCGCCCAGACCTCATAGTGTAATGGTGGATACACTCGGTTGCCGACGAGGTCTTCGTGGAGGACCGCGAGTTGCTCTGGAGTATGATATAATAAGAGCGGAGTCGTCAAAACTTGTGGAACTGAAGGTGACCCCTCGGCCGTTTGTGGCTGAGGGTGGAACCGCAGAGTGCGCAGAGGCGGGGAGCTGGCTCTATGGCAAAACGATTCGTCCCACGAGGGTCGCCATTCCCATGTGGCGCCGTGCCTTCCCGTCGTTGGAAATGGCCAGCCCTTTTCTCTGCGCTCTCTGCGGGGAGTTCTTGTGCGCATGAGAGTGAGCGACTTAGACCTTATGAGATGCAGAGATGATTGATATCGAAGGATTGACAGTCCGGTACGGTTCCAGCGTGGCTCTGGATGAAGTGAGCTTCTCCGTGAAGGGCCCCGCGATAGGCCTCCTCGGGCCGAACGGCGCCGGAAAAACGACATTGATCAGGGGACTGCTCGGTTTTCTCAAGCCGGTGAAAGGGACGGGGACAGTCCTCGGCCACGGGATTCTTACGGAACGGCTGCGTGTCCGGCAACTTGTCGGCTATCTTCCGGAAGACGACTGCATTATCCCGGACATGAGCGCCGTCAAATTCCTGGCATACTTCGGCGAGTTATGTGGAATGCCGAAGGACGATGCGACGCAGCGAGCGCATGAGATTCTTCACTACGTTGGATTGGGCGAGGCGAGATACCGAAACGTGGAAACGTTTTCGGCGGGAATGAAGCAGCGAATCAAACTCGCCCAGGCGCTGATTCACGACCCGAAACTTCTTCTCCTCGATGAGCCGACCAATGGCATGGACCCCACGGGAAGGGAGGAAATGCTGTATCTCATCAAGAACATCTCCCGTGAGAAGGGGATTGGCGTGCTGGTCTCCACACATCTCCTGCCGGATGTCGAGGCGGTTTGCGACGAGATAGTGGTGATAAATAAGGGGAAGGTCGCGGTTCAAGGAGACATCGCCGAGCTGAAGGGCGAGAACCGAAAGGTGTACGAGGTGAAGGTGCGAGAAAACAGGGAGCGGTTTTGCGAGCAGCTTGTCCGCTGCGGATATGAGTGGAAGGAATGGAGAGACGGCATGATTAAGGTTTACGTTCCCGAGGAAGAGGGGGCAACCAAGATTTTCTCCGCGGCCAAGGATACCGGCAGCCAGATACGGCATCTGGTCTTCGAGAAGAGCTCCTTAGAGCAAGTTTTCATGCACAGTGTGACAGAGGCGGAAGAGGAATAGATGCCCGTTTACGACCAGAGTTACAAGCGCTGGGAAGGGAGTTTCAAGTCGCATTCCTTCCGCTGGTGGGTTATCTCGAAGTACGGGATCAAGACGGCCTTGAAGAAGAAATGGGTCAAGAGGCTCCTCGTCTTCTCCTTGCTTCCTTTCCTCCTTCACGCTTTTTGGGTATATGGGCTGACGCAGAAAGGAGCACTGACGAAGTTCCTCCCGCCCCTTCAGGGGGTCCGGGCTATCCGCGAAATGAGCGGTAAAGTTTACCACGTGCAGATAGAAGGCGCTCCGGAATTCTTCTTTGAGGAGCTTCGGAAGCAAGGGCTTCGGTCTGAAGTCACTGGCTCAGAGCTGAAGATAACTGTCCCCGATGGAGAAAACAGTAAGAGTATCCGGGCCATCGCCAAGCGGACCGGCACGAAGATTACCCGCCTTGTCCCGCCGGGAGTTAAGGCGAGTTTCTACAATGCATATCTGAACAGGCAGTTGCTTTTCTTGTTTATCCTTTTGCTTGCGGTGGGGTCGGGGCTCATCTCCAAGGACGTGAAGTTCAACGCCCTCCAGATTTACCTCGCGAAACCAATCACGGCGATGGAGTACATTCTGGGCAAATTGGGGATAGCGGTTTTCTTTTCAGTGATGGTTACGGTTGTGCCGGGGCTATTCCTTTTTCTTATTCAAGCGATACTTGTAGGCGACTCTCTTTACCTTCGGCACTACTGGTGGGTTACGGGAGCCATCTGTGGGTATTCGCTCCTTGTCATTTTCAGCAGCACGCTTATCGTTCTTGCGCTATCGGCGCTTTCGCGAAATGCCCGTAGCGCCGCTTTTGGAGCGGCGGCGCTATTCTGGTTTTCCCCCATGATCGCAAGGATGCTGCGGAGTTGGACCTGGAACGACAAGTATCTCCTGATCTCGTTCCTGCACAATTGCAAAAGTGCCGGCGAAAAGATTTTCGGGCTGAGTGCGACCACGGACGTTTCGTGGGGATGGTCTTTTTTGATTGTCATGGCGATAATGGCGTTGTGCGCAGTGGCATTGGTTCGTAGAGTTCGAGCGGTCCAGGTGGTCAAATGACTTCAGAGGTGGGCGCCGTGCAGCGAGCGGAGAAATCAATCGAAGCCAGGGATTTATCGAAGTGGTACGGCGAGGTCATCGCCGTCAACAAAATCACCCTGTCCATCGCGCCGGGTGTGACAGGGCTTCTGGGTCCGAACGGCGCCGGGAAAACCACTCTCCTCAACCTCATCGCCGGACAGCTCAAGCCGAGCCAGGGAGACGTCAGCGTGCGCGGACATAGCCCGTGGAGCGATTGCTCCATCCATCGCCTCGCCGGTTACTGTCCCGACATTGATTCCTTCTACAGGGCGATGACGGGGCATCAATTCGTCGTGGCGATGCTGCGTCTTTCCGGATTTCGTTCGAGAGCCGCGAGGCAAAGGGCGGCTGCGGTGCTGCGAACTGTCGGCCTTGTTGAGGCGAGGAAAAAGAAGATTGGGGCGTACAGCAAAGGAATGCGGCAGAGGCTGAAGCTTGCCCAGGCAATCGCGCACAGCCCGGAGATCCTTCTGCTCGACGAGCCTCTCGGCGGAATGGACCCTCTCGGGCGAAGGCGCAGCATTGACCTCATCAAGAAACTGGGCAAGGAGGGGAAAACCGTTGTCGTCTCCAGCCACATTCTCCACGAGATTGAGGCTATGACAAACACCATCGTCGTTATGAGCAACGGCAAAATCCTCGCCGAAGGAAATGTCCACGAGGTTCGGGAGCTGCTCGATAAGTATCCCCGAAAGGTTCACATAACGTGTGACAAGCCGAGACACCTCTCGGCGAAGCTCGTGGAATTCGACGATGTCGTCTCCGTGAGCCTTGAACGGGATACCCCAGGGCTTCTGATAGAGACAATCAAGCCGGACGCCTTTTTCAACCGCCTCCCGAAGCTCATCGTGTCGAATAATATCGAGGTCGAATCGTTGACTTCCCCCGACGACAATGTGGAAGCGGTGTTCAAGTATCTTGTCGAAGAGAAGAAAACATGAGCGATATTGCTGAAAACACAGCTCTTGCCGATTTGCCCGGGCCGATAGGCAATTGCGCTGCTCGCTGGCTGTATCAAATGTTGGCGGTTGCGTCGCTGACGCTGCGGAACCTGGTTCTGAGGAAGCGCACGCTCTTTATAGTTCTTCTGGCGTGCGTGCCGGTGGCGATTGCGGCGGCGCTGCGATACTGGCTGCCCATAGGCGGAGGGCGCCCCACCGCTCACCAGTTTTTCACGGGCATGTTCATCGGACCTTACGTTTACTTCGTAATTGTGCTGACGACGATTTTCTTCGGCGCTTCGTTGTTCGCGGACGAGAGGGGTGACCGCACAATCACGTTTCTTTTGACGAGGCCGGTGCCCCGGGAGGCGCTCGTTGTCGGGAAATTTCTGACTTACGCAGTCACCGTCAATGTGATGCTCTTGGTGTCGCTGGCGGTGACTTACTCCATCCTTTCGGAGATGGATGGCGATGCGGCGGCTTTTCGGAAAGCCGTTCCTTTTTTGACGCACGCGCGCGTGCTCGTACTGGAAGTGTTGGCGTACGGGGCTCTTTTCACCTTTTTTGGAGCGAGACTGAAGCGTCCGGTAATCGCCGGCTTTGTGTATTGCTTTGTGTGGGAGAGCATTCTCCCCTACCTTCCGGTCTTCCTGAAGAAGGCGACAATAATGCACTATATGCTCTCTCTCTCCCCTCATTGGAAGTCAAGAGGAGAAATCCTCGAGTTTTTCGTGGAGCCGACGCCGCCGGCTCGCGCGGTGTGGACGCTGCTCGCAATTTGTGTCGCGTTTCTGGCGTTGACGGCTATTACGCTGCGCACAAAGGAGTACAGCTTCGAGAAGGAGTTGTAGCGGTGTGGCTGCGTTTCGGTGCCATGCCCTGGCGCGTTGATTCGCGCTTCCCCCAGACGGCATTCATGTCATACGTATGTCAAGTTTCCCACCTTATCGCACAATTCGGGAGAGGAAGGTTGCCTCTTTGCCGGGCTTTAGCCGGCACCAGCTTTAGCCACCGGCTTTAGTCGGTGGAATCGCGTACGCCATGTTACACCTGCGGAGCCGGCTTCAGCCGGGCTTTTCGATCAAAGGATTCATCCGAATTTTCCCAACAAAGTAGAGCCGGACCCCGGTGTAGGCGCGCAGAGGATTCAAGACGCTGGCGACAGTCTCCGGAGGCGGTTCTGCAGGTTTGTGTAGCGTTTCATGACTCTGTCGTTGTTGACGGCCATCCCGATAGCTTTCCTTGACCCCACCAGGACGACGAGGCGTTTCCCCCGACTGATGGCAGTGTAGAGGAGGTTCCTCTGCAAAAGCATGTAATGCTGGGTCACTATCGGGACGACAACAGCCGGGTATTCGCACCCCTGGGCCTTGTGCACCGACGCCGCGTAAGCGAGCACCAGCTCCTCCACGTCGGTCCGCGAATACTCCACGAGCTTTCCCCCGAAGCAAACCGTCAACGTGCCCTGATTGTCGTCGGCCTCGACTATGGTGCCGGTGTCGCCGTTGAAGATCTCCTTGGAGTAATTGTTCTTAATTTGCATCACCTTGTCCTTTTTCCGAAAGGACTTCCCGCCGAAAACTATTCTCTCGCCGTTCGGGTTGAGGAGTTCCTGAAGCTCGAAGTTGAGGTTCTCGACGCCTACCTGCCCTTTGTGCATCGGCGAAAGAACCTGGATGTCCTCGATGGGGTCGAAGCCGAACTTTCGCGGAATCTTCTCCGCGACGAGGGTTTTTACGGCTCCGAGGGCACCGGACAACGTGTCACATTCCACGAAATAGAAGTCGCTTTCCTCGCCCCGCCCCGGCGGGGGAGCGTCGAGGTCTGGCGAAAGCCCCGCGTTGACGCGGTGCGCATTGATGACGATGCGGCTTCGTCTCGCCTGCCGAAAAATCTGCGTCAGTCTCACGGCGGGGATAACGTGAGAGCGAATAATATCCTTCAAAGCGTTGCCCGGCCCGACGGGAGGAAGTTGGTCCACATCTCCCACAAGGACAAGGGTAGCATTCTGCGGAGTGGCTCGCAGGAGGCTGCTCATGAGGGATATATCGAGCATCGAAGCCTCATCGAGAACAATCGCGTCGCATTCCAGGAGATTGTCCTCGTTGCGTAGAAACCGCCCGGTCTTCGGGCTGAACTCAAGCATGCGGTGAATGGTTGCCGCGTCCAGCCCCGTCAGCTCCGACATTCGTTTCGCCGCCCTTCCGGTGGGTGCGCCGAGGAACAAGGCGATTTTCTTGTACATCCATATTTTGGAGATGCAGTTGATGAGCGTGGTCTTGCCCGTCCCCGGGCCGCCGGTGATGACAAGCACCTTTTCCTTCAGAGCCAGACGCAAAGCCTCCCTTTGCTCATCGGCCAGCGTTATCCCGATGGTGCGCTGGGCCCACTGGATCGCTCGGTTGATTTTGACTGGCGGCATGGAAGACGCAGCCGATCTCATGCGAGTCAGCTTCGCCGCGACATCCCGCTCCGGCCAGAGAAGCGACCTGAGATAGACCCCGTGTTCGGGCGATTCGAGTTCCTCCTCCTCAATGAGGCGGGCCAAACGACCGCCTTTCTGCTCGCCCGGTGTGAGCTGGACTTCCCTACATTGGTCAACGTTCTCCAACACCACCAGCCTTGTCTCGAGCAGCCTCTCGAGCGCGTCAACGACGATTCCAGCTTCGACTCCCAGCAGCTCCGAAGCTTTTCCAACCAGCTCCCGCACCGGGAGGTAACAGTGTCCCTCGCCAACCGCCGCCTGTTCGAGCACATAAACGATCCCCGCCTGGGCACGTTCTATGGAGTCGGCGCTGAAGCCGAGCGTTCTGGCTATCCTATCTGCTCTGACAAAGCCTATGCCCGAAACTTCTATCGCAAGCGCGTACGGGTTCTCCTGGACGACGCGTATGGATTCGTTGCCGTACTTTTTGTAAATCTTCAGGGCCATGGAAGTGCCGATCCCGTGGCTGTGCAAGAATATCATTACCCCCCGAATCTGCCGCTGCTCTCCCCACCCTTTGCGGAGCGCGGCGATCCTTTTCTTCCCGAGGCCTGGCACTTCTCTGAGGCGCTCGGGGTCGTTTTCGATAACGTCAATGGTCTCCATTCCGAACCGGTCAACGAGCCGCTCGGCGTACTTCTCCCCGATGCCCGGAATCAACCCCGAGGAGAGATATTTGCGCAATCCCTCCTCGGTCGAAGGGATCACTGACTCGTAGTTCTCCACCGCGAACTGCAAACCGAACTTCTGGTTGACGACCCACCGGCCGATGCAACGAAGAATCTCCCCCGGGGAAACGCCGATAAGATTTCCCACTATCGTCACCAGACCCGTGCGCTCCATTTCCCACAGCGCGCCGCCTGCCGTGGCGGCATCTCCCCCTTCGCGTAGCGAGCTCAGAATCCGCCCGAGGCGATCGGGCTTGAGACGAGCAACCGTGTAGCCGTTGGTTTCGTTGAGAAAAATGACCTTTTCGACCGTCCCCTGGAGAACCTCTTCCGCTTCCATTATTCGACCTTTTCCCCCTACGACGGGCCCCGATTCCCATTTCGCATTTGCGAGCTTGGATCTCGGATTTTGATTCTTCGGACCTCGAATTCCGCAATACGCAATCCGCAGTCTCCAATCGGGACCCGAGCTGACGACATCCCTTATTTAACGTATTTCCCGATGATAACCTCCAGCCTCTTTTTGGCTTCTTCCGGGATGAACTCGCGGCGGGTGATGATAGCCTTTTCAATCGCGTGCGCACAGGCACAATCCTGCTCGGAAGGGATTCTCTTGATGGCCAGCCTGATGATTTTCTGAGCCATACCGGCGTTCTGCTGGAGGATGCGGACGATGGTCTCGACGCTGACCTCCTCGGCATCTTCTTTCCAGCAATCGTAATCGGTGATCATGGCGATGGTCCCGTAACACATTTCAGCTTCCCGCGCGAGCTTTGCTTCGGAGAGATTCGTCATGCCGATAATATCGAATCCGAGTTGCCGATAGGTGTTCGATTCCGCTCGCGTGGAAAAAGCGGGACCCTCCATGTTCACGTATGTCCCCCCCTTATGAACCACGGCGCCGGCTTCTTCGCCAGAGTCCACGAGTATCTCAAACAAGTTCGGGCACACCGGGTCGCCGAACGACACATGCGCCACGACGCCCTCGCCAAAGAATGTGTCCTTGCGCAACTTGGTGCGGTCATAGAACTGGTTGGGAATGACGACATCCGTCGGGCGGAGCTTTTCCTTGAGGCTGCCGACGGCGCTCATGGAGAGCAGCCACTTGACGCCGAGCTTCTTGAATCCGTAGATGTTCGCGCGAAAGTTTAGCTCGTGAGGCGAAAAGCGGTGTCCCCGCCCGTGCCTCGGCAGGAATGCCACCTTCCGGCTCTCCAACTGCCCGACGATGTATCGGTCGGACGGCTCACCAAAAGGCGTGGGCGCCGCCACTTCCTCGGTATCGGTGAAACCCTCCATCTCATACAATCCGCTGCCGCCGATGATTCCTATTTCAGCTTCTGCCATGGACAACCTCCTTCTCCGAGCTTTCTCCTGGAGTATTCCTCTGCGCCTTTGCGTCTCTGCGTTTCAGATTCTCGTTGGATTCAACGCAGAGGCGCAGGGACGCAGAGAGTTTCACAATGTCAATACTGGCCGTCTCCAATTCCACCGGTCTCCCTTAACAAGCCTGATAGCCTATCCGACTCGCCCTGCGGCGTCAACCACACAGACCTGCTCGGAAAAGGCGAAATCGCCCGCCGCCGCCGCTATCTCTGTTCCATTGCCTTCTGCAACTCCTTTAGCCCTTCCACTCTCGCTCTTCCAGCCGAGCATGTTTCGATACTCTCAACTATGTTGCTCATGTAGTGGTAAGGCACGGAAACCATCAGCTCATCCTTGCCGTATCGCTGGATTCTTCTGCTTGTATAATCGAGCAGGCTGACGTTGATTTCCCCGGAAACGATGGGATAGGCAATAGCCATGTGGCAAGTTGAGCCTCCCATTTCCGCTCGCGGCGGGATGCCGGTGGCGTACTGGGCGAGGGTGATAAGCCGGCAGCCCTGTTCCGGGCTGCAAATGAACACCACCAGGTCGGGCTTTTCTTTCGCTTCTTCCAGCGGAGAGAAAATCACGTAATCCGCCAGACCGAGAGGAGCATCCGTTGTCAGCGACATCTGGCGGTAAAAGGTGGAAAAGGAGCAAAAAAGTTTCTCCCCGTGGACGAGAAACTCCTTGAGGGCTGTGTCGGCGGGGCCGGTGGGTTTGGGGGCCAGCCCAAGGTGCCACGCTCCCCCCGGACAGCCGGAGTTTGCCTTCCCCATGCACAGGGTTTGCCCGTCTCTGGCGTCCAGCAGTGCGCGGCAAACCCAGACCTTGTCCCCACCAGAATTTTCCCCTGCTTTCATGGAGTAAGTCACCGCCACCGGACTCCCCTTGAGTTTCAGCAGTTCCTTGAGCGTTTTTGCGTGTTCTTTCCATTCCATGCCGTCGTTCTCCCTATTCTGTCGTCTTATGCTATGTCCCTGAATCTCAGCGAGTCGTTCGCTGGCGAGTGAAGGGAATCTGCGCCCTGTCATTCCGATTCGCCGTCAGCGCAAGATTTTTCGTTGTTGACGCGGTCTCGCCGATTTGCAAAAATCTAGCACGTTTTTTTATCATATCATATAGCGGAGAATCACGTAAGTCGGCACGCGAGGAGAGGAAAGGGAAATACGTCATAGTTCTCCGCGGAGCCGGTTTTCGCGGTCATGCGAGGAGGAAAATGATGACTTTTGGGGAGGGCAAAATCTGGTACGACGGAAAACTTGTCGAGTGGAATGATGCCACGACGCATATCATGTCGCACGTAGTCCACTACGGCTCGTCGGTGTTCGAGAGCATGAGGTGTTACGATACCAAAAAAGGCTCTGCGATCTTTCGGCTCGAAGATCACGTGGCTCGCTTCTGCGATTCGGCCCGCATCTATCGCATGGCGCTGCCGTTCACACAACAACAGTTGTGTAACGCCGTCATCGAGACGGTCAGAGTGAACAACCTCAATAGGTGCTACATCCGCCCGTTGGCCTTCAGGGGATGCGGAAACATGGGGGTCAATCCTATAAATAACCCCCTCCACGTTGCCATAGCTGTCTGGGATTGGGGTAGGTATCTGGGGAACGAAGCGCTGGAGAAGGGAGTCGCCGTGAAGGTGTCGTCCTGGAACAAGTTCGGCCCCAACACAATCCCTTCGCTCGCCAAGGCGGGCGGAAACTACCTCAACTCACAGCTCGCCAAGATGGAAGCGGTGGAAGATGGCTTCGATGAGGCGATAGTGCTGGATGTTTTCGGCTACGTGTCAGAAGGCTCGGCGGAGAACATCTTCATGATCAGAAACGACGTGATTTTCACTCCTCCGACGAGCTCCTCGATCCTCGCGGGAATGACCCGCCACTCTGTCTTCCTCATCGCAAGAGACCTCGGCATCCGCATCGAGCAGCATCTTCTCCCCAGAGAAGCTCTCTATATCGCCGATGAAATCTTCTTATCCGGCACCGCCGCCGAAATCACCCCCGTGACCAGCGTGGATAAGATTCCCGTCGGCGATGGCAAACCCGGCCCCATCTCTCTCAAAATACAGGAGCTCTTTTTCCGAATCGTCCACGGCGAGGTCGAGGATAAGCACGGCTGGCTGACGCACATTTAGCCAGTGTCGTTCGTGAATCGTTCCCACGCCTACGGGCTTGCCAGCGATAGCGGCAATTGTCATTCAGCGGGCATCGGGTTGTCCCGGGTAAACCTCCTGTGCATTGGGAGGATTGACCCGTCCTGTAGGTTTGATTGGGGGGCTTGTGGTTGTAACGCCGGCATCTTGCCGGCTGTATGGGGGGCATCTTGCCCCCCTGTCGAGGGCGGGACGCCCTCGGGACTGCCGCCGGGACGGCGGCGTTACACTTGGCAAATCCACCCACTCATACGTAGCCGCACCCCAAACAGAGCAGCCCTTCCGCCACCGAAATGCAGCCACAGCCCGCGAGGATAAGCTGCACATCCGGCGGAAAAATGGTAAAAAGAACGACACCCATTGGGGCAAACGCGAACGGGCGAGCGATTTGTCGAACACCCCAAGGAACTTCAGAAGGAGATTCGCATGGAAGATACTTACCTCTCCGAGAGTCGGGTCAGGGAAATCGCCGGGATGGTCGTACCGGTATGGTTTGCCAAAAGCGCATCAGTTTCTCTCGCCGAGAAGTTGCTCACCCTCACCCTCGACAATTTCCGCCAATATGTCCAGTCCGAGAATGTCTGCCTGGTGGTGGACGGCGATGAGAGAAGCTTCAAGGTCGCGCGGCGAGTGCAAAAGGCGACTTCGGAAGGCAGTGGCGACGGTTTTCCTTTGCTCTACCTCGAGGAGAACAGGGGCAAACACTATGCCGTCACGGAAGGGATTCTCCGGCTCATGCAAAAGAAAAGTATCGGCTATTTTGTGGTTCGTGACTGCGATGCAGACCATTTCATTTGCGATTTGCCCAACCTCGTTCGCTCAGCGCACCATATTTCGGCACGGGAAAAAACCGACCGCGTTCTGGTAATCGGGAGGCGAATAGACCGGCACCGCCCGCTTGGTTTTCGTCGGGGGCAAATGGAGGAGCTCTGCAACAGGGTTCTCCTCGACGCGATGAAGTATCGGCTGGCAAAACGAGACCGGATTTTGAAGGCTCAATACTACTCGCCCTACGGAGATGTGCCGGACTTCAAGAGCGGCTATAAGGTGTACAGCCGCGCCACGGCGCGGCTTGCGTTCAGGAGAAATCCGCAATTCCTCTGCCTTGAGCCTAAGGACTATTGGCGGCACGGCGCCGAGCCGATTCCCCTCGTCGAGGCGGTCCTGGCGGGAGCGGTCATCGGCGAGATGAATCGAACGACTTTCGACGGTCAACCCACGACAACCTTCACCGAATCATCCGCCACGGACATGCACGTCAAGACTCTCGCATGGGCGTTCTGCCGGTTGCGAGTTCCGCCGAAGTGCGCCGAGCAGATGTTCGACAATCACATTCCCCGGTTGCTTCTCGCCAACGAAGCGAGCGGAAGAGAACGCCTCGACGCCATCAAGCGAGGTACGCTGACCCTTTGTGCCGACTATCTCGGCCAGAGTTATTCTCACTCCGGGAACATCGGCAAGCCTCGCTTTTTCTGAAAAGGTCCGCAAGAAATCAGAACAGTTGGGACGCTATGACACTTGACATATGAAGCATCTTTTTTTTGAAAATTTCCGTAAGAACTGCTTTTCGCTCTCGGTCAAAATACCAGGCGACACGATTCGCCCAGGAGCAAGGGGATCCTATTGAATAAAGAGCTTGACTTTCCGCTCAGCGGGCCGCATAAGACACCAGAGAGGTAAGAATAGGGGTGCTCAAAAAGGAGGCATGGTTGAAGATGAATTGGTCAGGTCTACTTGAGCTGCCCGAGCGCAACTTCACTTGCGGGTTTTGCGGAAAGTTCGTTGCGTCTAAAGAAGGCTATTTCGCCGGCCGTGAAGTGACGAAGCAGATATTCATTTACATCTGTCCAGGTTGCAGCAAGCCGAGTTACTTCGAGGGGGAAACCCAAACCCCAGGGGTGGCGCCGGGAGCAGAGATCGACCACCTTCCTGAGGACGTCAGCAAGCTTTACAAGGAAGCCAGAAATTGTGCGGCTGTGGGCTCGTACACGAGCGCGGTCTTGAGTTGTCGAAAAATTCTGATGCACATTGCTGTTGATAAAGGAGGAAAGGAAAATCAGGGATTCCTTGCCTATGTGGATTACCTGGCAGGTGAGGGATATCTTCCCCCGAACGGGAAAGGTTGGGTTGACTATATCCGAAAGAAAGGGAATGAGGCAAACCACGAAATCGTCTTACTATCGAAGGAAGATGCCGAAGGTTTGCTCGCGTTTCTGGAAATGCTATTGAAATTCATCTACGAATTTCCGAAACGGATACCACAGAAGCCAGAAACCTCCTGACTTGCCACTATGGGTATGGGTAGATTTCTCACAGAGACGAAACGGGACCGGGCCTTCCTTCACTCCCATTGTCTTGCCTTTTTGTCAATCTCACTTATGCGCAACAACGGTCGATGAGGGCCAAAGCGCCCGGTGAGCGATGTCTGCGTGGTGCCGGGTGGCGCATGGGGGCCGGGCACGGTCCGCACCTCATAGACGGCGGAGAAGGTGGTCTCCATCGCTTTTCGTCGCACAACAAGCATAGAAATTGGCGGAGGAGTGAATTGGTCATCCTGCGGAAAGTCGCAGGCGATGATTTCTGTGCCGGGAGCGGCAGCCATTTTCAATCGCAGCTCGACGTTTCCCCGTCGCCAGGAGGCCTCCCAGTCGCCATCGGTGCGTGCGGCCCGCGGATTCTTGATCCACCGCCACGGCCCCTTCTCCGGAAGTGAACCACGCTCGAACGGGAGGCTCCTGCGAACCATCCCTTTCTCGTCGTAAGCGTGGAACAGCCACTCGTACGTGTGCGACTCATTCGATGAGACGCGGAACTCGTCTATCACCCGCTTGCCGGAAAGTGTGATCGTCCGAGCCAGCTCCACACCCGGATAGACCTTGCCGTTGCGGTCAACCACGCTTACCGATTTCTCTCCTTTGGACAGATGCCACCCGGCGATTTCCAGCGGCTCCGCGAGCACACCCTGATATGCTCGCCCATCCACGGCGACGGTGTTGTGGCATATCACCGTGCGATTGAGCTCCCGCTGCACCGGGCGAGAAAAAGCGTGGCCGGAGCTCCTCGCCTCCGGGTCAGGCGACAGAAGATACCCTCCCCCGAAGAGCACTAAGCTCAGATGGTCGTGGTGGCAATGGATGCCATTGCGGTCGAAATTCAGCATCACCACCACGCCTTTCCCTCCCCAGCTTTCCTCACCTTCCTCCGCCCGGAGAAAGGCGTAGCCGTGCTCGCGGAACAAATGCGACGCGGCGGATGGCGCCTTGATCTCTCCGAGGTCTCGCCCGTGCAAGAGCGCAACCTCCGCGTTTCTCCCGCCCTGCGACAGCACCCACGCATACTCGGCGTCGCCGTAAACGGCGTAGGCGTACTCGTACCACGGCAGTTCCCAGATGTGCGCCGTTCGCCCGTATGAATCGCCGACGTTGGGGATTGTTCCATCGGGGAAAAGCGTCAGAAGAGGCGCGTCAAACATGTTCTTGAGGGAGCGCCCGCCCGCGAACTTTTGATGATACAGGTCGAAAGGATGCCCCGCGTGACGCAGCATCTCTGCAATCGAGACCAGCCCGTACACAGCGGTGAAATGATAGTGGATACTGCTCTCATGCCACAGCCCCTCGTCCATCAACCCGCAGTTGAGAAGCTCCACGACCCCTTCCGGGCCGTAGAGTGCATGCTGGACGTATTCCTCCTTTCCGAAAAAGAGTCCCAGAGCGCACAGTGCCATCCTGTGCCAGGCGTAATGATTGTTGTGTTTCCCGCCCCATCCGTGCTTGAGCCACTCGTGGTCGTTTTTCCAGATGGCCTTGCCCATGCGCTCGAAGAACGAGTTGATGCTGCGGCGGTCGGCTTCGTCGCATCGGTCGTAGATGCGCTCGTAAACGTCCAGCGAGAGCGTCCCCCAACCGGCGTAATTCATCCCCACGTCGTAATGGTCAAACTCAAAAGTGTACGTCGAGAAGTGCCGTAGGACTTTCAAAAGATGCTGAGCCAGACGTTCATCTCCCGTCAGGAGGTAGAGGGTGCTGATGCGGTGTGCCGCAGCCATCGGCCTCGACGGAACGAAAGCGGTGTGCTCAGCGACCTGAGGGTAGATTTCTCCCCACGGGCGCTTTTTGGCGCCCTGCCACCACTCTCTTTCGAAAGCCGGAAGAGGAGAACGAAGGTCTTTCTCGACCTGCTCTTTCAGCTCGGCAAGCAGAGACCTCCACGGCTCCCGTCCAAGGCGCGCCTTCGCCGTAGAGATTTCTTCCCGACTGACGAACAGAAAGGGATGTTTCCCGTGGCCGCTGCGAAGGTTCGACGCTTCATCAGCTTCCACGACCGAGCGCAAAAAACAGTTCGCAAAAAGCAGAACGCTGACCATCCCTGCCGCCTTCAACACATTCCGCGACGTGATTTTCATCCGACACATGCCATCACCTTTCATCTCATTGTACGCGAGCTTCCTGCGTCGCCGTAAGAAGTTGCATCTTCGCTTCAAGCGTGATATTAGTCCCGCCTTGCGAGAGCGTCAACATGCGATCTCACGCTCGATTCAACAAGCGGGTTGATTTTCCCTTCCACTTTTAGTAGCTTGACTGATGTTTTTCCGTGAGAGTTGCTTCCCCGGCGTTCTTCGGCAATGCTCGAAGGTCATTTTGCCTTATTGTTGACGGAACCGGGGAGTGCAGTCGCTTGACTCACCCGTAAACCGAGAGGAAAGGGATGGACGATTTTCATTCCACATTTGATGCGATGGTTGATTGCGGCGTGATTGCCGTGCTCAGAACCGATTCGCCTTCTCAACTCGTCTCGACCGCGAGGGCTCTGTGGGAGGGGGGTGTCAGGTCTGTCGAGGTCACAATGACCACTCCCGGCGCCCTTGACGTCGTGAGAGAGGCGGTCGGGCAGTTGAAAGGAAAAGCTATCATCGGCGCAGGTTCCGTGCTCGATACCCAGACCGCGCGCGCTGCCATCCTTGCGGGGGCGGAGTTCGTGGTCAGCCCGATTCTCGACCCTGACATGATCCTTCTTGTCAACCGCTATGGCAAGGTAGTCATACCAGGCGCCTTCACGCCTACGGAAATCTTAGAGGCGTGGGAGGCTGGCGCGGACGCCGTGAAGGTTTTTCCGGCGAGCGTCGGCGGCCCCGCTTATCTCAAAGCGATCAAGGGACCGCTCCCGCAGGTGAAACTCGTTCCGACGGGCGGTGTTTCGCTCGAGAACGCCGGCGAGTTTATCAAAGCGGGCGCGGAGATGCTCGCCGCTGGCGGGAAGTTGGCTCCTGCGAAAGAAATCGCTGCCGGCATGTTCGACGAGATAACGCAGAGAGCTCGAAAGTTCGTCGAAGCTGTTGCCGCAGCGCGCTCGCGGGCTGGGAGGTAGGGCAGAGTTATGAAGTTGGCGACGGTTCTTATTGTCGAGGACGATCAAACGGCCGCGACCGCGCTCGCGGAGTGCCTCAAGCACATGCGCTACCGTGTCGCGAGATGCGTCACAGGCGCGGAGGTTATGCCCGCTATAGCTCGCCATCGCCCCAACGTGATATTGCTTGACATTAAGCTGCCGGACGCGGATGGGATCGCCGTCCTCAAGGAAATCAAGCGAGCGTACGAGAGCATTCCCGTGATAGTGATGACCGGCTTTGGAACGGTTGATAACGCGGTCGAATGTATGCAATACGGGGCTTATGATTTCCTCACCAAGCCGCCCGACTTCACTCGCCTGGAGATTGCGGTTCGCAATGCCTTCGTGCTGCACAGGTTGCAGGAGGAGGCCGACCGCCGTCCTTCTCCGCAGAGTTACAGCTTCGACGAAATGATTGGCATCAGCCCGCAGATGCAGTCGGTCTATCGCATCATATCGAACGTAGCCAGAACCGACGCCACCGTTTTCATCACCGGCGAGAGCGGGACCGGCAAGGAGCTCGCGGCTCGCTCAATCCATAATCGGAGCAGAAGGGCGGGCGGGCCTTTTATTGCGGTCAATTGCGCCGCCATCCCGAGGGAATTGTTGGAGAGCGAGCTTTTCGGTCACGAGAAAGGCGCCTTCACGGGCGCCATCAACCGCCACATCGGGTGCTGCGAAGCTGCCAACGGCGGAACAATTTTCCTTGATGAGATTTGCGATATGGCCCTTGACCTTCAGGCCAAGCTTCTGAGGTTCCTCCAGGACAGAACCTTCCAAAGGGTCGGCGGCACCGAAACCCTCACTGCGGACGTCCGCCTGCTTGCTGCGACAAACAAAGACCCGGTTAAGCAGGTGGAAGAGGGAAACTTCAGGGAGGATTTTTATTACCGATTGATGGTTGTGCCGGTCGAGCTGCCCCCTCTGAGAGCAAGAGTCGGGGACCTTCCCCTCCTTGCCACTCACTTCCTGGAAGAATTCTCCGCGCAGAACAAGAAGGTCTTCACCGGATTTTCTCGGGGAGCGATGAACGTCATGCTCCGCTATCCCTGGACAGGTAACGTGCGAGAGCTTGAGAACGTCATCGAGAGAATCGTTGTCCTCCACGACGGCCCCTCGGTCACCTTCGCCCATCTCCCGTCCAAGCTGGTTCACAACACACGTCGGTCTGGCCGGGAGGAGACGATTCTCTCCCTCTCTGAGATTGTCAAAGAGGCTATCCGAAAAGCTCTCGCGGCGTCTCATGGAGATGTTTCACTCGCCGCCAAGGAGCTCGACCTGCCGGAGGAAACTGTCCGGGAGAAAGTCGAGGAGTACGGATTAAATGGGGCTTGGTGAGGTCAGGGGGCGGACCGTGTCCCGGACTCTCGCAAGGATTGAGCTATGTCGTGTGGCCGCTCCCGACAGAAGCTGTCCGCTCAAAACCGGATGTGGCAACTCGCCCTCAGGGAAGGAAACGGTCTTTCCCGCCCGAGCGAAATGAGTGACCCGAGAATCGAAGAGGTGAGTTCTCGCCCCATCAACCTGAAAAAAACTCTGGATTATTGCGCGCCACCCCGCTAAGATTCATCGCCAACTAATGTTAGCACCGTCCGCACGGCGGGGGCGGAACCTCATTCAAAAACCGTAGCGTCAAACTCCTTTATTTCACAGCAATGAGGGGAGAGAAATGAACGTCGCAAAACGCCTTGTAGAGACAGCCGAGAAGCAGCCCGATAAGGTCGCGCTGGTGTGGGGGGAAAGGACCGAGACGTTTTCCGAGCTCCTTTCTCGCAGCCGGATGGCCGCAGGGGCCTTTCGCGCGCGGGGAGCCGGGAAGGGAACGTCGGTTGCAGTCATCTTGCCGAATTCAATAGAGTTCCTGGAGGTCTATTTCGGCACATTCATTCTGGGGGGAGTTTCGGTGCCCATTGACATTCGCCTGCGAGGTCCGTCTCTGGCGTCCATTCTCGCCGATTCCGGCAGCCGCGTGGCTGTGGTGGACGCTTCGGTAGCGGAATTCGTCAGAGAGGCAGCTCGTGGAACGCCCCTTGAGGAGAACGTCATCGAAGTCTCCCAACAGGACCCGGACGACCCATACAACAGGGCATTGCGGGAAGCCGTGCCGGTTCAGCAGCTTCCAGAAGACGACGAATCGGCGGATGCCCTGTACCTCTTCACCTCCGGCACCACCGCGAGGCCCAAGGGCGTCGTCCTCACCAACGCTCACCATGACCTTTTCCCCGAAACGATGGTGGAAGTGGTGAAGTCCCGCCCGGATGACGTCGGGGGGATGGTTCTCCCCATGTCGCACATTTCCGGCCCTATCCTGTGCAATCTCATCGCCGCTCACAGCTCGAGTTTGGTTATTTTCAAGAGCCTCGCTCCCAACGACATCTTGGCCGATGTGGAAAGACACCGCATAAACTGGTTCCATACCGTCCCGCCCATTATCGCCGCAATGTTGCAATTGCCCTATCCCTGGCCGTACGATACGTCCAGCCTGCGGTTCATCGCCATGATGGGGATGGCCGTTCCCATTTCTCTGATGCAGGCCCTGGGCCAACGGTTTCCCGGCACGAAGATTCTTCAGGGATACGGGTTGACCGAAACCTCTCCCCTCATCACCCTCACTGCTCTGGAGTGGGCTGATGGCAAACGAGCCAGCATGGGGCGAGTCGTGCCCGGCGCCGAGATAAAACTGGTGGACGATGACGGAAAGGAAGTTCCCGTGGGCGGGGCAGGAGAACTACTGGTGCGGGGACCGCAGGTCATGAAGGGATACCTCGGTCGCGACGACCTCACCGAGCAAGTCATCCGGGACGGCTGGTTCAAGACGGGAGATATCGCCCGGGTTGATGAGGATGGCTTTTACTATCACCTGGGACGGAAGGATAGCGTATTCATCGCTGGAGGGCTGAAAGTGTACCCGCCGGAGGTGGAGGCAGTTCTGCGAGAGCATCCCGACATCCGCGATGTGGTGGTCTATGGCAAAAAAGGCGGCCCCCGTGGATACCTGGTTTGCGCACTGGTCGTCCCCAAACCGGGCCGCACAGTGGACCGGCGGAGTGTGGTACACTTTTGCCACTCGAGACTCGGCGATTACCAAATTCCGCACATCTTGACAACGGTGGAGAGCATCCAAAGAACTCCTACCGGAAAGCCCATAATTCCCTCAGAGTGACCGTTGAAAACCGCTGGAAGAGAGGCGCGCTGATGGGAAATTTTCGGCGGTTCAAGAGCGATCTGGGATGGCTTGTTATCCGCTCGCTTGTGGGAGTAGTTAAACGCCTCGACCTCGCCAGCGTGGTTCTCCTCGGCCGCTCTCTCGGTTGGTTAGCCTCCTACCTGCTGATTCTCAGGAAATCTGTCGCTTTCCTCAATCTCGATGTGGCTCTGGGTGAGAGCGTGAGCCGCCGCCAAAAGCGCCGCATTTTCCGTAGAGCAGTCGCCAATGCGGCAGCAATGGCTCTTGAAACCGCCGCGCGCTACTTAGCGCCCCCCGAGGAGCTAATCAAGAGCGTCAGGATTTGCGGTTTGGAACACCTCTCCGCCGCCGCCTCAGCGGGCCGAGGCGTGGTGTTGGCGGGAGGACACCTCGGTGTGTTCACACTCGTCGCCATCCGGTTGAGCTGCGAAGGGTATCCGACATGGGTGATCCTCCGTTTCGCTCACGACCCGCGAGTCTCTCGTCTTTACCGGGAGGCCTTAGAGCGCATCGGCGCGAACTGGATTTCCGACCGCCCCAACCCCCGCTGCGTCAGGGAATGCTTCGCTCGTCTGCGCTCCAACGATGTTCTCTACGTCCTCATTGACCAGAAGCCGGGGAGGGGAAGGGGATGTGTCGTGCCTTTTTTCGGAATCCCCACCGAGATGTTCGCGGGCGCCGTCACCCTCGCCTTGAAGACCGGCGCCGCGGTTCTCCCGGTAACCATCCACAGGCGAGGGCTTACGAGGCACGTCATCGAGATAGGCCCGCCCATAGAAATCGTCCGCACCGGTGATCGCCAAAAAGACGTGGCAGTCAATCTCGCCCGCGTTGTCAAAACCCTCGAGAGCGCCATCACAGCCTACCCCGAAGAGTGGTGGGTCATCAGCCGCCGCTGGACGCGTCGGCAGGTCGCAGAACTGACAAGGAAGCGGCTCGCGTGAGTCGCCGTTGGTGAAGGCGGCTGGTTGAGAGCTGGCCGCATCCGTATCGAGACCGCGAACCAGATGGCTCTCATTCGCGCACGGCGCAGCCGTCACCCGCCCGTCGCCGGAGCGCGCGAGAACCACAAGGCCGCCTCTGTTTGCATTACTTCTTTCCCATACATATCAAACGGCCGTCTCTGGTCGAGATGTAGAGCCGGCCACCGGCCGCAATCATCCCGTCGAAGACCGGCGGCGAGTCCAGCTTGTATTCCGCAAGCTCCTTTCCGTCCGAAGCGGACATAGCCCATAGCAACGCGCCCTTTCGGCCCTCGAAGGCGCCCAGCGGGTCATCCGGATCGAGAACATCCGGCGGACCGGCGACAAAAAGCGTCTTGTCCGCAAGCACCATCGCCCGAATCCGAACCGGCGCCCGTACCGACCATTTGGGAGGCCGGGCTCTGGTGAAACCAATGCCCTTGTCTTTGTTTACGGCTTTGCCGACGAGGACAGGCTCGTTATTGTTGTCGTCGGCGAAAAGCAGATACCCCTTCTTGCCCGGGAAGAACATCGGGCTATGAACATTTCTTTGGGTGTAAACCTTCACCCCATAGGTTGACCCGGCATCGAATACGAGAAGCTGTCCGGCCTTCGGGGATTGGTTCGCGATGTAGTAGCCGGGCCACCTCGCGGAATACATCCAAAACGTCCGATCCCACCACGAACCATCCAGCAGCCCCGCGGTGGAGAACAGATGCAGGCCGACGTTTCTATCGCCCAGGTTAGTGATTCGCGGGGCCTCTTGCTCTGCCAGGTTCCTGTCGAACTTCACCTGGCGCATGTAAACGAAGGCGCCGTCGCCGACGAGGACGTCCGACTTCGACCCCTCCATGTCGAACGGCCTGCCGACGTCTTTGGCTGGGTCAGGATAAGGGCCCTCCAGACGCCCTTCGTGGAGCTTTTTTCCTGTTGTTGGCTCGAGGCCGTACAAGTATATGCCGCCATCGAGGTAAGACGACCGGCCTCCAGCGAAGTAGGCCACATCGTCCTTGACCAGCACACTTCCATGCACTGGCCAAGCCGACTCCAACTGCCCGAACGCCACAACCCGCCGCGCTTCGGGCGCGCCGCGAAAGCGCCACACCAACTTCCCGTCGGAGGCGCGAAGACAATACACCCACCCGTCCGCCGACCCGAACAAGACGAGGCCATTATAGATAGTGGGCGGTGAGTCCACGCGCCCGCCTGCGGCATAGCTCCACAGCGCCTTACCGTCCCGGGCGTCCAGGCACCGGACGCGGTGCGCATCAACTGACGCCACGAAAAGCCTCCCGCCCGCAACCACAGGCTGAGTGATTTTGCCTCCCAGGTCGGTTTGCCAGAGATGTTCCACAATGGCGGAAACCGTAGAGACTGTTGAGCCGCTGCGCTTCGCATCGTGGCGATATGTCGGCCAATCATCCGACTTCTCGATTGCGGATCGCGCATTGCGCATTTGCATGTAGGCGGGGCCTCGTTCAAGCCGTGGTCCCGGGTTGCGACCTTCGGTCTGCGAGTCCCCTCGAGCGGCCAGCGCGTTGAACCCGTTCACCTTTGCCCCGGGGTAGCAAAAGCATTGGTGGGGCGGCATATAGAGCAGCCCATTGCACGGCATAAACCCCAGTTTGCACGGCGCCCGCAGCCAGTCGTGCTGCATGTGGTTCCTCCCTCTCAGGTCGAGGAATTCAACGCCCCGTTTGGGCCACAAGAGGTAACGTTCCGTGGCTTTGCTTCTATAACATCGAAAATGGTGGCCCGGGCTGATAACGTTCTCAAGATCGAGTGTTCTCTTGACTTCACCGGTCATGGGATCGTGTCCAACCGTGCGCCTTCCGCACCAGACCAGCCCATCGGCCACGAAAAGGTCAGGGGGATTCGAGACGCCAGCTCCCCTCCCCCCGGGGCCCGTCCACAAAGGTTCTCCGGTCTCCGCTGACAGCGCTACCAGTTCTTTCGGTCCCAGGAACAACACCATCTCTTTGTATGCGACGAGTGTGTAAGGCGTCCCCCATCCGCCGCCCTTCGCCGCTTTGTTGGGCGTCTGCCACAACCGCTCGCCAGTTCTCAGACTCACAGAGACGATTGCCTTGTAATTGTGGAAGAAGACGCGACCACTTCCAATTGCCAGAGACAACGGGACAATCCCCTCCGCCTGTTTTTTCCAGAGGACGTCACCTGTGTTGGCTCGGACCGCGAGTATGAGTTCCGGGGCAGCTCCTCCAGAGCGTTGTCTGCGGGCCCCGGGCGGCATTTCTCTGATGCAAACGACCAAGATACCCTGGCTGCACAGGACCTCGTCCGTGTGCTTGGTCCCTTCATACGTCCGCACGATCTCGCCTGTAGCGGCGTCGAGAGCTGTCAACGGGGCGTTGTACTCGAGCGTGACATACACTCGGTCTCCGTCCGCAACCAGCCGTCGCGGAAGCACGATGGGCGAGCGTGTCCGCTGCCCTCGCAACTTCGTCCAGTCCTTCCCCGCCAACAGCTCCTTCTTCCATTCCCGCCAGCCCCAGCGAGGCACCGGCCGCTTCCACAGGAGCACACCGTTGAAGGCGTCCCGCGCAACGAGAGACCAATTGGCGGGCAGTCGTTCGTCCGTCACTCCGGTGAGACCTTCATCAAGAATGTAGAAAATGCGCCCGCGGGCGGATACTAAAGCACACACACTCGTATCAATCTCGTGGCTTCGGCAGTAAAGCGGTTTCGCAACCCACTGCATGTTCCTCGGCGGCCCCACGAGCGTGTCCCTGGCGACGGCGTTGCCACTTGCGTCGTGCAAATAGTGCGTCCATTCGTCCATTTCCTTTGGCCGGGGCTTGACCGTTTTCGTCCACCTGCCGTCCTTCTTGACGTACGCCACGCCGCGCGGAGCCAGCACCCGCATCACCTCTTCCATGGGGATTTTGCCGAGCTCCTCCGACACGAGCAGGTTGACGAGGTCATCGCTGTAGGGCAGGCACTCGCTCCTCCATTGTTCGACCGACACCGCGCCGTATAGGTTCAGCGAGCGGATGTGCGCGCGCGCCTTTTCGATGTTGGACGCATCTGCGTCCAAGCCGTGAACCAGATAGCCGTCATTCCCGTGCAGCGCAGCCGTCAGCTTGCCATCCCCGCAGCCGACGTGGACGATCAGCCCTCCCTTGACCCCCGTCGCCTCCAGGACCTGTTTCGCCTCTCGCTCTTGTGCCGCTTGCCAGGGCTTTGCCACAAGCAAGATGCAGGACATTCCCAAGAGACTCGCAACCACCGGTGAGACTCGCCCTCTTCCCTTCATGAGCACCAATCCTTTCTGTTGTAGGATGATGGTTCCGAGAATCCCTTCACCTCCCACCTATGCGAGAATGTCGCGGGTGGTGTCTCCTTCTTCGCAAAATGGATACCCTATCTTTCCGGCAATCGCGGTTCCAATGTTTTCGACTGCCGGGGTGTGGCTGCGTGTCCGGGGCATATCGGGCATGGCCCTGTCATTCTCACGGCGGTCGCCACCCCGCCGCAGGCGGGGTTGCCGGGCTTTAGCCGGCACCACTCTTAGACACCTGCTTTAGCTGGTGGTCATCGGACACCCTGCATCCCTGATCCCAGCCGGCTTTAGCCGGGCTTCTCGATCCAGCGGATTCATCCAGACCGTGCCACGCAAATACAGCCGCACCCGACTGTCACCCATCATGATGCACCGCAGGAGGCGACATGTCAATTGGGTGTGGCCGCGTCTCCGTGGCGTGCCCACACGCCTCGTTTTGAACCTCTCCCGTCGCACGTTGACGCCATGGATCTGTCCCCTCTGTCCCTCTATCATAGAACGGAAAGGGCCACCGCCTCCTTTTCGTCCGCCCTCGGCGGGCGCCCCAGTTAGCCACCGGCTTTAGTCGGTGGCATCGGATACGAGATTCTTCTCGTGACAGCCGGCTTCAGCCGGGCTTCTCGACCAAAGGATTCATCCGAAGTATGCCACGCAAATACGGCCGCACCCTGTCAATTGCCGAGGGTATGTCTCCATTTCAGTGGCGGAATTGTCCTCGGACTTCGGGCTATGAAGAAATCCCGTCCCCATTCCCACACCTTCCCTTCACGGGGACAAAAAGACGCCGGGTTGGTCGGTCCCGCCTTCAGAGAAGCAACCATTGCCTCGAGAAACACATCTTTTATCTCCTCCCTTATTGAAGTATGAACATTCTGGGAGGATAACTACCATATCTCCCGTAGCTATGTTAAAAATAAATCACCCCCGTATGCAAAACGTCATAACTCCAGTGGGACGCGTCCCGCCCCCGTCGAGGGCAGGATGCCGGCGGTACATAGCCCCTCCGCGCGCTCTGCGCAGTCCGCGGGGGAAAATGTCTTCGGAAACGTTCCAGTAGCAAAAGAAATGAACCTTTTCCGCTTCTCACGCCAACAACCTATGTGAGACAAACTGAAATGCCCGGGCAGCGAGATCGTCAGGATTTTGCCGAGGTCGTGGATGCCAATTACAAACGGATATTCCGCGGAGCCCTATCTCTGACGGGGGACAGGCATCTTGCGGAGGAAATCGTACAGGAGACGTTTGTGCTCGCTTTCAAGAAATATGATGGATTCTCCGGCAGGTCGTCGCCATTTAGCTGGCTTTACGGAATCATGCTTAACAAGTACCGCGGCCATTGCCGAAAGAAGAGGCTGCTTCGGCGGCTGGGTTTTGTGCGAGCGGATACCAATCCGGGCGAGACCAGGAACGTAGAGGCCTCGGGTTCCTCACTGGCAGCTCAACTGGCAAACCACGACGAGGGCGAGTTGCTGACGAAAGCGGTGGAGAGGCTGCCCTTCAAGCTGCAAGCGGTTGTCGCCATGCACTATTTCGATGACCTGCCGCTGAAAGAGATAGCCCAGATTCTCCACTGCCGCCTTGGAACGGTCAAATCTCGCGTCTTCAATGCCCGAAAACGTCTTTATCATGCCCTTCGAGGGAGACTCCAAAATGGCTAAGAAAGTGCCGTGCGAAAAGGTTAGGAAGTTGCTCCAGAGAATGCCGAAGGGCGGAGACGAAAAGACGCTGCGTCTGGTCTCCGAGCATCTTTCGGGATGCGAGGCATGTCGAGGCTTCCACGCCGATCTGCAAAAAATGGAGGAGCTCCTCAACGGAAGCAGGCTGCGGCTCGACGAGCTCGCGCGCCATAGCCCAATAAGCAAAAGCCGGGTCCTGGAAGGGATTGCCCCGCTTCCGACGAGACGAGCCTGGCGTTTGCGTCCGATGTGGGCAGGGGCAGCGGCGATTCTTCTTGTAGTCATCGCAGTGGCCGCGGCGCTATTGCTGAGGGAAAGGGGCAGTAAGCCGAAAGTCGTTATCGTTCATGACAGCTCAAAACCGGCGATAACTCGGGCGATGGCATCCGCCGCTTCCACCCGCACTCTGATGAAGTTGGCGGAGGTGGCGCAGCGCTATGAAGCCCCTCCCCCCAAGCTTCTCAGTGGCCCGCCTGCATCTCCCGGCGGTCCCGCCGTTCCCCGATTGCTTGAGAAGTGCCTTCTGGAATCCGAAAAAACCCTCAGAGCGATAGCTCAGTCAAGAACCAATTTAGTGTGGAGGAATGAATCATGAAACGCATTGCGACCGTGCTGTTGAGAATCTGTGTTGTCTCGGTGTTTCTGCTGTATTTCGCCACGCGCTCTATGTCCGCCGAGGAAGAAACGGGCGTGAACCGGGTCAAGGAGCTTCTCAAGGAAAATGCGGACCTGAAGAAGCTCGCAGAGAACCTTCGCCGCGAGCTGGAGCAGACGAGAGCGGAAATGTTGGACGCACAAGCCAAGATCAAAACAAAGATCGAAGACACGCAGAAGAAGGCCGAAGAGGAACTACTGAAGAAGACCCAGCAAGCGCTGGAGGGATATCCAGTTTCACCTGAAGCGGATGAATACCAAAACCTGCTGGCGGTGCTCGAACATCGGTTGCAGGCGATGGAGAAAGGCCTCAAGGCTCTGGATTTGCTTCGGGTGACAGAAGATAAGAGGCTGGAGGCGGTGGCCGAAAAGAAATACAAAGCCGCCCAGGGAGCGATGAGACAGTATAGGAAAGCTCTGGACGAGTTTCGAGTGCCCGAAAAGGCAGAAAAGATGTTACAGGAGTTCATCGCATACGGTCGCAAACCCGATGTGGGAACCGCTAAGGAAGCTTTGGAAGACTTCCGGAAGGCAAAGCAGAAACAGGCGATTTCCAAGGACAGGCTGGCCGAAGCACTCAGTAAGTATGAGGAGGCGCTCCGCCAGACAACGCCCCAGCAGTTCGCCGAGGTGATGAGAGATCGGTTGCTGGCTCAGGTTTACAAGCAAGACGCGGTCCAGCGAAAGACAAAGAAGCTGGAGAAAGCCATCCTATCCGGGGACGATGCCGGCCTGCTCTTGCAGCTCCGCTTGGAAAAAGTGGACCTCTGCCGCAAGCTGGGAAAACTGGACGAAGCCGAAGACGAATTGGAGAAGATCATTGAGGAGAATCTGGGCGAGGAAACGACCAATGCGGCAAGATGGACGCTCATCGAAGTGCTCCAGGAGCAAAAGAAAACCGAAGACGCCATTGATCTGCTCAAAGAGATAGTCGAGACTTCCAAAAGCCCTGAGGAGAGGAGGAGCGCTCTTTACGCGATGATTGAAATGGCGGGAGACGATCCCGAAGCAAGGCTGCGGACAACCGAGGAAGTGATTGAATGGCTGAAAGAAATAGTCGAGGACCAGAGGGAGGCAGCCGAAGAGCAGAGAGAGAAAGCGCGGGGCGATGCGTGCAAAAACAACCTGAAAACCCTCATGTTAGCGGTAAGGATGTGGGCGAGCGACCACGACGGCGAATTCGCTGAGAAGCTGTCGGACCTCTACCCCGACTATGTGGACAGTGTGAAACTGTTCACCTGCCCCTCGGCGCGCGGAGCGAAGATTACAAAGAAGGAAGAGATAGACTCGAAGACGAGCTACATTTACGTCACGGGGCTGACGGAGGCGGGGCCTGCGGACGCAGTCGTCCTCTACGAGAATCCCTCCAATCACGACGGAGAAGGGGGACACGTCGCGTTCGCCGATGGCCACGTAGAGTGGTTGAGGGCCGAGAAAATGAAGGAAACCGTGGAGAGAGGGCGCCAGAAAGAGTCATTCTAAGGGTTTCGGCTCCGCCATTCCTTGTCAGGCGAAGGGCGGAGCTTTCCCTTAGCCGGCACTGCCGACAAGGCGCGAGCGCTCGTTCGGCTCCGTGGCGGCTTCGAGGGTGAACCGGCGCTAAATTCTATCTCTTTCCCCGGAATAGAGCTTCGTGTCCGGCGGGGCCTGGCAACTGATGCAGACCATGCCGTTCGGTCCGGCGATGGTTCCGTGAATCTCTCCTGCGGGCACATAGACCACGTCGCCCGCCTCTATCCGCAGCTCCATTTCTCCCTGCTTGAGCACCCCGGAACCCTCCAGAATTACGAAGACATCCTCCGACTCCCCGTGCTCGTGCTGCGGAAACTCCTGCCCCGGACCAAAGGTGATGTAATTGAGGGTGATATTCTTCGCCCCCATTTCCGGATAGACAACCTTGGTGGTCTCGCCGTCACCCATCCGAAATTTTCTTCCCTCTCTCAGCTTCAATATCTTCGCCATTCGCTCACCCCATCAATTCAATAGCCATAATTCTCCCTGCACGTGTCTCCGAAAGAATCGAATCTCGCATCTCATTCATTTTAGCACACTCCCAAATCCCATCACCAATCGAAAATCACGGGTGTGTGTAACACCTCAGCCTCGGGCGGATACCCCGCCTTGGCGGGGGAGGGAGGAAGGGAAAAGGAGGTTAACGCAAAGGCGCAGAGTCGCAGGGAGGGGTATGAGAAGAATCCCGTCCTCCCCTGTCGTGGCATGGGCATCTTGCCCATGATTCCCACGGGTCCCGCCTCCAGCGGGATGCCACGTGGGGCACGGCCTTTTTTTGCCGTGAAGGGTACAGCCCGAGCCCGTCAAGGGCAAGGGAGCCCCTTGATATCCCCCGCGGAACGCGGGGCGGGACAGGACGCCGGCGATGCGAGAGCCTCTCTGCGTGCTCTGCGCACTCTGCGGTTCCACCCTCAGCCAGCGGTAAGTGAAGCATTGCGCCCTGCATCCTTTTCAGCTTGAAAGGAAAGACGTTGACGTTCCATCATGTGTCAACTACATTCAAGGTGTTCCTCCCGAGGCCGACAATGTCCATGCTGCACGGGACAACTTGCCGCTAAAGGAGCGTGAACGGTGATCGCTGGAGAAGTTGATGGCATGAGCGAGACGGCGGCTTGCGGGTTTTGAGGGTGTCTAAGTACAGGGATTCGCAAATACAGTGACGTATAATGATGTCGTGAAAGGAGCTATTTTGACGGGATAACAGGATAGACTGGATTCTCCCAGAGGCGTGAAGCATCCAGTAAATCACAGGCCGGCGGGCCGCTGGGTGAAAGATCACGAACCGCAAACGACTGACGGAGAAGTTGTCCGAGACCTTGCAGCCCGGTCATGGCGAGGTCGAAAGAGATACGGTCATCGTCGAGCAAAAATGTGTCAAGGAGGTTGTTGTGGTGGCTCAGGAGACACAACTCATTAACAATGTCGTCGCCACCGGCAACCCACTATGTCAGCCGGAAGTTGGGTTAGAGCGAAAGGTAAACAACCTTTCGCAGGGATAAACAGGATTCTAAAAATCATGTGCATCCTGTTATCCTGTCAGAGGGAGAATACGTCGGCGAATTTGTGAATTGGAACACTAAGTGCGGCATTGCGGGGCGCCGGGCCGAGTGGTATCATTGCGGCAGTGGCAGCGGCACGAAGCGGCGCCGATACGCTTTTGATCGAGCGCTATCCTTTCCTCGGCGGCAACGGCACCGCTGGCTTGATGACCTGTTACAACGGCTTTCGGAATCAGCGCCAGCCGGAAGCGCTTCAGACCGTTAAAGGAATTCCTGCGGAATACATAGCGGAACTCGTGCGTTTGGGCGGTATCGCAGACGAGGACCCTTATCCGAAGACCCATCATGATGTGGTCTCGGGCAATCTCCCATATTGCGTTGGGTTTGACCCTGAGGCCGCGAAAATCGCATGTGTGAACCTGACCAAAAAGGAAGGCGTCAGGCTGCGGTTGCATAGCTGGGTTGTCGCTCCGTTGCTTGATGCCTCGCGGGTCACCGGCGTAATTGTGGAATCCAAGTCGGGAAGGCAAGCCATCGTTGCCGACATTGTCATTGACGCCACCGGCGATGGTGACGTTGCGGCACGAGCCGGTGCTCCATTTATGAAGCCCGCGGAAAAGGGTGACCGCATGGGCACGAGCCTCATGTACCGGATTGGTGGTGTGCCGTCGAGCGTAAGAGGCCCCTTTGGCGGTGTTCGCATTGGCGACAGGGTTGTGCGATGGGGGCCGGGCTTCGGCGGTGACGCCTTGGACGTCGAGAACCTGACGCGCGCCGAAGTGGAGACCCGCCTGAAGCTCTGGGACCGGGTCCTGGAAATGAAGAAGAAACCGGGGATGGGGTCAATCTATCTCATGCAGACAGCCACAGGCATCGGTGTGCGAGAAACCCGCCGCATCCTCGGAGAATACGTCGTCACAGAACAGGATGCCATTCGGGGCAAGCATTTTCCCGACGTGGTCGCCATCAGTTCCAACCCGATGCCAAGCTACCACGGCAAGCGTTTCTTCTTCGCCCACGAGGGCTTCGATATTCCGTATCGCTCGCTGGTGCCAAAGAAAATCGAAGGGCTAATATTGACGGGGCGCTGCATATCTTGCGAACAAGCTCCGTTTCAATCGGCTCGCTCCATGGCCCCCGCCATGGCCATCGGGCACGCATCAGGTTGTGCCGCGGCGCTTGCCGCCACTGGCAGGGTCCCGCCCCGCAGGCTCGATGTCAAGACACTTCAGAAACTGCTCATCAGCCAGAAAGCCCAACTGCGTCTCGAAGTGTAGTGGGATTGACTCAACGCAAGCGAACAAAACCACAGAGTGCCCTCAGACAGCGGATTTCACCGCAGTCCATCACGAACCTCGTTCACCCTCGGACCATGAAAATGTCTCTCGGTCCCTGAAAGGAGCCCCTTACGCACCTGTGTTGCCATCCTGTTTGAAAACGGGGCCCTCGCATCGTAGGGCCTTTCTTGACGCCGGGGATTGATACCGGCATGGGCGTCCACGGGTCCCGCCTCCAGCGGGATGCCACGTGGGGCACGGCCTTTTTTTGCCGTGAAGGGTACAGCCCGAGCCCGTCAAGGGCAAGGGAGCCCCTTGATATCCCCCGCGGAACGCGGGGCGGGACAGGACGCCGGCGATGCGTAAGCCCCTCTGCGCACTCTGCGCACTCTGCGGTTACAGCCTCAGCCGCCGGTAACTGAGGCATTACCTTCGCACGGGCTTTTTTTCTTACATTGTCGGATAAGTTCCAATACGTTTCCGAAACAGCGCACACTTTCCACCGGGAGGAAGAGATTAGCATACCGGAACATCCCACCCTGGTTCGAAGGCTCTGCCAGGCCAGAGTCAAGGAGCTCAAGGCCACCGGTCCCGTGCTGGCCGCCAGTCTGGTCATCATCCGCAAGCCGCTGCTACTACAACCGCTACACTCCCGCACGCCCGCATGCTCTCCGTTCCCCCCCCACGCCGCTCCCCCTCTCAAATGCTTTCCCGCCTCCCCGATGACGCGTTGTTCACCGGAGCTGCCCAAAAAGGGCTTGGCATTGCAAGTAACATCTCGAATTGTTACCATGTGCATAGAAGTTGCTCTCAACCGAAATTCCGGTCCCACCATCCTACTGCGCAAGGCGCCGCGGGAGCGGAAGAGAGGTTGCCCGTTGATTGCGTAGGAGTATTGCCCGACGAGGATGCGCGACGCCGTAGGCGGCTTGTTCGTGTCGAGAGCCGTGGATTACGTGAGCCGCAATGCTTGGAAACCTCGAAAAAGGGAGAAATGGAATGAATGCGAGAACTATGATTTACTGCCGGAGTGTTGCCTCAACTGTTGTGCTCGCTGTGGCGATTGCGGCTACGGTGTGCGGCATCAGCATGGCCGAACAGAAATCGGCAAACTGGATTAACTTGCTTGAAGGACGCACATTGAGCAGTTGGCGCCAGCCCACCGGCGAATGGAAAATTGTCGGCGATGCGTTCAAGAACACGGACAACGAGATGCTTCTGGCATGGAAACCGGGCACGGGCGCCGTTGTCAATGGCGCCAAGGGTCGCACTTCTCACCTCTTCACAAAGATGGAGCATGGTGACGTTCAGGCCCACATCGAGTTCATGGTTCCCAAAGGCTCCAATTCGGGCGTTTACTTCGAGGGCCGATACGAGATCCAGGTGTTCGACAGTTGGGGCGTAAAGAAACCGACGTACACCGACTGCGGCGGCATTTACCAGAGGTGGCAAGACAACAAGGGTTATGAAGGCCGCTCGCCACGGGTGAATGCCTCGCGAAGACCGGGCCAATGGCAGACCTTCGATGTTATCTTTCGTGCGCCGCGATTTGACGCGAGCGGCAAAAAAATTGCCAACGCCGTGTTCGTCACCGTTGTGCACAACGGCAAGGTCATCCACGAAAACCAGGAGGTGACCGGACCGACTCGCGCGGCCGTGTTCAACGATGAGAAGCCCACCGGGCCGCTCATGCTACAGGGCGATCACGGCCCCGTGGCATATCGCAACATCCGAGTTCGCATTCTCAAACCACAGGAGACCCGGCCCTGAGGCCGCTCGAGGCTTGGCCGAGTGACAATCAAGGTGCCTCGCCGCTGCCACTCGGCTCTTTTGCACATGGGGAATTCATAACTCAACATACAGAAAACCGAGACCAATGCTGTCCGCTTAAAGAACGAGGCAACACTGTGCTTCGCTCTCTTTGAGCACTCCGCGTCGGCCTGTGACAGACACACAGAAGGCTGTCATTGGTGGGCTTTTGCGATGTCAAGCTGCGCTTCGTGAATGGCGCCGCGAATAACGCGAGGGTTTCGAGCCAACGCTTTCCTGCGCTCCGCAGCAGCCTCGCTCTTGTTGTCTTTCTCCTCCAGCACAAACGACAACAGGTAATGCCCGATGGTTTCCGGAGTTCCGCGGTATTCAAATTCCCCCGAAGTTAGTTTTCTTGCGCGCTTTTCCAGACGCTCCAACAGAGACAGATATTGACCTGTGTTGTTCAGCGCCTTCTGCGCGAGCGCTTGATAAGAGGTTCCGAGGTGAGCTTTTGTGTATCTTTCGGAAACGATTTTCTGTAAGTAGCCCTTCGCAATATCCTGTTTATCCATAGCAATGTACACTTTCGCCAGGTTCCAATGGACATGCGCGCGGAAATCTGGCGTCCGAGGCGCCACCTCCAAGTTCTTCGGATACTTGCACGCCTCTTGATAGTACCGCAAGGCCGTTTCAAAATCCTTTTTCTCAAATCCCCGGTCGCCCAGTTTTTGGTTGACCTCCACCCAGCAATCGTGGATGCCATACTTGCCCTCCCAACTATGAAAATGGTGACTGCTTAGTAAACTGTATGCCCGATTCAAGTCTTTCATATTCCCCACGACGAGGCAGAGGTCAACGAGCCGTGATAGAAGAGCGTCTCTTGTTCCCACAACCTTCTCGTGCTGTTTCAGGAGGGCGAGCCGCTCTGCGGCCGGGACCTTCACTGCCTCGGCGACCTGATCATACTCCAGGAGAACGCGCGCGTCGCGAGGATTCAACTCGAAGCTTTTCTTGTATGCTTGGTACGACGCGCGAAGGTTATTTCTGAAACGACGTTCACCGTAGGCCACGTTGCGCCACGCGTGCCCAAGGCCATCACTTAGCTCGACAGCCTTTTTCCAATGTGTAAAACCTTCCTCCCGCTGGCCACTCGCGTATAGCAAATTCCCCAGGAATAAGTGGGCGTTAGCATCATCCGGGTTCCGCACAATTGCTGCCTCCAACGCCGCTTTCCCTTCCAATCGGTGTGGGTTTGTGTAATCAATCGGCCCCTTTCTTGCCTTTGCATAGTACTTGGACGCGGCGGACGCATCTCCAGTCAATTCCCTAAAATGCCCGCGAAAATAATTCACCATCGGATTGATTTCTGAATCATCCTTCACATCAGAAAAGATGGCGAGGACCGCATCTGCGTCTTCGAAACGCCCCGCATTGGCGTAAGCCACAGACAACTCCAAGTAGTTTTGAACTCCATCACGCATAACGCACTTCCATTCCTCTCCCCAGGAAGACCATTCAGCCCCAACATTCTTCAAAGCCATCAGTTTTTCATACCCGCCCATAAAATGTAGGGGATCGCGGTCAAGCGCCTTTTCCGCAGCCGCAAGCGCTTCTTTATGTTCGTGTATATGCCGAAAGGCTGTCGCCTGGAGAGCTGGAATATCCGCGAACTTCCCGTTCTGGCTTGCGGCTTCATTGAGCTTCAAGACCGCGCTTTCAAAATCACCCCGGCGCAAATCAATTCTCGCCAGATTGTAATATGCCGTCGAGGACAAAGCATACGCATAAGCCGCTCGATACAACTGCTCGTACGCTTCCCTGAAATCTTGCAATCCCATGTACGCTAAGCCTCGTCCATAGTAAATCTGTGAGTTATCGGGGTCTCGTTCCAATGCTCCATTGAGAGCCTCCAGCGCTTCGTTCCACTTCCCCTGTTTTAGAGCGAGGAAGCCCATCTCGATGTTTGCTCGCGTGTCTTGCGGGTCTTTCCTCAAAGCTTCACGATAATAGGATAAAGCCTGATTCGTTCGTCTGAATTTATCCAGCCATTCTCCCGAGTGATACAATTCGTCCTGATTCATCTTTTTCGGGTCGCCTGGCTCCCGGTGTCCTTCGGGAAGCTCAACCTGTCTTGCTTTTTGTTGCTGCAGTTCTATACATAAAGTCCCCTTCGCATCATAGACGGCGAGATGAACATCATACACAGTCACATTGTCTTCCACCTTTACCTCAGTCGTGTAAGGTCTATCCGGTGTGATGTTCGCCACTCTCTCGGAGAGAATGGAGTTGCTTTTTGCATTTTTAAGAACCACCCTGGCCTCCCGAACACGCCCCGTCGAATACACCGCGCCAAATGCGACTCCACCGGCGAGGTCAGTATTGATTGCGAAGTCTTCGTTCGCGCTATGAAAGCCGCGCGTATCGCGCACGGGATACCAGAAATCGTGAACGGTTTTTACCTCATTCGGCTCCATCCAGTGGTAATCCGGCTGATTGTCACTCCATGCGCCTGCTTGCGGTTCAAAATAGGGGCCGCCTCCTTCGGTGAGAATATCCTCCCAGATCCGACCGGACGGCCCGGAACCCGATGTCCAAAGCTTCTTGCCGGGCATCAAGTAGTGGTTCGCTACATGGACCATCCCAGCCTCTGCCCGATGGTCGTACGTGCCAAAGCAATCCGAGGGGTTATTGAAAGCAAAATAGCTGCTGGCGTTCGGTGAGTTCTTCCACCATGTCAAGTCCACTCCCTCATGAACGGGCCAATTCCAGAACCGGTGTTTGCCGTGTCCGGTGACCATATCCCCGGGAAACTGAGCCTGACACCATTCATTAGCGTGTGTAGCCGCTGTCGCCCAGAATTGGAACGGATTCCTGTGATTCGTGGGATTGATGAAAATGTAATCGCAACGCACGCAACTCCGCCCCGGAAATACAGTCATTCCCACAAGCCAGCGCATACGATATATCGGTTCGGTCTCACCGACCCATACCGTCGCGCTGCCATCTTCATGTTTGATGATGCGGTGATCAACTGGCATGAAGCAGGAAGGCCGATGTCCGTGTGGAAAATTCCATTCGATACCGCCGGAAATCCATGCGCCGGTCATCCCGATTAAGCCGGGTTTAATCGTCCGTTGCCAGTACAACCAAACATAATTATTTGTCTTATCTAACGCTCCGTGCAGTCGCCCACCGACCTCCGGAAGGATGAGAAGCCTGATGTATTCGTTTTCCAGGATTACTCCTTTGTACGTTTTATCAACCCTATTCGCCGTGAGAACATCATTCAGTGTGTAAGGATAAATGTGGCTTCCCGCGTCGGGAAAGTCTGAATGGACCTCTGGCGGGCCAACCTCCCAGGTCGGGATGAACACCTCTTCTTCGTACGCTGACACCTCCGCAAAACCGAGTGCTCCCGTCAGCAAACAGAACAGAACCGCTATGTAGAAAGTATATCTGTACATGGGAACCCTCCTGCGTTTTCCAAACTCAATTCATTCTCTCTTACTTGTATTATGTCTGCGAGCGGAAGGTCGGATGCAAGGTTCGTTGACCGGCGTTCCCAGCCGTGATACTGTAATCATAGGCGAGCGGCAGGCCCCACACGCCGCCTTAAAGTTGGCACTGTATTCTCTACTGCATCCCCTTAGATGTCATGGAAGGCGGGGCATCCTGTGGTCTGCTCCCCCAGTTCGTGTTTGGCTCAGGCCCCATCTGAAAAACTAACTTGCCGCCATCCACAAGCTGCGAATGGTAAAACCAGGGCTTCGTCAACGGCTTTCCGTCCAGTGTTGCAGACTGGATGTACATATTATCCTTTGAGTTGTTCCTCGCCTCGATTACGAAGGTCCCTCCGCCATAATACCCGCTATCCAATTGAATAGTCACCCTATCAAATATGGGGCTGCCGATTTCATAAACCGGCTTGGTCGCTGCTCCTCCATTCATCTCAAAGAGACCCATAGCACTCATTACATACCATGCGCCCATTTGTCCCTGATCCTCGTCGCCAGGATAACCGTCAATCGGTCCCGTTCCATAATAGCGTGCCATGATCTCTCTTGCCCACAACTGCGTCAACCAGGGAACACCCGAATAATTGAAAAGATACGCCGCCTCCATATTCGGCTGATTCCCGTGGTTAATGGGATAATCGGCCATGCGGTCCCCTGTCGCGTTGAAGTTGTTTGGACGCGACTTCTCAAAGTCTGTATTCAACCGCCTGTTGAATCTTTCCTTCCCGATAAGATTGATTAATCCTTGCACATCGTGGGGAGCAAACCATGTAAACTGTTCTGAATTCCCCTCAACGAAACCTCTTCCAGAAAAGGCAGAAAAGTTTTTCACCCATGAACCATTCTCGTGCCTTTGACGCATGTATCCGATGGAAGAATCGAAAACATTTCTGTAGTTCCCGGCTCTCTTATTGAAATATTCATAATCGTCCTGTTTGCCCAGCGCTTTAGCCATTTGTCCAACACACCAATCATCGTAAGCGTACTCTAATGTATTAGATACCGGCCCCTTCTCAACGGGGACGTATCCGAGCTCCTTATAGGATTTCAACTGCCGATTACCCACATGACCGCCCCCCTCATGTGGCCGACCCGGTTCCATCTGATTATGTCTCATCGCCCTATACGCTTTCTCGACGTCGAAATGACGAATTCCTTTCTGATACGCCGACACCATCAGCGGAATCTCATGCGACGCTACCATTATACTCGAGTATTCTATACCAGTCGGTCCCTTCGGCAACCATCCTCCACGGTCGTAGATTTCTATTAGAGATTTCACCCACTTATTCGCTATGTCTGGCGTTACCAATGTCCAGAGCTGATTCAAGTTCCAGAACGTATTCCAGAAAGCGTCGCACCCGTAAACGGGAGAATCCGGGTCCTCCAGTTGCCGCACTTTCTCATACATATCTACATACTTTCCATTCACATCGCTCCAGATGGTCCGCGAGCAGTAAGACCGGTACAGATTCGTATAGAACTTTACGTTCTGCTCGTGGGTGCCTCCCTCAACCTCAATTTTGCTCAGAAGGTCGTTCCACGTGTGCCTCGCGTGATTTCTCGCGACATCGAAATCCCACCCAAAAGCCGACATTTCTGTTTTAAGGTTCAGGCGCCCCTGGTCAATACTGACAAGCGAAATACCGGTCCGCAACTTGATGACTTCGTTTTCAGAAGTAGAATAATTGACGAATGCTCCAATATCCCCTTTGCCGGACAGCTCAGTCGCCCCACGGTAAATCTTATCTCCTACCCATCCCCCGAAAGAATCAAAAGGCTTACTAAACCTCGCGACAAAATGGACGGTATAATCATTCCATCTTGCCCCTCCCTCTCCCCGCTGTTTGGAATAGCCTTCGATTTCGGTATTGCTTACCTTCTTGATGTGGGCATTCTGTACCGAAAAGTTGTACTCCGTCGGAAACAAGAGATCGAAGAGGATTTGAGCCTTGTCGGATTTAGGGAACGTGTACCGTTGAAAGCCGGCCCTTGTTGTTGCTGTCAGTTCCGCCCTGATACCATAATCGTCGAGCGTGACCGCGTAATATCCCGGCGAGGCAACCTCCGTCTCATGCCTGAACCGGGAACGGTATCCTTTATCGGGGTCGTTCTGGCTCCCGGGGACCGTCTTGAGCTCTCCAACGGTGGGCATCACGAGAAGACCACCCATCGTCCACGAATGAATATGACTGAACCCTGCGATGTTCCCGATGAGATACTCATATCCCGCCTTCCAGCAATGATCCTGATTATCAGGGCTAAGCTTTACCATTCCAAAAGGCATACTTGGCCCGGGATACAGCATCCATCTCGAACTCGATGTCCCAAGCATCGCGTCCACCCAGTCAACCGGCTGCCGCTCGACGGCTGGCTTGCGCACGATCTGACGTGTAAATAATGTCTTGCCCCGACTTTTGACCTCGACCGTAGTCCGCGTCTGCGCTTTTACCGGCGGTAGAGCGAGCTCAACAGTTTGCGTACCCGGTTTGAGTTGGAGCTTCATCGGGTCAAGCCCGGCCATCTGGATTGTCGTGTCCGACTCTTCACCTACTTGAGTCAGCTCAACCCACATGAGTTGACAGAGTTTTCCCTCTTTGCGGCTCAGCCACGGGTCCAGATGTACTGACCGCAAGAGCGCGCCCCCCGGGGCCTCCAGTTTCAGCGCTTGCGGCGACTCGAAGCCGACCCAATCGTAGAGCATCCAACTGCCAGAAAGCGTTGTAATCGTAATTTCGTTGATGCCCTGCTTTATGACTCGCGCCGGAATAGTAATCGAGAAACGGTGCTCGCGACCAGCCGAAGGATTGCCAAGTACCGAGGCATCCGTGCCTCCTCTCGGCATCTGCCTCTCGAAAGATTCGCCGTTGACATCAATCCGAAGCTTAGGCGGTTTACTGCCGTGCGTATCAACCAGGTCAACGATCAGCCGACAGTTACCCCCAGAAATCGTCCTGCCGATACCGAATAGTATGGCAAAGGCATGCCTGCTACTGCCCGCCCAGCTATCCTCCGGGCCGGGGTGCGCATAGGGCCAGTCGCGACCGGAGTCGGAGCGGCCAACGATGAATGTGGGTTCAGTTCCAAAATCAGTCGGAAAGCGGCTCCATCCGTTCCGACCTAACGCAAGCTCCGAGGTATCGTTGTCCGCCTTTCCAATCTGCCAGAGCATCTTGGATTCTTCGCCAAGCGCATCGGTTTTTCCGGTGGCCGCGAAGGCGAACAGTAGCGACCACAACACAATCAGGCCACAGAAAGCTAAATCATTTCTCTTCATAATTGATACCCTCCATATTTCTCATAGGGGTGGCTTAACCGGAAACCTACTCATTCGATGATTGAAGCAACGTTCAGACATCTTATTCTATCCACCCGTTTTTGGAAATGCTTTTTGCCGTCCATTCCCTGCCTTCATTCAGCCCTTTGCATCCACAAGTGACCGCAGGCATCTTACTCTACTGCTATTGTCGCATTCTGTAAATGGTGACGCCCTTTAATTCACCTATTGCCGAATAGGGCGATACGCCCTCCCTTATCCGAAGAATGAGGTGGGGTGCGGCTGCATTTGCATGGTACAATTCGGATGAATCCACTGGTCGAGAAGTTCCGCTGAAGGCAGCTCTCACGAGAAGAATCCCGTATCCGATACCACCGACCAAAGCCAGTGGTTTAGTGCTCCGATTCATAAGTTCGGCAAGCTATTTGCTACGATGGGATAACAGGATGCCTGGGATTTCGATTGGGGATTTCGAACTGCGGATTCTGGCTCTGCTATTTTAGATTTCGGATTTCGGATTCCGCAATCTGCAATCTGCAATTTGCAATCTGCAATGGACCAGTTGTATCTCCTGAGCCGCCACAACAGGATAACAGAATGGACAGGTCTTTGCGTCTTTGCGTCTTTGCGAGAGGCCTCCCCTTTTTCCATTTTCTCTCGCCAAGACGCTAAGGGCGCCAAAGTCTTCAAGCCCGCCGGGCTGTGATTTGCTGGATGGCTCACGTCTCTGGAACAATCCCGTTCACGCCGATGGCGTGATTATCCCGTCAAAATAGCTCCTTTCACGACACCATTCATACTTCACCCGATTTGCGAATCCATGTACTTGCGCCTGGAACGGAGCAGTATCCGAAAACGCGCCCCTTTTCTTAGACCGGCGCCCTGGGCATTGCCCTGAGCTTTATTAAGTCTGCCCTTACAGGGCGATGGGAAAGCGACCTTCAGCCCTGAAAGGGCGCGATATTCCAGCCCAGGGCAGCGCCCTGTGAACAGCATGTGATAAAATGAAAAAGCCCTGAAAGGGCGCAATATTCTAGCCCAGGGCAACGCCCTGGGGAAATAGCACGTGATGAAATACAAAAGCCCTGAAGGGGCGTAATAGGCTCATCCTCAATACACGGTTCCCTCCAGACACATGAGAGCGGACCCGCGTGCCACTGAAACGCGGCCCCACCCCATCCGCGCCTCCTGCTTGACAACTGACAACAAATGTGCTATACTGCAACCAAAAACTTGGGCAAAGGACAACGCCATAACTCGAACCCGAAATCATATACCATTCCAGTACGCCTTCTCGTCGAGAAACTACTGGAAACTACTGGAATTTTAGCCCCTTTTCCGGGTTAAAGGCAGAGTCGCAACCGCAGCATTTCGAGCTGATTACATCGAAAAAAGGAGCACAAAACGCCATGAAAACACAACAAAACGCAACCGAAACCACACAATCTACCCCGCAAACTGAGCAAACAGCAACCACACCTCAACCGCCAGAGACTGCAGCGAAAGCCAGTCAATCGCCTTCAGAAACGCCGCAAAGCCAATCCGAGCGAAGGGAGCTCACCTTTGAGCAGAAGGATTTCATCTGCAAGCACATCGCCGCCTTCAAGACCTACAAGGAAGTCGCCTCCCTTTTCCTCGAGGAGTTCCCCGACTCCTGCCTCACCTTCGAGCAGGTCCTCAAGCGAATCAAATACTATGCCTGCGACAACCGCACCCTGAAATGGCGTCTTCGAATCCACGCCTATCGCGACCAGCTCAACCACGACCTCGCGAACCGTTTCCCCCTCGCCAACAAGTACGAGCGCCTCCGCCGCCTCGAAGCCATGTTTCACGAAGCTCTCCGCCCCCGCCTCAAGCGCCTCTTTTGGTATCCTCTCCGCCGTGCGAGCGACGACAAAATCATCTACCGAAAAGTCAAGGTTTGCGAGAAAGACCTCGCCGCCGCCGTCAGAATCCTTTCTCTCTTTGTCAAAGAGCTCGACCGCGAATCCATTCTGCCCATATACGATCCCTTCATGCAGAAAAGGAGCTACGCGCACGCCGAAGAGTATGATGCCGAGCTCGAAGCCTTTCGGAAGCAGGACCCCGATGCAACACGCGACCTCGACAAAACCTTCGCCATCATCTGACTGGACGGGAACCATGGGAAACGCCGGACTACCAAGCCAAAAAACAGCCCCCCTCTGCGCTCTCAGCGTTCTCTCTCGTCAAGCGCTTTCGGTCGGAACCCATGCCGCGCGCTCCGCCCACGGGCGCCCCGCTGCGCTACGCTTTCTTGGAGGCGAGCGCGAGTGCCTCGCCGAAGACCTCCTTGACGGGCACGCCTTTTTCCTCGGCGACTCGCAGGCAATCGTCGTATTCGGGGGCGATGGTCTTGACCTTCTCCCCGGCGAAACCAATTTTGACTTTGACTTCCCCGAATTTCGTCCTGACCTTCACGGTTTTGCGGCTGAGCATGATTTTCTCGGCCACGTACGTTCTCACGCCGAAGGTCGTGGTCTCATCGAGGATGATGGAGACAAGCTTTCGTTTGTCTTTCGGCTCGGCCAGGACGGTGAGGATGTTGCCCGGGCGAGTTTTCTTCATGTAGATGGGGACAAGATAGACGTCGAGCGCCCCAGCCTCGAAAAGCCTGCGGAAAATGTGGTCGTAGAACTCCGGATTCATGTCGTCAACGTTCGTTTCGATGACCTGGATGGCGTCTCGCAGGAAAGCATCCTCCGTCTCGCCGATGACGATTCGGAGAAGGTTCGGCCGCCGCGGATCGTCGTAAGAGCCCGCCCCGTAACCGACTCGCCTGACGCTCATTTCCGGAATGCCGCTGAAATCACTGCAATAGTGAGTCACAATAGCGGCGCCCGTCGGCGTGACCAGCTCCCGCTTCTGTCCGGAAGCGTAAACCTTCGCCCCGCCCAGCAGTTCCATCGTCGCCGGCGCCGGCGCGGGGAGGATTCCGTGGTGGCAGACGACGCTGCCGCCGCCCAGGGCGACGGGAGAGCTGACGAATTTGTCCACGCCGAGCGAGTTGATGGCGACGGCTGTCGCGACGATGTCTATGATGGAATCCACGGCGCCGACCTCGTGGAAATGGATTTTGGCGGCGGTCGTCCTGTGGATTTTCGCTTCGGCTCGCGCGAGCCTCCGGAAAATCGCCGTCGCGTCCGTCCTCGCTTTTTCGGGGAGGTCAGCGTTCTGAATGAGCTCGAGTATGTCGTGGAGGTGGCGATGCGGCTGGCGGCTTTTCGGATCAATTTTGACAGAGAACTTCGTCCCCGTGATTCCGCACCGCTTCTGCTTTCTCCGCGAAAGCGAGTAGCCCTTCAGATTAAACTTCCTCATTTCATCGCGAATCACGCCGAAGTCCGCTCCACAGTCCAGGAGCGCCCCCACCGTCATGTCGCCGCTAATTCCGGAGAAGCAGTCGAAATAGCATATCTTCATCGTTCACCTCCCAAACGCCGCTCAACCATCCTAAGCCTCCGAGATGCCATCTTATTGATTCTCTCTCCACCTGAGCCGAGGCTTGCGAGCCGCTTTGACTTCATCGAGCCGCCGCGAGAAAGCTCTTCTCGGCGATTCATGGAGCGCCTCAGGATTGCTCTGAGCTTCGCGGGTAATCTCAATCATGGCCTCCGCGAAATCGTCGAGCGTCTCGCGCGTCTCCGTCTCCGTCGGCTCGATCATCATCGCCTCCGGCACCGTCAGCGGGAAATAAATCGTCGGCGGATGAAATCCCTTATCAATGAGAGCTTTTGCCACGTCGAGCGCCCGCACACCATGCTCTTTGAGGTTCGATGCCGACAGGACGAACTCGTGCATGCACCGCTCGCCATACGGCGCAGGGAACGCGTCTTTCAGTTTATTCAAAAGGTAATTGGCGTTGATGACCGCTGCACGACTGGCGCGCGCCAATCCCTCCCCGCCAAGGGAAAGAATGTACGCGTAGGCTTTGATGATGACCGAGACGTTGCCGTAGAAAGCGCGGATTTTCCCGACCGATTGCGGCGAACTGTAGTTGAGATAATATCGCTCCCCCTCCTTCTGCACGAGCGGAACGGGGAGGAACGGAGCGAGCTTCTGCTTGACACCGACGGGGCCGCCGCCCGGCCCGCCCCCGCCATGTGGCGTCGAGAAGGTCTTGTGCAGATTGAGATGCACGATGTCGAAGCCCGTCTCCCCCGGTTTACATATCCCCATGAGGGCGTTCAGGTTCGCCCCGTCGTAATACATCAGCGCGTCGTGCGCGTGGGCCATCTCCGCGATTTTCCGAATCTCGCTCTCGAACAAGCCCAGCGTGTTGGGATTCGTACTCATGACCGCCGCGACGTCGTCATCCATGACCGCCGCCAGAGAATCGGCGTCTATCAGGCCGTCGCCGCCGGAGGAAATGACCTGCACTTTCAATCCGCTGACAGCAGCGCTGGCGGGGTTTGTTCCGTGACTGGTATCGGGCACGATGACGCGGGCTGGAGAACGCCCCTTGCTTGCATGATAGGCCCTGACGAGCATCATCCCCAGAAGCTCTCCGTGCGCCCCTGCCGCCGGCTGGAGTGTGAACCTGTCCATCCCGCAAATCTCTTTGAGGAACTGCTCCATCTCGTACATCAGTTCGAGGATGCCCTGTACATCTTCTTCACGCTGATACGGATGAAGATTTGCGAAACCGCCGAGAGCCGCAACCTTCTCGTTAATCTTCGGACTGTACTTCATGGTGCACGAGCCGAGCGGATAGAAATGCGTGTCAACGGAAAAATTCCGCTGCGAGAGGCGAGTGAAATGTCGGACGAGCTGAATCTCCGAGACCTCCGGCAACTGCGGTGCTTTCCGCCGGAGAAACTTTTCGGGGACAAGCTCGGAAAGAGGCCTCCTCGGGACATCCATCTCAGGCAAGGAGACCCCTGTGCGCCCGGGACGGCTTTGCTCAAATATCAGCGGCTCGCTCACAGCTTCTCCTCGAGTGCGGCGGCAAAATCGTCAAGCTGCGCTCTGCTCTTCGTTTCGGTGACGCAGATCAGCATGGAATCCTTCAGCTCAGGATACCATCGTCCCAACTCGACTCCGGCGCCTCCAACTACGCCGGATTTCGCAAGATGGCTGCTCAATTTCCCCACAGGCTGCGGGAAACGAACGGCGAACTCGTTGAAGAACGGAGATGAGAATGTCGGATTCAAGCCTTCGATTTCACTCAAGCGCTCGAGGAGGTAATGGCTCTTGTGAACGTTGAGCTCGCCAAGACGGCGGATGCCCTCCTTTCCGAGACAGCACAGATAGATGCAGGCGCGGAGAGCGTTGAGAGCGTGGTTAGTGCAGATGTTCGAGGTCGCTTTCTCTCTGCGGATGTGCTGCTCACGGGTCTGGAGCGTCAGGACGAACCCTCGATTGCCGTCGGCGTCATCCGTCATCCCAACGACCCGGCCGGGCATCTTCCTCCTGAGCGCTTCGGTGCAGGCCAGGAAGCCCAGGTGCGGCCCCCCGTACGAAAGGTCATTGCCGAGAGGCTGCCCGTCGCCGACGGCTATCTCCGCGCCGTATTCTCCGGGGGGTGCAAGCACGCCCAGGGAGATGGGATTCACCACGGCAATGAGGAGGCTGCCTTTCTCGTGGGCAATCTCGGAAGCCCTCTCCATGTCCTCGATGCAGCCGAAGAAGTTCGGGGACTGGAGGACGACGGCGGCGGTCTGCTCGTTTGCCTCCCCTTCGATTGCCGAAAGCGACGTCACGCCATCCTCGTACGGAAGCTCGTCAACGCTGACCCCCGCCCCTCTCAGATAGGTCTGCAACACCTGCCGGTACTCAGGATGGACCGCGCGAGACACGACGATCTTCGAGCGATCTCCTCTCGTTCTCAAAGCCATCAGCGCGGCTTCGGCGAGGGCGGAGGCTCCGTCGTAGAGCGACGCGTTGGACACGTCCATGCCGGTCAATTCGCAGATAGCGGTCTGGTATTCGAACATCGCCTGGAGGAATCCCTGACTGGCTTCCGGCTGGTACGGGGTGTAGGCGGTGTAGAACTCCGACCTCGACGAAAGGTCGCGGACGACCTCCGGGATGAAGTGGTCGTAGGCGCCGGCGCCGAGGAAAGAACTGCGGCGCGAAACCGGGACGTTGCGGGCCGCCAATCGCCGCGTGCGGTCGAGAAGCTCGCTTTCGGACATTCCCCGAGGGAGCTTCATGGGCGAGCATTTCAGCTCGGGCGGAACCTGCGTCAACAGATCATCGAACGAATCAACGCCGATGGCCCGCAGCATTTCCTGAAGCTCCTCTTCGGTCTGGGGAACGAAGTCCACCTCAGGATTCCTCCACGGTTTTCTGATACTCGTCGGCAGTCATCAGCTTGTCCAACTCGGAAAGGTCGGCAGGCTCGATTTCGACAATCCAGCCGTCGCCGTAGGGGTCGGAATTGAGTAACTGCGGCTCGGCGTTGAGCTTTTGGTTGACCTTCACGATTTTTCCCGAGAGAGGAGAATAGATGTCGGAGGCTGCTTTGACCGATTCCACGACGGCACATTCGCCTCCGGCTTTGACCTCCTTTGCAGGCTCCGGCAGCTCGACATAGACCACATCGCTCAACTTCTGCTGAGCGAAATCGGTTATTCCAACGACGGCCCTGCCGCCGCGAATCATGACCCACTCATGGGTTTTGGTGTATTTCAACTCCTTCGGGATTTCCATTTTGCTCCTCCACATACCGGCGATGGTTCATTGGGTTTCCTCTGCCTCTCGCGACAGTCTCAGCCATCCTGTGGCGGTGGCGAGGGGGGCGTTTCGGATTCTTTAGCGGTCACGCGAGAGCGCACGTACACACTGGGCGTCCAAAACGGCGTCTTGACAACTATGGCGGAGCGGTCGCAGCCCCTTATTTCCACATCAAGAACAGTTCCCACCTCGGACAACTCCTTCTGCACAAAGGCCATCGCGATCCCACGCCGGAGGGAGGGGGACATCGTGCCGCTGGCGACCCGCCCGACAACTGTCGCGCTCGACTTCACCGGGAAATGGGGCCTGGGGATGCCTTTCTCGAGCATCTCCAGTCCGACGAGGGTCCTGCGAGACTCCTTCCCTATGCGGATGATTGCATCCCTCCCTATGAAATCGCCTTTGTCGAGAGATACCGCTTTGTGCAAGTCAGCCTCGAAGGGCGAAACGCTTTCGGAAATCTCCATCCCGTAGAGAGAATAGGCCATCTCAAGGCGAAGCGTATCCCTCGCTCCCAGACCCGCCAGCTTCATCCCGAATGAGTCGCCCGCTTCGAGGAGAGAGTTCCATAGGCCAACGGCATGCCCGTGCTCGACGGAGATCTCAAACCCATCCTCGCCTGTGTACCCGGTCCTGGCCACGATGACCGGAAAGCCGGACAGCACATCATCTCGAAATCGAAAATAGTACAGGTCACTGAGCGATTGGCTGGTGAGCTGCCCGAGGATTTTCGCTGAATCGGGCCCCTGGACCGCGAAAAGCGCCCGACTCCTGCTGAGGTCTGCAACGGCGGTGGCTTCGCCGGAATGCTCCTTCAACCAATCGAAATCTTTTGTGGAATTCGCCGCGTTAACAATGATGAGAAAACTGTTCTCTCCTCTCCTGTAAACGATAATATCGTCGAGAATTCCGCCCTCGTGATTGCAGAGGAGACAATAGACCGCTCTGCCGACACTAATGGGGGCGAGGTTCTTGGTGGCGATTCTCTGGAGGTCGCGGAGGGCGGTTTTGCCGGAGACTTCTATTTGCCCCATGTGGGAGATGTCGAAAAGCCCCGCCGCACGCCGGACGGCGAGATGCTCGGCGATGATGCCGGTGAATTGGAGAGGCATCTCCCATCCGGCGAATTGGGTCATCCGCGCGCCGTGGGCGCGATGGAAAGCATCGAGCGGGCTGCGAAGAACGGGTGTTTTTGGGCTCATGTGCGCAAATCTCCCGGTGTGAGTTTTGGCGGTAGATTACTGCGCGTAGGGCCGGTTGTCAAGGAACACGGTAGGAGGATCGGGTTTTCGAATGTTTGCGTGAAGGGTGTAGCCGTGCTACTCTAATAGAATCAAGGGAAGGAACACACGCTCCGGGAAAGGCGGTTTGACTTCGGAGAAGGGAGGACAATGATGACAAGATTCATTATCTCATGTGCGTTGTTGTGCGTGGCGACGCTGTTTGTCGGTGAAGTCGGTTCGGAGAAAAGGAGTGAAGCGCTGCCGGTGCGGGGGATACATTTCTCCGCTCCCTCGAAAAGGGACCTTCCGGCTTGCATTGAGTTCATCAGGGAAGCGCTTCCGAAGGAGGGTGTGAACACGCTGATTCTGGAGTTCAATTACGGGTACGATTACAAGTCGCGGCCCGAGTTTGCGAATCCGTCTGCGCTCGGGAAAAAGGAGGTGCGGCAGATTGTGAAGGCGTGCCGAGAGGCGGGCATCGAGCTTATCCCGCAGATAAACTGTTTGGGGCACCAGTCCGGGGGGAGACATACGGGAGCCCTTTTAACCAAGCATCCCGAGTTCGATGAGACCCCCGGAAAGTATCCGGAGAATGAGGGCATCTACTGTCGAAGTTACTGTCCTCTGCACCCGGAGGTTCACAAGGTTCTCTTCGACCTGATTGACGAGCTGACGGAGGCGTGCGAGGCGAAATCGTTTCACGTCGGGATGGACGAGGTGTTCATCATAGGCGACAAGGACTGCCCGCGATGCCGAGGAAAGAGCCCGTCGGAGCTGTTCGCGGGCGAGGTGAAAGTTCTTCACGACCATTTGAAGAAGATAGGATGTCGCATGTGGATGTGGGGCGACCGATTCATTGACGGCAAGAAGACAGGCATAGGAAAATGGGACGCCAGCGAGAATGGCACGTACCCCGCCGTTGATAAGGCGTCGAAGGACATCGTTATATGCGACTGGCATTATGGGAAGGCGTATGAGACGCCTCGCTTTTTCGCGGAGAAGGGGTTTCGAGTTGTCGCCTGCCCGTGGAAGAGCTCATCGGTGGCGCTGGCGCAACTCGAGCGCATCCGGGCCATCCGCAGCGACAAGGACAAGGCGGTTGGCGGCCGGGGTCTCGGAATGGTGCAGACGACGTGGTGCGGGTTCGGTTCGTTCGTCAAGGCGTACAAGGCCCTGGAAAAGGGCGAGAAGGAAGCTCGGAGCAGCGCTTCCGGGAGCGCGCGGTGCTTCCGGTCGCTTTTTGAAGCAATCCGGCGGGGGAAATAGGCCGGGGAAGCAAGAAGGGAAAAAGAGATTAACGCAGAGGCGCAAAGGGGCAGGGATAAACAGGATTCCAAGAATCCCGTTCATCCTGTTATCTTGTCAAGAAAGATAGGTCACCGAGTTTATGAATTGCAGCACTAAGTGAGATGAAGTCATGCGCGGCAGCAAGGGAAGGAAGCTGTTTTTCGCATTCAGCGAACAGCGGAGGGCAATGGTGCGCGGGTTATTGAGAGCGGCTTTTTTGATGACAGCGGTTGCTATCTTCACGCTATTGCCTGGCAGCGGGGAGGCGACGCTTCTGCGGTTTCTCGAAATGGAGGAGATGACGAAGATTTCGGACCTGATAGTTTTGGCAAAAGTGGGGTCTGTGGAATCGGGGTGGGACGAGGCTCACAGGAGGCTCCGTACGCGAGTGACGCTGGAGGTGCAAAGGGTTTTTCTCGGCTCTTTCGATGGTGAGAAGCTCAGCATCGCTCTGCCCGGAGGCTTCGTAGCGGAGGAGGATTTGAGGCAGGTCATCCCCGGAGTCCCAATGTTCGCGGTTGGAGAGGAGGCGGTGCTCTTCCTGCGAAACGATCCGGGTCTGTTCTGCCCTATTGCGGGATGGATTCAGGGGAAGTTCAAGGTTGTCACTGAGGCGGTTTCCGGGCGAAAGATGGTTTTGGACAGGTTCGGGAAATGCCGCAGATACGTCGCGCGAAGGAACGGGGCCGCCAAAGGGGAAGCCCTCGCCGGAGGGGAAAAAGTGAGCGTCGAGCAATTCGCGACGATGATTGGCGAGATTCGAGGCGGGAAAGGCTTGGGGAAATGAGGGTTGCAGTGAAAGGAGTGGCGGCCGGGCTGGCTTTGATTGTTACGGGATGTCTGGCGTCGTCTGCCGGGGGCTCGGCGGGCTACGGGTACTCAGGGGAAAAATGGCAGGATGAGGATATACCGATGCGCTATTACGTGTACATCGGTCTGGCTCCGCCAAGTGGGATTTCGGTCAACACTTATGTGAATGCGGTGAGGGGGGCGTTTCAGAAATGGCAGGACGTGCCAAGCAGTTACATGGCTTTCTTCTACCGGGGGGAGACAGCGAGTTATCCGCCCGATTCTCTTGATGGGCGGAACGTCGTGGGATGGACGAACGAGTCTCTGGGCTCCGCTATCGCCGTTAATCAATACTGGGTTTTGGGCAGCTACATGCTCGAATCGGACATCGTGCTGAACAAAACGCTGAACTGGTCGGCGGCGAGCCCTACGCCGTTCACAGCTTATGACCTGCACACTACGTTGCTTCACGAGACGGGGCACAGCCTTTCGCTCGATGATGTTTACGACAAGGCTTACTCCGACCAGGTTATGTACGGCTACATCCATAACGGAGAGATGAGGAGAACGCTCGGCGAGGGGGACATTGCGGGGATAACGTTCATTTATCCGAAAAAGGGTGATCTGGCGGTGTCGGAGGTTCGCGGGCCATCCTCGGCGATGGAGCATGAGAGGATAGAGCTGTCGGTGACGATTCGTAACGCGGGAACGCGGGCGACGAGTTCCTGTCAGGTGGAGTTCTATCTTTCTTTGAACCCCGGGATTGACGTCACCGATACGCTTCTCGGAGAGGATGTCATTCCGTCGCTGGGGGGCGAGGAGGAGTACGAGGCGAAGGTCTCAATATCGCTGCCGGCGGTGATTGCGGAGCGAGATTATCACGTTTGCGCGGTTGCGGACGCCGAAGGAGAGATTCAGGAAGCCTCCGAAACGAACAATGTGAAGTGTTATTTCCCGCTGAAGGTTTGGTGGGATAGCGACGCGGACGGCCTGCCGAACTGGTGGGAGATAGAGATGTCGCTTGACGCTTACGACGCGACAGGGCAGAGCGGCGCCGGGGGCGACGCGGACGCAGACGGGCTTGACAACAGCGAAGAGTACCACAGCCAGACCAACCCGCGCCTTGCAGATACCGACGGCGATGGTCAGAGCGACGGGGTGGAGGTGGTCGCGGGGACCGACCCGACGGATGACAAGTCACTTTTCAAGGTGGCGTACGTCTCGCTTCTCGGCGAGGGGTACGAGCGGTGGGTGAGGATCGGCTGGCGAACGATTCTCGGCAAGAAGTATCGCGTTTACTACCAAGACCGTCCGGGGACGGGGTGGCTACCGCTCGGGCAGCTTCAGACGGGGACCGGCGGTGTGCTTGCGGAGGATGACTGGGACGGACTCTCGCAGCCAGCGAGGTATTACGCCGTCGGGGTTCAATGAAGGATGACGGACCCGGCACGGGGGAAAGAATGTAAGCCGTGGGAGAATCGGCAGAGAACGAGGAGGCATACTTAGTTTGGGTGACCGGGGAATTAGGGAGGAACTCGACAGCCCGTGGCGGTCCAGTGGAATCCGCGCGAGTGGCATGGGCATACTCCGCAGGCGAGCGGCGAGCGAAGTAGAACTGCTTAGAGCACAGGTTGAGGTCTATGAAAATGCTCTGGAAGGAAGGAGGATATGCCGAGTCCCCTCGGACATAGTTTGGTGGGGGTGATTGTTTACACTCTCTCGACGAACGGCAGGGACCTCCTGAAATCGTGGAAGTGGCTGGTTGTCTGCGTGCTTTTCGCGACTCTGGCTGATGTGGATTTTGTTCCGGCGCTCTTCGGAAGGCTGAACATCGCTAAGCGCCTCCACCGACACCTAACGCACACGCTCTTGTTCGTCGCAGGAACGTGGGCGGTGGCTTACGGTGTGTTGAGGCTCCTTCGGAACCCGTGCGCGGGGCGATATTCCGTAGTGCTTTTCTTTTGCTGGCTGTCGCACCTTTTTCTTGACATGTCGGGGAAGGACACTCGCTCGCCAGCGGGCGTTCCTTTGCTGTGGCCTTTCGTGCCGCAAAGGTTCACACTTCCGATCAAGTTCTTCCCGGGTTTGCACAGCGACACGTATGCAGAGATGCTCAGCCTCCACAATTTTGGGGTGCTGGCTTACGAGGCCATCGTGTTTGGCGCTCTTTTTTTGGTTTTCATTGTCCTTAAACTGGCGTAGCAGTCCAAGAAGCGGCAGGTTCAGAAATACGGGCAGGTGGAGGGTGTGCCGCCGGAGGAACAGTCGTAGTCTGGCCCGTCTGCGGCGATTTGAGTCTCGTCTCCGCCTCAGAGAAGAAAAAGCTGAAGCGGCGTCTCCCGGACCATGATAACTCTGAGGAAATAGCCATGACATTCGTTGACCGATTGATTTTGAACAGGACGGAGGAATCGGTGCGTATCAGGTGTCCGGCGAAGGTCAACCTCTTTTTGAAGGTGGTGGGGAAACGGAGCGATGGCTACCATGAAGTTGAAAACGTGATGCAGACCGTCACGTTGTTTGATGACTTGGAGGTTGAGAAGCGATGGTCCGGCCTGCGTCTGAGTTGTTCGGAGCGGGAGCTTGCGAGGAATCCTGAGGAGAATCTGGCGTTCAAAGCGGCGGACCTCTTTTTCAAAGGGGGATACGGACGCGGCGGCGTAAATCTGGAGCTCAAGAAAAGGGTTCCTGTGGCGGCGGGCCTCGGGGGCGGGAGCAGCGATGGCGCATGCTGTCTCCTCGCGTTGAACGAGCTTTTTCGGTCCGGTCTTTCTGTCGAAGCTATGAGGTCTCTGGCAGCGGAGCTGGGCAGCGACGCCCCGTTCTTTGTCGAGGGTGGGACGGCGCTCTGCACGGGAAGGGGCGAGATTGTCAAGCGGCTGGCCGAAGCTCCTCGCTTCGCCGGGATTCTGGCGGCGCCGGATTCCGGTTTGAAAACCGGGGAAATGTACGGGTCACTGGCGCCGGAAGACTTCCGGGGTCCGCAGCCGGATGCCATCCTTCGCTCAATCGAGGACGGAGACCTGAAAGGCGTATGCTCGGGGCTGTTCAATAGTTTTGAAAGGGCTGCTCTGCGGGCGGCGCCGGAGCTGGGCGAACTGAGAAGAACGTTGCAGGAGCTCGGCAGCGTCGGGACCGTTCTCTGCGGGAGCGGGCCAACCCTTCTCGGCATCTTCCGTCGGCTTGAGGAGGCGGAAGCGGCGCTTGCGCGGCTCAGGGAGCGGCAAGAGAATAAAACGCGGTTTCTGGTTGCGATAACGGCGTTTTGAGGCACCTCGGGAAGCGGTCTTTGGCAAAAGCGGCTCGCCCGCCCCGCCCCTGGCGGGGGACCCGTGAACACTGATGGGTAAGAAGGGAACAGCAGATTAACGCAAAGGCGCAAAGTCGCAGAGAATAAGGTGAGAAGGATACCCCGCCATGGCGGGGCGGCAGTCCCGAGGGCGTCTCGCCCTCGGCGGGACAGCGGAGCCCCTCGACACGGCCGGCAGGATGCAGGCGATATGTAAACCTCTCTATGTGCTCTGCGCACTCTGCGGTTCGACCCTCAACCGCCCGTAACTGAGGCATTACCACCCGAAAACAAAGAGGGTTGACCGGGACCTCGACTTCGGCTACACTCGCATTTCCCCGGCTGGAGGCTGGATCAATGGGTTTTGGGGTCGGCACTTTTCCTGCCGAGGGTCTTCGATGCCGATAGCCTTCCGGCTGGAAAAAAAATGACGTGACTGTGACGGGTCCGAGGAAAACGAATGCGTTCTGGCAGGGCAAACGTGAACCATGACATGGCGCGGGAGAAGCGACGCGGCTTTTTCGGGAGAATCTTTGCGGAGGGCGGAGGCTTGAGGCTTCGAGCAGTTTCCCCGAGTCCCTACAGAGTTCCGGCACTGGTTTTCGGCCCGGGGCGATTTCTTGCGCTGACTCTTTTTGCCGTTGGAATGGCTTACGTTGAAGCCGCCTGCGTCGTTTACCTGTGGGAGATTCTTTATCCGGAAGGCTTCAAATTTCCCCTTCTACTTCTGGTAGAAAAGCGGTATGAGGGGCTGGTAGGCGTGGAGTTTGGTAGAGAACTGGCGACAATGGTGATGCTGGCGGGGTGCGCGCTCGCGGCGGGTCGAACGAGGGTTCAGAGGGCCGCCTCTTTTCTCTTCTTGTTCGGGACATGGGACGTTTTTTACTACTTCTGGCTGAGGGTGATAACGGAACTGACGCACTTTCCGGTTTTCCCAGCTTCCCTCGGGACATGGGACATCCTTTTTCTCATACCCCTCCCCTGGACCGGCCCGATTTACGCTCCCATGCTCGTCGCGGCGACAATGGTATTGTTCGCGGTGACGCTCACTCTCGCGGAGCGCCGAGGTGCTCGCATAAAGCCGGACCTGAGGTTCTGGGTCATCGAAGCCGTCGCGACGCTGATGATTTTCGGGTCCTTCGCATGGAACTGCACGCGAGTGTTGGCCGGAAGCGTGCCTTCCTCCTATCCCTGGTGGCTGCTGCTACCGGCAGAAATCATCGCCATAACTGCTTTTATCTACCTGATAAGGGATTGCTTTTACAGTGAAGCATAGGGAAGTTCCCGCCAGCAGGTGCGAACGGTGCACTGCTGACATGTCGGGCTTGCAGGAAAAATCGCAACGGGCGGCTATTGCCACGGCACAACTCACCGCGGGAGGCTATTCTATTTCGGTGTCCTCGTCGAACTTACACTGCACATGGTCGCCTTCATTCGAGACGAACCATTTGCATGAGGCAAGACACCTGAGTTCCCCGATGATTCCGTACTTCGGACAATCGAGAAAACCGTCCTCGATTTCTATTTCGAGCATAAGTCTGGCCTTATATGTACTGGGTCACAGATGAAAACCGCCTGCTTTGAAAAAACGGGGAGAATAAAAGCTCACCCACGTGCGTCCATTATAAGAGCAGTTTTGCGAATTGACAATATCATTTTTTGTTCGGGGCTTGGGACGTTTTTGCTACTTCTGGCTGAGGGTGATAACGGAACTGACGCACTTTCCGGTTTTCCCTGCTTCCCTCGGGACATGGGACATCCTTATCGCTTGCGTTGTAATGGCTCCGTGTCGGGCGGATACCGGATTGAGATAGGTAAGAAGGGAGGAGGAGGAGGAGGAGGAGGAGGAGGGTAACGCAAAGGCGCAGAGTCGGAGAGAGAAGGATGAGAAGGACCCCGTCCACGCCTGCCGTGGCATGGACATTTCGCCCAAGATTGCCCCACGGGTCCCCCGCCAGAGGCGGAGGGGGATGCCACGAGGGGGAGGCCTGTTCTTTTCGCACTCAAGGGCACAGCGCGACCCGGGGTCCCGCGTCTCGCGGGATGTGGGGGCTTTCGCATTGCTCTTGCAACGAAGTCCGTCTATCTCACGAGTAACTAAGTACATGGATTCGCAAATACGGTGACGTATAATGGTGTCGTGAAGGGAGGTATTTTGACGGGACAACAGGATAAACTGGATTGTCCCAAAGGCGTGAAGCATCCAGTAAATCACAGGCCGGCAGGCCGGCGGGTGAAAGATCACGAACCGCAAACGATTGACGGAGGAGTTGTCCGAGACCTTGCAGCCCGGTCATGGCGAGGTCGAAAGAGATACGGTCATCGTCGAGCCCCGCATGCCGCGGGGTCAAGGGGGTTGTTGTGGGGGCTCAGGAGATACAACTGGTCCATTGCGGATTGCGGATTGCAGATTGCAGATTGCGGAATCCGAAATCTAAAATAGCAGAGGCGGAATCCGCAGTCCGAAATCTCAAATGCGAAATCCCAGGCATCCTGTTATCCTGTCAGAGGAAGAATACGTCGCCGAATTTATGAATTGGAACACTAAGGGATTACCTTGCGTCGCGGACTTCATGCGGGGAACTCGGCGGTCGCTCTGTACGTTACTTCAACCAGAAAGGGAAGGATGGGAAATATGACGATGCGTTTGTTGATGGGGCTGATGGTCCTGGTTGCTTCGCCGGGGACTATGAGCTCTGTGGAGGCGAGCTCCGACGAGAGGGAAGGCGGCCAGCCCATTGCCTACGAACGGGTTTTGGACCTGATACTGAAAAACTCCTTTAGAATTGCCCTCGCGGATGAACGCGTTGATTTCGCGGCGAGGGCCCTGCGCAATGCCAAGCGCCGTCGTCTCCCACGGCTGAGTGTGCAGACCTGGTTGAGCGGGGACGTGTTCAGGATTGACCAATGGAGCGACAATAACATAGGGACCTACCTCACACTCGATTGGGATTTCTACCAGAACGGCGCCATGATGCAGCAAGTGGCGCAGAGTTGGGCGAATCTGGCGTCCGCCCTCTTCACGCGGCAGCGGGCGGTCTCGGAGGAGATAACCGCTACCACAAACCTTTTTTATGACACGCTCAAGGCCAAGCGCCAGATCGAGTTTGCCGAGGGGACTCTCAAGTTGGACGAACTGCAATTGGACATAGTGCGGTCCTGGTTTTCGGAGGGGAGAAGAACGCGGTCCGAGCTCGGAGACGCGGAGGCGAAAGTGTTTGAATCGCGACTGACGTTAACTCGCGCCAGGCAGGACTTCCAGAAAGCCATCCTCACGTTGCGGCAGCGCACTGGCGACGAGAGCATTGTCAGCGTTGAGGACTTGCCACGGGGAATTACCTGGGCGGTGGACTTTGCCCTCGAGGACGCCATCCGAACGGCCCTTGACCATCAGCCAGATGTTTTGATTCCCAAGGCCAATGTCGAATTGGCCAAGCTCGGGGTGAAATATGCTAAACTGAGACGATGGCCGAGCGTTCGATTCCTGACGGGGACAGACTACGCCTTCGCTCCCTCCGGAACCACGAGAGACTTCGGGTTCCGGGTCGGGGTTATTCTCAGCTATCCTCTTTACGATGCGGGAGATAGAAAATCGCGGATCGAAACCGCGAGATCGGGGCTGCGCCAGGCGCGGATGGAACAGTTGCAGGCCCAGGACCAGATGGAGCAAAAGGTAACCGATAGCTATTCCGCGGTGTCAAATCAGCTTGACCTTTTGCACCTCGCAGAAAAGAGACATCAGAAGGTTGAGACTGATTTTGCCATAGCTCAGGAGGATTTCAAGGAGGAAACGATAGGCAATCTGGAGATGGCGCGCATCCGCTTGCAGCACCTTCAGTCGGTGCGGCAAATCGAGGGCCTTCGACTGGACGCGCTCCTGGCCCGGGCCAAGTTGCTCCAGAGCATCGGTGTCAGTTTCACCGAAGAGATAAAAGCTTACGCCGATAAGGGGGTCGAAGAGGAAAAATGAATCTTCCATTCAAAATAGTGGTGCTCCTCGCTTTGATAGCGGTGATAGTCCTTGCGGCGAGCTCGCTTCTGAAGAAGGAAAAGCCACAGAGTGTGCCGCCGAGCTACTATAAAGTCAAAAGAATGGACATCGAACAATCGGTTTACGGTTCCGCCACGCTCCGGTGCTCGAGGAGAGCGGAGATTGCTTCCCGGGTCGCGGGCAAGATTCGCCTGGAGAACGTGCTCGTGAAGGAGGGGGACGCGGTCAAATCCTCACAGGTTCTCTGCAAAATCACCAATGAGGACCTCCAGAAAGAGCTTAACGAAGCTCAAACAAAACTCGAAATAGCACAGTTTCACTACGACGATTCCGAGGAAGAATACCAGAACAAGAGAAAGCATTACGAGCAATTCGGCGAGTCAAGCGAAAAACAACTGAACCGGCTCAAGGTGGAGCTCCGGAACAAGGAACTCGACCTCCAAAAGGCGAAGGAAGCTGTGGATACGCTCAAGGAGAAGGTCGGTTATCTGACCGTCACGTCTCCTCTGTCCGGAAGGGTTCTGAAGAGCCATTTGAAGCCGGCCGATATGGACATTGACCCCGACAAAGAATATCCCGAGGGAACGCCTCTTTTCGTCGTCGGAGACCTGAATAGCCTTGCCGTTTACGGAACGATTCTCGAGAGCGACAGGACCAAGGTTCAGCGAGGAGATGCGGTTATGGTTCAGTGCGGGAGGAAGGAATTCCTCGCGAAAGTAACGCGTCTTTCCCTCATCCCCAGCATGAGCTCTGATGGGGGGAGGTACGAGACCCAACTCGATTTTGAGAATCCCCCCTCCGGCGTAAACGAGGGCAGAGCCGTCAATTTCAGGATTATCGTTGAGAAAAAGAGCAACGTGCTTGCTGTCCCGATCCAATACGTTGAGGTCGAAGGCGAGCGCCACCGGGTCAAGCTGGTAGCGGGCAAAAAGGTGACGCGGGTTCCCATTGAGGTCGGAATCTCCAGCGAGAGCTTCTATGAGGTGACAGCAGGGTTGAAGGAAGGAGATACAATCCGATGGGACGCAGGGGAACAATAAGGACCCGCCGCGCGAGCGGCTCTTCCGGCAGGATGTGACACTTGGAAAACGCGCGGGGCCCCGCAGATGCTATGAAAGAGAATCAACCGGCAATCCAGATCGAGAACGTCTCCAAGGTCTTCAACATCAGCCGAAGCGCCGGTTCGTACCAGCATGGTGCTGTTCGCAAACGGAAAGTTGTCCCTGTCAAGGCGCTCAACGGTGTAAACCTCTGCGTTAGCGAGGGAGAGCTTCTCGCCATCAGCGGCCCCTCAGGCTCGGGGAAAAGCACCCTTCTGCACATCATCGGTTGCCTCCTGAAGCCGACCAGCGGCCGTTACCTGTTCATGGCTCGACCTGTCGAGACCTTGAACGAATTCCAGCTTGCGGCCCTCCGCAACAGGAACTTGGGCTTCGTGTTTCAGGCTTTCAATCTTTTGCCGAGAATGTCTGCCCTTGAGAACGTGTTGTTGCCTCTCATCTACAACAGCACTTCCTCGCGGCGGCGCCGGGAGATGGCGCGGCAGGCGCTCGACCAGGTGGGGCTGTCGAATCGCTCGCATCACAGGCCGGGAGAGCTCTCCGGGGGGGAGCAGCAAAGAGTTGCCATAGCAAGGGCGCTCGTGACGAATCCTTCGGTAATCCTCGCCGATGAGCCGACCGGAAACCTCGACTCCGAATCCGGGGCAAGCGTCCTGAACACTCTAACGGACTTGAATCGCACCGGGAAAACCGTGATTATCGTGACTCACGAGCAATCCATCGTCGAGAGAATGCCCAGAATCGTCAAACTGCGGGACGGCGTCGTTGTACCATGAGAATTCTCGATGGAGTAAGAACCGGAATCAAAAGTCTTGTTTCGAGCTGGCTGCGATCCTTGCTCAGCATTCTGGGCGTCGTCATAGGCGTCGGCACGCTCGTGGTCATGATCTCCATCGGGGAGGGAACGAAGCAGCAAATTGTCCGCAGCGTGCAGGCGATGGGATCGAACCTTATCGTCATCGAGAACCGCCCCCGCAAGGCCTCGATAAGGAGGGAAACCGTCGGACTGAACCTCCGTGATGTCGAGCTGCTCAGGAAACATTGTCACCTCGCGAAGGCAACTGCTCCATTGAAAATGCTCCTTATGAAGTTCTCCTACGGCGGAGAAACTTTATCTTTCATCGGTCAGGGGACTACTGCGGAACTTCCTCAAATCGCCAACCTCGACATCGCGAGGGGCAGGTTCCTTTCCCCGAGGGACGTTCAGGAATCCGCGAAGGTGTGCGTTCTGGGAGCGGATGTTCCCAAACGGTTGGGGGTTAAGGAGGACCTTGTCAACAAGCTCGTCACGCTGAATGGGCAGGGATTCCTCGTCGTCGGAATCGTCAAGAGAAAAGGGCTAACCAGAATCATCAATCCGGACGTCTGCATCTTCGCCCCGATCTCGGTCACCCGAGAAATGTCTGACAACCGTGGAAGCCTATCCAGGATTCTCGTTCAGGGATGGAACTCCGACCTTGTCCACAGGGCAAAGGAGGAGGTGTCACGCCTTTTGACAGTTTTTCACGGAGGGAACAAGGATTTCGTTCTCTGGGCTCAGGATGAGCTCCTCGAGAGGCAAAGAAAGGTTGCGGAGACCCTCCAGAAGGCTCTCGGGGCGATCGCTATCATTGCGCTGGTCATTGCCGGAATCGGTATCATGAACGTGTTACTGGCTTCCGTCAGCGAGCGCATCAGGGAGGTCGGAATAAGAAAAGCGGTAGGCGCAAGCCCCCTCGACGTCTTGATGCAGTTTGTATGGGAGTCGCTGCTGTTGACGGTCAGCGGCGGCCTTATCGGGATAGCTGTGGGCATCGCCGCCGGCAACTCAATATGCGGGCTGCTGAATGTACATCTTCGGCAGGCGCAGTACAAGTGGCAAGCTCCCATCTCCCTCCAGTCTGTCCTCGTATCCTTCGGGTTCGCCTTGTTGACGGGACTTTTCTTCGGGCTTTATCCTGCAGTGAAGGCCGCGAGGCTCGACCCCTGCGAAGCACTTACCTATGAGTAGATGTCCTCAAAATAAGTCCCGCCCGCAGGTGCGCCCGTGTTTCGGGGTCATGTGCGAGACCTTCCTTCATTGTTTCTGAGCGAGCGCTGGCTGAACAAAGAACAGCCCCGCCGGGAGGGCGGGGCCGTTTGTCTTTACGCTCGCTGCGAGA
>CAZXGF010000012.1:82761-125155 GCA_964640185.1 uncultured Verrucomicrobiota bacterium | reverse complement strand
GTTCACGCCGATGGCGTGATTATCTCGTCAAAATAGCTTCTTTCACGACACCATTCATACTTCACCCGATTTGCGAATCCATGTACCAAGACGCCAAGCCTTGCAAAATCACGGGCCGGCCATGCCGGAGCCGTCCACGTAGATGAAATATGCTTTGCGGTGGTCTTTCAGGTAATCCCAGGACATGGAATAGGTGACGACGGTGACGTTCGTGTCCTGGATGATGCAGTATTGCCCAAACCATCCCGCATCGTAGTATCCGATGATCGCCACCGCATGTCCATCATCGGAGCCAGTACCGTAATAGTCTTTGAACCTCCCAACGACGGGGTCTCTCTGGCCCATGATTTGGTCTTTGATCTCGCTAAAGGTGGGGTCGGTGTCCTGCTTCTCGAAGACACCGATGGCTTGATAATACGCTGTCTGTTCGTCTCCGCCCATGCCGTTGGTAACGTCGTCGTCTCCGGATTTGGTGCGGACGTCGTCGAGGTCGTCGAGTATGAAGTAGTAATGGGCGACTTCCAGGCACGTCAGGCCTGCGCACAGTCCGTAGGATCCCTGCCAGTAGCGGGGGAAAGGCTTCAATTCGTAATAGATGCTGTTATCCACTGTCCAGTCCCAGGCATCTTCAACCCCGCCCTGCACCCACTCCAGGAAGCTCTGGAGATGCTTTTTGACTTTGCGGACGTTACCGTTCAAGTCAGTGACCGTAACCTCGATGTCGAATCCGCTGACCACGGCTCCGCTGAACCACTGGACGTAGAGGTTGTGGTCGAAATCGCCGTCGTAGTCGGTGTCGGAATCTGAGCTTCCCGAACTCGAAACCTTGACCTTAATAGATTTGATCTTCGACTGAGTTCCCTGGTCTTCGGCTTTGACGTGGACGTGGATCTTGAAGTAACCGAGGGTGACACTGGATGAGTACGAGAAGTAGGTTACCGTGGGCGCCTCGTTTTCAATTCCCACGGGGTTGGTGTCCTTGTCATCGGTGTATCCGTCGCCATCCGTGTCTTTCAGGTGCGGGTCCGACTTGAGGTACTCGGCGTAGTCGTTGAGACCGTCGCCATCTTCGTCCTTAACATTCGGGTCGGAATATACTGTTCTTTTAGTGACGACGGTGCCTGTTCTGAGAGAATAGATGATGAGGTCCCAGCCTTCGAGCTCTAAGTTATCGTGGAGGCCGTCGCCATCGCTGTCTTTCTTGGTGGAGTCTGTGCTCCACACGTTGACTTCGTCTCCGTCGGACAGGCCGTCGCCATCAGTGTCGGTACTGAGGGGGTTGCTGCCGAGATCAACTTCCCTGTCGTCGCTAAGGCCATCGTTATCTGAGTCGGTATCCAGAACAGGGACCTTTGTCTTGCCGCTGGGGAGAAGGTCTCCGTCGGGGTTGCTGTCGCCGAAGTTGCTGTCCTCGTAAGAATCGCTCAGGCCGTCTCCGTCGGAATCGCTGTCGAGAGGGGGCGGCGAACCGTCGCCGTCCACATCCTGGAGACCGAAATTGTCCACCTCGTACTTATCCCCTACGCCGTCTCCATCGGAGTCCGCGTCGAGGGCAGGAACCTTGTTATCGCCGTCAGGGTCCGCGGTCCCGAAATTGTCAGTCTCGTACTTGTCACCGAGGCCATCGTCATCGGAATCGGGGTCGTTGGCAGGAATCAATCCGTCGCCGTCGGTATCGTAGGTCCCGAAGGTCAGGTTTTCGAAAGCATCGGAGAGGCCATCCCCATCCGAATCTAAGTCATCATCGGTCGGGTCGAGAGGATTATCTTTCCCGTCACCGGTGGTGAGAAGCTCGTCGCCGTCTCTGTTGCCGCCACTGTCGGTATCGGGGCGGAGGGGATCGGTTACTTTACCCCAGTTGGCTGCATCTCCGAGGTTGCCGTAGGAACTCTTCGCGAACATCAGCTTGTCAACAAGGACGTTCGACGTGGAGGTAACCTTGACGTCGAAGTTGCTGTCGGTGGAGCCGATAACCTGATTGAAGTTGAACCACCGGTAATAGAGCGTGTCCGTGAAAGAGAACTCCTTCTCGTAAGAGAGACTCGGAGTTTCCTCGACTCGCACGGTCACTTTCTGGTTGCTCGTGCCGCCGTAGGCGCGCGCCCTCACCCAGAGGTTGTAGGTTCCAGGCTCCAGGTGGAAAAGGGAGGACACGGAATTGTAAGTCACGACTGGGTTGGAGGAGTTCTTGGTTTTGAGGGTCCTACCGTTGCTGCAGCCATCGTTCCAGGCGAACACGGTCGCGTTGCTCAGGTCGAGGTTTTCGACTTCGATCCAATAGACGCCATTTTTGACTTCCGTGGCGTCGGAGATTCCATCGTCGTCGGTGTCGAAGTTTCCCGACCCGGGAAGGGTGACCTGACCGCCGCGCAATTTCGGCGGGGCGCCGTCGAGGCGAATAAGAATAAACTTATCCACATATACATCGTATCCGTTGTGGCTGCCCCGCCAAACCTGAAGTGAGACGTTGTCGCCCAGGACTGTACGGGGGTGAATGGAGTACCACTGATAGTCAGTGGGGACGCGGAGGAAGAAGCCCTCGGAGGAGGTGCTCCAACTGGTGAACATGCCGACGAGGCCATCGGTCGCCGTCGAGCCTTCGCCGGGTTGAATTCGGACGCGCACATAGAACTGGTAAGTCGCGTTCGCAACGATATTGGAGATTCTGGCGACATACACGCCCCCGGGAGAAGTCTGTGTGCTGATGGCGCCGGCGCCGCTCGCACCGTTGGCGATGTCGGGAATCAGGTCGCCCTGCTGGAGCGGAGTGAAACCGTACCGCTGGGAGCCGCTGATGAACCAGCCGCCATGCTCAGCTTGCTCCGCCTCCCAGGAGAATACGCATTGGGAGTACATCTGGGAGGAGTAGAGGATTTCTTTGTCGTCGGTGATTCCGTCGCCGTCGGTGTCGCGTTTTGCGGGATCGGTCTCGCACACGTCCACGACGCCGTTTCGATTGCCGTCCTCATGCCCGTCCGGCAGACCATCTCCGTCGCTATCGGGATTGTCGGTATCGGTTCCGAGCTTTACTTCCAGGGCGTCGTTAAGGCCGTCTCCGTCTTCGTCGGCTTCGCAAGGGTTGGTTTTGTGCTGATTGATTTCTGCGAAATCGCCAAGCCCGTCGCCATCGGTGTCGGGGCTGCGGGGATCGGTGTGGTTGAGATACTCCTGCTTGTCGTCGAGGCCGTCCCCGTCGGTGTCGGGGTTCAGCGGATCGGAGGTCACGTCCTTTGCGGTTCCGTTGACGGTTATAGACCAGCCCTCCACCTCGAAACCGTCCTTGAGACCGTCCCCGTCAGTGTCGGCAACGAGGGGGTCTGTGTGCGCGGTCATTTCCCCCTTGTGGGAGATCTCATTCACTACGATGTCTTCGCCGTCCCACAATCCATCTCCGTCGGTATCCTCGGAGGCGGGATGAGTCTGATATACCTTGACCTCAAGCGTATCGCTGAGACCGTCCCGGTCGCTCTGGTCTGATAGCGGGTCGGAACCGTAGATGTTGACCTCGTCGCCGTCGCTGAGCTCGTCCTCATCGCAATCGGGGTCATTGGGGTCCGTCTCCCCGGAGTCAACATTTCCGTTGGCGTTTTTGTCCTCGACTCCATCGTTCAGCCCGTCGTGCTCGGAATCCGCAATCAGAGGTTCCGTTGTGGTGGAGGAGTCAGTGTCGGCCTGGAACTTGTCCGCATCGGTGGCCTCTTCTTCTTCCGGTTCTGTGAGTCCCAGCTCCAAACCGTCGCTGAGACCGTCGTTGTCGGTGTCGAACTGGCTGGGGTCGGTCTCGGCGTCGTCGCGGCGGCCGTTGCTATTTTCGTCTTCTGTGCTGTCAAGGCGGCCGTCCTCGTCACTGTCGCGGTCGAGTGGGTCGGTACGAGTGGAGGGGTCCTCGTCCGCCTCGAACTTGTCCATGTTGGTGCCGGCGCCACCGCCCTCGGGCTCCGCGAGTCCGACTTCCTGCCCGTCGGTCAGCCCGTCGAGGTCGGTGTCGAGGACGACAGGATTGGTCTCGTCCCGATCGAGCATTTGGTTCATGTTAATGTCCTCGTTGCCGTCGAGAACTCCATCGTCATCGGTATCGGCGTCGAGGAAGTTGGTCTTGCTCGGTTCTTCGGGAGTGTTCGTGGGATAGCCGGGAAGCGTGCCGTCAGCAAGCTCGACGTTATCCTTTAGGCCATCGTTGTCGGAATCGTCGGTGAGGGGGTTGATATCCGTGTCGTCCGGGTCGCCGTCGAGGTCGGTGTCAATGGCAAAGGCGTTGGAGCTGATGCCGTCAAACTCGAAACCATCGGTGAGGTAGCCCACGGAATCGGGGAGCGCGCCGTCCTTCGGACGATAGCCGTCGAGGTCGGTGTCGGGGTCCATGGGATTACTGATGCGTGGGTTGAGCAGCACCCGTTCGTACAAGAAGATACCCTCCTCGTTCTCATAGGGATCAATCTCCGTGGGGCTGTATGGGCCTTCAACGAGAAGAACCGCGTCGAGGCGAATGTTGTCCCTGTCGAAGCCCTGGGCGGAGACATCAATATGGATGCCAGTTTGCTCGAAGACGGAGATTGACGGAGCCAGGGACACCACGGAAGGAACCGACGGCTGCGGCAAGCCTATCGGCTGAATGGCGGCGAACCATTCGTAAAGGTTGACGACGATAGGCTTATTTCCGTGGACGGTATCGAAGCCGACGAAGCGCGCCGGCGGAACCGTATATTGCACGGTAGTGCTGCCCGCTTTCACGACGACGCGGATACTGTTGTTGTCGCTCGAGTTCAGGGTTCGGGCGCGGACATAGACGGTATATTCGCCGTCCGCCGGAAAGTCGTCGTCGGAGATGCTACAGAGGAGGCCGGAGGCGTCGGGTTCAACCTCCTTGCCGTTAGCAGCTCCGCGATGGCCGATAACCTGATCCGCCCCTGAGAAATCTTCCGCCTGAAACCAATGAAAGCCAATCACTCGCTCGGCTCCGTCCACGATGCCGTCGCCATCCGTGTCGGGGTCGAGAGGGTCGGTGAGTTTCGGTGAAATGCCCTCGATGAGGACGAGCAAAACCCTGTCAATCGCCACGACGTTGCCCTCCGCCGATTGCGGGTCGCAGGCAGTGAGGTCAACCGCGCCGTCGGAGGCGAGTGTGAAGTCCGGAGTCGAGACCCAGCGATAGACGTTGGCGATGTAGTGCGTGTCGGGATTGCCGTTGTGCTCGGTCAGGTCGGTTCCGCCATTATCTATCACCGAAAGCTGCACTTTGTCTCCCACGCGGGTAAGTATGACCTCGTCGAAGATCACCGAGCCAATTGCGGGCTGCGAGAGTGTGGAAGCTCTCAGATGGATTTCAATGTCCGTCGCTCCGGCGGGCGCCGAGGACGCGGCGATAGCGGGAACCCACACGTCCCATACGTTGGAGGAGAAGTTCTTCGACCAATCCTCCTTGATTGTCGTGGCGCCGTTTTTCCAGACGATTCCGGCGTCCACATCGAACCCTTGCGCTCCCCCGGGGATGTAGAAGGAAACGCTCAGTGTATATATGTCATCGGTATCGAACGGACCGTTGACAACTTGAACCCATTCGCCCACCGCGGGCGGAGACGTGCCGTTCACATTTATGCCGACGCCTGTGTCGCCGGAGAAAGCGGGAGTGGCGGGATAAACTCCTGTCATGGACGGCGGAGGCCCCCCAATAGTGAAAGCCCAGTTTGTAGGGGGAAGCGCGATACCGTCCTCCTCGAAGTCGGCGTTGAGGATCGGCTGGAACAGGCGAAAAGTTTTTGCCCGAACGAAGAGCCTGTACTTCCCTGCGGCAAGAGGCTGAGAGTGGTTGAATATCTCACTGGCGGCGGCTTTGTGCACGAGGCATTGTCCGGTCTTGGCGTCCGCGTCTTCAAGGAGAACGCTTTCCCCGTCGGAGAGTTCATCCACTCCGTACCACATCGCATTCAGGGTAGCTTCCTCCCCATCGTTCAAGCCATCGTCGTCGGCGTCCGGGTCAAGCGGAGCGGGGTCGAGGTCATCAGTGACACCGTCGTCATCGGTATCGGTATCGTTGGGGTCAGTTTCAATCTGCACTTCCTCATAGTCCGAGAGGTTGTCTCCATCAGTATCCGCGAGGAGAGGATTTGTCCCGAGATCCTGCTCTTGTCCGTCGTTTAATCCGTCGTCGTCGGAGTCGGGGTCGAGGGCGTTGATGAGACTGTCCCCGTCGGTGTCGGCGTTCCAGTTGGTCTCGGAGCCGTCCGCGACGCCGTCGTCATCGCTGTCGGGATCGTTGATTTTTGTGCCGTTCTGGTGTTCCGTTAGGTTGCTCAAGCCGTCGTTGTCGAGATCCTGAGCGGAGTCGTTCGTGAGGGGGTCCGTCCCCGCGTTCCTCTCGGCGCCATCGGGGATGCTGTCGCTGTCGGAATCCTCATCGTTCGGGTCGGTCCCGAGCTGGTATTCTCTCAAGTTTGTCAAGTTATCGGCGTCGTTGTCGTCCGAGGCGTCCGTCGCGTCGCATGGGTCGCAGCCGTTGGCGTTCTCCCACTGGTCGGGCATGCCGTCGTCGTCGGAATCGGTATCGAGGGCATCAATAACGCTGTCCTCATCGCAGTCTCGCCAGCGCTCTTGACCGTTGGCGGCGTAAGGGAGCTCCGGGTCCGCCGCGGGCGGAATTACCGGGACAGCAGTGTACTTGGCGAGCTCATTCTGGTCATCACCGCCATTGGCGTCATCAATATCAACGTAAACGTCGCCATCTTTCTCGTAGAGGGCAAGCGAATCCGAAGTCTTCCCGAAGAGCGTGCCATCGAAGCCGGAACCGGAGTAAGAGATAGTGCTGTCGTAGTCGTATTTCTCCAGGGAACCGTTCCCGTCGGCGTCGGCCATGACCCACGTTTCGGATACATAATCGAGCTTGCCATCGTCTTCGGCGTCCTCCGCGTTGGTGCGGAAAACGACAACGGTTTCGGCATCGTCGCGAATGCCGTCACCGTCGGAATCATTGTTCTGCGGGTCGGTCGCCAAAGCATACTCGATGAGATTGACGAGCGTGTCGGCGTCGGGGTCGGAATTGGAGTCATCGGAAAGAGGGTTGAGGGAGTTGCTGATTTCCCACCCGTCGGGCATTCCGTCATCATCCGAATCGGGGTCCTGGGGGTCAGTGCCCTGCTGGACCTCATTCGGATCCGTGAGATTGTCAGCATCAATGTCGGCGTTGCAGGGGTCTGTGTTGAGATTGACTTCCTCTCCATCGCTCAAACCGTCGCCATCAGTATCGGAGACACGGGGGTTTGTATGGAGAAGGCCTTCTTGGGCATTGGAGAGGCCGTCTGAGTCGGCGTCTCCGGTGTCATCGGAGTTGTCCTTTGGATCGAAACTGAAACCCACCTCGTCACCATCCCCCATCCCACCGCCGTCGGAATCCGGGTTGAGCGGGTCGGTCTCGTGCACGTTGACCTCGTCACCGTCGCGGAGGTGGTCCGAATCGGAATCCGCATTATGGGGGTCGGTTTTGTGGACGAAATGCTCCTCGGCGTCAGTGAGACCATCGCGGTCGCTATCTTCCTGCAATGCCACGTGGTAGAACCGGCACGTGACCAGAGAGGGGTGGCTGCGCCCTCCACCCCCGCCATCTGTCCAGACGTTCGTTCCCGATGCGTCCGCGACGATGTCCTTCGCGGCGCGATGCCATTGCATGTTTTCGCCGAAGGTGGAATCGCTCCAGTATATCTCGTACTGCCGGGCATGCTCCGAGCTGAAGGAAACGGATATGGAACCGTCCAACTCGTTGCGCCCCAAAGTCGCCTCCCATTGAGCGAGCGAGCAAGCGGGAAACGCTAAGAAAAAACCGAGAAGGAAAGCCGAGAAAAAAAATGCCGGGAAGGATTTCTGCGAAGTCAGGCTGTGCATTTCCATTAGTGCCTCTCCTTTGAGATGGTGGTTTTGGAAACGACCTTAAAAGCTGACAGACTCGATTATATCAGGATTTCATTGGTTCTTCAATAGGTAAGGCAATAAAACGGTAATGCCTCAGTTACCGTCGGATGAGGGTGGAACCGGAGAGTGCGCAGAGCACGCAGAGGGACGTAGCATGGGCATCTTGCCCATGAGTGTTCATCCCGCGTTCCGCGGGACCTCCGCCGAGATGCCACGAGGGCGCTTCGTCAGATCTGAGCGCCGCGCTATCATTTTGCCTTCAGAGCACACGAAGACGGGCGCTCGCGAAAAAGGAAAACGGAACCACCCGCGAGGCTCGTCAGCCGCCCGTGGGTCTGTCCTGCGCGTCCATCGAAGATGGCTAAATATTTTCTCCGCCTCCTTTTCGCCCGCCCTCGGCGGGCGCCCCAGTTAGCCACCGGCTTTAGTCGGTGGTATCCGATACGAGATTCTTCTCGTGACAGCCGGCTTCAGCCCCGCCGAGGCGGGGCTTCTCGACCAAAGGATTCATCCGAAGTATGCCACGCAAATACGGCCGCACCCGAATCCGGTCTTTACTTGACCTGCTGCTCCAGGTGCAGTAGCCTTGTTGTCCGGTAATGATGGCGCACTCTGATTTCTGATTTCTGATTTGGGATTTGGTATTCCGCACTCCGCAATCTGCAATCCGCAATAGCTATGAGAGTCCGGGCAGACGCCATTAGGAAAATGCCACACGTTTCTATTCTGCGCGAGGCACCCCAGCGCAGATAATGGTAACACTTGCACTATTCTAATAGGGGGAAACAATGAGAAATCAATCGCTACTTGCTACGGTAATTGCGGCGCTTCTATTTACGATGGGTTCGGAGGGGAACGCTGTCGAAGAGTCCAAAGCTGCGAAGGCCGAGAATGGTAAGCCCCAAGAGGCGTACGTCTTCAAAACTATCGGCCAGAAGGAACTGAAGATTCATTTCCACTACCCTTCTGACTGGAAGGCGAGCGACCGACGCCCGGTCATTATCTTCTTTTTTGGAGGGGGTTGGACGAACGGTGGCGTCGGGGCGTTTACACGGCAGGCGGAGTATTTTGCCAGCCGGGGTCTGGTGGCTGCCCGCGCGGATTATCGCGTGAAAAGCCGGGATGGCGTCACGCCCGACAAGTGCGTCGAAGATGCCCGCAGCGCCGTGCGCTGGGTACGCGCCAACGCCGACAAACTGGGCGTCGCCCCGCAGCGGCTCATCACTTCCGGCGGATCCGCAGGCGGTCATCTGGCGGCATGCGCGATGATCGCCAAAAGCGTGGAGGCCGAGGGCGACGACCTATCTATTTCCACTGTTCCCGAGGCGATGGTGTTGTTCAATCCCGTCCTCGATATGACGAAGGAGCCAATTCTCAAACGCCTCGGCGGGGACAAGGAACTCGCGCGAAAGATCTCGCCGACGCTGCATCTGGACAAGAACAGCCCGCCGGCAGTGATCTTTTTTGGTTCGGCAGATAGATTGAAGGTCTTCGGTGACGAATACTGGAAGAAGGCCGAGTCGCTCGGCGTTAGAGCCGATAAATTCATTGCGGAAGGCCAGGGTCACGGGTTCTTCAACCGTCCGCCGTGGCTGGAGCGGACCCTCATCGTCGCCGACGAGTTCCTCGCTTCCCTCGCCTTCCTTGAGGGCGAGCCGACAATCCAATCGCCGACAACTGAGGCGTCGCAGGCGAGTGCCCCGCAGGAGAAGCAGCAGGCCCGGCAGAGGAATCAACCGGCTGAACAGGCAAAACGGGACGCCGAACGCTTTTTAAAGGAAAATGACCGCAACAGGGACGGCAAGCTCTCTATCGCCGAGCTCCCCGAACGGCTGAGGCGACTGTTTAATCGCGTTGACGCCAACAAGGACGGCGCCATCACGCTTCAGGAGGACATTGCCTTTCGCGCCGCACGTTTAAGACGTCCGGGGCAACGTCAGCGGCAGCAGCGCCCAGCATTACCCGCGCCCGACTTTGCCGACGTCAAGTACGGTCCCCACGAGCGCAACGTCTTGGACCTGTGGCTTGCGAAGAGCGACAGGCCGACCCCGTTGGTCATCTACTATCACGGCGGCGGCTTCCGAGGCGGTGACAAACGCTCGGTCAATCGGACCTTACTCGAAAAACTGCTCGGTGGCGGCGTGTCTGTTGCAGCGGTCAATTATCGCCTTTCCGGAGTGGCTCCGTTTCCCGCGCAGATGCACGATTGCGCCAGAGCCCTCCAGTTCATCCGCCATCACGCGGCGAAGTACAACCTCGACCCCAAACGTGTCGGAGCGACGGGCGGCTCGGCGGGTGCGGGCATCTCGCTGTGGTTTGCATTTCACGATGACCTCGCGGACCCATCAAGCTCCGACCCGGTGGCCCGCGAGTCCACACGTCTCACCGCCTCGGTCGTGTATGCCGCGCAATCGTCGTACGACCCTCGGTTCATCAAGAAATTGTTCACCACCAACCAGGTGGACGAGGCGCTGATCCCCTTCTTCGGCATGACAAAGCCGAGTGATGTTGACGACCCGAAGTTTCATCCCCTGTTCGAAGAAGCATCGCCCATCAACCACGCCAGCGCGGACGATGCCCCGGTGATGCTCTTTTACCCTCAGGCGAACGCTGCCCTTCCGCCCAATTCGGATGGCAGACAGCACATACACCATCCAAAATTCGGCTTCGTCCTGAAGGAAAAGCTCGACAAGCTCGGCGTTGAATGCGTCCTCAAGCTGCGCGAGGATTATCCCAACGGCGCCCCGGTCGAGGAATATGCGAAATTCTTCTTCGACAAGTTCGGGATGAGCTCGAAGCAGTAACCGGCGAATGACTGGCTTTATCCCGCCCAAGGCGGGACTGGCGGACGAGCGGTTGAGAAATCTCCGTGCAGATGCTCGCGCAAGCGAGAAGCAAGAGTTGAAAAAGGCGGTGGTTTGTTGGAGATCTCTGTCGCTGCTTCCGACCAACTCCTGTCAGGAGGGCGCGGAAGGCCCCAGTGACCCACAAATGTTTGCCGCAAAGAAAATGAACACTGCCACCCATGTTACAACTTATGGAGGTATAGAAATGGTGCGTTCGAAGAAAATCTCACGACGCCGCTTTCTGAAGCAGAGCGCGACAGCACTGGCCGCCGGCGCGGCGGCGCCTTACATCATTCCGTCGTTGGCGATGGGCGCCCCGGGCAAGGCGGGTGCAAACGACCGCGTGGCCATCGGTGTCATCGGCATAGGGAATCGCGCCCGGCAGCTCACGAAGTTCGTGACCAGGGACACCAAGGAAGGCCAAATCGTGGCTGTCTCCGATTGTTACGTCGAGCGGATGAAACAGGCGCTCGCAATCTGTAAGACGAAGTGGGCGGCTTTCTGCAAAACGAAATGGGCGACCTACCAGGACTATCGCAAAATGCTCGAGGCCGAGAAACTGGACGCGGTAATCGTCGCCACGCCCGATCACGGTCGCGTGCTGCCCTGTATCCGCGCCTGCCAGGCTGGTCTGGACGTTTACGCCGAGAAACCGCTGACGCTGACGATCGCCGAGGGGCGTGTGCTGGTCAATGCCGTGCGGAAATACAAGCGAGTGTTCCAGGTCGGTTCGCAACAGCGAACTATGGAAATGAACCGCTTCGCGTGCGAATTGGTTCGCACCGGCGGCATCGGCAAGATTAAATTCGTTCAGGGCGTGAATTACCCGGGACCGAGGCGATACCAGGGCCTCCCCGAACAGCCCATTCCCGAGGGTGACGACTGGGACGTGTGGCAAGCACAGGCTCCCGCCCGGCCATTCACCAGGGAACTTCAGTTTGCCTGGATGCAGTGGCGGAGTTACTCCGGCGGCGAAATGACCAACTGGGGCGCCCACGGCTGCGACCAGGTCCAGTGGGCCCTGGGGATGAGCCACAGCGGCCCCGTTGAGATTTGGCCCGTCACCGAGGGTCCCTCCGGCAAGGTCTCGATGCGCTATGCCAACGGCGTCGAAGTTCGCTACGAATTGGACAGCGGTCCTATGGGCGGTGCAGTTTTCGTCGGCGAGGACTGCAAGATCGTGGTTGACCGAAACAGGTTCACGACCGACCCGCCGGATTTCATCAAGCACCGTCCGGACGCGGCGACGGCGAAAATCTGGGAAGGCCCTGACTGGAACGCCCAGCCTCACATCCAGAACTGGCTCAATTGCATCAAGACGCGAGAGAAGCCGAACGCCGACGTGGAAATCGGCTACCGCTCCATCACCGTGTGCCATCTTGCCAATATCGCCCGCGAAATCGGGCGGAAGATCCGTTGGGACCCTGAGAAAGAAATCTTCCCCGGTGATGACGAGGCAAATGCCTACCTCGACCGGCCCAAGCGCAAGGGTTACGAGCTGCCGCAGCCGGTTTAGTCCGTCGGGTTATCCTGTCACGCGGCGGCAAGCATTTCTTGGCGGCGTGGGCTGTGTTGGTCGGGAAAATCGCGGGAGAGCTCAAGTCGCCCTGCTGTTTCGAGAAGAATGAGTCCGCGTGGACTCATCGCGTTACACCCGACCTCAGAAGCAATTCACGGCTAATTCGCAATCGCGTTTTGTCCAAGTTCACGTGCGACAACGCGAAATCTCTTCCACGAAGATAAAGGCGAATCAGGTGCAAAATAAGGGTTGTAGGATTAACGGGGAAGTGAAATGATATGGGTGAAAGGCTTTTCCGCAGCGAACGTTTTTTGAAATCGCTAAGGCCTGATTCTATACTTTTCTCAGCGAGGAGGGTCTTTGCCGGAAAGCAGGCGAGGCGCCATTGTTGGCGGCAGGGCGCCGGCAGAAAAGGCTCGCCCGGTCCAGAGCCAATACGTCAATGAGAAAGGAGAAGACATGAATAATCAGACAAGAGGAGTAAGCATGAGGAGACAGAACAGTTGGAATCCCAAAAGGCAGGAAGGCATTAGCCGACGCAAAATGTTTGCGGGCATGGCGGGCGCCGCGGCGATGGGAACATTTGGCCTCGCCGGCGCCGCCGGGGTGCGAAGGGCTAAGAGAAGACCCCGAGTTGTGACTAAGGGCAGGATCAATCACTCGATTGTGCGTTGGTGCTTCGAGGACTATTGGGACATTGAAAAGAACGCTCAAGTTGCCAAGCAGCTCGGCTGCAAGAGCGTCGAACTGGTCGAGCCTGAAGACTGGCCGACGCTCAAGAAATATGGCCTCGTCTGCGCCATTACCCCCTCTCACGGTTTCGTAAGGGGGATGAACAACCCGTTGCATTGGGACGAGTGCCTCACCAAAATCAGAAAAGCCATTGATGCCAATGCCGAGGCGGGCTTCAAGAACATTATCACTTTCACCGGTTTCGCCGATACATCCGGCGAGGAGAAGGGCAGTAAGGTTGACCCGGAGGAGGGCGCGAAGAACTGCGTCAAGGCATACAAGAAAATCATCGGGTATGCCGAAAAGAAGAAGGCCAATCTGTGCCTTGAGCAGCTCAATAGCCGAGTTGACGTCAATATGAAGGGGCACCCCGGCTACCAGGGCGACCATGTTGACTATTGCATGGACATCATCAAGAAAGTCGGCTCGCCGAACCTGAAGCTCCTTTTCGATGTCTATCACGTTCAGGTCATGGACGGGGACTTAATCCGCCGAATCAAGGAGTGCGGCGAATACGTCGGCCACGTGCATGTCGCCGGCAACCCTGGACGGGGCGAGCTCGACGAGAAGCAGGAGATTAACTATCCCCCGGTCATGCAGGCGCTACTGGACATCGGCTACAAGGGCTACGTCGGACAGGAATTCGTCCCGACACGGGACCCGTTGGAGGGCCTCACGCAAGCTGTCAAACTTTGCGATGTGTGAGCCGGTGGGATAGGCGCCGCATTGTCCGCCACAGACAAAGCAGCGTGCTTGGCGCCGGAATTCATCCACGAGGGCAGCAGTTCAATCGCCTCGGATGCCTGCTGTCTTGCAAGGGCGGTCACCTTCCTCAGCAAGGAAGATTGAGATGAACGACGTCCTCACCGCTCGGCTCTTGGCGACAAACCGGACAACACGCATGGGTGAGATTGCGACCATCGCTACGACGAAGCTCAGGATTCTCGCGCACGTGATAGCGGGTCTAAGGGAGCATTCCCGCCTCAAGATCGCTGTTATCGTAGGCTTCGGAGTCGGATATTGGTGCGGGACTTACTTCCTGTTTAGGGGCGCGTTCCATTTCGTGAACAACTTCCTCCCCGGATTGGGCGAGCTGCTTATCAACAGGCTGTTCTACCTCTTCTTTCTTGCGACCTTCATAATGCTGGTTTTCAGCAATATGGTCCTCATCTACTCCTTGAGCTACAAGTCAAAGGAGGTAAACTTTCTCACCGCGATGCCGATCCGCCACACGACAATTCTGAAATGGAAACTTGTCGAAGCGATTTTTTTCAGCTCATGGGCCTCGTTGTTTCTGGCGGGACCTTTGGTGCTGGCGTACGGAATTGACCGTTCGGCGAGGGTCGCGTATTACCTTTCCGTACCTTTCTTCCTTCTTCCTTTTCTGCTGCTCGCCGCCGGGGTGGGTGGGTCGCTGATAATTGTTGTGGTGCGGTTTTTTCCAAAAAGGAAGCTCCTTGCATCGTTCCTGCTGGTATCGGCGGTTGTGGCAGCCTTTCTCATCCTGCGAAAACCAAACACCAGCCCGGAGGGAAACATTCTCCACTCTCCTTTGCCTGTCCTCGATAATATGGTGCGCTTCGCAAAGGTCTCCCGCAGCGCCGTGCTTCCGAGCACGTGGTTAGTGCAAGGATTGCTTCTCGAGGCAAAGGGTTACGCGGAGACAACGCGCCCGCCGAAGGACAGGCTCCTCGCACTGGGGATGCTGTGGTCTAACGGCTTGATGTCGCTGGCGGTTTGCTTTTTTCTTGCCAGGAAGATGTTCTATTCCGGCCTGTCCCGGAGCAACAGCGCCGGGAGGACAAGAATTCTCCGCCATCGAAGCAAACTCATCGGGAGATTCGGCGTTTTGTGGCGGTTTTTGCGTCCGCCGGTGAGAGCCATGGTCATCAAGGACATCAGAGTGTTCAGCCGCGACCCGTCTCAGTGGAGCCAGTTCGTCATCTTCTTCGGGCTTCTCGGGGTATATATCGTCAACCTCAGAAACATGTCGTACAACACGTTTCCGGTCTTCTTCAAAAACATCATATCCTTTATGAACCTCGCGGCTACCGCGCTAACCCTGGGCACCCTCACCACTCGCTTCGTGTATCCCCAGATAAGCCTCGAGGGAAACAAGTTCTGGGTGGTCGGCCTGGCTCCGATTTCAGTGGAAACGATCCTCAAGGAAAAATTCCTCTTATGCTTTCTGTTTTCCTGCGTTGTCGCGGTGGGGTTGACCCTTTTATCGGGAGTGATGCTGGGATTGGATGCCGCTACGGTCGGTATTTCCTCCGGGGCCATGCTGCTGATATGTTTCGGCCTATCCGGCCTGAGCGTTGGGCTCGGGGCGCTGTTCCCAAACTTCGGCAGCGACAATGCCGCGAAGATCGTTTCCGGGTTCGGCGGGACGCTTGCTTTGGTGCTGAGTCTCGCCTTCATCACTATCATTCTCACGGCAGAAGTGGCAGTAAGCCATGTGCACCTCAGCGGGCAGCTCAAGACCCCGACCGTTTTCTGGGCGTGCGTGGCTGTGGGCGCCGCAATGGTCTGGCTGGCTATTCTGGCGGGCACATTGCCGATGAAACTGGGGGCGAAGTATCTCAAGCTCGCGGAGTTTTGACCTGCGCACTCCCACAAATCGTTACATAACTGTAACCAAAAACGGGCGAAAAACGAGTTCCCTGGCCGCATATGAGGGAAACCGTGATGTGCTTCTGCGAGAACAATCGGAAAGGGGGTTCCAACATGAGGAAATCCAGCCAGCCACGTTTGGTGCTTGCTGCTTTACTGCTTTTTGCTTTTCATGCTGACCCGGCGAGGGGCGATAACTCAGGTGTGGTCTCGGGTCAACTGAAAAAATGGCACACGGTCACGATTAGATTCAGCGGCCCAAAAGCGACCGAAACCGACAACTCCCCCAATGCTTTTCTCGATTACCGTCTTCAGGTGGTTTTCACCGGTCCCGCCGGTCAGAGATACAACGTCCCCGGCTTCTTCGATGGCGACGGCAGCGGCAGCAGGAGTGGTGCGAGCTGGAAAGTTCGGTTTTCGCCCGAGGAGGCGGGCGAATGGAGGTACAGAGCTTCGTTTCGCAGCGGCAAGGGGATTGCAACCGCTCTCAACGGGGTGGCGGGCAAACCTGTCGCTTTCGACGGAGCGACCGGCGAGTTCAGGATCGCCGAAGGCGATGCGAAGGCCCCCGGCGTGTTGAAGTGGGGGCGGCTGGAGTACGTCGGCGGACACTACCTCAAGTTCCGCGACGGGCCTTATTGGATAAAGGGCGGCACAGACTGCCCCGAGAACTTCCTTGCGTACAAAGGATTCGACAACACGCCTCAAGGCCGGCACAGGTACGCGAGGCACATCGCGCAGTGGAAACCGGGCGACCCCGACTGGGGGAACGGTGCCGGCAGAGGCATCATCGGCGCCCTCAACTATTTAGCCTCCAAGCACGTCAATTCCATCTACTTTCTTGTGATGAATATCGGGGGCGACGGCAAGGACACCTGGCCGTTTGTGGGGCCCATTGATCCCAAGGGAAGTTCCTCAAACGACAATTTACATTACGACATCAGCAAACTCCGGCAATGGGAGATTGTTTTCGGACACTCGCAAAGGAAGGGCATCTTTCTGCACTTCGTCCTAAATGAGGCGGAGGAAGCCAACAAGAGGGAGCTGGATGATGCAAGACTGGGCACGGAGCGCAAGTTGTTCTATCGCGAGATGATAGCTCGCTTCGGCCATCACAACGCGCTCCAATGGAACATATCAGAGGAATACGACCTGGGTCTCGACCTCGGTGCAGGCCGCGTCAAGCAATTCGCAGAATATATACGCGCTGTTGACCCCTACGACCATCCGATTACCGTTCATCATAAGGGCAAGAATCCGGAGCCCGCCTGGCTGCCTTTCCTCGGAGATAAGCGATTCAGCGTAACATCGTTTCAGTATTATAAGGAACTCGCCGGCAAAGGCCGCGAGGTCGAGAAGTGGCGGAAAAAGACGAAGGCGGCGGGACGACCCCTCCCCATCTGCCTGGACGAGCTGCGGTGGACGACGAAGGATAACCTCGCCGCTCAACGCAAAGAAATCGTTTGGCCGACTTTCCTTTCGGGGGGCCATACCGAACATTTCCTTGACAGAAGGCTGGATACCGAGGATTTCAGTCAATATGAACCTCTGTGGTTATGGACTTGGCGTGCGCGGAAGTTTATGGAGGAGAACCTTCCTTTCTGGGAGATGGAACCGCACGACGAATTGCTCAGCGGCCCCCCGGCGGCTTCGGACCCGGGAAGCCAGGTGTTCGCAAAGGTCGGGGAAGTCTATGCCGTATATCTACCCGATGCGAGCAAGGGGGGCCGGTTGGATCTCGGCAAGGCGAGGGGGAGATTCGAGAAACGCTGGTATAACCCGCGAGTCGGGAGTTTTGAAAGCGGAAGAAGCTCGCTCAGGGGAGGCAGAGTTGTCGGCCTCGGCGCGCCCCGCCGTTCCGCGTCAGAGGACTGGGTGGTGCTAATCACGCGAGTTGACTGAACCAAAAAGGGAGGGACGTAATCATGTCTGCGGGCTTATTGGGAACAAGGCTTCTTCACACAATTCGACGCGCAGTTTCCGGCCGGGCAAAAACGTCGCCGGTGTTCATCGGCATCTGCCTCGCTTCCACGGCGGTGTCTGCCGTGGAAAACCCTCCCGGAGGCGCTCTCGCAGGGGAGCGGCTGCGGGTGGTGGCTTCAACGGACATCGGAGGCAGCGACCCGGACGATTTCCAATCCATGGTCCACTATTTAGTCTATGCCGACGTTTTCGACACGGAAGGACTCATTTCTTCACCGCCTCGAAAAGGGCGCAAGAAGGACATCCTCGACGTAATTGCCGCGTACGAGGTGGATTATAAGAACCTCCGCTCACATTCGAGGCGATTCCCCGGCCCCGACCAACTTCGCGCCGTAACCAAGCAAGGCGCCACCGACCCCGCCCCTCCGCAGGGCTACAGCACTCCGACCGAAGGCTCGAAATGGATTATTCGGCAGGCGAAAAGGGACGACCCGCGGCCGCTATATATTCTCGTGTGGGGCTCTATCACCGATGTCGCCCAGGCAGTCCACGACGACCCCGGCATCAAGACTAAGATTCGAGTTTATTCCATTGGGTCCTGGAACACACGCTCGGACCGGAACGCCCGCAACTACCTCTACAACAGGCACCGCGATCTGTGGTGGGTCGAAAGCGACACCACCTTTCGCGGAATGTATGTCGGCGGAAATCAGAGCGGCGACCTCGGAAATCGAGCTTTCGTCGAGCGGCACGTCAAAGGTCACGGGGCGCTGGGCGACTTCTACTATGGCAAGAAAAAAGACGTGAAAATGGGAGACACGCCGTCAGTTTTGTATCTGATGCGAGGCGACCCCAATGACCCCACAAAGCATCACTGGGGCGGTTGCTTTGTCGCCGATCCTCGTCGGCCGCATTATTGGAGGGATGACCCAGACCCGCGATACAAAGAAGGACGCAACGCCGGCGCCCGGACCGTCAACCGGTGGCGGGAGCAGTACCTGCGCGATTGGCAAGCACGCATGCGATGGTGCGAGAAGCCGAAAGGCAAAAGTCGGTAGCCGAGCGCCTGTGAATGTCAAGCGGAAGAAAAATCCCGAATCTTCTACCTAAGTACAGGGATTCGCAAATCGGGTGAAGTATGAATGGTGTCGTGAAAGGAGCTATTTTGACGGGATAATCACGCCATCGGCGTGAACGGGATTGTTCCAGAGACGTGAAGCATTCAGTAAATCGCAGGCCGGCGCGCTTGAAAACCTTGGCGCCCTTGGCGTCTTGGCGGGGGAAAATGGAAAGACGGGAGGCCTCTCGCAAAGACGCAAGGAAAGAATCGCCGGAGAAGTGGTTCGAGACCTTCCTGCCCACTCGTGGCGTGGTCGAAAGAGATATGGTCATCGTCGAGCCCCGCGTGCCGCGGGCTCGAGCGGGTTGTTGGGGTGGCTCAGGACATACAACCGGTCCATTGCGGATTGCAGATTGCAGATTGCGGAATGTGGAATCCGAAATCGAAAATAGGAGAGCCGGAATCCGGAATCCGGAATCCGAAATCCGAAATGCCATTCATCCTGTTATCCTGTCAGAGGAAGAATAGGTCGCCGAATTCATGAATTGGAACACTAAGGTTTGAAAACAAACCCTTTTCCTGAGAGCGAATTCACCATCAGCCTCCCAAAACAGTTCGGCAGACTCCTGGTCTGCTACCGCAACGGCAAGGTTACTCGGGTTCAGTTGCTCGGTAAGGCAGTCGGAGAGCGTGGGGTTTGGGGTCTGGGGTCTGGGGTCCGGGGTCTGGATGATACCTTGGCGAGCCCTGAAACCCGATCCCCGATCCCCGAAACCCGAGATCCGCGCCTCGAGAAAAGCCTGAGGGCGGCTTTCGCCGCCTATTTCTCAGGGAGAAAAGTAGAGTTCAATTATCCGGTGGAGCTGGAGGGATTCACCCTCTTTCAGAAAGCGGTGTGGTCTGCGATGAGGGAGATTCCGTACGGCCAAACGCGCTCGTACCGGTGGCTCGCCGAAAGAGTGGGGAAACCGCGAGCCTATAGGGCCGTCGGCAACGCCTGCGGAAAAAACCCTCTTCTGATAATTCAGCCCTGCCATCGCGTGGTAGGTTCGCACGGCAAACTTGGCGGTTTCTCCGCCGGGCTGGACGTGAAGAAGGCTCTGCTGCACCTCGAGGGCGTGAACTTTGATGTCTGAAAATGAACAAAATGCCACCTCGTAAGTCTATATTAAAGGTTGGCTGTCGCGCCAATCACCAGAAGAAGCCCCGATTTTGTGAGGACAGACCTTAACAGCCCTGCGGTAAGAACAAAGAAGGAGGACGAAATGAGCAGGAACGATAGAGTGGGTACAAGCCTGCTGACGGTCATTGCGGTTTTGGCGTTATGCCTGTGGGCGACGAATGGTTACTCACAGCGGGCCGGAAGGACCAGGCTCCGCGGAGGAGCGGACCTCACCATTGCCAGCAAGTACATCTGGAGAGGATATGTTCAGAACGACGATTTCGTTGCCCAGCCAGATTTCTACCTGACCTATGGCAACTTCGGCGCCCGCGTCTGGGGTTCGATGGACATGACCGATAGAGCGGACATCGGCATTGACTCAAAGGGAGAGTTTAGCGAGCTCGATTACGTGCTGCAGTACACGGTCCCCACGAGGCTGCTCGATCTTTCCCTCGGGTACGCGTTCTACACCTATCCGAATACGCCCGACGAGCTGAGAAAATCCACTCAGGAGCTGTACGCCAAAGGGGCATTCAAAGTCTTCCTCGAGCCGAGCGTGGAGTTTTACTACGACTTGGATGAGGTCGAGGGATGGTACGGGCGGGTCTCCGCCACTTACACTCAGCCCCAATACAACTTGGACTGGAAGCTCCGAGGCTCAATTGGCTTCGCCTCGGAGGAATTCTGCAATTACTACTTCGGCTCCAGGCAGCCTATTATTGATGCTGCTTCCTTCTGCGACTTGGAGGTGCGGCTATTTACCACGTTTGACCTCGGCTCGAACTTTGGGCTGACACCCTTCATCGCTTTTTCCTGTCTCCTCGACAGCGATCTGAGAAAAGCCTACGCCGACGAGGAGGAGAACTTCTTCGGCGGGCTGAACGTGTCGTGGACGTTCTGAGAGGGGGACGAGAAGCGCTCTTTCCGTGTTCTGTCGAGAACGGCTGTCCGGAGGCCGGCGGCTGTCCCGAAAAGCCCCTGGTTGCATGACTCGGACATTTCGGTCAGCGTTTCTCGTCGGGTGGAGAGCCCCCCGCAGTCGTTCCCTCCCTCGCCGCCAGCGAGACATAAACCGCCACGCGCATTACCCAAAACCGCCGAGCCGACGGAGTATCCAGTCGCCAAAAACGAATATGAAATCTAACGCCCGGATATTCAGCAGCAGCAGAAGGATGATCCATCCGTAAGGTGTGATGAACCTGTCGTAGCTCTCGGCAGCTTCCCTCGATAAAAGAATCTTCAAGATGTGCGAGCCGTCCAGAGGATAGATGGGGATAAGATTGAACAAGCATAGCACCATGTTGAGTGCAGCCACTTGCCACAGGAACTCTGTGACGAAATGCCACCCCGGAGCAAACTTCAAAACCAGCCTCATCACCAGCAGCGACGCGACGACCAAAATAAGGTTGGAAAGGGGGCCAGCGAGAGAGGTCTCGATCTCGCCCCGGCGATGGTTCTTGAACCGGAGAGGGTTAACCGGCACCGGTTTCCCCCAACCGATGAGCCTGAATCCCCCTGAGAAGAAGAACAGCACCGGAATGATCACCGTGCCGATGATGTCAATGTGCGGAATAGGATTGAGGGTCATCCGCCCCATGAGGCGAGCCGTATCGTCCCCGTTGCGATTCGCCGCCCAGGCATGGGCGCACTCGTGAAAAGAGATGGAAAAATAGAGCACGACGAAAAACTGGAACACCCGGACCCATTCATCGAGTGTCTGGGGAAGGGCGGCGAATAGGGCGACCGGCCACGTAATCATCTCTGCTGAATCTCCTCTTCGTTGGAAACTTGACCAGGTGTGCTGTCGGCTGTTTCACCTGCGGAAGAGCGTTTCTCCCTGGGGCGAAATCTCCACGTCAAAGCGGCCCCTGCGAAAAGCACCGCTGCCGACGCCACGAGCAAAAACCACGGCAAATGGACCTTCCCTTCAAACCAGTCCGCGGCGTTTTCCCCCAGACCAATCTCCTTGAAGAAGGCTGCGGATTCTGTGCTGAAGTAAATGACAGCTAAACCCACGAAGTTATTCGTCAGATGAAACAACATCCCGGGGAATATGGAACCGGAATACACTACAAGGAAGGCAATCACCACCCCCAGAAAAGCCGTCGGAAGCATGCGGAAAAGAAGAAGGTGGTACAGTCCGAAAAGGATGCCGTTGATGAGAATCCTCGGCCAGCGAGAGAACTTGCCGAAGCCCGCCAGAACGAATCCCCGAAACATTATCTCCTCGCAAATCGCGGGGGAAACAGCTATCGCCATGACAGCGAGCCAGAAATCCGCCCGCTTTAGGCCGGCTGTCAGTTTCTCCGAGAACTCAACCGGAGCAGGAATGAAATGCTTCTGCAGCACTGCAAGTTCCAGCAGCAGAAAGAAGCTTCCCACGAACATAAGCAACACAGCAAAGACGTGCACAGGGCTGAATTTCCTGAAACTGAAAGTGTTGCGAAAGTCAACTTTGAGGTACCTCGCGAAAAGAAGCACCGGCAGGAGAATCAGCAGCCATTCCGACAGCATCGTTCCCCAGACAAAACTGCGACCGCCGATGGACACCCCTTGAAAACCGGGCGAGACGTAGTAGAAAAGGATAAAAACCAGCATGCAAGCGAAAACCGCTTCGCCGAGCGAGGGGTTCGGCTTCGCTCTCAGAACCCGTCTGCGCACGAACAAAGCGAACGGCTTCTCCAGCGAAAAGAGAGCGTTCTCGTCCCGAAAAAGCTTTACCGCGGCGCGAAGAGCCAAGCTCGCATAAACGCTCGTGGACGCGAAGACCAGAAGGATGTGTCTGGCAATGTAACTGCCTTCCATGACTTCTCTGAAGAACAGCGACATGTTAATCACGGGGACAAGACAGAGGAAATCGTTCAGCTCGAATCCCCGCTGGACGGACATCATCGCGGGGATCAGGCACAAAAGATATATCGGGGTGACGTAGTTCTGCGCTTCCCTGAAAGTGCGGGCATAAGTCGAAACAGCCATCATCAAGGCGCTGAAAAGAACTGCCAGCGGAACGAGCGAGACCAAAACCAGCGCCACGCTGCTAACACGCACAATGGATTCCGAGACCCCCCCGAGAACGTGTACGAACGTCAGGCTCATTGCCACAAGGTTGAGAAGCCCTGTCGCAATGCAAATCAAAAACACCGACAGGAATTTCCCGTAAACGATCTCGTCCCTTCCGGCGGGGGAAGCGAGAATTGTCTCAATCGTTCCTCGCTCCTTTTCACCGGCGGTCGTGTCTATCGCCGGGTACATCGCCCCGGCGATGGTCATAAGCACAAGAATCATGGGGAGGGTCATCGCCAGAACCGACCGGAGTCGCTCCGACGGCGAAGAGAGGTTGTTCTCTTCGATGATGAGGGGATAGACATATCGCTCCCCTTTGCTGAGCTCAACTTTTTCGCTGGCGACTTTTCTGGCATACTTCTCCAGCGCTGCCAGTACCCTTTCCTTCCCCTTTTCGGCATGAACGTTCGTCTGCCGGTATGTCAGCACGACGCTCGGTATCTCGCGGTTTTCCTCTTTCGCCCGCCGGCTGTCAAACTTCACCAGCACGTCGTTTTCATTTTTCAGGCGGCTTTCCGTCGTCTCCACAACTCTAAGGGCGGGTTCCTCGGCAAGTGCTTTCTTTAGCTTGGGCCAACTCCTCCTTTCAAGGAGATAGACGGTGGTTGGGCGCTCCCGGAGGCGAGTTTCCTGGATGCTCTGCATCTGCGAGAAGGCCAGTATCAGGACCGGATAGACAAGAACCGGGCCCAGGATCATGACCATCAGGGTCCTCTTATCCCTGAGCGTCTCCAACATTTCCTTCAGGAAGATTACCTTGACGTTACGAAGCTTCATTCGCCATTTCCGCTCAAGTAATGAAAGAAAGCCTCGGTGAGAGAACTCGTTCCGGAGGCTGACAGCAGCTCATCTGTGGTTCCCATCGCCGTTAATCTGCCACGGTTGATAAGACCTATTCTGTCGCACATCTCTTCGGCCTCGGTCATGTAATGCGTGGAGAGGATTATCGTTTTACTTTCCTGACGAGCCGACCGGATGAAGTTGATGATAGCCTTGCTGGAAACGATGTCCAACCCCGCAGTAGGCTCATCAAGAATGAGCACCGGCGGGTCATGGATGAGAGACCGCGCGATGGAGACTTTCTGCTTTTCCCCTGTCGAGAGCTTCCCAAGTTGCCTGTCCCGGATAGTTTCCATACCCAGAACCTCGAAGATTTCCCGTGACCGCTTCTTTATCAACGATTTCTCCATGCCGTAGAGCCTTCCGAAATAACGTACCGTCTCCAGAGGCGTCAGACGCGCGTAAAGCTTTGTGCTCCCCGAAAGGAAGCCGATTGTCCTCTTGACCTTGTCCGGCTCGTTGACCACGTCGTATCCGCAAACTCGAGCCGAGCCGCTGGTCGGGGCAAGGATGGTGGCAATCAACCTGAGAAGGGTCGTTTTCCCCGCCCCGTTTGGCCCGAGAATGCCAAAAATCTCTCCTTGATAGCATTCAAAGCTGATGCCATCCACCGCCCGTATCTCCTCCCGCTTCGGGTCGGTGAAAACCTTGCACAGGGAGCAGACCTCGACCGCTGTAGTCCTTTCAGATTTGTCCATCGGCTCGCACATCATTTCTCTCGCAGCCGGGCTTCAATCCATGCCCCAGCAGGCGTTATTACTGCACGCCGTCTGTTTTCGCGTTCTCATACTCTCTGAGTTTGAGGAACAACAATCTCACACGGCCGGAGCAAAAGTCAAGCCGGCAACGCAACCAGGTGTGGCTGCGGTTCGGTGGCACGCGGGTCCGCTGTCGTGTGTCCGGAGCGAACCGTGTATTGAGGATGAGCCTATTACGCCCCTTCAGGGCTTTTGTATTTCATCGCGTGCTATTTCCCCAGGGCGTTGCCCTGGGCTTAGAATATTGCGCCCTTTCAGGGCTTGGGCACTCACTTCGCGTCCCCCTTGAGGAAAAGGGCGCGTTCCTCAATACTGCACCGTTCCAGAACTTGGCGCTGATTTGCGGTCGCCCTGTAAGGGCAGACTTAATAAAGCTCAGGGCAACGCCCTGAGAAAGGGCCCACGTTCAAGAATGATGAGCCCTGAAAGGGCGAGATATGTGCGTGACGACTCGAAAGATTCCTCGAGGCCAGTTCGAATAGCCCGGCGTTTTCTTCTCCTTGTAAAAGCGAGTGTACGGACGGGCTCGAGATTCCCGCACGGGCTGGGTCCAGGGACAATTCGGCCACTCAAATGGAGCCACACCCACGGAACCAAGAGCTGTCCGGATGGAGGAGGCAGAAAGAATTTAACGCAGACGCGCAGAGGCGCAAAGGCCCAGTAAATAAGAAGAGCGCGACCGATCGCTAATCCGAAATGCGAAATCCGCTAATGAGGTAGGCGATTGTCTCCCGCTGGCGGAGGATTGATTATCAGAAGTGAGAATATCTCGACCTGTTTTTTCACCTTTGATAACCCGTTGTGCGGCGAAGGAAAGCTCGCGAAAAACTCCCACAAGCCTAATTGTTTGCGAGAGTGTGGGTTGCGTAATCGTGGTCAGCCGATTTCTCCATTGGCACGCCCGATGCTCCCCTCATCGGAAAACCAAGTGGTGTTTTCGGTTGTCTAACGGCCGTGGGAGGGAGTTTTAGCCCACAAGAATGGTGCTCAGAGAGCATCCTTCGGAAAAGACGGGTGGCAAAAGTGTAGAGACGCCGGAGACGGAGTTTTTCTGCGGAAAACCGCCCGCTTGTAAGCAGTGCCCCCGCAAACTGTTCAGGTTGCCAGCCGGGGGGAGCGAATTGAACCAACGGACATGACCATGACCAAACAGTGCCCGGAGCTGACGCCGAGATATGTGCGAGGTTTTACCCTCATCGAGATAATGATTGTGGTGGCTATAATCGGCCTTCTTGCGGCGATCGCCATTCCATCTTTCGTGAAAGCCCGAATGGAAGCACAGAAAACTTTCTGCATAGAGAACATGAGGGTCATATTCCATGCCGCGAACCTGTACGAGATAGAGACCGGCGCCCTCTTGACAGGGGGAACAAACGGCGTCGTCCTTCGAAACACACTTTTCAACAATGGGTACGTTCGCAAACGCGAGATCTTCGAGTGTCCTGTGAGTGGGACCGCGGATTACGACGATTACAGGCTGGTTTACAATGGAGATAACCTGACCACCGTGATATGCACCCTCTATGGGGCCGCCGGGGGTGGCGACCACATCCTCCCATAAGTCATTGCCCTACCAAAAACCTCGCCAACAAGCCTCTGCCATGCGATATAATCTCTGTCATGATGAGGGTCTCAGAGATTCTTTGCAAGACAGCTCTCAGCAAATCCGCGATTGCGGACTACGCTCTCAATTGCTACGTCGGATGCGAGCACGGTTGCCGGTACTGCTACGCCAGATTCATGGCGAGATTCACCAACCACGAGGAGGAATGGGGCGAGTTTGTTGACGTGAAGGTCAATATCGCGGAGGTTCTGCTCCGGCGCCTTCCGCGAAGGCGGGTGGGGAGTGTGATGGTCAGTTCGGTCTGCGACGGGTGGCAGCCTTTGGAAAGTAGATACCACCTCACCCGCAACTGCCTCCGACTGCTCGTGGAGTGCGGGTATGACGTATCCATTTTGACCAAGAGCGCATTAGTCCTGAGAGACCTCGACATCCTCGGAGGAAAAAGGAACGTGGAGTTGGGCATGACCGTGACGACTTTTGACGAGGACCTGCGGCGAGTCATCGAGCCGATAGCTTCGCCCACCGCTCAGAGATTTCAGTCTCTGAAAGCGGTGGCTGGCAAGGGAACGAAAATCTGGCTGTTCATCGGCCCTCTTCTGCCTTTTCTGTCGGATACGACGGAGAATATCAGCCGGCTGATGGCGGAGGCTTCAAGGCTCCCCTTGACGCGAGTCTATGTTGATAAACTGAACCTTCGCCCCAAAGTGTGGCAATCGCTCAGGAATATGCTCTTCGAGCATTTTCCGCGGCTGATTCCTCGCTATCGGGAGGTTCTCTTCGATGCTGTCGCAAAAGAGCGATACGTGAACGAGCTCAGGCGAAAAGTCAAACGCGCTGCGGAGGCTCACGGCTTACGCCGCGTCACAACGATATTCTGAGGGACCTCATGCTTTTCAAGTTGAAATACGGAAAGGGCGAACTGCCGGTGGAGATACAACCCTCCGTTGAGGTGGAGGTGGTCGAGCCGCCTCTCCTTCGCGCTCTGGAGAATGTTGACGATGCCTTCATATCTGCTCTGGAGAATCCAATCGGCTCGCAGCCGTTGCGAAGAATCATTCCCCCTTCCGGAGAGGTGGCAATCGTTGTCTCCGACAAGACTCGCCGCTGCATGTATCCGGTCGTGCTGCCGCTGCTGTTAAACTACCTCAACGCCTATGGCCTTCCGGACAGCAGAATGTTTCTTCTCATAGCATACGGAGCGCACAGCCGGCATGCGGACGAAGAGAACTACACCATCTATGGAGGGGAAGCCATACGCCGTCTGAGGCTGTTCCACCATGATTGCCGCGACGAGTCTCGCCTCGTCCACCTTGGCGTGACCTCTCGCGGAACGACAGTTCGCCTCAACAGGCGATACCTCGAGGCCGCGATGTCCATCGTTCTGACGAGCGTCAGCTTTCACTATTTCGCCGGGTTCGGCGGCGGGCGGAAGGCGATTTTTCCGGGCTTGGCGTCAGAGGAGGGCATTTTGAGAAACCACAGGCTCTTCGTGCAGTTTGCCGGGGGCTCCCTCTCCAAGATTGGGGATTTCAAGGGCAACCTAAACAACCCCCTCAGCGAGGACCTTACGGAGGCTGCCGCGATGGCGCCGCCATCTTTTGTCGTGAATTTCTGCCTTAACCGCCACGGAGAAATCTCCCATATCTCAGCGGGGGATTGGATGGAAAGCCACCGGCGGGCGTGCCAATTCCTCCTCAAAACCCGCGTGCCGTCCGAGCGAAGAAGCGACCTCGTCATCGCAAGTTGCGGTGGTCACCCAAAGGATGTCAACTTCATCCAGACGCATAAGACTATTGATAACGCATTCGCTTTCGTGAGGCCGGGCGGCGTCCTTCTGGTTCTCGCGTCCTGCGAGGACGGCATCGGCTCAGAGAGCTTCCTCCAGTGGTTTCAGCATAAGGATGCCACCACTATGCGAAAAGCTCTCCTCGAAAACTATTCCATGAACGGCGGAACCGCTCTTGCGCTCAAAGCGAAGGCTGACACTTGTCAGATATATCTGTATTCTTGTCTTGACAGGGCGGTCGTCGAAAAAATGGGCTTGCGGCCCGTCCTCAACCTCAGGCAAAGTTTAGATGAGATTTTAAGCCGGGCGAATGTCAGGCGCGCCGCGGTTTTGCCCGAAGGGGCTATCACGGCGCCTGAGCCGGATTAACGCCGCGTGGCCAAGCTGCATTTCAACCAGCGCCGGAATCGTAGGAAAGAATGGTGGGGCCGATCGAGATTCAAAAAAACGACGAGTTCTACATGGGCGAAGCCCTAAAAGAAGCGAGAAAGGCTTTCGAGGAGGGCGAGGTCCCAGTTGGGGCGGTCATCGTGCACAAAGCTCCCTCCGAACCGCCAAAAATCATCGCCCGCGCCCATAATCAAGTCGAGATGCTTCACGACGCCACCGCTCACGCAGAGATGATCGCAATAACCCAGGCCGAAGAACATCTCCAAAACTGGCGGTTGCAGTATTGCACCATTTATGTTACCGTCGAGCCGTGCATGATGTGCTGCGGGGCGCTGATTCTATCGAGGGTCAGCAGATTGTGCTACGGCGCAAGAGACCCAAAAGCCGGCGGAGTCGAGTCGCTGGGCAATCTGCTGGCAATTCCCGGATTGAATCACCGCGTCGAGTTTTGCTCCGCCGTTCGGCAGCAGGAATGTGCAGCTATCTTAAAGGAGTTCTTTCACAAGCTCAGACGGAACGATAACGTGTAGGCGCCGCCGCTCTCTTCCAGTGAAAGGGGACGACTCGGCTCGGAGGGAGATGCTCCCGCCGGGCAGGCAGATGTGCCAAGCCCCTGCTCCTTCGTGAAGGCCTTTCCGCCGAGCAAGGTGGCAGGAGCGCGGTTGCTTCGCATTCGCCAGTTCTTGGCCAGTTGAAGTAAGCCGCGGAGAGATGCCAGAGTGGACGAATGGGACGGTCTCGAAAACCGTTGGACGCTTTGCGTCCCCTGGGTTCGAATCCCAGTCTCTCCGCCAGATACACCCCGACCCGCCTTCTCGGACTTGCAGCTCTTTTAAGCAAGAGAATTAGATCACTCCCGCGCCACGGCCGGGATGTGGGGCACATTTTTGTGTCAGGAGCGTCCCCAAGAAAGGCTGCCGGCACAACGTGTAAGCGCGCTCTTTCTTATCCCGTAACTATCGCCTACCGATAAGGATCGAACCACTCCGGGTCGTCGCGGTTCATAATCTGCAAGAGCTTTGTCGCCTCGATCCAGTCAATATGCCCGTCGCAGAAAAGCAGGTTCGTCCCTCCAGCGTGCCTTAGCCAGCCGTCGAGGTCGGCTATGTCATTCTCGTGCCCTGTGGGGATGAAGCTGCCATCGTTAAGCGTCATCTCGCTCTCGTCAACCAGCAGGATCTTCTTCGCAGGGTTCCTGATCTGGGACACCCTCACTCCCATGAGCACAGTGGATTGGTCATCCAGGTGGTAGTTCATCGAATAGCTCAGTCCGCGTTTCATTCCCACGGGGCCGACCGTCGGGCACAGGTAGATGTTCTTTCGCGGGTCCGCGTACCAGTCTGCTTTCATCCCGCGGCCGCCCCCGTAGTGGCCGACCCGCTCCATTCCTGTGACATAGGGCCACAGCGCCCCTTCTTCTATCCGTATCCTGATGCACGCTGCCGGATCGGTCTGCGGAACGGAAATGATGTTGCCTCCCCATGTCCAGTCGAATTCCATATTTCTGTCGCACCGCCCTCCTGCCGGGAGATGCCCGTCGTGTTCCCTGGCGAAGGCTGCGAAAGCGCCCCAGAGCGTTTTCATGTTGCTGATGCATCTTGCACGATGGATCTTCTCTCTCGATTGAGAAAGCGTCGGAGGGACCGTAACCGCGATAAACGGCGCGCAAAGCGCCAGGGCCATAATATCCACAGGTCGTATTCTGTTCATCTCACTTCACCTCGTCCGAAATGCCAGTGTTTCACTCGACCGTTCCAACCCTGTAAAACAGTTGGCCCGGTAACTCTGTTACATATCTATCCACCCATCTGTGCAACCCGGTCTGGTCCGCCTCCACGCTTATGCCAGGAGGCCAGGGTTCGTGGATATACTGTTTCCACTGTAAAATGAATCCTGCCGACGGGCCGCCAAGCCAATATAGAACAATGCACCTGCGACCCTCCGAGTCGGTTTCGATGGTCACGTGGGCCATTCTGGCGTACTCTCCGACACCCTCTATGTTACCCGTTCCTCCAAAAGCCCCCATGTCGCACCGAGAACCATCCTCGTCGTTGTAAACTGGGTCAGGGTTGCCGGCATCTATGCACGGTGACCCGGACTTGAGATGGTAATCCCCGCTGGCGGCATCAACGAACATGGGCGGCGTTGATATGTTTCCGCCCAGGCCCGAGAAAGATGGGTCTTCAATGTTTGAGTAACTTACCTCCGGGCGCAGACGACCGGAAAATGCCAGGCCATTGCCCCATACAATGGAATTCATTACCAGGGGAAGCGCTTGTCGAGGAGCGACCTCCTGGCAGTGAACGCCCCCCGCTCCTTCGCTCGCCGAATTGTCGGCAATCGTACAGTTGACAAGAACTACTGGGCCTTCCTCGCAGAAGACCGCCCCTCCTTGTTCTGCTGCATTTTTTGACACGACGGTGCGGACGAGCCGCGGCTCGGAGGACCAGCAGAAGAGTCCCCCGCCCTCCGGAGCGCTGTTTCCGCTGATCACACAATTTGTGGCGACGACTTCCGACGCCCAGGCATATATCGCTCCGGCACCCTCCGCAGCAGAGTTGCCGCTTAGTTCGCAACCGCTGATAACCGCCGAAGATTCGTCGAGGAAGATTCCTGCACCGAAAGTCGCGGAATTCCCCGTGATCTTGCAATCCTTGACTGTGACAGAGCCATAGGAACAATAGATCGCTCCCACCGCGTCAGTGTTGGAGTTTGTGACCGCGAAACCCTCTATCCTGAAGTGGGTCCTTTCCCTCTCAAACGGCGGGTCCTTTGGAGACACAGTTTCGTACCTCCGACCGGTGAAAGTAACCGCACAGGGCCCTGACGCTGCGTCTATGGTCGTCACGTCAGCCCCGGAACCGATCAGCGATAAGCTTTTCCTCATCAACAGCTTTTCAGCATAGTGACCCGCAGAGACCCACACCTTTTCCCCTTCCCCTGCGGCCTCAATCCCTTGTTGGATCGTTTTGAATGCCGTCTCCGGCGTTTTCCCGTCCCCCGATTCTGTAACTGAGCCGCTAACGAACCACTCTGCACCGAACGGCGACGAAGGATTGGAGACAAGGAAAAACAGGAATGCGCCGAGAACAACAACTCTGACAGACATCCTTATGTCCTCCCGTGTTGCCGGTTCTTTTTCCCCTCAGTGAGTATTAGCTCGAGGGCCGCGGTGCGCTCCGATTGTCCCTTTGTTTTGAACCTTCACGTTGTCACTCGAAAGCATTTCGCCGTACCACCTCCGCGATGATAGCGCGCAGGAACCACGGTGTCAAGATTCGGCGATGAGCCGACATATCAAGGGCCGGTCAGCCCGCTCCAGCGCAGGGTCACGGCATCTCGTCTCAAAACGCGGGTGTTGTAGCGGCTCAGATATTCCGCATAGGAGGGGTCGTCGGTTATTCCTTCCTCGGCGCCGAAAGGGTATCCTTTCATGGCTCGATAGGGGAGAGGCTCGACTCGGTCACCCGTAAACGTGCTCGGATTGGCGTCCTTAATCCAGCCGTCCAGTCTGAGCACGTAATCTCGCTTTTGCCCGGAAGAAACCTCCGGCGGGGCGGGAAAGGTCAAGGTCAGTTCATCTCCGGGGCCGAAAACCACGAGGCGGTCATCAGCCCCGGTGAGGAGCGGCAGAACGACTCCATATCGGGTTAGCAGCCCCTGCTGTGGGTGATACGGCGCCTCGACCGCAACGCCGCCGTCCTTTTCTTAACCTTCTTTAGGTCTGCACTCATCTCGAAAATCCGGCACGGTGCGGGCCGCCTCCATCTCGTTCATCAGTTCCAGCATCTGGGCATTGAGCCGAACCCACGCCGCCCGGGCGCGACGGAAACGGCGGTAGTTCTCCGTCAGCCGTTTCACCCTCGCCAAGTAGCGACGCCGCACGTTCCAGGTGCGGGTCTTGCCTTTCACGCTGGCCGAAAGCTGCCGGCAGGTGTGCTTCTCACCACGCGCGCACTTGCACCGCGGCTTCCCGCAGGTACGCTGCACTTCGATGAGGGTGCCCTTCAGAAGTACACACCGCCCCAACAGCACCCGTTCGACCGCCTGCCGTTGCCTGGCCAATTGCGCAATGCGCTGCCGCGCCTGGGCGCGGCTGATTTGTGATAAGGGGCTCATTGTTCTTATACACCATGGTATCATAACCCATATAAGAATCAATACAAAAAAAGGGGGGAAATCAATTTTTCGGCATCTCTTCGCCCAACGGCTCAAAAATGTCCCATTTTCCTCGCAATCTCCGCCATCTTCCCTTATGGCAAAACTTCAGCCAGGCATTACTTCGCGAGATTCTCGTCAAGGAAGTTTCATTTTTCTGGGAACACCGGGCCTAAGATAAACCGGCTCCACCATTTTCTCCGGGTGGAAAGTGCCGCCTGCTACTTCAAGGCTCGCTCTGCGAGCGATGTATTCCGCGCTGGGGAAAACAGGATATTTCTCCATCTCGCAATCGGCCGGGAGGCGTGCGGCAAGGTGCGGCGAAATCGCTTCGGAGTCCGGACTGATGATGAGGGACGCGGGCGTGAGCTTTCGGGGAAGCTGTTCCCTGTCCACAACGCAAAGAGGACTAACCTCCTCGATTGCGGAATGCGGATTGCGGATTGCGGATTGGCGCGGCCCCCCAACGGCCTCCTTGCGGTTTTCGGGGCCGAGGTCCCCAATCCGGAATCCGGAATCCGAAATCTGAAATCTGTATGCGGCGTGGTAATACCCTCCCATCTTGGCGTCAACAACAACCGACATGGTCCCCGGATAGTCTTTTCGCCGGTAGGCAATTGCCTCAAGGGAACATATCCCGACGAGCGGTTTGCGAATGGCAAAGACCAATCCTTTGCCAAAGGCGATTGCCACACGGACCCCCGTCAAAGAGCCGGGGCCAACGCCGACGCCGATACAATCGAGCTTAGCGAGCGAGAGACCTGCTTTCTCCAGAGCTGATTCCAGGGTCGGCAGCAGTCTCGCTGAGTGATTCAGCTTCGCGTCAATTGTGTCCTCGAGCAAAAGCCGGTCGTCTTGCACGAGGGCTAAAACCCCTGTCCTTGTGGAAGTATCAATTCCCAGACTGAGCATCGCTTCCCTCTGCGCCTCTGCGCCTTTGCGTTAAGGAATCGGGATGTTCTCTTTTGCGCAGGGCGACAATAAACCCGCCCCCGAGCGGCGCCTATCAAATCCTCTTGATAATAATAGGCACAAACAAGGAAAGGCAAACAGTAATTTCGCTGAGGTTCGGCTGTGTCTGGGTCGCATGACATCCCAGCCACCGCGCGCATGTCGCAACTGCCGTTCACTCCTTACGCGGCTCGGGTCCGCGCTTGTACGAGGGTGTGGCTGCGAAATCATGGCATATCCGGCAGGCTTCCTTCAATCTCCTCCCTGTCGTCCTTGCGCCGGACCTGCCCCGCCCTTAGCCACCGGCTTCAGCTGGTGGTCATCGGATAGGTCGGCTCCGTCGTGGGAGCCGGCTTTAGCCGGGCTTCTCGCTTAGAGGATTCATCCAAATTCTGCCATCCAAACACAGCCACACGCCTTCCGGCCAGCGTCATTTTCGGCCACGAGGAGTGGGTGCAGAGCGAAAACGATTGTCGAGACGTGCCGAAACATGAGAGAGGTTATTTTGGAGGGGACTGCTGCGGTTGATTCTGCCCGTTGACCTCTGTCAGGCGGATGATGAAAGTTATCGGGCCTCGCCGCTGTGATGTGGTCTGCGTGCGCTCAATGGCCTCGCCTGATTCCGGCTTCGTAGCGGGCGGGACGGACGGCTGCGCGGGAACACCGAATCTGCCCAACACCGACTCGTAAGCTTGAGCCTTGAGTTTGACGAGAAGGGCATCCCCGTACGCGGCGCCGGAAGCCAAAATATACTTGCTTTCTTCCCGAGTGGCTGGCTCAACGGCGCCGCCAAGGTCGGCGACCATCTTTTTGATCTGGGCAAGCGCTTTCTTGCGATCCTTTACTTGCAGGACGAGCTCCGGGATAGCTTCTCCCCCGGCTTCCTGCCAAGCGAGGAGCACGCCCCCATTGACTCTGCCGGCGCTGGACAGGAAGTTAAAGAACGACAACGTCTGGTCATGTTCAGTCGTCTCGCGCCCTTCTTGGAAAGCGGTATCGGACGCACGAGCTCGCGAATCGCCATTGGCGAACCACGCGGCTTCTCTTTTCTTCCCGTGCTTCTCATCGAAAGCTGATGTCACTCCTTCCTCGATCCCATTGACCGGGAGTTCTTCATGTGCTCTCTCAAGCTGAAGGGCGTTCTGTAGCCCCTCCTCTCCTTCAGGTGTGGTTCCTCTTTCTGGCATGGCGGGGAGGGAATGATTCTTGGCTGCCTCGTCTGCGACGCCGGGAGTCGTCTCCGCCTTTTCTCCGGCGGGACGCAGTTTTTTCGGCGTGTCTGCACCCGCCAGAGCCATCCCATTGGTACTGACCGTGGCATCGGCTTCCTTCGCCGGAGGCGAGAGCTGGCGACTGCGGATAGACCTCCCCGCTCCAGCAAGTCCAGCTTTTTTCTCCGCCTGCGGCATATAAACCGTACCCGCCTGAGCACCCCAGCTCTCAGTCTGCGACTTTGGCTTCTCGACCTGAAGTCCGACTTCGGCAGCGTGGGCATCTGTCGCCGCCAAGCCTGCTTTGCCAGCAATAGGCGGGGACACTTGGGCGCCAGCCGCGCCTCTCGCCGGCGCCTTCAACCGCCTCAGCCCATTTTCCTCATAGTTGAGGCTCGCCAGTCGAGTGTGATATCCTCTTTCTTGCTTATCCGCCTGAGCCAAGCTTTTGGCCTTGTCGCCGTCAAAATCCTTGTGAGCCACGATGCTCAGCTCGCGGCTCGCTTCGGGGACTAACTCTCCGAGACCTTTGGAATCGCGAGCAAGCTCCCTCAGCTTCTCGGCTTCCTCGGTCGGATAATCGGGGGTCGGCTCACGTGGGTAAGTGCGGGCGAGAACTTTCGGATTGCGGCTCTCCGCCATCGGATAGCGGGTCGTCCGTTCGGGCGGAGAGAGTTGCCTGTAAGCCACCCAAATCCCGAATGCCGCGAGGACGACGCACCCCACCGGAACAAGAACTCTGGCCGTCGCTGGCCGCGATAACAATCGCCCCAGAACGTGCCGCCTCTCGATTCTCTGCCTGACCTGCTGGAGGAAGTCACTCGGTTCCTCGACCTGACCGGATTCCTTGAGAAGGCGAATGACTCGCCGTATGGACGCAAGCTCCTTGCGGCACAAGGGGCATGTTTTCAGATGCTCCTCGACCTGCTGCCTGTGAGGCGGTTTCAGCTCGCCTTCGGCAAAATCGTCGAGAAACGGTCTTATTTCGTCGCAGTCCATACACTACCACTCCCCCGGCCCGCACGCATCGCCCGCGGACCGGACTTCCCATCGGAAAACAGAACGAAGATGCAATCGGTAATCCGACGCGGATTCTGCTCGTCAGCTTTCCACCACATCTGCGAGCAGTTTTCTGATCTCCGCTCTCGCCCTATGCAATCTCGATTTTATTGTTCCTTCGGCACAGCCGAGGAGCTTGGACATATCTGAATAGGACAAATCTTCCATGTGCCGAAGAACAAGTATCTCTCGATAATTCCGCGGAAGTCTCGCCAAAGACTCCCGGATCCTCGATTGGATTTCTTTTCGCCGCATCTCCGTCGCCACGGAGAGCGTGTCGTCGGGAATCTGCATCGGCTGCTGGCAATCATCGTTTCCATGACAATCAATCGAGATTTTCCCGAACTCGCCTCTCCTCATTTTCCATCGGTACTTGTTGCGACAGAGGTTCAAAACAACCTTGTAAAGCCACGTTTTGAAAGAACAATCTCTCTTGAACCGCCTCAAAGACTTGTACACCCGGACGAAAGCTTCCTGGGCGACATCGCAGGCGTCTTCGTAATTGCCGAGGAAACGATAAGCCACGTTGACGGCTCTCCGCTGGTGCCTCAGGACCAGCCGGTTGAAGGCTTCCTCCTTTCCCGCCAGATAGCGGTCAATCAGCTCCGAGTCACACTCCACTCCGGGGACGCCGTCGTCCAGGTTGACCTTCTGCACTTCTGTTAACTTAGACACCGATAACTCTGCCATGTTCCACAACTTCGGTGCAATTATTGATGCTTTAACTCAATTATACCCTGTTTGTTGGCCGATTCCAAGAACGCCGTTGCTATGCGTGCGGCTGCGTTTCAGTGGGTAAGGTTGCTTAGGGTAACGCCGCCCCGCCATGGCGGGGCAGTCTCAAGGGCGTCCCACCCTGGGGGGGGCACCCGGGGGCCAAGATGCCAGCGGTACAACCACAAGCCCCCCAATCAGACCTCCAGGACGGATCAATCCCCCCAATGCACAGGAGGTCCGCCCGCGGCGCGCATGAGGCGTACATTTATTAAATCTCTGGCTCCACCCCACAACCGGAAGTGCTGCATTGCCGGCCCTTAGCCCCGCCTTGGCGTGGCTTCAGCCGGGCTTCTCGACCAAAGGATTCATCCGACGCCCGCCACTCAAAAACAACCACATCCCCTGCTATCCTATGACGACACGGCCAACATATCGGTTCCTTGCAAAGGAAAAAATCGTCGCAGGGGAACAAACCTTCACCGGCTCGCGCGAAACTTACCGCACGAAGACTCTGCCCTATCTCTGCCTACTCTACGCCTCCGTGGCGCTCGGCTCCCGGACACACGTATTTGACGCCGCTGTCACCCTTATTGTTCAATGTGCGTGATTTGCCGCGGGGAGGCTGAGCCAGGTTCTTGAATGCGAGAGCTTACAGCCACGGCAAGGGAATTGGCGAAACCCACACACCGGGCCTGTGCGAACACGCGGGTTTAGTGCCCCGATTCATAAATTCGGTGACGTATTTGCTCGGACAGGATAACAGGATGGACATGATTCTTAGAATCTTGTTTATCCTTGCGAAAGGTCCTTGACCTTTCGCTCTACCTCAACTTCCCGCTGACATACTGGCTTGCCGGTGGCAACGACTTCTGCTAATGAGTTGTGTCTCCTGAGCCGCCACAACAACCCCCTTGACCCCGCGGCACGCGGGGCTCGACGATGACCATATCTTCTTCAACCCAGCCATGACTGACCAGGAAGGTCTCGAAATACTTCTCCGGCGACTCCTTGCGGTTCGTGCTCTTTCACCCGGCGGCCCGCCGGCCTGTGATTTACTGAATGCTTCACGTCCCCGGAACAATCCTGTTCACGCCGATGGCGTGATTATCCCGTCAAAATAGCTCCTTTCACGACGCGATTCATACTTCACCCGATTTGCGAATCCATGTACTTAGCCATGTTGCGCTTCCACATCGCACTGTCCGCCGGAGAGCGCAAAAAAGCAACAAAGCTTCCGAATATTTCTCCAAGAGTTGGCGTCGAACTGGTACGAGACGGGGGGGAGTTTCGCGAGCGAAGAAGGGAAAAGGAGGAAAACGCAAAGGCGTAGAGAGGAAAATTAGGAGGACTCCCTCCTCGCCTGCCGTGGCATGGGGCTCCCTTGCCCATGAACTCCCACGTGGGGGGCGGGCAGCTCTTTCCGTCGTGAAGGGCACAGCACGCCCGGGCGTCCCGCGGGATGTCAGTGCTTTCGGACTGCTCTTGCATTGAAGTCTCCCTATGCCACCCGTAAGTCAGGTATTACCCACGGGGCAAGAAATTTCTTGCTCGGATGACACATGGTTTGGTAAAATAAAAGGAAAGAAGGGCGAGAAGAAAGTTTGCACCAGGAAAGGAGGAACAAGATGAAAGTCGCCAGCTTATTTCTGGCTATCATTTTCGTGGGGGCCTTGGTGGGCTGCGAGACCACGCACGAGGAGAGAACGGCCCTTACCGGCAGTCTGATCGGTGCGGCCGCCGGCGGAATCATCGGGCACCAGTCAGGTAAGCCAATCGAAAAGTATGTTGTCTGTCCCAAGTGCGGCACTACTCTTCAGTTGCCGGCGACCGCCACCACCGGAAACAAGGTCAAATGCGGCAGGTGCGGGACGAGTTTCATCTTGAGGTAGCATAGGGCGCAGCAAGAACGTGCGACGCAGCAGCGCCCGGCGAAAGGTTTGACTCCGTCTCCGCACGAGGGCATTCGCCCGAAGAGTGCATTCCGGGAACAGGAGAATAGCGATTGCCGGCGCGCGCGGACCGGATGAAAAGGAAAAGTGGAGGAAAAACAGAAATTCGAGAAAGGCATCCAACGTAGGATGTAGGATAAGGAACGAAAACAATGGGTAACCAACGTAAACAGGAGGAGAGAACGATGCGAAACTGGAAGCTCGGGTTAGGTGTTGCTTCTTTGCCTTTGGTGGCCATGTTGATCTCCACGGGCTGTACCACACTCGAATCGGCGGGAGCCGGTGCCGTCATTGGAGCAGTTCCTGGTGCGATTATCGGCCATCAATCCGGCCGTACCGGTGAGGGAGCCGCCATCGGTGCGGGGCTCGGGGCTCTCATGGGCGCAATATATGGCAGCGAGCAGGAGAAAAAGGCGGCCGAGGCGCGCGTCAGGGTTGCCGAGGCCAGAGCGGCTCAGGCCAGTGTCGTCCAGAGAGTCGTCCAGGTCCCAAGTGCCGACGGGCTGAGCTTTACAAGAGTGGTATTGCAGCAAGAGGCGGAGGGTTGGCTCGTTATAAGTCCCGCGACCGGCCAGATCTTTCATAACGTGCCCACCCCGGAAGACCTCAGGAGGAACGGCTACGGCCTGGGCGGCCGATAACCCGTACGCGCCGCTAAAGCAAACGCGGTACAAGATAGCCGGGCGAGATTCTTGAGAGTTCTCCATCCTGGCGCCTGAGCGGGCCAGGATGTGAGTTGACGCGTCGAAGGGTGGTGCCTTGCGGACCACCCTTCGCCTGAAAGGCCAGTGACCCCCAGCAAGCCGAAATCGGCCCGGTTGGCGGGCCGAGTATGCCGAGGTCGAACCAGCGGCTGAACGGCTGAGAGCACACGGTTACGCTCGGCGCGGGAAAGGAGGAGACATGGTGGTCCGTCTGCTGCGCTCAGGGACAGTACGGTTATGTCTGTGCGCCGCTCTGTGTTTCATGGGGAGGGGAGCCGCGGTAAGTGGCACCGAGGAACCCGCAGGGGAGATTCCGCCGGAAATAAAGGAACTGCTGGACGACTCTTCAAGGGCGCTGTCCCCGGAAGCCAAGAGAACACTCGGACTTGTGTGGTCCGAGCGCTACCGGTACGGCCACTTGGCCAAGGGGTTGGCGGGCGCTCTGCGGAAAGCCGAGCGGGCCAAGGTAGTCGGCGCGCTTCTGAGGGTCGTCGGCGACACCAGCCGGGACACGAGCGCGCGCATTACGTGCGCGTTCGCGCTTGGCGAGATGCAGCTCCAGCCGGACGCCGTAATCCCCGTCCTTAGAAGGGTGTTCCGCGAGCGCGATCGGTCTGAAACCTGGTCCATTCATTACCTGCGGTGCGAAACGCTCCGAGCCCTGGGCAAATTCGGGCCTAGGGCATCCTCCGCATTGCCGGACCTAATTTTCCTGATCGAGCGGAGCTGGGACGAGGGCGAGGTCGCGGCCGCGATCGACTCCCTGGTGGAGATCGGTCCCTCAAGGTCGGCCGACCCGAAGCGAGCTCTCCTGACGGCCATGCGGAGCTTCAAAATAAACGTGGATAACGCCGCTTGGGACACGGGCCGCGCGGCGGCATGGGCGCTGTTGAAACTCGGGCAGCCCGATGAGGCCACCGTAGCCGCGCTCTCGCGAATGGTGCAAACCGGCCACAGCGGGCTGCGCCTCGCCAGTGCGAGGGTGCTCGGGTCCTACGGCGCAGAGGCAAAATCGGCCCTCCCCGCTTTGCGAGGCTTGCTTCGCGACAAGGATCCGAGGGTCCGGCTGGCGGCAGCAGTTGCGTCCGATGACATTTTGCCCTCAGAGGGCCTGAAGCGACCGCACGGGCGCGAGGGCAAGCGGTTCAAGGATGGAAGGAGGGTCGCAGATGAAAGGCATGTTGGTCGCGACGAGCTTGTTGTTCGCGGCTTACGGCGGGCGTGCTGTGGGGATGCACGCGTGGATCAGCCTTAACCGGGATTACCAGGGAGGGGCCAGGGAAGTTGCCGTGTCATGGGAGGCCACGCCGGGCAAGGCCTATAATGTCGAGGGGGCCGGGGACCTTCAGGGCGCTTGGACCCAGCTGAATGCAGAGGCCATCGTCGGCGAATCGGAGGTTGGGGTCTACCTTGATCACACTATGCTTCCGACCAAGTTCTATCGCGTGTGCAGGCTCGACACTGAGCCGCCCACAGTGACGTACTCAAACCCGAGAGACGGGGCTATCGCTGTTGGCCGTCAGGAGGCGCTGACAGCGCATCTGGCAGACGAGAGCGGGGTTGATCCGGAGTCCATAAGGTTTTCCATCGCTACCGGTCCCGAAATGGGAATCGATGACCCAAGGCTGACGTACTCCGAAGACATCTTTACTTACACTCCCGGCGACCGGGACTTCCACGGGGCTTACGGCGAGGGTGTGACCGCCTGTCTTTCAGTCTCCGATACGCTCGGCCATCATCTTGAAGGGTACAGTTGGACGTTCAGACTTGAGCACGGGACCGTTCTTTCGGCGAATACTTTGGTCATCGATGATGATTCTCCTCTAAGCTTGGTTTCCTCGGAAGGCGCCACTTACACTTTTAGCTATGTCGGCGATTCGCCCGGCGTTTCGGTGGGCGATGTTCTCGTCAGCACAGACCCGGACGATCCGTACAAGCTAAAAGTTCTCAATGTGGGAAAGCATCCAGAATCCCATACCGTTGATTTGCTGACCGAACCTGCTGCCCTGGCGCAAGTGCTGCAACAGGGGAGCGTCAGACTTACTTACAGGGCCGCGGAGAGGCAGGCACCCGCACCGATTTCGGGGGGCATGGATGACGAGCCTTTAGTGGGGATCACTTACCGAAAGAGCCTTGATGGGACAGTAATCTACGATGGACCCGAGGTGACCGTGGAGGTGCTGTCGGGGTACCTGGAGTTCGTCCACGATTCCACCCTGGCGGCCGATTTTAGGTGGCTGAAGTTGAACTCGTTTGATTTTGAACTCAGGGGAACTGTGAGCGTGGAGATGGTCCTCAAGGCGACAGCGCATGTCCAGGGACACTATGAGCATGAAAAAAAACTCGGGACCTTGAGAAAGTTCTTTCTTCAGTTCATTGGCCCTATCCCAGTCTTGGGGGAAGTAGTCCTGGATTTCAATGTCGGCTTCGCGGTTCAATCCGATGCCCGCGGGGAAGTGACGGCAGGATTTAGTTTGTCCGAGAGCGTAGAGCTTGGAGCAACGTTGCGCAATGGGGAATGGAACAGGTTCTGTACTCCGCGCGGGGACTTGCGAGGCATAAAGCCGACTTGGCAGCTCGATGGGGAGGTCGCCCTGGTTGGGTATGTCGAGCCGAAGCTGACCGTATACTTGTATAGCGTCGGGGGCGCCTCCGTGAACCTCAAGCCCTCCCTGGAGTTCGGCGGCCGCTTTCAGTCAAATCCGTTCGCGTATGACTGGACACTCTACGGCGGTCTCACCAGCACTTTGGCGATTGAACTGCGCCTGTGGGATGGTCAGGCTCCGTCCTGGACATTGCTCAACGTGAGAAAAAACCTCATGCACGACACGTATCCGTCTGATTGGGTAATTCCCGAGGATCCGGGCGAGACGCTGGCGAGTGCGCGAGACATCGGGACCCTCACTGATAGGCGGGCGTTGGGGGACTGGGTGGGCAATGCGGACGCAGCGGACTATTACCGTTTCGACCTGTCCTCGATTCAGGACTTCAGTCTGAGGCTTTATGGTTTGAGCGACGATGCTAATGTAAAACTGATCCATGACGTGAATAAGAACCTGGTCGTTCAGCCTGGCGAAGTCCTAATGTCGTCCGCTCGGTCGGGGGCCCACGAAGAGCTGATCCTGCAGAGGTTGAATGCTGGGACCTACTACGTATACGTTTACCGCCGTGCGTGGGGGGACAACACCAACTACACCCTTAGCCTGACGGTCCTACCGGCTCCGGCGGACCCGGGCAATACGCTGGGGAGTGCCCGGGACATTGGGACACTGAGCGACACCCGGACATTGGAGGACTGGGTGGGCAATGCCGACGAAGCGGACTATTACCGTTTCGATCTGTCATCGATTCACGATTTCACTTTGAGGCTTCATAATCTGACTGACGATGCTAACGTAAAACTGATCCATGACGTGAATCGGAACCTTGTGCTGGAGCCTGGCGAAGTCCTAATGTCGTCCGCTCGGTCGGGGGCCCACGAAGAGCTGAT